>NZ_CP129137.1:6997500-7597500 GCF_030406905.1 Streptomyces sp. HUAS CB01
CGCATCACGGCCACGCCCTCCCGGGCCGGGTTGCCGCCCCAGCCTTCCCGGGCGGGCACCTCCTCGCCCTTCATCAGGAAGGAGTCGGCGGCGATCCGGGCGTGGTCGCCCACCGTGGTGCCGTAGTGGACGAAGGCGCCGACGCCGAGCGTCACACCGGCGCCCAGGGTGGCCTGGTCGGACTTGAAGGCGCCGTCCTCCTGGGAGTGGCACTGGATCACGGTGCCCGCGTTGAGGGTGCAGTCGTCGCCGATGGTGACGAGGGACCGCTCGATCAGCGAGCAGCCGTCGTCGAAGACCCGCCGGCCGATCCGGACCCCCAGCAGCCGCCAGACCACGCTCTTGAACGGGGTGCCGTTGAACAGCTGCATGTACCGGTGGGTCGTCAGTTTCCAGAAGCGTTCGTGACGCCAGAAGGACGGGTCGTAGATCGAGCAGTACAGCGGCTTCAGCGGCTGCACACGCGTGATGACCCGTTCGACCAGCGCGTAGTAGACGACCGTGAACACCAGGGTGACCAGGCTGGCCAGGGCGATCGGCGTGACCCCGTGGGTGTGGTAGAGGTCGACCGCGGTCATCGCGATGAGCGCGACGACGTAGAAGTGGATCCAGCGCATCAGCAGGTACAGGGCCGCGGTGAACGTGTTGTGCTTGTTCTTCGCGCCCAGGCGGCGGCGCAGTTCGTCGCCGGTGGCGAGGTGGTCGAACCGCTTGTCGCGCATGACCGTGCGCGGGATCTCGAAGCTGGGCGAGCCCAGCAGGCCCACGCCCTCGCGGACCGGTCCGTCGATGGGCACCATGACCTTGGTCGCCAGCAGGCAGTCGTCTCCGGCGCGGCTGCGCGCGGGGTAGACGATGTTGTTGCCGAGGAAGCTGCTCGATCCGATCGAGGACGGCGAGAAGCGGAACGACGTGCTGGAGAAGTCGGCGTTGATGACGGACAGGCCGTCGGCGACCATCGTGCCGGTGCCGACCCGGCTGAGGTACGGGGTGTCGTGCTTGACCAGCGAACCGAAGTTCGAGCCCGTCTGCTCGATCCGGCACAGGTCGTACCCGAGGCAGCGCAGGTAGTGGACGATCGCGGAGCTGTCGCCGAAGAGCAGGACGAAGAACCTGAGGTTCGTCATCCGGGTGAGGGCCCGCTGGAGGCCGTGGTGCACCCCGAACAGCGGGTACACCCTGCCCGGCTTGATCGCCGGGCGCAGCAGCCGCGGCACCGCGTTCACGGTGACCAGCGCCACCAGGAGGCCGCCGAAGAAGGCCGCGAACGAGGCGATCAGCGCATCGAGGTAGAACCCGGGGCTGGTGAGGACCGGTTCGGGGCTGAGCACTGCGTCCAGCTGCGGCAGTACGGCGAAGAGAAGACCGATACCGCCCAGCGCGAGGGGCAGGTACACCCCCAGCAGCAGCAGGAGCTGCGCCGCCGTGTAGAGGACCTTGCGCAGACCGCCGCACGGGGCGGCCTCGACGGCGCGGAAGTCCGTGGTGGTGGGCTGGGCCGGGGAGCCGTGCCAGGACTCGCCCGCGGGCACGTGCTGTCCGCCGTGCAGCGAGGAGGCATGACCGAGCTGCGCACCGTCGCCCATCGAGGTGCCGATGTCGAGGACCGTCTGCTCGCTGACCGTGACGTCGCGGCCGAGGGTGACGGGGCCGGTCTCGACGGCACCGTCGTGCGCCCGGTAGCAGGCGAAGAACACGTCCTTGCGGATGACGGTGCCCTCCTCGACCGTGAGCAGGTCGGTGCACACCGGAACGTTGCGGGAGAAGATCGCGACGTTGCGGCCGATCTTCGCGCCCAGCGCACGCAGGTACAGCACGTACAGCGGCGTGCCGACGAAGAGTCGCATCGGGCTGGTACGGATCAGGGACTTGACGCACCAGAAGCGCAGATAGCCGAGGCTCCACACGGGGAACCGCCCGGGCCGGAAGCGCCCGACCAGCAGCCATTTGGCGACGACGGAGAGGCAGCACAGCGCGGTGAAGCCCACGCCCGCGAACACCGCCGACCGCAGGTAGATGCCGGCGGCTCCCGAGCCGCCCCGGATCCACTCGTATCCGCTTGTCAGGACGAGAGCCGCGACGAAGGACATGCCGAGGAAGAACAGCAGCTGCAGCGCACCGCACAGCACGTACTGCCCGGTGCGCACCCTGGCGGGCACCTCCGCCGGGTGGGCATCGGCCTCGGCCGTCGTGCCGGACGCCGGCGCGGAGACCGCTCCGCCCGTCGTTCCGGCTGCCACCACGGCTGCCGTTCCGGACGCCGCCCCGATGGCGGCACCGGACTGGCCGGGGGCGGCCGTGCCGGCCGGTGCGGCCTGCGGAAAGTCGAGTTCCGCAGCGAGGCCGCGAATGGTCGGGCTGCGGTAGACGTCCTTCATCGACACGGAGGGGAGGTCGTCGCGTTTGCGGACGCGGGCGCAGAACTGGGCCATGACCATGGAGTCGGCGCCGAGGTCGGTGAAGAAGTGTCCGTCGAGCGGTATGTGCTCGGTGCGCAGGACGCCCGCCAGCACCTCGGCCAGCAGCGCCTCGGCAGCCCCGTCCGGCCGGGGCGCGGCGCCGGTGTCCGTCTCCTCCTCCGCCGGTGCCGGCTCGGGGTCCAGCGAGGCCGCCAGGCTCTCGAGGGTGGGGTGCTGGTAGACGTCCTTCATCGACACGGAGGGGAGGTCGTCGCGTTTGCGGACGCGGGCGCAGAACTGGGCCATGACCATGGAGTCGGCGCCGAGGTCGGTGAAGAAGTGTCCGTCGAGCGGTATGTGCTCGGTGCGCAGGACGCCCGCCAGCACCTCGGCCAGCAGCTCCTCGGTGGGCGACTCCCCGCCGCCCGCAGCCGATGAGTCGGCTCGGGGCGCCGTAGCGGTCCCGGCAGCGGACCTTTCGAAGTTGTTGCAGGTCACGACAGGCCCTCCCGGATGTGGCGGCCGCCGCGGACCGTCAGCGCCGCCGCTCCGCGGCAGTCCCGGCCCCGACCGTGAGCGCATGCCGATGACCCGAACGTCTCAAGGTCGAAAATGCCGGGCCGGTCGTCAATCCATGAATTCATGAGTAGTTCACCTGCGGTCATGCGGCCCACGCCTTGTTTCCTTCGGGGTCGCGCTTTTGGATTCCTGTCGGAGGTCGTGGCGGGAAACGCCACGGTTCCGTTTTCAATCGCCTCCTCTTCCAGTAGGCACGATCGGGCGATTTCTGTCCTGCTACTGGAGTTCGGGGCTTGACACGGGCGGCGCGTTCTGCGGGCCGATTCCCGTGCGGTACTGCCGCCCATCTCGCCCAGTGCCGCCCTGTCCCGCGGTCCGCGGCCCGGGGCAAGTCCCGAATTCCGGTGACGTGACACGCCGGCTTCCGCCGGATCCACTGGTGTCATTCCGGGCCGTCGGCGGTGCTGTTCCCGCTCTTTCCCCGAATCCTGTACACGACCCCCGTCGGTCGGCGGGGGCGGTCCGGCCGTCCGTCGGGTGGTTGAATCCGTATGTTTCTCGAATTGTGATGACCAATGGGACACGTCTTCGCTCCGGCCGTGCCGTCCGCGAAACCGGCGGACGACTCGCCCTTCCGCGCGCCGTCGACGGGCCGCATGATCGGCCTCGACCTCGCCCGCGGACTGGCGATCCTGGGCATGTTCGCCGCGCACGTCGGTCCCGATCCGTCGGTGGGCGGACCGCTCGGCTGGGTCATGGAGGTGGCGCGCGGCCGTTCGTCCGCGCTGTTCGCGCTGCTGGCCGGCTTCACCCTGGTCCTCCTGACGGGCCGCCCGCAGCCGCGCACGGGGCGCGGCGGCCGCCAGGCGATCGGACGGGTCCTCATCCGTGCCGCCGTCCTGATGGCCCTGGGGTACGCACTGGTCCTGCTGGACACCGACGTCGACGTGATCCTGTCCTTCTACGGGCTGCTCTTCGTGCTGGCCCTCCCGCTGTACCGGCTGAGCGCCAGGACCCTCACGCTGATCGCCGCCTCGACCGCCCTGGTCATGCCCCAGGTTCTGTACGGGCTCAGAGCCGCGGCCGACGTCGGGGACCGGTCCGATGTCGTCGTCGGCCTGGACCCCCTCGCACGGCTCACCGGCTCGGACGGCCTCCTGGAACTCTTCGTGACGGGTGAGTACCCGGCGCTGACGTGGTTCTCCTTCGTCGTGGCCGGTATGGCGGTGGCCAGGCTCGACCTCACGCGACGCGACGTGCTCACGAAGCTGGCCGGCACCGGTGCGGCGCTCGCGGTGATCGGTTACGGGGGATCGTGGCTGGCCCTGCACGCGGTCCCGGGCGCCCTGGCGGGGGTGAGCGCGGCCACGGACGGGGGCCCCGCCGCCTCGGCGTGGTGGTCCGACGCGGTCGGCGAGGAGTTCGCCCCCGGGCACCCGGCCTGGCTGCTGGTGGCCTCCCCGCACAGTCAGACGACCTGGTCCATCGTCGGCAACCTGGGCGTCGCGCTGGCCGTCCTCGCCGGCTGCTTCCTCGCCGTACGCCTCGCCGGCCCCCGCGTCCGGCTCCTCGCACCGCTCGCCGCGGTCGGCTCGATTTCCCTGACCGCCTACGTCGCCCACATCATGGCCATCCGTTTGCTGGGTACGTTCGACGGTGACGAGTGGGCCGCGCTGCCGGTCCTCCTCGGGTTCGCGGTCGTGGCCATGGGGTCGGCGCTCCTGTGGACCCGCTTCTTCCGGCGAGGCCCGCTGGAGTACCTGCTGTACAGCGCCACCAAGCCCGCCCGCCGGATCACATGACAGGTCGGCGGTGTGCCGGGCCGATCGGAGAAGGAGGTCGGGGTCGTGACCGTGCGACTGACGTTCCTGTGCGCAACCCCCGGGGCAGGCGGCCCTGACCCGGCCTTCGGGGACTGCGCCCTCGACGAGCGCGGCCGGCGTGGGGCCGCCTCCGTGAAAGCGGCGCTGCCGCCGTACTCCCTGGCCCTGCGGGCGCCGTCGATCCGCTGCGCGCAGACCGCCGAGGCCGTGGGCGCGGCAGCCACGCCCGAGAACGCCCTGCGGGACATCGACTACGGCAGGTGGACCGGCCGCACACGCGCGGACATCGCGGCCGGGGACCCCCACGGCCTCTCCGCCTGGCTGACGGACCCCGACGCGGCACCGCACGGGGGCGAGTCCGTCGCCGGGCTCTGCCGGCGGACGGCGGCATGGCTCGGGTCCCTCCCCGACGACGCGCGCGTGCTCGCGATCACCGAGGCGCCCGTCGTCCGCGCCGCACTGGTCCACGTCCTGTCGGCACCCGCCCGGGCCTTCTGGCATCTGGACGTTCCGCCCCTCTCCGTGATCACCGTGACGTTGTGCGACGCCGGGGATGCCGGGCCGGGCGACCCGGCGCTCCCACGACAACGGGCGTCCGCGGCCGGCGCGGCACTCGCCGGCAGCGCGTCCGTCGGCGTGGCGTTCGGGGGACCCGCGTCCGCCGACGCCGCAGCCGTCGACGGCGCGTCCGCGGACTCGGCATCCGCGGACGCCGCATCCGTCGGCCCGGCCGTGCGGGGCACTCGCCGGTAGCACGGGCATCCTCCGGGCATGCGGCGGGAGGGGTCGCGGTGTTCTCGGTTCGGGCGGTCCCGGGGCGCCCGTCGGCATGAGCCCCGCTGCCGTCGGGCACGGGTGTCTCCCGGGCATGCGGCGGGAGGGGTCGCGGTGTTCTCGGTTCGGGCGGTCCCGGGGCGCCCGTCGGCATGAGCCCCGCTGCCGTCGGGCACGGGTGTCTCCCGGGCATGCGGCGGGAGGGGTCGCGGTGCTCTCGGTTCGGGCGGTTCCGAGGCGCCCGTCGGCATGAGCCCCGCTGCCGTCGGGCACGGGCGTCCGCGGCCCCCTCAGCCGACCGGTGTACCCCCGCCCCGCCCGATCCGCGCCCCCAGTCCGTCGAGCAGTACCTCCAGCGCCGCCCGGAAGACCCGCTCGCCCGTCATCGTCGCCATGTGCGCCGAGCTGCGTGCGATCGACGGGTAGCGGGCCGGATCGGCGGCCACGTACTCGCGGGTCCAGGCCGCCTCGTCGCCCGCCTGCGCCGGCGGATCCAGGGTGGCGAAGGCGGCGTCCATTCCGGACCAGGCCAGCGTGAAGTCGCCGTACACGCGGTGCAGGAGGGCCGACTGCGCGGGGTCGCAGCCGGCGTCGGCGAGGGCGGTCAGGATGTGCTCGACGATCCGCATCTCCGCCGGTCGCCGCGTGGTCCGGTACGTGGCGACGACCGCGGCCGCCGGATGCCGCAGGGCCGTCTCGCGGGTGCTGAGCGCGAGGTCCCGCAGGGTCGTCCGCCAGTCGCCCGGGGTGGGCGAGAAGGCTTCCAGGACCTCCTCGAAGAGCCGGTCGGCGAGCAGCAGATGCAGCTCGTCCTTGTCCTCGACGTGCCGGTACAGCGCCGACGGGTCCACGCCGAGCCGGGCCGCCAGCTTCCGCACGGTCAACGCTTCCACGCCGTGTTCGTCGCAGAGCGCGAGCGCCGCGTCGACGATGATCCGCGCGTCCAGGACCACCTTGGGCGGCCGCCCCCTGCCGCGTACCGCCGCGCCATCCGATGCCATGCGGCCGATGAGATCAGCCCGCGGCACCCCGGGGCAAGTCCGCGCCGACGCCCGGGAACATATTTTTCCCACACTGTTGACTTAATCGGTCGGCGGGCGCTTTCCTTCCCTCACCCCGGACCGAGGAGGACCGCGCATGGACGACGGCCAGACCCCCCGTCACGACGAGTTCCGCAAGACCCTCCGCACCCACCACGGCGTGATCATCGCCCTCGCCAACATCAGCCCCACCGTCTCCATCGGCATCGGGCTCGGCTTCCTCGCCGCCGTCGCCGGCACCTCGCTGCCCGCCGCGTTCCTGCTGGCCGCGCTCCCGATCCTCGCCGTCTCCGGCGGCTACGCCCGCCTCGCAGCCCGCGACCCCGACTGCGGTACCGCGTACATCTGGGTCCGCCGCGCCCTCGGTCCCTGGACGGGCTACCTCACCGGCTGGACCGCGGTCGCCACCAACATCATGTTCCTCTCCTACGCCGGCCGGCTGACCGGACAGTTCACTCTCCAACTGGCCCATGAGGCAGGGCTGTTCAGTACGGAGTCCAGCCTCGCGGTCACCCTCACCGGCCTGCTCTGGACCGGACTCATCGCCGTCGGCGCGGTGCGCGGTGTGAAGGGCGCGACCGCCGTGCAGTCGGTGCTGCTCGGCCTGTCCGCGGTGGTCGTCCTGACGGTCGTCGGCACCGCCTTCGCCCGCGGGGACGCCGCGCCCGTACAGGCGTCCTGGTTCTCTCCGTTCGCCTTCCCCGACACGCTCACCCTGCTGAGTGCGACGGTGCTCGCCGCCTACATGTTCTGGGGCTGGGAGAGCGCGTTCAGCGTCGTGGAGGAGAACGCCGAGGCGCGGTCCTCGGGCCGGGCCGGCCTGATCGCGATCGTCGTCACCATGGTGTTGTTCCTGATCGGCGCGACCGGCTTCCTGCACGCGCTCACCCCGGGGCAACTCGCCGACCCCCTCGCAGGGATCACCGAACTCTCCCGCACCTTCTACGGAACCGGCGGCGCGATCGCCGCCGTCGCCGCGATGCTCGCCGCCACCGTCGCCTGCATGCAGTCCTCGGTCATCGCCGGGTCCCGGCTCACCCTGGCGATGGGCCGGGACGGGGTGCTCGGCCCCAGCTGGGCCCGGCTGCATCCGACCCGTCGCACCCCCGTCACCTCCACCCTGCGCACCGCCGGGCTCGCCGTCGCGCTCTCCGTGGCCGGACTCGCCGTCGGTGGACTCTCCGAAGTCGTCCTCGCGGTCGTCAACTCGGTCGGCATCCTGGTGTCGCTGATGTACGGCATCGGGGGCTGGGCGTGCGTGGTCACCTTCCGGCACGAACTGCGCGGCGGACGCCTCCGCGACGTCCTCGCCGTGGGTGTGCTGCCCGCGCTCGGGGGGACGGCGCTGCTGCTCCTCGGTGGCCTGGTCGCCCACCAGCAGTGGACGTCCGTCGACCACATGGCCTTCGACCCGGAGAACGGGCGCTTCCTCACGGCCCTCCCGCTCGGCGCCGTCCTCCTCGGCGTCCCGGCGGCCCTCTGGACCCGCTACCGCCGCAAGGCCGCCTACTTCACCGAGCCCGCGGCCCCGCTCCCACCCGCGCCCCCGTCCCCGTCATCGGCCCCGACCGCACCCGAGCCCGCACCCGAATCCCCTTCCCCGTCCCCGTCCCCGTCCCCGTCCCCTGGAGTCTCCGCATGAGCACCGCCCCCGATCTCGTCCTCCTCAACGGCACCGTGTGGACCGCCGGGCCGGCCCGCGCCCGTGCCTCGGCGCTCGCGGTCACCGGCGACCGGATCACCGCCGTCGGCAGCGACCGCGAGATACGGGAGCTCGTGGGCGCCGGTACCGAAGTCGTCGACCTGGACGGCCGGTTCGCGCTTCCCGGATTCACCGACGCGCACGTGCACCCGGTCATCGCGGGCATCGGGATGCTCGGCTGCGACCTGTCGGGTGCGCGGGACGCCGACGCCTACAGCAGGATCATCCGCGGATACGCGGACGCGCATCCGGAAGAGGAGTGGATCGTCGGCAGCGGCTGGTCCTTCGACGCGTTCCCCGGCGGACTGCCACCGCGCGGACTGCTGGACGACGTCGTACCCGACCGGCCCGCGTACTTCCCGGTCAGGGACGGGCACTCCGCGTGGGCCAACTCCCGCGCGCTGGCCCTGGCCGGTGTATGCCGCGACACCCCGGACCCGGCCGACGGCCGCATCGAACGCGGCCCGGACGGCGAGCCGACCGGTGTGCTGCACGAGGGTGCGATGGGCCTGGTGGGCGACCGGACCCCGCCGGTCACCGCCGCCAGGGCCCGCGCCGGACTCCTCGCCGCCCAGACGCACCTCCACTCGCTCGGCATCACCGGCTGGCAGGACGCCCTGGTCGGTGCGTACGGCGGCTACCCCGACCCCCTCGACACCTACCTCGCAGCCGACGCCGACGGATCGCTCACCGCCCGCGTCCGCGCCGCCCTCTGGTGGGACCGGGAGGCCGGCCCGGAGCAGATCGAGTCGCTGCTCGCACGACGGGCCAAGGCGGCCGCGGGGGGCGGGAGACGGTTCACCGCGGGCAGCGTGAAGATCATGCAGGACGGGGTCGTGGAGAACTTCACCGCCGCCATGCTGGAGCCCTACCTGGACTCCTGCGGCTGCCCCGGCGACAACCGCGGACTGTCCATGGTCGAACCGGCCCTGCTCCGTGAGGCCGCGGTGCGCCTGGACGCCGAAGGCTTCCAGATCCACTTCCACGCCCTCGGCGACCGCGCCGTCCGCGAGGCACTGGACTCCCTGGAAGCCGCCGTCGCCGCCCATGGCCACACCGGAAACCGGCACCACCTGGCCCACCTCCAGGTCGTCCACCCCGACGACATCCCGCGCTTCCGCACCCTCCGCGCCACCGCCAACATCCAGCCGCTGTGGGCCGCCCACGAACCCGCCATGGACGACCTCACACTGCCCTTCCTCGGTGCGGAACGCGGCGCTCTGCAGTACCCCTTCGGCGCGCTCCACGCGGCGGGGGTGACGCTCGCGGCCGGCAGCGACTGGTTCGTCTCCAGCCCCGACCCGATGCACGGCATCCATGTCGCCGTGAACCGCCGGGTCTGGCCCGAGGAGCTGGGGGAGCCCGAGCCGCGACCCCCGTTCCTGCCCCACCAGCGCCTCACCCTCACCGACGCGCTCGCCGCCTACACGGCGGGCTCGGCCTGGGTGAACCACCAGGACGAGGCCGGCGTCCTCGCCCCCGGGCGGCTCGCGGACATCGCGGTCCTGGACCGCGACCCGTTCGCCGTCGACCCGGGCGAGCTGTACGGCATCCGCTGTGTGGGGACGTACGTGGGCGGCGCCCGGGTACACGCCGCGGACTGACCGGACCGACCACGGCCGGCGCACTCCGCGTCCTGACCCGGGCCGGTACGGGCCACGTTCTGACCTGGGCCGGTACAGGCCGTGTACTGGCCAGGGCCGGCACCCGCCGGAAGTCCCTGCACCGCGGTGTCACCGCGTCCGTGACCCGGGGCGGCGGCCACCGCCGGCCGCCGTCCCGCCGACTTGCCGGTCGCCTGCTGCCGGCCGGACGATGGACGGGGAGGCCCCCGCCGCAGGGTGGTGCCCTCGTCCCCGCCCCGGCGGCGTCTGCGGGCCGCGTGCCCGGCCCGGCACCGTGCACCACCCGGGGAGCGGTGGGGTGGCGGGGTGTCGTCGTCGGGCTGCTTCACCCGCGGGCGTTGTGCCGGACGCACGAGGCGGGAGAGAACATGGCGATGGTCGGACTGTTCTGGATCACCGAGGACTCGGTGTACGTGGGCTCCCCTCCGGCGGTCGACGGGCGATGCGTCCGCCTCGACACCGAGGGGGTCGAGGCGGTCGACCCCGACGGCTCCCGCGCCTGGACGTGGGCGGATCTGCGCTCCGCGACCGTCGAGGGCGTGACCGTACGGGGAACGATCGGCGCGCGGCTGGGCCTGGCGGTGGAGGCGCTGCTCTCGGCGGGGGCGGGACTCGGCAGCGGGCCGCCGGAGATGACGCTCCGTCTGGTGACGGCCGACGCCACGGAGGACGTGCCGGTGCCGGCGGCGGCCAGTGGTTACGGTTCCGAGGAAATCGCCCTGTCCCAGTCCGTGCTGGCGCGGTTCGTGGCGGGTACGGCCGAGCCAGCGACCCTCGTGGCCTGGGGCCGGCACAACAGCGGCCGCGGCACACCGAAACCGCGCGAGCGCGAGGAGCTCCTGCGCGCATGGGCGGAGGTGTGAACGGCCGGCAGTGCCCGGCTGCCGACCGCTCAACGCCCTGGCTCGGCAGCCATGTTGGCACGGCGGTCCGGCACCTGCCCGCGGAACGCCCCGGGCAGGTGCCGGACCGGACCACTCGGCGCGTCAGCCGCCGAACGACTCCGCGTACGCGGCGAAGGCGTACGTCGCTTCGAGGCTGCCCGGCCGGGGCGGGTCGGCAGGGTCCCAGCCCCGTTCGCGGTCGTCCCTCACCTGCGTCAGCAGCGGGCGCCACCTCGGTTCGAGGTTCCGGTACGCCCAGTCGAGGGCACCGCGCTTGGAGGCCACCCTGCCCGTGTGCAGGGAGTACAGCACGCGGCAGTAGGTCGTGACGGTGTAGCGCTGGGTCCAGGCGAGATCGAAGGACGCCCAGGTCCTGATGCCGCTCAGCACTTCCGGCAGGTCGGTACGCATCGCGTCGCGCAGCGCGTCCGGAGGCACCTCGTCCACGAGATCCGCGATCGGCGGACCGGCGAGCGTGATGCCGTGGTTCCTGAGGATCCAGCGTGTGTGCAGGCTGTTGCAGTGGCTGTCCCAGATCAGCTCACGGTGACCGTGGTCGCAGAACAGCCACGGCACACCGAGCCCGTCGATGCCCCGCAGGGAGGCGGTGTCGGCGTACGAGCCCTCGATGTGCTGGGTCCAGAAGCCCGGACGGGTCGGGATCTCGTCGTGGAGACGGCGCAGCTCCCTCGCCGCCTCCCCCTGGGGAAGCGTGGTGGTGGCGACGATGAAGTCGCAGTCGCTGTGCAGATCACCGGCACCCAGTGCGAAGGAGCCCTGGACGTAGGCGCCGACGAACGTGTCGCCGAGGATGTCGCGTACCGCGTGGGTGAAGCCGGTCAGGAGCGTATCGAGCTCCGTGAAGCGGGTGAACATGGGAAATCTCCGTGCCCGTTGGAAGGAAGGGACTGACGGGCGCGGCGAGAGGGAAGGGCCGTCGCCGCGCTCAGGCGCGGCGGATGCGGTTCGCGGAGAAGCAGTGGGAGGTCACGCGGCGCAACGTATCCGCTGCCGGCCGGTCCGGTCAAAGGAATTTCCCGCTGGGGGATCCGGCCCGGGAACCGTCCGTCCGACCGTTCGTCGCGCCCGGGATACCGCTCACCGCATACGGTCGACGCGACGCCTTCTCAACTCCCCTCACCGTTCCTACCGTCCGGGATCATGAGTCCTCCTGTTGCTCCCCCGGGATGGAGTCGCTGGCTGGTGCCGCCCGCCGCGCTCTCGGTCCACCTCTCCATCGGCCAGGCCTACGCCTGGAGCGTGTTCAAGCCGCCGCTCGAATCAGCGCTCGACCTCAGCGGCACACAGAGCGCGCTGCCCTTCCAGGTCGCCATCGTGATGCTCGGTCTGTCGGCCGCGTTCGGCGGCACACTCGTGGAGCGCAACGGTCCGCGCTGGGCGATGACCGTGGCACTGGTCTGCTTCTCCTCCGGCTTCCTCGTCTCCGCGCTGGGCGCCGCCACGCAGCAGTACTGGCTGATCGTCCTCGGCTACGGCTTCGTCGGCGGGATCGGCCTCGGCATCGGGTACATCTCACCCGTGTCGACGCTGATCAAGTGGTTTCCGGACCGGCCGGGCATGGCCACCGGGATCGCCATCATGGGCTTCGGCGGCGGTGCGCTGATCGCCTCGCCCCTGTCCGCGCAGATGCTGGAGTCGTTCGGCTCCGAAGGCTCCGGGATCGCGCTCGCGTTCCTCGTGCACGGTGTGACGTACGCCGTGTTCATGACGCTGGGAGTGCTGCTGGTGCGGGTGCCGCGCGGCGACAGGCACGTGGAGGGTGCACCGAGCGCTGTCGGGGGAGTGCAGGTCTCCGCCCGCGACGCCGTGCGCACCCCGCAGTTCTGGTGCCTGTGGATCGTGCTGTGCATGAACGTGTCCGCCGGGATCGGCATCCTGGAGAAGGCCGCTCCGATGATCACGGACTTCTTCGCGGACACCTCCGCACCGGTGTCGGCGTCGGCGGCGGCCGGTTTCGTCGCCCTGCTGTCGGCGGCCAACATGGCGGGCCGCATCGGCTGGTCGTCGACCTCCGACCTCATCGGCCGCAAGAACACGTACCGCGTCTACCTGGGCGTCGGCGCTCTGATGTACGCGCTCATCGCCCTGTTCGGGGACTCGTCGAAGCCCCTGTTCATCCTCTGCGCGCTGGTCGTCCTGTCCTTCTACGGCGGCGGCTTCGCGACGATCCCCGCATATCTGAAGGACCTGTTCGGGACCTACCAGGTCGGCGCGATCCACGGCCGGCTGCTCACCGCCTGGTCCACGGCCGGAGTCCTCGGACCGCTCATCGTGAACTGGATCGCCGACCGGCAGGAGGAGGCCGGCAAACACGGCTCGTCCCTGTACGGCCTGTCGTTCGTCATCATGATCGGACTGCTCGCCGTCGGTTTCGTCGCCAACGAACTCGTCCGTCCCGTGCACCCGCGCCGCCATGTCCCCGCACCGAGGGAGGAGACCGCCGATGTCGTACGACAGGAGTCAGAGTCCGCCTGACCGGCGCCGGCTGATCGCCTTCGCCTGGTTGTGGGTGGGGGCGCCGCTGGCCTACGGGTTGTACGAGCTCGTGAGGAAGGCGGCGCAACTGTTCACCGGATGAGGTCCGGGTGCCCCCGGGGCGGCGGACACGGTGCGCGGGCGTCCGACTGCGAGGCACCCGTGCCGCCGTTCCGCGGGGCGGACCGAACGCGCCTCCGACGGCATGCCGTTCGCGTGCGGTCGTGCGAGCCGTGCGCGTCGTGCAAGCCGTGCGAACCGTGCGCGAGGTGCGAGCCGCACGCCGGGTTCGGGCGTCCGCCTCCGCGAGGGACGGGCCGCGCACGAGGCGGCCGTGGACGGACAGCGACTCGACTCCGACGCCGGACCGGCGTACCCATAGGGTGACCCCATGTCTGCCAGGTTGAGTTCCACGAGGGCCCGTGCCGCGCTCGGCACATCGGCGCGCGTGTCGGTCGAGTTGCTGCTGGTCTTCGTGATGGTCGCGGTCGCCCTGTGGCTGCTGGGCCGGATGTGGTCGGTCGTCTGGCCCCTCATAGTGGGCCTGCTCCTCACCACACTGACCTGGCCGCCGGCCCGTTTCCTGCGCAGGCACGGCTGGCCGCCCGCCCTCGCCGCGTCGGCCGTCACCGTGTTGTTCCTCCTGGCCGCCGCGGGGGTGGTGGCGCTGATCGCGGTGCCGGTGGCGTCCCAGTCCGGCGAACTGGCCGACGGTGTCGTCCAGGGCATACAGCAGGTGCGCGAATGGGCCGCCGGCCCGCCGCTGAACATCGGGGACGACCAGATCACCGGCGCCTTCGACGCCGCCGTGGAGCGCATCCAGAACAGTGCGGGCAGCATGGTGACCGCGGTCGTCACCGGCGTGGGCACCGTGGTCAACGGCGTCGTCACCGCCGTCCTCGCGCTCTTCCTGATGTTCTTCTTCCTCAAGGACGGTCCCCGCTTCCTGCCGTGGCTCGCCCGTCAGCTGCCCGGCTCGCTCGCCACCCACGTCCCGACCGTGGCGGCGCGCGCATGGAACACCCTGGGCGCGTTCGTTCGTTCGCAGGCGTTCGTCGGCCTGATCGACGCCGTCTTCATCGGCATCGGCCTGTGGATCCTGGGAGTCCCGCTGGTGCTCCCGCTCGCCGTGCTGACCTTCGTGTCCGCGTTCGTGCCGATCGTGGGCGCCCTGTTCGCCGGCCTGGTCGCGGTGCTCATCGCGCTGGTGTCGAACGGGCCGACGGACGCGCTGATAGTGCTGGCGATCATCGTCGTGGTGCAGCAGCTCGAGGGCAATGTGTTCCAGCCGATGATCCAGGGCCGGGGCCTCGGCCTCCACGCGGCGGTCATCCTGCTGGCGGTGACGTTGGGCGGCAGCCTGGCGGGCATCGTGGGCAGCCTGCTCGCCGTACCGGTGGCCGCGCTGATCGCGGTGGTCTGGAACTACCTGCGTGGGCAGCTCGACGAACCGCTGCCGGAACCGGAGACCGACGACACGCCCCACCCCGGCCCCGACGCCGCCGCCGTCGTCGTGCCGTAGCTCCTCCGGGGACGTGGTGCCGCAGGTGCGTGGCTCCTCCGGGGCGCGGCCGGGCCGGTCGCCGACCGGCCCTGACGCCGCGAACTGCGGCGTCAGGCATGCCGAGCGCAGCGGCCGCCGCAGGTCCGTGACGCACGCCATACGAGCCACGACCCCCCTAAATAAGAATTTCCGATGCGTATTTGCTAGCGTCCTGGTTGTGCGACTCACCAAGTTCACCGACCTGGCCCTCCGGTCCGTCATGCGCCTCGCGGTGTGCGCCGACGACGAGGTGCTCACCACCCGCGAGGTGGCCGACGCCATGGATGTGCGGCACACCCACGCGGCGAAGGCGATCACCCGCCTGCAGCACCTGGGAGTGGTTGAGGCCCGGCGCGGCCGCGGGGGCGGTCTCGTTGTGACGGACTTCGGCCGGCGGGCGTCGGTGGGCTGGCTGGTGCGGGAGCTCGAGGGCGAGGAGGAGGTCGTCAACTGCGACGACCCGCCCTGTCCGTTGCGGGGCGCCTGTCGCCTGCGGCGGGCGCTGCGCGACGCCCAGGAGGCGTTCTACGCCACGCTCGACCCGCTGACCGTGGCGGATCTCGTCGCCTCACCCACCGGGCCCGTGCTCGTCGCCCTGTCCGGACCTCCGTCGCGGTAGTCCCGTCCGTCACCCCGTCTCTCCGGGTCATGACCTCATGGCTCGGGCTGCATAACCTAAAACACGAAGCACTTACCAATTCAGGAGTCGTCTGTGCTCTCCGAACAGGCCACACCCGTCGTCCGCGCCACGCTCCCGGTGGTCGGGACCGCCATCGGCGACATCGCCGAGCTCTTCTACCGCAAGCTGTTCGACGCCCATCCCGGGCTGCTGAGGGACCTGTTCAACCGCGGCAACCAGGCCAACGGCGAGCAGCAGAAGGCGCTGGCCGGTTCCATCGCCGCCTTCGCCGGCATGCTGCTGGAGAAGCCGGACGCCCGCCCCGACGCGATGCTGGCGCGGATCGCGCACAAGCACGCCTCGCTCGGGATCACCTCCGACCAGTACAAGATCGTCCATCGGCACCTCTTCGCGGCGATAGCCGAGGTGCTCGGCGACGCGGTCACCGACGAGGTGGCCGCAGCCTGGGACGAGGTCTACTGGCTGATGGCCAACGCCCTGATCGCCCTCGAAGCACGTCTCTACCAGGAGGCCGGCGCCGCCGAGGGCGAGGTCTGGCAGCGCATGGAGATCGTCGAGCGGCGCCAGGAGACGCCCGACGTCGTCTCCTTCGTCCTGCGGCCCCACGACG
Source organism: Streptomyces sp. HUAS CB01 (assembly GCF_030406905.1). Taxonomy (NCBI): domain Bacteria; kingdom Bacillati; phylum Actinomycetota; class Actinomycetes; order Kitasatosporales; family Streptomycetaceae; genus Streptomyces; species Streptomyces chengbuensis. Next base: position 7,013,556 of record NZ_CP129137.1, read on the forward strand.
GCCGCCCGGCGGGGAGCTTCCGGCCGGGTCAGTATGTGAGCGTCCAGGTCCAACTGGCCGACGGCGCCCGGCAGATCCGCCAGTACAGCCTCTCCGCCGCCCCCGGCAGGCCGGACTGGCGGATCAGCGTCAAGCGCGTGCGCGACACGGCCGGTCCGGACGGCGAGGTGTCGTCCTGGCTGCACGAGCACGCACACCCCGGCGACGTGCTGACCGTGTCGATGCCGTTCGGCGACCTCGTGCTCCCGGAGGACGACGGGCCGCTGCTCCTGGCGTCCGCGGGCATCGGGAACACGCCCGTACTGGCCATGCTCGACCACCTCGCGTCCACCGGGACGGACCGCCGTGTCGTCACGGTCCACGCCGACCGCACGCCCGCCGACCACGCGCACCGCGAAGAGCACCTCGACCGGGTACGCGCACTGCCGGACGGCCGGCTCCACCTGTGGTACGAATCGCCCGGCGGCGAAGCCCCGGAGGCCGCGTCCGGCCGGGCGGACCTGGACGGCATGGAACTCCCGGAGGACCTGACCGCGTACCTGTGCGGCCCGCTGCCCTTCATGCGCGCGGTGCGCGGCGACCTGCTGCGCCGGGGCGTACCCGCCGAGAGGATCCACTACGAGGTGTTCGGCCCGGACCTCTGGCTCGGCCGGTAGCGGCCGTCACCCGGAGGCGGGACCGGAAGTCGCACACTGTCGCACAGGTGCGCCGTGGCAGGCGGTCGTCAGCGATCCGCTCGCGCCCTCGAACGGCGACCGCACTGCGCGGACGAGCGTCGGGAAGCGCACGGACGGACAGGGGTCACGGGTGGGACCCGGGACCGCGAGGACAAGGGAAGAGGACACCGCGTATGGACACCATGTGGGCGGCCGTCGTTGCCGCGGCCGCCTTCGTATGGCTGGGAATGGTGCTGGCCATCTCCTTCGTGGAAGCACCCCTGAAGTTCCGGGCACCCGGCGTGACCCTGCGGATCGGTCTCGGCATCGGCCGCCTCGTCTTCCGCGCGCTCAACCGCGCCGAGGCCGCCCTGGCCGCCGTGGTGGTCGTCGCGGTCACCGCCGGCGGTCCACCCGCTCCCGTGGTGGCGTTGGCCGCCCTCGCCGTCGCGCTGCTCACGGTGCAACTCGCCGCTGTCCGGCCCGTCCTGAACCGCCGCTCGGACCGGGTGCTGGCGGGGGAGGACGTCCCGCGCTCCCGTGCCCACCTCGTCTACATCGCCTGCGAGTCGGCCAAGGCGCTCACCCTGGCTTCACTGGGCATCGCCGCACTGGCGGCGTGAACGCGCGTCAACGGCTGTCCGTTGCCGGCGCCGTCCCGCGACACCGGGGGATGCCCTGGGACGGGATCGCCCAGGGACGGGAACGCCCCGGCCCGCGTGTCGCGTTGCGCGGGCCGGGGCGGTCTGAGGGCGGAGTGTCAGCCGGCCGTTCCGGCGACGCAGCCGTTGCCGCCGGCGGGGTTGAGGAGGCTGACGACTCCGAGCGTGGTGCCGCAGACGTTGGCCGGCACGTGCACCGGCGCCTGCAGGGCGTTGCCGGACAGGACGCCCGGGCTGCCCACGGCCGCACCCTGGGCGCCGGAGTCCGCAACGGCGCTGCCGACGCCGGCGACGACACCCGCCACGGTGAGGGCGGTCAGGACGGACGCGGTTCGCTTGCTCATGCTCGATCTCTCTCGTTGGGGAGGGGTGGAACAACGGCTCCGATCCCACCGCATACCTGTGGCATATGACGGTATTTCACCGGATCACGGGCGTGTCAGCGCGACTGATGTTGATCCGAATTTCGCCGGAGACGCGATGTCCAGCCCTTGCCTCCCCCCCCCGGTCCGGACGTCGCGGGCTTGCCACCGACGTGCCTGCGGCGGCCGCTCGTCGGCTTGTTGCCCGACGCCTCGCCACCCGGCCGGGGCGGTTTCGTCTTCCAGTACGGCGAGTTGCTGCCCGAGGTGACGAGCGAGGAGAGCACCGCCCTTGCGCTGCGCCGGGCGGGGCAGCGCAACAAGCCCGCCCCTGCCGCCGCCGGGCAGGTGCTCGACCGGCTCGGACTCGGGGAGCTGCGCGAACGGCGCCCGTCCCGGGAGCCGGGCGGACAGAGCCGGTGCGCCGCCGTCGCACGGGCCCTCGTCCACCGGCCGGCCGTCGTCTTCGCGGACGAGCCGACCGGCTCCCTGGACAGCGCGAACGTCCCGGCCGTTCAGCCTGGCCGCCCCTGACGAGCCGCGCCGCGGACCTTCTCCGTACAGTGGCGCGCGACCGTGTCGGCGAAGACCCGGGCGAGGGGCGGAAGCGCGTCCCACCGGCGCACCGCCCAGCCGACCGGCAGCGGGGGCAGCCCTCGCACGGGTACGAGGCGGAGCGGGCCGTCCTCGCCCGGTACCGCCCATCCCGGCAGGGCGGGTACGACAGCGTGGCCGAGGCCGAGTTCCACCAGCAGCAGGGCGGTGTCCCAGTCGGCGACGCCGGTGTCCGAACTGATCCGGATGCCCAACTGGGCGAAGGCGGCGTCGAGCCGGTTGCCCGAGGTGGAGTTCTGCGGGAGCCGGACGAGGCGGACACCGTCGAGGTCGGTCACGTCCACACACGAACGCCCGGCCAACGGGTCGTCGACGCGTACGGCCAGCACCCAGGGCAACTCGACGACCGGGCGCTGCTCGATGCCGCGCACGGGGCCGCCGATGGTGATCCAGGCCAGGTCGAGACTGCTGGTGACGAGGGCGTCGAAGCAGTTGCGACTGGAGTTCTCCGTCTGGAACTCCAGGCTCACCTTGGGGTACTGCCGGCGGAAGGCGACGACGGCCTCCGACATGAAGTGCCGTACGGTCGTCGCACCCGTGGTGACGCGCACCGAACCGCACTCGCCGTTCACCAGGTCCCCGAGCCGACGCAGTGTCAGGTCCAGCCCGGCGATGCTGTCGGCCGCCGCCTCGCACAGCACCCGCCCCGCGTGGGTGGGCACCACGCCGCGCGGTCGGCGCTCCAGGAGGCTCACACCGGTCTCCCGTTCCAGCCGCCTCACGTGCTGGCTCACCGCCGACTGCGTGCGGCCCAGTTCCCTGGCGACGGCGCTGAGGCTGCCCGCCCGGCACACGGCCACGAAGACGCGCAGGTCGTCCAGAGTCATCACCCCAAGCTACAGCTTGGGAGTTGGGAGCAATCCAAAGGATTGACCGTGGTCTCCGGGATCCCGGATGATCGGAGCAGGGCCCGAGGCGGCAACCCGTCCGGCGCTTTCGCAGGGTCCGGAACCGCAGGCGAAGGCGCGGACGGGTGCCGACCGGTGTGCGGCACCGGGCAGTGCCGGGCCCGGACGGTCGGGGCCGTCACACGCCGTCGACGTGACGCAGCACCGCGTCGTCCGGGACCCAGGGGAACCTGAGGCCCGCGTACTTCGCCTGCCACGAGCCGTACGGGTCGAACGCGCGGACGGCGTCGACGAACGGCCGAGCCGGCAGACGGCCGAGGTCGACGACGTAGTGACCGATGAGGGCCGGGGCGGCGAGGACGGTGCCGGGGGCACCGGGGACACGGATCTCACCGGTTCCCGAGGCCGCACGCGGATGTCCCGGAAGGGGCTCGTACCAGGGGTACGAGCCCGGCGGAGGGGTGGGGCGGAGGTCGCGGTCGTGCAGTCCCGGCATGACGTTGATCCGCCGGGCGCAGAGGACGGCCATTCTTGATTGAGCCGCTCGGTGCAGCCCCGGGGAGACGCGGGTCACACTCGCGCATGTCACACCCGGCCGAGCCGTTCCGTCCAAGGGGGTGTATCCCAATGGCCCCGAGAACGACTCAGGAGCGCACCATGGAAGCCAGGTTGAACCTCTTCGCCAGCCCGGTCGCAGCCAAGTTCGGGAAGCACGTCGCCGCCGCCGGCAAGATCCTCGCGGAGTCGACACTGCCGGCCTCGACGCAGGAACTGGTGAAGCTCCGCGCCAGTCAGATCAACGGCTGCGGGTTCTGCACCGACATGCACACGAAGGACGCCGCGCACGCCGGGGAGACCGCGACGCGTCTGAACCTGGTCGCGGCCTGGCGGGAGGCCACCGTGTTCACCGATGCTGAGCGCGCCGCCCTGGAGCTGACGGAGCAGGGCACCCGCATCGCCGACGCGGCCGGCGGCGTGACGGACGAGGCCTGGGCGAACGCCGCCAAGCACTTCGACGAGGAACAACTCGCCGCCCTGGTGTGCGTCATCTCCCTCATCAACGCCTTCAACCGCGGCAACGTCATGGTCCAGCAGCCCGCAGGCGACTACCGGCCGGGCCAGTTCGCGTAGCCGGCAGTGCCCGGCCGTACGGCGGCAGGCCGTACGGCCGGGCACATGCGCAAGCCCCCCTCCGTCACGCCCCCGGGCCGCTTGCCCGGCGGCCGCCGGGACGGCCCTCCGAACCGTGCGGCGGCCGGGCTCGATTCCTACGCCGGCGCGTCACTCGGCGTCGAACCAGTCCTTGCCGGCGGCCCAGTGCCCGACCCAGCCGGCGAACCCGGACTCGGCCGTGGTGAAACCGAACTCCGCGCCGAACGGAGTGGCGCCCTCACCGGTGATGAGCCAGATGTGGCCCCGATGGGGTCCGGTGACGACGAGGTGCCAGTACATGCCGCACCCGTCCGTACCGAGAACGATCGACCCGTGGTCGAAGACCTGGTCCAGCAGCGGGCCCATCTCCTCCTCGGGGCGCGGGTCGTCCTCCCACAGCCACGGTGCGGTGAGAGGGAAGGGACGAGCGGGGTCCCGCGCGGGCCGGCCGTCGCCCCAGTCGTCGGGCAGTTCGGCCGGTCCGACCAGTCCGTAGTGCGGCGGCCCCTTGTGCGACCTGGCGGTGACCTCGGCGACGCACGTCCGGTAAGGCTCCGGCAGGACGATCCCGTGCTCCGCCTCGAAGGCGCGCACCGCTGTCCAGCCCAGCGCGGACTCGCCGCCGTCGTCGACGCCGAAGGCTTCTCGTATCGAGGCGAGGTCGGCGGGGTCGGCATGTTCGGTGTTCATGACGCCCATTGATACAGGCAGCCACCGACACTGCCGCGTACGCGGGGGCCGGTGGGGAGGTGGCGGGCACCCACTGACCCTTCGAGGACCGTCGAGGCCGGTCCGGGAGTTGCCGAAGCGACGTGCCGGCCGACACCGGACCACCGACGGGACCGGGCCGCCGCCCACGACGTGCGCGCGTGGGGCCGCTTCAGTGAGACCCGATCGCCAGTCCGTGTGACGATCTCGGCGCTCGATGCGCTGGGACAACCGTGACTGGTGTATCCCTTCGCTCCTGGCTGGTGCTCGCGTTGCCCGTGACGACGTTGCTGCTGGTCGTCACCCTGCTGATGTTCCCCTCGGACACGTCGGTGCGCCCTCTCGTGCAGCGCGTCGCTCCGGTCGAGAACCTGCGTGATACCGCTCTGCCCGGCGGTGGCACGGCCCAGTTGTCCAAGTGCGGCGTGGACGACGGACCCCGCCCCGATCCGCGCGGTGAGGGCGAGCGCGGGGACGACCCCGCCCTGGTCCTCACGGCGTGGGACGTGAGGGATCCGGGCCCGGGGAACCCCGGCGACCCCACCTTCACCGTTCACCTCGCCGTCCATGCCGAAGGCGCACCGCTCCTCCTGGAAGCGCCGTTGGCGAAGGGCGGAGTCACACTTGACCTCTACGGACCGCACGGCGAGGGACGCCGGGCCAGCGCCCGCGGCCTCACCGCGACCGCCGTCGACGGCGGCCTCGAGGGCAAGCCCCTCGCCGCGCCGCCCTCGGGACGCTTCCGGGTCGCCTCCGGCAAGGTGCTGCACCTCGACGTCGCCGTGCCGGCGGGGGCGATCTGTCCGGGGCACAGCATGCTCGACGCCGTCCAGTGCAGCCCTGAGGTGACCAACGACGCCGCGGACTGCCCCGTCGTCACGGTGACCCTGTCCGACCCCGCCGTTCGCGCCCACCGCGCCGCGGAGGCCGAGGGCAACGCGGCGGACGGAACGCCTCCCACGGCACCGGAGTCCTTCAGCGACCGGCTCGTCGCCGTGTCGTTGGAGCCTGACGTCCGCGGCACGTGAGCGCGTGATGCTTCACCACGGTCACGAAGCGGAACGCTTCTGGTGGAGCGGTCGGGGAGACCGCGTGTTCGTCCACACCTCCGGCGCCCCTGTCGCCTGCGTCACGGACGGTTCCTACGGCCCGAGGCATCGCTCACCTCACAGCGCTGTACGCGTGGAGCCGCCGGCCCGTCGCGACAGGGACGTGCCCCTTTCAGATCGCGTCGATCAGCGCCGCCAGTGCCGTGCCCAGCCGTTCCACACCTGCCCCGGCCGGGCCTCCGCGCTCCGTCATGCAGACGTCGCGGCGGATCTCGATCATCAGGGCGCTGACGCGGGCATCCCTGCCGTGGAAGTCGAGGGGCACGTACGTACCCGCGAAGGGGCTGTCGAGTCCGGTGCCCCCGAAGTCCGCGAACGCCCGCTCCGCGGCGGCGCGGAGCTCGGGCGGGGTGTGGAAGGGGTCCGTGCCCAGACAGATCGGTGGCCGGGGCCCGTCTCCGTGCAGCTCGTACGGGAGCGGCTCGGTGGGGTACGAGTGGACGTCGATGACGACCGCCCGTCCGACGGCTTCGAGGCGGTCGGCCACGGCGGCGGTCATGGCCCGCGCGTACGGGTGGAAGTAGCGCTCGATGAGCGGCCCTGGGTCCGTGTCCGCGGGGCGGAGCCGCTCGCGGTGCGTGGTCCTCGTGTAGACCGCGCCCATGCCGACGGCGAGCATCTCCTCGCGCTCGTCGGGGAACCGCTCGGGGTCGATCACCAGCCGGGAGAGCCCGTTGACGAACCGCCACGGCCTGAGCGCCGCCGCGTCCGCCCCCGCGGTGGCGATGGCGGCCGTGTGGGCGTCGGTGATGCGGTCGAGTTCGAGCTCCAGTGCGGCGTCGTCCAGCTCGATGCCGTGGCGCACCCACTCCGGGATCTCACGCGAGGAGTGCGGGACGTGGAGGACGACGGGGGAGTCGCCGGCGCCCGGGAGGAGGTGGAAGGAGGACATGAAGCATGTTCCCACGGTCGATGTCGGTGGTCACGGCCCGGGTCGGGGCAGGGGGACCCCTTGCGCGCGCAGGCAGAGTTCGAGCCGCGCACGGGCGGCCGCCGGGCCGATCTCGCGTCCCGGGCTCCGCTCCTCGGCGTCCTCGACCGCCCCTTTAACATCGAACTGATTTCTGACGCAACCTCTCTTTTTTCTGGGTGTGGCTGGTTATGATCGGGCTCCTCATCCTGGTCCCGACCTGGGCCGGAACGGTGTTTCCCCAGTCCCCTGGGGCAGCGCCCCGGTCCGTCGACGGTCCGTCACGCTGTCCCCCGTTCCCGAGGACTGATGTCACCGATACAACCCATCGGGTCACGAGGCCCGTCGGCGGCCCGCCGGCGGCGCACGGTGCGCCTGCGTACGCTGCTCGTCTGGCTCGCGGTCGTCCCCATCGTGGCTCTCGGCGTCCAATCGGCGCTGGCCGCGAACCGGTTGCTGGAGCAGTCGGGGCACCTGCGCGCCGATGTGGAGTCCGGTGAACGGCTGGGCGTACCGCTCTACCGGCTCATGGTGGCGATGCAGTCCGAGCGCACGCTGACCGCCGCGCGCTGGGCGGGCACCACCGTGCCCGAGGACGCCATGCGGGAGCGGCGCGCGGCCACCGACCGGGCCGCGACCGGGTTCCGCCGGTCGTGGGTGCCCGGCAGCGCGGTGTCCGAGCTGGCGGACCGCCGGCTCGTGGAGGTCGCGCAGGGCCTGGACGACCTGGGCTCCTACCGCGAGCGCACGGACAGCGGCATCGGGAGCGCCGACAGCACGCTCGTGTACTACAGCGGCGTGATCGGCCAGATGATCCGCTTCTACCAGGACGAGCTGAGCCACATGGAGGACGGCGGGCTCAGCGAGGACACCCGGGTCGTCACCGCCATGTTCGCGGCGTCCGAGATGGTGGCCCAGGAGGACATGATCCTCGCGCAGGCCGGGCCCGCCAGGACGCTGACCACCTCCAGGTTCGCGGACTTCGTCAACGCCGTCGGGGCCCAGCGGTACCTCTACGACGCATGGATCGTGCCGTATCTGCCCGACGCGCAGAACGACCTCTACGCGCAGATGGTCCGCTCGGGGGCGTGGCAGACCAAGACCCGCATCGAGAGCGCGGTCCTGGCCGAGCAGTCGATCACCGACGACGGCGTGAAGCTGCCCCGGGACATCAACGGCTGGCGGGCCGCGCAGGAACAGTGGGGGCCGCAGCTCAGCACACTGAACGCCGACCGGTCCCGGGCCCTGCTGTCGCGCGCCGACGCCCGGGCGTCGGACCTCGAGACGGAGGTCGCCTGGCTGATCGCGGGCAGCGCCGCCGCGCTGCTGGCCGTCGCGGCCGTCGTGGCCCTCACCACACGGTCGGTGCTGCGCCGGCTGAGCCGTCTGCACGACCGGACCGTGACGATCGCCGAGAGCACACTGCCGGACGTCGTGGAGCGGCTGCAGAGTGGCCGGCCCGTCGACTCGGACGCACTGCCCGCGGTCCGCGGCGAGCAGGACGAAGTGGGGCGTATCAGTGATGCGTTCGCCCGGGTGGTCGCCGTCTCCGTGAGCGGTCACCGGCAACTTGCCGCCGAGCGCCTGGGCTTCGGGATGTTCGCCGCGGGCATCGCTTCACGCACCGGCAACCTGGTCAGCCGCCAGCTGAGCCTCACCGAGGACCTCCAGGACGCCTTCGGGCACGACGAGGCGCTCCTCGCCCAGTTGATGCGGGCCGACCAGCTGACGGTCGGCATGCGCCGGCAGATCGAGAACCTGCTCATCCTGGCGGGCGGCGAGATCCCCGACCCGCACACCGAGCCCATGCGCATCGCGGACGTGCTGCGCGAGGCGGCCGCGGAGGTCGAGGACTTCCGGCGGATCGAGCGCCAGGCGCTGGACGAGATCAGCGTCGAGGCCTCCGTGATCAGCCAGGTCAGCCATCTCCTCGCCGAACTCCTGGACAACGCCACGCGGTTCTCGCCGCCGAGGTCGAAGGTCGTCATCAGGGCCGAGCTCGTGGCCGACGGGCTGTCGGTCGAGATCGAGGACCGCGGCCCGAGGGTGGCTCCCGCCACGTACGAGGAGATGAACGGACGCCTGCACTCGGCACCCCCGTACGCCGTCCTGGCGGAGAACGCCCATCGGCTGGGGCTCTTCGTGGTCGGCCACCTCGCCGACGGGCTCGGGGCCACGGTCATCCTGCGCAGGTCGGTGTACGGCGGGACGTCGGCCGTCGTCATTCTTCCCGAGGCACTGCTGGTACCGACCGGGAGCGGGACGGGGGGTGCGGCGGGGCAGCCGCGCGGGGCCTCCCCGGCGGCCGGGGCCGCGGGGGAGGAGCCGCCGCGCCGGGAGCCCGCAGGCGCGGGGTCCGTACGCGCGGAGCCCCCGACGATGCCCGCAGTGGCCGGCCGCGGACCCGCATCGGACGGCGACGTACCCGCACCGGACGGGCCGGGGTCCGTACCGGACGCCGGCAAGCCCGAACCGGACAGCCACGGTGCCGCGTCGGTGGGCCACGGCCCCGCGCCGGTCGGCATCGGCGAGGGCGGGTCCGAGCCGGCTCCGCAGACGGACGCCGGCCTGCCCGTCCGCGGGGCGCACAGACGGCCGGACACGCGGCCGGCCGAGGAGTCGCACGCGCGGCCGGGGGAACAGCCTGGCGCGCGCTCCGCCGGGCAGCCTCACGAACGGTCCGCCGAGCCGGTGCGCGAGCGGTCGCGGGAGGCCACGACGCGGCCCGCCCGCCCGCTCGCCGGCGCCCGTCCCGCCCTCCCCGAACGTGTCCCGCAGACGCACATGGCCGAGCAGCTCCAAGCTCCGCGGCGCGCGACGGAAGTGGCGGCCGTGCGGGAGGACGACACCCCGGAAGAGGTGGCGGACGCCTGGGCGGACTACGAGCAGGGAACCCAGATGGTGGAAGAAGAGCTCCGACAGGATCGGCGATGACGACGACATCCAACGACATGATCTTCAGCGTCCTGGACAACAACCTGAGCCGGATCGCCGGTGTCAAGGGGGCCGTGCTGCTGTCCAACGACGGGATCATGCTCAGCTCCTACTTGCTGGACCGGCCCCAGGGGGAGCGCGTCGCCGCTGCGTCCTCCGGGATCGCGTCCACGATGAAGGCCATATCCCGGGAGGTCGACGGCGGGCGGGTGATCCGTCAGCTGGTCGAGATGGACGACCGGTACCTCTGCATCGTCGGCTGCGGGGAGGGCAGCACCCTCATCGTCGTGACGTCCCGCAAGGCCCGGCTCGGTGAGCTCGGCGGCGAGGCCGTCCGCACCGCGCAGGCGCTCGGCGAGTGGCTGAGCACGCCCGAACGCAGTGAGGCGCCGACGTCGCCATGACCGATGCGCCGCGCCGAGGAGGCGGCCGCCGGACGCGGCTGTACGCCCTGACCGACGGGCGTACGACCGCTCCGCACGCCTCGCTGACCATGGACACCACGGTCACGGCGGCGGTCTCCCCGGACGCGTACGACGGCCTGCCCAGCGAGTGGCAGGCCGTCCTGTCCCTGTGCATGCCGCCGAACGGCAGGGCGGTCGCGGAGATCGCGGCCCGTATGCACATGCGCCTGACGCCCACGATCCTCCTCCTCGGAGAGTTGGAGGACCGCGGGCTGGTCCGGCACCGGCCGCCCCTGGAGGAGGCCGAGACCAGCAATGTCCACCTGCTCATGAGAATCAGGGACAACCTTGCCCGGATATGACACCTCCGCCCAGGACGTCGCCCCCGTCAAGATCCTCGTGGCCGGAGGATTCGGCGTCGGCAAGACGACACTGGTCGAGACGATCTCCGAGATCGAGCCGTTGCGTACGGAGGAGCGGCTGACGGCCGCAGGCGTCGGCGTCGACGACCTGGAGGGGATCGAGTCCAAGACGGTGACGACGGTGGCGATGGACTTCGGCCGCCTGACCCTCACCGACGCGGGCGTCGTCCTCTACCTGTTCGGAACGCCGGGCCAGGAGCGGTTCTGGTTCATGTGGGACGACCTGCTCAACGGCGCCCTCGGGGCGATCGTGCTGGTCGACACCCGGCGCCTCGACCGCAGTTTCCCGGCGGTCGACTTCTTCGAGAACCGCGGGCTCCCGTTCGTGGTCGGCGCGAACTGCTTCCACGGCGAACAGCTCTACAGCGCCGAGGAGATCCGCTCGGCGCTGCACCTCCGCGACACCAGCACGCCCGTCCTCATGCTCGACGCCCGCACCCGCACGGACGTGCGCGCGGCGCTGCTGGCGCTCCTCGACATGCTGATCGCCAGGGCGGGGGCGGCGGAGCGGGTGTGAACCCGGGGGCGCACCGAGCGGCCCGCTCCACGACACGGCCGGGCCTCCCGCGCGCACCGGTGGAGGCCACGAAGAGCACGGGGCGCGCGCAGCGGATCCGCGTCGTGCTGCCGCCCCTGCCCGTGGCCCCACGGCGCGTTGCCCCCATCCCACCCCCCGACGTGGCCATGCTGCTGTGCCCATGGGGATGCTCCTTCCGGCCGTGGCCGTGCTCGCCGTCGCGCATGCGCTGGTCAACCGCGTCGGGCCCGGGCTCTACGTACCCGTCTGTGTCGCCGCGGCCGCTGTCCTCGTGCTGCTCGCGCGGCTGGACGGGGTCACCTGGGACGAGCTGGGGACGGGGCGGTCGTCGGTGCGCCGCGGGCTGCGGTGGGGGCTCGTCCTCGTGGGGGCCGTGCTCGCGGTGTACGCCGTGGCGCCGGCCCTGCCGTTCACACGGGAGGCGTTCGTCGACCGGCGCGTGGCCGGGCTGTCGGCGGGGGAACTGGTGTACCGGGTGTTCGTGCGCGTGCCGTTCGGGACCGTGCTGCTGGAGGAGGTCGCGTTCCGGGGCGTGCTGTGGGCCCTCCTCCGCAGACGATGGGGGACGGGGTGGGCCACGGCCGGCTCCTCGGTCCTCTTCGGGCTGTGGCACATCGTGCCGTCCCGCGGACTCACGCGATCCAACGCGGCCGTCGAGGCGGTGTTCGGCACGGGCGGGACCGCCGTCGCGCTGTCGGTGGGTGCGGCGGTCGTCGGGACCGCGCTCGCGGGGGTGGTGTTCTGCGAGGTGCGCCGCCGGTCCGGGAGTCTGATTCCGCCCGTCGCCCTGCACTGCGCGCTCAACAGCGGCGGCTACGCCCTGGCGTGGCTGGCCGCCCGCCCGGGCTGAGCGGCGGCCGGGCGACGGGGAGCGTCCCTCGTCCGGGGCCGGCAGACCCCGGGCGAGCGACGCTCCCCACGCCGTCAGGCTCCCGGCGGCAGGTGGGCCGGGCGGCCGTTGCCGCGGGTGAGGCGGTAGCCCCAGATGCCGGCCAGCGCGGCCAGCACCGCGCCGGACGCCGTCCAGAGGATGCGGGAGGACCACCAGCCCGACGACCAGCCGCCGTCCGGTGCGACCTCCCGGCCGGTGGCGGGGACCAGCGGTTCGGCGAGCCGGCCGTCGACGGCCGCGGCGCCGCCGGAGTCGGCGGCGGTGACCTCCAGCGTGGCGTCCACCGGCTCGCCCAGATCCTCGGCGGGCGCCGCGACGACGGTCAGGCGTACGTAATAGGCCCCGGGCAGCGGGTCGTTCGCCCACGGCTCGGACCAGGCCCGGACCGTGCGCAGCGCGCAGCTCAGCTCGACCGACGAGGCGTCCGCCGGGGCGGGCCGCACGTCGCTGCCGTAGCGGCAGGCCTGGCGGCGCCGCAGTCCGTCGTAGACGTCGAGCCGCCAGGTGTGGGTGCCGTGGCGTGCCTCGGAGCGGGGCAGCTTGACCGTGGCCCTGACGGTGGCCTGCTGTCCGGCGTCCGCCGGGAACTGCCAGTACAGGTAGTCACCCGTCGACGCCTGCGCCGTGGCCCGCTGCCCGGGACGTACGACGGCGGCGGTACGGAAGGACGTGCCGGCCTCGGTCGGTGCGGCGGACTCGTCCTCCGCGCTCGCGCTCGGCGAGGGGGAGTCCGCGGCGGCGACGCCCGGGAACGGCAGGATGGACAGTGCGGCGGCGGCGATCAGCGCGGCCGTGAACGTACGTACGGTACGCATCAGTTGGTCCTCCAGACGGCGATGCGCCAGCGAGAGATCCAGCCCCACAGCACACCCGCGGCGAAGCCGGCGAGCGTCAGCAGGCCGAGCAGCCACCAGCCGTGGCCGAGGCCGAGGAACGCCGCGTCCCCGGCGTCACGGGGCCCGCCCGTGATGTCGATCGTCAGCTCGAGGGGCAGACCGGGGGACGTGCTGACCGAAGCGGGAGCGGAGAAGGAGTTGCTCACCCGCAGGCAGACGGTCTCCGCGGCGGGCTCGCCGTCGGCGGCATCCGCGCCATCGGTGTCCTCCGCGTCATCGGTGCCGTCGGTCTCGGACTTGGGGTAGCGCAGGCCCGTGGAGACGACGTCGGTGCGCCCGTCGCCCGCGGCCTCGCCGCGCACGATCTCGCGGCCGGCCAGGCTCGACGCCCGCAGCAGGACGCCGTGGTCCCGGTTCACGGGGCGGTCCGCGGCGATGCTGACCGAGGCGCGCAGCTCCTGGCCGGGCAGCAGGTCGACGCGGTACCAGCGGTGCTGGCCGAAGGACTCACGGTCGGCGTAGAGACCGGCCTTCAGCCGCGGGGCGTCGTCGCAGCGCTCGGCTCCCTGGGTGGCCACCGGTGTGACGACCGGCTCGGCGGCGCGGTCCACCAACTGGCTGACCCGGTCCGACAGCTCCTCCTTGTGCTGCACGGAGGTGTACGTGCCGCCGGTGGCCTCGGCGATGCACATCAGCTGGGCGCGCATCTTGGCGTTGGGGACGAGGCCGAGGGTGTCGATGGTGATGTCCACACCCTTGGCGGCGATCTCGCGCGCCACCTCGCAGGGGTCGAGCGGGGCGCAGGTGTCCTCGCCGTCCGTGATGAGTACGATCCGCCGGGTGGCGTTCCCGCCCTCGAGGTCGTCGGCGGCGCCGAGCAGCGCGGGGCCGATCGGGGTCCAGCCGGTCGGGACGAGCGTCGCCACCGCCGTCTTCGCCTCGGTCCGGTCGAGCTCGCCCACCGGGTAGAGCTGCTTGGTGTCCTTGCAGCCCTGCTTGCGGTCCTTGCCGGGGTAGTCGGCTCCGAGGGTGCGGATGCCGAGCCGTACGTCCTCCGGCACCGCGTCCAGCACCTCGTTGAACGCCTGCTTGGCCGCGGACATCCGCGACTGCCCGTCGATGTCGCGGGCCCGCATCGAACCGCTGACGTCGAGGACGAGTTCGACCTTGGGCGGTTCCTTCGCGGCCGGCCCGTCGACCGGGTCGCCGGAGTCGGCGAAGGCGGCGGAGGGGAGGAGTCCGCCGGTGACGGTGACCAGCAGCGCGCCGCAGAGGGCGGCCGCCAGTCGCTTTCGTATGATCATCGGCGGATCATAGTGAGGGGGACCGGTCCGGCCCAATTCGGCGCGTCCGCCACGGAGTCGGCTGCGGGGCCGCGCGGACGACGGCGTGACGTCGGGGCGACGAGTGCCGGGGGCGCGAGGTGTCGCCTCGGCGGCTGCTGACGCCGCTGCCGTCCGATGGAAGGATTGCGTCCTCCGACCGGGCCAGGGGGCGCGCATGACTCATCCGCTGAGAATTCGCCGGGTACTCGGTGACCGGCCTTTCGCCGAGATCGGCGATCCGGCCGTCGCGGCGGTCGATCCCCGGCGCGGCGACCTCGTCGTGGGCGGGGACATCGGATCGATCCGGTGGCCTCCGCTGGGCACGGCCGCCATCGACGGGTGGCCCCGGTACCGGATCGGTGTGTTCGACGCCGGTGATCTGCGGTGCCGTCACCTCCACCACTCGTACTGGCCGGTGAACGCGGTCGCCTTCCATCCGTCCCTTCCGCTGGTGGCCGTCGGAACCGGCCGTTACGACGGCAGTTGGGACTTCCAGGGCGAACTCCTGCTGGTGGACCTGGAGTCGGGTGCGGTGACGAGCGCACTCGCGGTACGGCGCGAGGTGCCGGCCGTCGAGTGGCTGGACGGCCGCAGGCTGCGGCTCATGGTGTCGCCGGAGGACCGCGACTCCGACCGTGCCTTCACCCACGCGCACGAGACCGTGATCGAGCGCGAGGACTGGTCGGCGGTGGGGGACCGCACGATCGGGTTCCGCGAGTTGACCGGTCCGCGTGTGCGGCGTGTGCGTCCGCCGGGCGCGGAGCCGGCCCGCGACCTCCTGCGGGACCGCGCTGCGGCGGCAGCGACCCCCTGGGAACTGCGCCGGCAGGTGCGGGCGACGGAGGCGCTGGACGACGGGCGCGTACTGGCCGCGCTCCAGGGCGCGCGACTCGAGTGCCACCTGCCCTCCGGCGAACTGCAGTGGGCGGTGGAGGATCCCGACGGCGGGCGGCAGATCCATGTCTGCGCCGACCGGCGCTCCGCCTGGGTGCATGTGCGGCACACGGGGCGTGTCACGGAATCGGGCTGGCGGCGCGCCGGCAACCTGGTCCAGCGCATAGCCCTCGACAGCGGGCGTTCGCTGGAGGAGTTCGACCCCGGCCACGCCGTGACGTTCACCGCCGACCGCGGGGGCCGGCTGGTCGTCCGGGAGGCCTGGCCGGCGCCGGAGCAGGGGCAGACCGTGATTCTCGCGCCGGACAACACGGAGGCGGCACGATTCACGCTGCCGAACCACGACGTCTTCGCCGTCCGGCGCGGGAGCCGGCCGCTGTTCGTCCGGCGGCCCGAGCCAGGGACCTCGGAGCGGCAGTGGGTCGTCGCCCTCGAGCCGGAGGTGACGGACGGAACGCCGTCGCTCCGCCGGCTCTTCCCGCTGGACTGGGACGGCGACCGCACCATGCACGTGTTCGCCGGCCCGGGCACACAGGTGGGGGACGACGCCCTCGTGCACGCGGCCACCCTCCACGACCACCGCGGCCTGCTCCGGCACAACGCGTTCGTGCTCCGCCGCAGCCTTGCGGACGGTGTACCGCAGTGGGTGCACGGCTGCGACGAGCCGGTCACCGCGCTGGACGGCGACGGCCACACCGTCTACGCCGCTCACCGGTCGGGGAGCATCGTGGCGATCGACGCCGGGAACGGCAGACCGCGTTGGGAACGTGTCCTCCATGTGGCCGGCCGGCCCGTCGTGCCCCTGTCGCTCACGGCTCCCCACGCCGGCCGGCTCCTGGTCGGCACGGTGGACGGCCGGATCCTGGACTGCGAGACGTCGACGGGGCGCTGATGGGGGCAGGAGTGCCGGCGTCAGTGCGACCATGCCCCGGGCGTCGTCGGCCGCCCGGCCCGGGTCGGCGTCCCGAGGTGCGGCCGCGCAGTACCCCCTGCGCAAGGCGGCGGACGGCCGTGCCCGTGGGGGCGGGCCGTACGAGGCGTCACCTCAGTGGTCGCCGACGGTGCCACGGCTCATGGCACCGTCGGTGCGGCAGGAGGTTCCCCCGACGCGCGTCAGGCCCCCAGCGTCCACTTCTGGTTGGCCGTCCCCGAGCACGTCCACAGCTGCGTCGGGGCCCCGTCCGCCGTGCTGTTGTCGCGGACGTCGAGGCACTTGTTCGCCGGGATGTTGACCACGTCCCGGGCCGACGCGTTGTAGGCCCATCTCTGCGCGCCCGTGCCGTTGCAGTCCCACAGTTGTACGCGCGTGCCGTCCGCCGTGCCCGCAGAGGCCGCGTCGAGGCACTTGCCGAGGGCGCGGATCGTGCCGTCGCCGCCGACCGTCCAGCGCTGGGCGGCGGAGCCGTTGCAGGTGTGGAGCTGTACGGGAGTGCCGTTGGCGGTGTTCGCGCCCGCCACGTCGAGGCACTTGCCCGCGAGGCCCCGCAGGGCCCCCGTCGTCCCGGGGCTGTCGGAGGTGCTGACGCGGACGTGGTCCACCACGAGCTGCTGGGGGAAGACGGTGGAGCCGTCCGGGTCGCCCGGCCAGTAGCCGCCGACCGCGAGGTTGAGGATCAGGAAGAACGGCTTGTTGAAGACCCATTGCCGGCCGCCCAGGTCGGCGGGCGTACGGCGCTGGTAGACGTTGCCGTCCACGGACCAGGTGATGGAGTCGGGCGTCCAGTCCACGGCGAAGGTGTGGAACGCGTCCGCGAAGGCCTGGCCGGTCGGCAGGCTGTAGGCCGCGCCGATGCCGCCGCTCCCGAAGTAGCCGGGGCCGTGGATCGTGCCGTGCACGGTGCCCGGCTCGAAGCCCACGTTCTCCATGATGTCGATCTCGCCGCTGGCGGGCCAGCCCACGTCGCCGATGTCGTTGCCGAGCATCCAGAAGGCCGGCCACATGCCCTGTCCGCGCGGCACCTTCAGCCGGGCCTCGACGTGGCCGTAGGTCGCGGTGAAGCGGCCCGCGGTGTTCAGCCGGGCCGAGGTGTACTCGCACCGCCCGTACCAGCAGGGGTAGTTGCCCGGGTTCTCCTTCCGGGCCGTGATGACCAGCTGGCCCTGGCCGTTGAGCGTGGCGTTGGCACTGCCCGCCGTGTAGTACTGGCGCTCGTGGTTGTTGACGTTGTCGCCGGTCTCGATCTGCCACTTCGAACCGTTCACGGCGGATCCCGCCGGACCGTCGAAGGTGTCCTCGAAGTTCACTGCTCGAACCGACGGGCCGTCGGCCGGGGCGGGGGCGGCCGTCGAGCTCGGGGCCCAGCCCAGCGCGACCGTCAGGGCCGCGACCGCCAGGGCGACGGCCTTGAAGGGCCGCCTGCGCATCCGTGATGACATCGATGTCGCCTCGTTCCTGTGGTGGGGGATCGCGGGCCGGCCGCACGGCGGGGGGTGCCTGCCCGTGAGCGTGCAGGGGTTGGCGGGACGGGCGCCATTGGTCCGTACCTGCTTTCCCGGAGTGAAGCGGCTTGAGGGGTTCCTGTCAACGCACGGGACGGCGCCGTGCCGGGTGGGGAGTGCGGGGTGCCCGGTCGGTCGAAGGTCTGGACAAAGTCCGTTCGCGATGCTGTCGTAACGAGGCGGTGAGAGCGCTCTCTTCAGCTGGTGTACCACCCCCACCACTCCGGGACAACCGACCGACCACCGGAACGACCGAAGGGTTCGCCGTTGTGAGACAGACGACCGGATTACGCCCCCGGGGCCGCGAGCAGGACGGTGCGGACGCCCGCACCGGCCGCAGGCCCGGCCCCCGCCGCCGCACCTGGCGCCGCATCGCCCTGTCCGCCGCGCTCGTGCTCGGGACCTGGGGCGGCGCCGCGCTCGCCCCCGCCGCCGCCGACACCCCCGCCGACCCACCCGCCACCGCCCCCGCGTCGGCGGGACTGCTCACCGCCATGCAGCGCGACCTCGGGCTGACCGAGGCCCAGGCCCGCCACCGTCTCGCCCGGGAGAAAGCGGCGTTCGACGTGGAAGCGAAGGCGGAACGGGCCGCCGGAGCCGCCTACGCGGGATCCTGGTTCGACGCCGCCACCGGCAGGCTGACCGTCGCCGTGACGGATCGTCACAAGACGGCGGCCGTACGGGCGGCGGGCGCCGACGCCCGGCTCGTCCGGCACAGCGCCGCCCGGCTCGACGCCGCCAAGAAGCGCATCGACGCCCTCACCGCACCCACCGGTGTCGGCCACTGGTACGTGGACCCCCGGGACAACGCGGTCGTCATCGGCGTCGTGCGGGGCGAGCAGTCCGACGCGGCCGTCCGGGCCTTCCTCGACCGGGCCCGCGAGGCCGGTCCGGTGAAGGTCGGGACGATGCGGCAGGCCCCCGCCACCCTCGCCGCGGGCGTCGTCGGCGGCGACCCGTACTACACCGGCAACGTCCGCTGCTCCATAGGCTTCTCGGTGCACGGCGGCTTCGTCACCGCCGGGCACTGCGGCCGGCCCGGGAGCTTCGTCCGCGGCTGGGACGGTTCCGCCATGGGCACGTTCCAGGGCTCGTCCTTCCCCGGCGACGACTACGCGTGGGTGAGCACCGGCCACGGCTGGTGGACCGTGCCCGTGGTGCTCGGCTGGGGGCAGACCCCCGACCGGCTCGTGCGCGGCTCCTGGGAGGCCCCGGTCGGCACCTCGATCTGCCGCTCCGGCTCGACGACCCGCTGGCACTGCGGCACGGTGCTCGGCAGGAACGAGACCGTCAACTACAGCCAGGGAGCGGTCCACCAGATGACGAGGACCGACGTCTGCGCCGAGGGCGGCGACTCGGGCGGCTCGTTCATCAGCGGCGACCAGGCCCAGGGCGTGACGTCCGGCGGCTGGGGGAACTGCAGCACGGGCGGCAACACCTGGTTCCAGCCGGTCAACGAGATCCTCGGCCGGTACGGGCTGACCCTCCACACCGCGTGACCGTGCGGCACCGCTGACGGCCTCCCCGCCCGGCGTGCCGTGTGGTCCCGCACCGCCCCGCACACCGTGGCGCGGCCGCCCCCACGGGCCGGCCGCGCCGTTTGCCCTGTCCGTCCCCGGACCGGACCGGACCGGACCGCGCCGGCCAGGCCGCCCGTGCCGTCGTAACGGACGTCGGCGGAGCCGCCGTGGCCGCCGCCGGCGGGATCGTCGAGGGGGGCGATCAGGCGCCGGCGGTCGGCCGGGTCGAGGCGAGGCGCGCCCCGCGGCCAGTCGGTGCCGCCGATCTCGACGTCCAGATGTTCGCCCGGACCTGCCGGGGGAGCGGCGAGGGGCGTGCACGCGCCGCCCGGCCCCGCCGGCGCGCCCGGGCGGTGCGAGCGCCTGCCCCGGCGCCGTGCGCTCACAGCATCTGCCGCCGCACCAGCTCGTGCAGCCGGCCGTCCACGTCCGCCAGGAGCAGGGCGGGCGGGCCCTGCTGCACCACGCGGCCCTCGGACATGACGATCACCCGGTCGGCGTCCGTCACCGTCGACAGCCGGTGGGCGATGACGACGCGGGTGGCGCGCAGGGCGCGGGTGCTCTCGGTGACGATCCGCTGGGTCGCGTTGTCGAGGGCGCTCGTCGCCTCGTCGAAGAACAGCACGCGCGGGCGGCGCACCAGCGCCTGGGCGATCATCAGCCGCTGCCGTTGCCCGCCGGAGACGGCGCCGCTGCCGGAGATCATCGTCTGCATCCCCATGGGCATCCGGCGGATGTCCTCCGCGAGCCCCGCCATCTCGGCCGCCGCCCACGCCTCCTCCTCGGTGAACGGCTCCGCGCCCCGGATGCAGTCGAGGATCGACCCGGTGAACGGCTGGGAGTTCTGCAGGACGACACCGCACTGGCGGCGTACGGCGGCCTGGTCCAGGGCGGCGAGGTCCTGGCCGTCGTACAGCACGCTGCCGGAGGACGGGCGGTCGAAGCCGATCAGCATCCGCAGCAGCGTGGACTTGCCGCAGCCGCTGGGACCGACGATCGCGACGAACTCCCCGGGCCGCACGCTCAGGGACACGTCGTCCAGGACGAGCGGGCCGTCACGGGTGTAGCGGAATGACACCTTCCGTGCCTCGATCGCTCCCGAGAGCTCGCCCGGCTGGGTGCTCGTCCCCCGTACCTCCGGAGCCTCGTTCAGGACCGGCTTGATCTGTTCGAACATGGGCAGTACGGCGGCGGCCGAGACCAGCGCGCCGGTCAGCTGGGTCACGGACGTGAGCATCATCGTCACGGCCGTGTGGAAGGTCAGGAACTCACCCGCCGTCAGGCTGCCGCTGGCAGGCCCCGCCAGTAGCATGAACATGATCAGCGCGCTCAGCGGCAGGTAGACCGCGTCGAGGACCGTCGTCAGATTGCGGATCCGGCCCGCCCGCCGGTGCAGCTCCCGGCTGCGCGCGAACTGCTTCGCCCACGCCGCGTACGCGAAGCTCTCCGCCGCCGCGACCCGTAGCTTGGGCAGTCCCCGCAGGGTCTGGAACGCCTGGTTGTTCAGCTTGTTGTTCAGCTCCACCAGCCGCCGCTGCCAGCGCAGTTGCCACAGCCCCAGGCAGAGGAACACCGTGCCGATCACCAGCAGCATGCCGATCGCGGCGAGTGCCAGCGGAACGCTGTACACCAGCAGCAGCACCATGTTCATCGCCCCGACCGTGCTCGCCTGGACGACGACCGGCCCCACACCCGACAACAGCCGCCGGATGGCGCTGATGCCCATCGCCGCACTCGCCAGCTCGCCGGTGGAGCGCTCCGCGAAGAACTTCGTCGGCAGCCGCAGCAGCCGGTCCCACACCGCGGGCTGCAGCGTGCTCTCGATCCGTCCCTCCATGCGCAGCACGGTGAGGTTCTGCATCAGCATGAACACGGCCGAGACGGCGCCCGCGACCATCACGGCCACCGACACCTGGACGATCAGATCGGTCTGGGCGTTCGGCACGTACACCCCGAGCACCTTGCCGGTGGCGATCGGCACCAACGCGCCCAGGACGACCGCGACCAGCCCCGCGACGGCCAGGTTCCGCACGTCCGCGCGCGAGCCCCGGAGACTGAAGCGCATCAGCCGCCACAGGCCCAACGGCCGCTCGGGCAGCGGCCGGTAGAACATCACGGCCCGCTGCTCGAACTCCTCGGCGTTGTCCTCGTCGACGCGGATGCGGCTGCCGGTGGCCGGGTTCACCGCCTGGTACCCGCCGCGCCGCCGCAGCAGCGCCACCGGCGCCCCGGACTTGGCCCGGTGCCCCACCAGCGGGCCGAAGTCCTCCCGCCACCAGCGCCCGTCGAGCCGGACGGCACGGGTACGCACCCGGGACGCGAGAGCGATGCGCTCCACCGGGCCGGTGCGCTCGTCGAGCGGGCCTCCCCGGGCGGGTTCGGCGAGCGGGACGCCCGCCGCGGAGGCGACGAGCCGGCACACCGCGTACGCGGCGTCGTCGGAGACGGCACCCCGGGAGCGGGCCGACGAGGCCCTGCCGGAGCGGCCGATGGACGCCAGCAGCGCCTGGTCGGCGCCCGCGCGCACCGCCTCTCCGGCCTTGATCCCGGCGGCCGCCCGGTCCTCGTGGGCCTGCTCCATCCGCTCGATCCAGCGGTCGAGCCCCGACAGCAACCGGTACTGCTGGTTGACCATCTGCTGCCACAGCGCGCCGTCGACGAGCAGATCGGCGGCGGCCTCGGCGCTGAAGGCGGCGCCGTACTGCACACTGCCGGGGAAGACCGGCAACCACAGGACGTCGTCGTCCGTCACCGCGTCGTCGTCCGTCGTCCGCCCGTCCAGCGGTGCCTCGAACAGCACCCGCTGGCCGCGCCCGACGCCCAGCGCGAACGCGTGCTCCAGCAGGCTGAGGGTGCCGTCCTGGCTGTCGTACCGGCTCTGGTAGGGGCTCTGGTACGACCAGGCGTCGCCGTACCCGGACTGCGGCCGGAGCTCCAGCAGCGGGATCCGGCGCAGTACGCACCCCTGCAACGGCCGGCCGACCAGGGTGTGCTGGGGCCCCTCCACCGGACCGAGCAGCAGCGTGCCCTTCTCCAGCCGTCCGAGGAAGTGCCAGTGCCCCTGCTGGGCCGCGTCGACCGCGAACAGGTCGAGCGCGCCGTCGACCAGCAGCCACAGCACCTGCGGACCCTCAAGCGGCAGACTACGCAGCCCGGCGCAGTCGACGTGCTGCCCGAGGCCGCCGAACGCGGCGAGCACCGCGTCGTCGGGGTGCGCGGACCCGGTGTGGTGACCGGGCTGTACGGGGATCACCTCAGTGCTCCTTGACCAGTTCGGCGTACGCGCCCCCGCGCGCGACGAGTTCCTCGTGCCGCCCGCGTTCCACGACCGTGCCGTGGTCGAGGACCACGATCTCGTCGCTGTCCCGAACGGTGCTCAGCCGGTGGGCGATCACCACGCAGGCGCAGCCGCGACGGCGCAGACCGTCGATGATCAGCTGCTCGGTCTCCGCGTCCAGCGCGCTGGTCACCTCGTCCAGCACCAGCACACTGGGCCGGCGCACCAGCGCCCGGGCGATCTCCAGCCGCTGCCGCTGCCCGCCGGAGAAGTTGCGGCCGTCCTGCTCGACCCGGCCGTGGACACCGCCGGGCCGCCGCGCGACCACGTCGTACAGCTGGGCGTCCTTGAGCGCGTCGACGACGGCCTCGTCGGTGATCGACGGGTCCCACAGGGCGACGTTGTCGCGGACCGTGCCCTCGAACAGGAACACCTCCTGGTCGACGAAGGAGACGGAGGCGGCGAGCGCGCCGCGCGGGATCTCGTCCAGCCGCCGCCCGTCGATGCGGATGACGCCCTCCCAGGGGCTGTACAGACCTGCGATCAGCCGGGACACGGTGGACTTGCCGCTGCCGGAGCCGCCGACGAGCGCGACCTGGCTGCCCGGGCCCACCGACAGCGAGAAGCCGGTGAGGAGCGGCTTGTCCAGCGGGCTGTAGCCGAAGGTGATGTTCTCCAGCGTGACGTGGCCGCGCAGCCTGCGGGTGCTCGCGGGAGGCTCGGGGCGGGTGTACAGCCCGTCGGCCGGGAAGTTCTCCACGTCCTTCAGCCGGGCCACGTCGGCGGCGAAGTCCTGGATGCGCGACGCCATGCCGTTGAGGCGGGTGATCGGCGCGGTGAACCGGGTCACGAGGGCCTGGAAGGCCACGAGCAGTCCCATCGAGATATGGCCCTCGACCGCACGCAGACCGCCGATCCACAGGATCAGCGCGCTGTTCAGCGTGGCCAGGGTGGGCGCCACGACGGCCAGCACCGCGCTCGGCACACCGAGCCGCTGCTGCTCCTCCAGGGTGATGGCGTGCTGACCGGCCCAGCGGCGGAAGTAGCCGTTCTCACCGCCGGTGGCCTTCATCGTCTCGATGAGCTGGATGCCGGTGTACGAGGTGTTCGTCAGCCGGGCGCTGTCGGCGCGCAGTTTCTGGGTGCGGGTCGCGCGCAGCCGCACCACGATCCGCATCGCGACCACGTTCAGCAGCGCGACGAGGACCCCGACGACGGTGAGTTGCGGGTCGTACGTCCACAGCAGCAGCGCGTACAGGACGACGACGACGCCGTCGACGCCGAACGCGGTGAGGTCACGGGCCAGGGTCTCGGCGACCGCGTCGTTCGACTGCAGCCGCTGGACGAGGTCGGCGGGACTTCGCTGGCCGAAGAACGTCACCGGCAGTCTGAGCAGATGCCGGAAGAACCGGGCGCTGCTCAGCGTGGACGAGATGACGCGGCCGCGCAGCAGGTTCGCCTGCTGGAGCCCCGTCAGCACGGCCGTCAGCGCGACCATCGCCGCCATCGAGGCGAAGAGGACCCCGAGCAGCGAGGTCTGACGGCCCACCAGGTACATGTCGATGTACGTACGGCTCAGCGCGGGCAGCGCCGCGCCGACCGCGACGAGCAGCAGACTGGCGAGCAGCGCGGCGACCAGCGTGCCGGTGGTGCCGCGCAGCCGGGCCGGCACGGAGCGCAGGACACCGGGCTTGCGGCCGCCGCGGCGGAAGCCGTCGCCGGGTTCGAAGACCAGCACCACTCCGGTGAAGCTGGTGTCGAAGTCCTCCATGGACACGAACCGGCGGCCCTTGTCCGGGTCGTTGATGTGCACACCGCGGCGACCGAGGCGGCGCCCCATGCCGTCGTGCACGACGTAGTGGTTGAACTCCCAGAACAGGATGGCCGGCGGCCGGACCCCGGCGAGCGCGGCCGGCTCCATCTGCATGCCCTTGGCCTGGAGTCCGTAACTGCGGGCCGCCTTGAGGATGTTGCTGGCGCGGGAGCCGTCGCGGGAGACACCGCAGGCGATCCGCAGCTCCTCCAGGGGCACGTGTCTGCCGTAGTGGCCGAGCACCATGGCGAGTGCGGCGGCGCCGCACTCCACGGCCTCCATCTGGAGCACGGTGGGGGTGCGGACGCTCTTCTGCCTCGCGGGCGCGGCGGCCTTCCGTGCCCGGCGCGGGTCGGCGCGCCGCTGACCGCCGCCGCGGCGCGCGCCGGTGGAGCGGGGGGTCGTGGGGGAGGGAGCCGTCACGGGAGCAGCCAATCGATCGGACGCTGGTCGGCCAGCCGGATCGCGCCGCCGGCCGGGGTCATGGACGCGACGGCGTACGGCGGCCCTTCGGAGGACGACCAGGCGTACCCGGACTCGGTGCGGGGGGAGCGGTCGAGTTCCACCAGGACGGCGACGGGCCGGCCCTGGCGGGAGAACTGCTCGGCGAGCTGGCCGTCGCCGAGGAAGCCGGCGATCTGCTGCCGGCTCTGCGAGGTCCGCCCGACGGCCTTGACCCGTCCGCGCAGCACTCCGTACTGCTCGGACGGCACCGACTGCACGGTGAGGTCCACCCGTGCGCCGACGGGGACGGCCGTGCCGTTGTCGGCGGGAAGGTAGAGCAGCGCCTTCAGCGGGGCGCGTGCGTCGTCGACGCGTTCCAGGACGGCGACGTCCGCGCCGGTGGTGACGACGGCACCGATGGTGGCGACGAGGGACGTGACACGGCCCGCGGCGAGGGTCCGCACGAGCGTGCCGTCCTTCTTCCGGGCGCCGTCCCCGCTTGCGTCACCGCTCTCGCCGTCGCCGTCGCCGTCGCCGCTGCCGGAGTCCGGTCCGTCGTCGCCCGTGCCGTCCCCGCCGGTGGACTCACCGTCGTCCTGGGTCCGGTCCGCGGAGGTGCGCACCCGCAGGAGAGGGGCACCGGCCGGGAGGCTCTTGCCCTCCTCGGCGAGCACCTCTGTCACCTGACCGGCGACCGGGCTCTGCAGGACGTAACTGCCCTGGGCGTGCGTGAGAATTCCCGGTGCGTGCACCGTGGACGAAACGGAACCGGTTGTCGCCCAGAATGCGGCGGCCGCCATCGCGATCACCGTGACGGTGAGGACGAGCCAGCCCTGCGGACGGGCGAAACGGACCGGCAGATCGATTTCTTCCGGTGACTGCAGCTTGGAAAGGGCCTTTTGGCGGAACTGCACGTAACTCTTCCCTCGACTGCATATGTCCGGGTCCGGGGGTGAAAAGCGCGGTGAGCCCCGGAACGGGGAAGGTTCCGGGGCTCACTCAGGGCGTGCTCAGAGGCCGGCGACGAGACCGGTGACGGCACCGGTGTTCAGGCCGGTCGCACCCTCGACGGTGCCCACGACGGAGCCCACGAGGGCCGAGGCCGGGACGATGCCGTCAACGGTGGAGGTCAGACCGGAAACCGCGCCGGCGGCCACGGCGCTGTGCAGACCGCCGGAGACGTTGTCGAGGTCGGCGTCGGAGATCTCAGCGGTCTCGACCTGGGGGGTGAAGTTCATGATGAAGCTTCCCTTCATGTGGATATTTCTCAGGGTCACGGCCGGCCCCGCCGGATTACGTACCGGCCGCGTCGGCGGGCGTGCGGGTCCACGAAACCGGAAACCCGTGTGCAACTCCCGCAGTGCGCAGGATCAAAGCACGACGGCGGACCCAACATCCAATCCCAGGGCGCCCGATCGGCGCCCGATCCGTCGCGGAATTGCGTTCAGGTGCAGGCGCGTCCACGAGGCGGTGGCGACTTCTTCACAAGTTTCACCGGCTCGATTCCGTCCGGGTGAAATGACGAGTCGTCGCGGAATCGGACACTCCGGTCCAATGGATCAACGGGCCGCCAAGCCCGCGGGGCGGGCGGGGCGGAGGTCAATCGCGGTGCGTCGGTTGCGTGTTCGGTGTGCAGGTTTCCGGAAGACTCTGTTCCGGTCGGCATGGACCACCGTGGGCCGCGGCCCGGGGCGGGTGCCGGCCACCGGTGCGAGGGGCGTGCGGGCCGACGGCCCCGAACGGCGTGTGGGCCGCCTGCGGGAGGCGGCCCACGGGGGGTGGCCGGAGGGAACGGCGCACGGGGCGGCGGTCAGGGTGAACGCCGCACGGGACGGTCAGGGTGAACGCCGCACGGGGCCGTCAGAGGGACGTGCCGAAGGCCTGCGTCCACCAGGGCCCGCCGGAGGCGTCGTGGATGCCGACGCCGAGCTCCTTGAACGAGCAGTTGAGGATGTTGGCCCGGTGGCCCGGGCTGTTCATCCACGAGTCCATCACGGACGACGGACTCTGCTGGCCCCGCGCGATGTTCTCCCCGTACGTGCTCCACCGGTAGCCGGCTGCGGTGATGCGGTCACCGGGGTCGCTGCCGTCCGGGCTGGTGTGGTCGAAGTAGCCCCGGGCCGCCATGTCCTCGGAGTGGCGCCGCGCGGCGGTCTCCAGCTTGTCGTTGCTGCGGACCGGGCCGCATCCCGCCTTTGAGCGTTCCGCGTTGACCAGGGCGACGACCTGGGCGACGTCCCCGCTCGGCAGCGGCGGCTCCGGGTCCGGCGCCTCGGGGGTGGGCGTCGGCTTGGGCTTCGGCTTCGCCGTGCTCGGCTTGGGCTTCGGCTTGGCCGTCCTGCCGGTGCTCGCGCTCACGCTCGGGCTGGGCGACGGAGAGGCGGACTGCGACGGCGACGGGGAAGCGGACTGCGACGGCGACGGCTGCGCGGGCGAGGCGGGCGCGGCCACGGTGGAGGCCGGCTCCTCGGACTCGTCGGGGCCGAGGAGGAGATGGGCCGTGCCGCCCGCGGTCACCAGCGCGGCGACCGCTGCGGCGACGGCCGTCGTGCGGCGCCGCCGCCGCGCCCGCTCCAGACGGGCCTGGGTGCGGGCCGAGCCGGCGCCGGCCGCCTCGGCGGAGCCGGGCGCGTCCCCCGACGGGCCGCTGTCACCGCCACGGCCGGAGCCCGGGGCGTACGGGGAGCCCTGGGCGTGACCGGCGGCCGGTCCGCCGCCCGAGTGCGCCGGGCTGCCGAACGACGCCGTGGCCGCCAGGTCCGGCGTCTGCGGCGCGAAGGCGGCCAGGGACGCCGCCACCGGCACCAGGGCGAGACCCACGAGCAGCCCCTCGGCGGGCACCAGACCCGACCAGTGCCCCGAACAGACCGTGCAGCCCCGGGCGTGACGGGCGATCCGCTTGCGCCACAGCGCCGACGGCATGCCGTCCCAGCCCGCGACGATCGGCTGCAGCAGCACGCAGCCCGGATCGGCGGACAGCGCGCGCACGACCACGCGGGCCGTCTCCAGCTGGGCCTTCATCCGCTGCACCCGCACCGCGGTGTGCTGCGGGGACAGTTCCAGCGCGGCCGCGACCTCCTCCCGGGAGAGTTCCCCGGCGGCCTCCAGCCACCACAGCGACAGCAGCGCGCGGTCGTCCTCGTCCAGCCAGCGGGTCGCCTCGGCGGTCTCCCGCCGCTGCCCGGAGAGGCCGAGGCGGGTGATGGTCAGGTCCACGAAGTCCGCGCCGGGGTCGACGACGTCGTACGCGTCCTCCAGCCCGCCGGCGCCGGGTATCGCGCCGGCCCGGCGCTCGCGCCAGTGGCCGCGTATCTGGTTCATGGTGATGGCCACCAGCCAGCTGCGGAAGCTGTCCGGGCTGCGCAGCGCGTCCAGTCCGCCGAGGACGCGGAGCATGGTCTCCTGCACCACGTCGTCCACGTCCGCGTGGCCGTTCATGGCGCGGCCGACGATGTTGTAGACCAGCGGAAGGTACTCGGCGACGAGCCGGTCCTGGGCGTGCTGGTCACCGGCCTGCGCCGCCATGATCACCGCGGCTTCGCGTTCGCTGCTCACGCTGTGTCCACTCTCTTCCTGGGCTGGGACGTGTCTCCTCCGACACCTGGGAGACGCCCTGCCTCCGCGCCGATAACAGAAATCGGATAGGAGTACGCAGAAACCTCCGGGAGTGTTAGATCCGCACGCCAGGCGCGCAGGACCGCGGCGGAGGGTTCGAACAGTTCGCCAGGAATGTGAGCCGGTTCGTGCCACTGCCAGCGCACGATCTTGTCCGGCTCGGTGACCTCGGGCTCGCCCTCCACCCCCGTGACGAGACCGGCGGCGGAGATCCGGGTCACCCCCCGCTTCCCGTCCATGACCACGGCGACGACGGTCACGTCCTCCTCGCGCACCCGCAGCCCCGTCTCCTCGGCCAGCTCCCTGGCCCCCGCCCGCTCGAAGCTCTCCCCGGGATCCACCTTGCCGCCGGGCAGCTCCCAGCGGCCGTGGTGGTCCAGGCCGAGCAGGATGCGCCCACCGGGCCCGACGACGATCATGCCGACGCCGGTCAGGCCGTCGGGTGCGGGGAAGGCGCGGGCGGCTCGCTCGTCGGGGGCGGGGCCGGGGGAGTGGTTCACCATGCGGGGATCGTACGAGGTTTCGAATCCCCTTCGTGATGGAGTCCGGTGCGGTGTGACGTGTCGGACTCGGCGCCGTCACGCCCCCTCCGTGAGCGGTGTGCGGGCCACGCGGGCGGGGGGCGCGGGCGCGGTGACGGGGGAGCGCGGGAGGGGACGGGGGAGGGGAGAAGGGGGGGGCGCGGCGGGCAGGGGCCGTCCGCCCCGGGCCGCTCACACGCCCTGTGCGCTCCTGGCTCCGTAGCGTGCCCACGCGGGCGCCACACCGGTGATCTGGCAGATCATGAGGTACAGCGGGATGGGCGGCGTGTAGGGGCTGGAGTTCTCGGGCCAGTGGATCAGCCGGGTGTCCGCGGCCGGTACGTACGCCCCGCGGGAGTAGTACGCGGGCAGCGGCCACGTGAGGTCCTGGTCGGAGCCGGCCGGAACGATCCACCACATCCAGTCCGTGTCCGCGTAGACACAGCCCGTGCGGGGGAGCCTCGCCAGCAGCCGACGGCCGTGCCGTGCGGGCAGTCCGACGGCGTCGTGGCCGAGGGCGGCCGACAGGCCCGGCGGGACGTCGAGGCGCAGCGGTTCGCCCGCCTGGTCCCGCCCCCGGGAGAGCAGGCCGGCCATCGACCTCAGCACGGCCGCCCCAGAGCCAGCTCGGCCCAGACGACCCGGCCCGGCCCCGGATGCGCGTCGTGCGCGCCCCAGGCGCTGCTGACGGCGTCCACCAGCAGCAGTCCGCGCCCGCCCTCCTCCACGGAGTCCCGGCGCAGTCGCGGCTCGCCCGGCGGGCAGCCCTCGTCCTGCACCGCTATGCGCAACTGGCCCGGCACGTCGTGCAGTTCGCACAGGACGCGCTGGCTCGCGGTGTGCACGACGGCATTGGTGAACAGTTCGGAGGCGACCAGCGCCACGGTGTCGAAGTGGCTCCTGTCGACGCCCCAGCGCATCATGCGCTCCTGGATCAGGTGCCTGGCGCGTGCGACCGAGTCGGCCCGGCCGGGGAGCTCGAACCCGAAGCGGCGGATCGCCGGCACTGGGGAGGCCGGCTGACGCGGCACCGCGATCACGGGCCTGAGCGTGTTACCAGGAGCCACGACCAATCCTTAACGGTGGGGAAGCAGTGCCGTACATGCCTCTCCCCGGGCAAGGCGCGGCAGCCTCGTGAACTGGTTCACCGAGTCACTCTCCCCCCGAAGCCGACACTTGGCAAGAGGCACTCTGAAAATTGCAGAGTGCCGGGTGCTGGGACAGGGTGGCATGGCACACTCGTCGTGACACCGATGTCGTGACGTCGGGTCGTGCACATCGAGAACAGGGCGCTGGGGAGGTCTGTAGTGAGCGAGCCGCGGTCCGCCCCCACGGTGGGGCAGGTCGTACTGGGCAAGCGACTGCAGGATCTGCGGGAGCGAGCCGGCCTGAGACGCGAAGAGGCCGCCAAGGTCCTCCGCGTGGCCCCCGCCACCATCCGCCGGATGGAGACGGCGGAAGTCGCTCTCAAAATCCCCTACGTCCAGCTCCTCCTGAGGGCCTACGGCATCCCCGAGGACGAGGCCGAGGGCTTCGTCCAGCTCGCCGAGGACGCCAACAAGCCCGGCTGGTGGCAGCGTTTCCACGATGTCCTCCCCGGCTGGTTCAGCATGTACGTCAGCCTGGAGGGGGCGGCCTCCCTCATTCGCGCGTACGAGCCGCACTTCGTCCCCGGACTCCTCCAGACCGAGGACTACGCGCGCGGCGTCATGCACAGCGGAGCCCTCGGCGCCACCAGCGCCGAGGACATCGAGCGGCACGTCGCCCTGCGCATGGAACGACAGGGACTGCTCGGCAGGTCCGACGCACCCAGATTCTGGGTGATCATGGACGAGACGGCGCTGCGCCGCCCCGTGGGCGGAACGAAGGTGATGCGGGCGCAGATCGACCGGCTGCTCGAAGCGGCCGAGCGGCCCCACATCACGCTCCAGGTCGCGGAGTTCGCGACCGGACCCCACGCCGGCACCTACGGGCCGTTCGTGCTCTTCCGCTTCGCCGTGCCCGAACTGCCCGACATGGTCTACAGCGAGTACCTCACCGGCGCGGTCTACCTCGACGCCCGCCCCGAGGTGGCCTCGCACCTGGAGGTCATGGACCGCATGGCGGCCCAGGCCGCCACCGCACAACGCACGAAGGACCTCCTCCGGAGCGTCCGCAAGGAGCTGTGAATGGACCGCATATACAACGGCATGCCCGCCCGGGAGCTCGGCTCGGAGGGCTGGCACAAGCCGTGGAGCGGCGGCAACGGCGGCAACTGCATCGAGGCCATGAAGCTGGCCGACGGCAGGGTCGCGGTGCGCCAGTCCGCCGATCCCGACGGCCCCGCGCTCATCTACACGCACGGCGAGATCGCCGCTTTCATCCAGGGCGCCAAGGCCGGTCAGGCAGACTTCCTCCTGACGTGATCAACTGGGGGCCCGGGCCGGCCCGATCGGCCTGACCCCGGCTCAGCAACCGTCGCAGTACGTGCAGTTCCGTCCGTCCACCGCCACACCCCGACCCCCTGGAGGCGCCAGATGACCGGGCAAGACCCCGCCGCCGTACGCATCGACACCAGCAAGCCGCACCCGGCCCGGATGTACGACTGGTTCCTCGGCGGCAAGGACAACTACCCGGTCGACGAGGAGATGGCCAGGCAACTCCTCAAGCTCGACGCGCGCGGCCGCGACATGGCCCGGGTCAACCGGGCCTTCATGCACCGCGCCACGCGCTGGCTCGGCGGGAACGGCATCCGCCAGTACCTCGACGTCGGCACCGGCATCCCCACCGAGCCCAACCTCCACCAGATAGCCCAGCAGGTCGCTCCCGAGTCCCGCGTCGTCTACTGCGACAACGACCCGATCGTCCTCGCCCACGCCGAGGCCCTGCTGCGCAGCACCCCCGAGGGCGCGACCGAGTACATCCAGGCGGACGCCCGCAGTCCCCAGGCCATCCTCGATGCGGCCGGCAAGGTCCTCGACTTCGACCGGCCCATCGCCCTGTCGCTGCTCGCGCTGCTGCACTTCGTGGACGACGAGGACGGCGCCTACGAACTGGTGAACCGGCTCGTGGGCCGGCTCGCCCCCGGCAGCTACCTCGTGCTGTCCCACACCACCGGCGACTTCGACCCCGAGAAGGCGGCCCTGGCCCGCGCGATGTACAAGGAGCGGGGACTCACCCTGCGCCCCCGCTCCCGCGACGAGTTCGCCCGGTTCTTCGACGGACTCGACCTCGTCGAGCCCGGCGTGTCGCTGACCGCCGAATGGCATCCCGAACTCGGCGAGGCCGTCGCCGTCACCGGTGACGACCCGATCCCGGGCTACGCGGGCGTCGCGCGCGTGGGCTAGGTGCTCTGGCCGTGCCGTCCCGGGACGTTGCCGACACGCGTGCCGGCTGCTTGGACAGCGCCGCTGCCAATTCGTTCCACGAGGCGTGCGGTTGGTCGCGCGGAGACCCGATCCAGGGCGACGGACCGGCCAGGGTCGGGTTCACCGAGAGCGGCGCGGACGGCTGAGGTCCCCCCCCAGGTGGTGCGGGCCGGCGGCCAACCGCCGTCGTCCGGCTACCGCCCGGCCGCCGGAGGCAGCAGGGTGACGAGGAAGCGCGCCGCCCCGCTCACGTTCCCGGCCGCGTCGATCGTGCGGTGCTCGACGGTGTGGGTGCCGTAGTCGGGCGTGGCGTCGTCCCACGGCACCGCACGCGGAGTGCCGAGCTTGCCGTAGACGAGGTCGTCGATGACCGTGCCCTCCGGAGTGAAGCGGAACGGCGCGTCCGCGTCCGTCGGCCAGCCGTAGTACGTGTACCAGCCGTCGCCGTCGACCCGGAACTGGGAGACGACGGTGCCCGCCCGGTCGTCACGGGCGGTCAGCCGCATCGTGAACGGACCGTCGTACACGTACTCCACCGGCCTGCCGGGTTTGCGGACCGTCCGCAGCGGCTCGGACAGCTCGTGGGCTCCCGCGGCGGGCGTCGCGTCCACCGTCCAGCGCAGCACCGCGCCCGAACCGGGGACGCGGGCCGTCAGCGTGTGCGTGCCGGGGCGCAGCCGCAGCGCTCCGAGGTCCAGATCCCGGTCGTTGCCCGGCCGGACGAGCGGCCGGCCGTCCAGGGACCAGCGGACGGCATACGTGCGGTCGGTCGGATGCGAGGTGTCCGCGTACACCACGGAGTCCGCCCCGACCGGTGCGGCCGTGTCCGTGTGTCCGGTGAACGCCGCGGCGACGGGGGTGTGCTCGGTGCGTACCGCGGTGTCGACAGTCCAGGAGACCGTGCGGGTCAGCGCGGCGGAGCCGCGGACGGCCGGGTCACGGACGAACGGCGTGGGGTCGGAGACGGTAGCCGTCAGGGTGTGCGTGCCCCTGCCGAGCCCGAGGCGGCGCAGATCGAGCGTGCGGGCGCCGTCGGCGGTCCGCAGCGGACGGCCGTCGAGCCGCCAGCGCACGTCGAGTTCACCGCCGACGGGATGCAGCGTCTCCAGCCACACCGTCCGGTCGGCGCCGATCGGGGCGGTGTTCGGCGTGTGCCCCTGGACCAGGTTCACCTTCCCGGAGATCGCGGCGACCATCACCTCCCGCTCCACCTGGTCGAAGGCGTAGCCGAGGGTCTTCATCAGGGAGTGCCGGCTGGGCCGCCACACGCCCTTGGTGCTGTACAGCCCGCCCTCGTGCCGGCCGATGGTGCCGCCGGACTCGCTCGGCTCGCCGAGCCAGCGCCACCACTTGGCCCGCTGCTCGCGCATCTGCCGTTCGGTGAGGAGGGTGTGGTGGGCGGAGGCCGGTTCGCCGCCCTCGTACGCACCGCCCGGGACGCCGCGCGCGTAGTAGTCGTACTCGTCCTGGAGCCTGCCGAGCGAATGGCCGATCTCGTGCGGGGTGATCAGGGAGGAGAGCGCGTTCCCGCCGGACGCGGTGGCGTAGGTACCGCCCGCGCCGCCGTACGTGTCGCTGTTGGCGAGGGCCACGATCTGGCGGTTGGCGGCCGACGTGCCCCCGACGAGGTCGGCGAGCGCGTTCGCCGCGCCGCTGTCGACGGTGAGCAGCCGCTGCACGCTGCCGGCGTTGCAGCCGCCCCAGAAGCCCATGCCGAGCGGGGTGTCGCGGCGCGGGGCGTCCAGCGAGGGGTCGCAGTCGACGCCCGACTCCGCCGACGGCACCTCGACCGCCCACACGTTGACGTAGGAGCGGTACGACGCGAACGGCTCGATGCTCCACAGCACGTTCAGGTGCCTGCCGACGTCCGCACGGAACTTCCCCGTCTCGGCGGCGGTGTAGCCGTCACCGAGGAAGACCAGGTTGAACCGCTTGTCCACGGGCCCCGTGGTCTGCACGGGCACGACGTTCGCGCTCCCGGTCACGGACGACGCGATGGACGCCGCCGGCCGCTGCGACGGTGTCGGCGGTGCCCCTGCGACGGCCGACGCCGAGGTCGCGGGGCCGAGGAGACCGGTGAGGAGCAGGGCGCCCGCGGTGGCGAGCGCCATGACTCCGGGAAGGCGTGTGCCGGAGGTGTCCATGAGGCGCGAGCGTATGTGCGGGTCCAAC
Source organism: Streptomyces sp. HUAS CB01 (assembly GCF_030406905.1). Lineage (NCBI taxonomy): Bacteria > Bacillati > Actinomycetota > Actinomycetes > Kitasatosporales > Streptomycetaceae > Streptomyces > Streptomyces chengbuensis. The sequence continues at coordinate 7,047,971 of NZ_CP129137.1, forward strand.
ACACCGTAAAGACAGCAGAGTTGGCCATGCGGTGTCCGCGCGCCACGGCCGGTGTCGGTGGTGTGCACGACACTGGGGTCATGGCCAGGTATCCGCGGGTGAAGTGCCCGGTGTGCGGCGGGGTGTACGCAGGGGCGCCGACGAGCGCGTACGGCATGGTGTCCGTCCACGACCACAAGCGCAGCCGCAGGGCCCTCGTCCTGTGCGAGGGCAGCATGACGCGCGTCCCGGCGGTGGACGCGGCGGGCCACCAGGAGGAGCTTCCCGGCACGGAGGAGGCCGGCGAGGCGGATCCGACGCTGTTCTGAGCCGGGCGGTGCGGGTGCGCGGGGCGCGGCGGGACCACGGGAGCAGCCCGCGCCGGCCGACGCGGGCCTCGGACAGGTCCACCGGCTCACGACGCCCCGCACGGCACCTCGCGGGGTCGTCGCCCCACCCGCGTACGTCCGGTCCGAGGGCGGTCCTCCGCCGTGCGACGCACCGCACACGACGCCGCGACCTTCCCGGCAGACCATTCCGGTCACGGCACCGGGCGATCAGATCGCCATCGCCTCCTGGATCCATCGCTTCACCCGGTACGGCAGCCACCAGGCCAGGTCGCCGACGCGCAGGACGAGATGCTCCTCGGTGAAGTCGGCCAGGGCGTCCGGCGGTACGTCCGTCGCCGGGGCGCCGTGGTCCAGCCGGGCGATGGCGTCGTGGTAGTGCGGCTCGTCGCAGGTGAAGCGGCGCAGGTCGCCCCAGCGGCGGTCGCGGATCTGGAGGAACCCGGGGCCCTGCCGCCAGAGGCACTTGCACAGGTAGTGGCTGCTCCGCCAGGCGAGCAGCTGTTCCTCCGCCCGGTCCGAACCCTCCAGCCGCTGCGGCGGCTGGAGATGGCTCAGCAGTTTCCACGTCTCGTCGTCGCCGGGCCCGATGCGCAGCCGCCATTCGACGAGCACGGCACGGGCGGTGAGGTCCCGCACCAGGCACAGCGACCGCACCGTGCGACGCGCGGCGGCGGGCGCGGAGTTGGCGGCAGGGGACAGGTCGACGGTGCGCGGCACCACCACCCGCCGGGCCCCGAGTCCCCACAGCCGGTCGGTCTCCTCGCCCACCGGGCCGGAGATCCGGTGGCTGCCCAGTGCCATGCCCGGCAGGGCACAGGCGTCCGGATCGTAGTCGCGCCAGGCGGTGACCGTCAGCGGCACGTCGTCCGCGGGGGTGCTCGGGGGGTGGACTGCGCTGGTCATGAAGCCTCCTGGGGACAGCGGGTTCGGGACAGCGGGTTCGGGACGGCGGGTCAGACGGACACGGGGGGCCGGTCGGCATCGAGGGGGTCGTCCGCACGATCGCGGTCACCGCCGTCGGACCGTCCCGTGCCGTCCTCCGCGGCACCGCCGGCGGCCGTCGGCGCGTAGACCCCGGTGGTGTGCAGATGCCGCATGAAGTCCAGCCGCAGCAGGTCCTCGTTCACCGCGGCCGGGGCGAGGTGCACGTACTGGCCGCCGTCGGTGAAGACGACGCCCAGGGCGACCCACTCGTCCAGGATCCGCTCCACCTCCTCCTGGCCGCGCGGGTCGCCGGGGACGCGGGCGGCCGCCTTGCGGGCGAGGGCGGCAGGGGCGTGCGGCTGGTCCAGCAGCCGGAACAGGGCCACTTCGAACGGATCGGCCAGTTCCATCGCGCGCCACGGGAACGCGCGGCGCCGGCTGACGAGCACGATCCGGTCACCCAGATCGGTGTGTGTCAGCCGGGCGTCGGTGTGGTGCTTCCGCCAGCCGGCCAGCGCGTCGTTGAGGGCGCCCACGGTCGGCTCCCCGATGCCGCGCGCCGGGGCCTCGAAGACGTAGGCGAGGTCGTACAGCTCTTCTTCGGGGAGGTCGTAGGTGAAGCGGTAGTGCGCCTCCGGCCGCAGCCCCGTGAAGCCGAGTTCGGGCCGGTTGAAGTACGGGCTGAACCGCTCGATCGCGATCCGGGCGGACAGGTCGACGGGCGGGTCGAGATGCTCCAGGGCGGGGATCTGCGCGATGACCGGCTCGTAGTCCTCCGCGGTCTCCCCCGGGAAGCCGTGCAGATAGTTCCAGGACACCGACAGGCCCGTCTCGGCCCCGTCGCGCAGCATGCGCACGTTCTGGCATCCGCTGACACCCTTGTCCATCAGGTCGAGCACCCGGTTGTTGAGGCTCTCGATGCCGGGCTGGACGTAGATGAGTCCCGCGTCGGACAGGGTGCGCAGCTGGGGCCGCCGCATGTTGGCCTTGATCTCGATGTGGAGACGCAGGTCGTAGCCGCTGTCGATGATCCGTGGCAGCACGGTGTTCAGATAGCCCATGTCGAGGATGTTGTCGACGACGTACATGTCCAGGACCCGGTGGCGGCGGGCCAGGTCCATGATCTCCTCGTAGAAGACGTCCGGGCTCTTGCTGCGGAACTGCATGAAGGACCCGTTGAGACCGCAGAACGTGCAGTGGTGCTTCTCGCCCCACCAGCAGCCGCGTGCGCCTTCGACGACGAGTTTCGGCTCCACCCAGTTGCGGGCCACCGAGGCGGCCAGGCACTCGAAGTAGCCGGAGTAGTCCGGCGGGAGGATGTGGGCGGGCGGCAGCGGCGCGGTGGCCATCGGGTTGACGACGCCGGTGCCGTCGGCGGCCCGGTGGCACAGCCCCGGGATACCGCCGAGCTCGGTCCGCCCCTCGGCCAGGGCCCTCACCAGTTCCGGGAACGCGGTCTCGCCCTCACCGCGCACGACGTGGTCCACGAACGGGAAGTTCCGGTGGACCGCCGCCCCCTGCTCGGCGTCGCAGTTGGCCCCGCCCATGACGGTCACGATGTGCGGTGCGAGCCGCTTGACGTGGCGGGCGGCGGCGAGCGCGGCGGTGTTCTGCTGGAAGGTGGAGGTGAACCCGACGACGTCCGGACCGTACTCGACGACGCGCCGGGCGATCTCCTCGACGAACCGCGGCACCTCCCGGTGCAGCTCCCGCGTCATCCGCATCCGCGACGACCGCAGCTTGCCCTTCATCACCGACGCGAACTCGTCCTCCCGCCACGTGGGGTCGTCGTACAGCGCCGAGGAGAACACCCAGTCGCCGCACCCCATGAAGTAGGAGGACAGCGCGTAGTACTCGTAGTCGTCGGCGGTGAACTCCCGGCGGGCGGTGATCCAGTCGGTGAACTCCAGGTTGGCGTGCAGGACGTCGGCCGTGGCCCCGGGGACACGCTCGTCGATGCTGCGCTTGAGGATGCCGAGGGCGAGTGAGGGCAGGTCGATGGGGGACCAGGGCATGTTGACCAGCAGTACGCGCACTTCGGCTCCTTGACGTTCCTCGAACGGTGGGTCGGTGGGTGCGGGGGCGGAGGGGTGGGCCGGTCCGCCCGGCGGTCGGCCGTCACGCCGGGCGGACACGGGGCTGGGTGGTTCCGGCCGGCCCGGCGTGCTCCGGGCCGGCCGGGCCGGGTCAGTCCTCCTCGGAGTCCTCGGCGTTGCGGAACGGGATGGTGATGGTGATCCCGACGCTCGGCTTGCGGTTCTCCTCGTCACCCGCCAGCGGGTCGTTGTTGATGACGTCCTTCTGCACGGTGTCCTCCTCTCTGTGGTGCGCTGAGGTGGTGCCTGTCCCGGTGCCCGCCGCCGCTGTCGGCCGCGGGCCGGGATCCCCCTCCGGTCGGAGCGGGACGTCTAGGTGTGCCCGGCCGGCCGGTCCGGGGCGCGGGAGCCCGGCCGGCCGGAGCGGCGCAGCTCGCGGTCCAGGAAACCGATGGCGCGGCGCAGTACGGCGACGTGGTCGCGGCCGTCGTAGCCGTCGTGGCCCGTGTCGAGCCACATGGCCTCGTGCCGCACACCGGCGCCGGCGAGGGCCCGCAGATAGTCGCGCACCTGCGCGGGCGGGCACTTGTCGTCGCGCTCGGCGGCGACGACCAGCAGCGGGGCCCGTACGCGGGACACATGGCGCACGGGGGAGCTGCGGGCGTACGCCTCGGGCACCGTGTCGGGCGTGCCCCCGAACAGCCGCTCGTCGAGGGCGCGGAGCGCGGGCGTGCCGGCGCGGTGGGCGGCAGCGCAGTCGGCCACCGGCTTCACCGCGACGACGGCCCGCCACGGGGCCGGGTCGACACCGGCCGCGAGCAGCGCCAGATAGCCGCCCCACGAACTGCCCCACAGGGCGGTGGCGTCGGCCCGTACCAGGCCGCGGCGTACCAGGTCGGCCCGTACGGAGGCGAGGTCCCGCACCTGGGTCAGGCCCACGCCGTCCGGGTAGGCGTGGCGCCAGCGCGGCCCGTAGCCGGTCGACCCGCGGTAGTTGACGCGCACGACCGCGAACCCCGAGGCCACCAGGGAGTGCACGACACCGTCGTAGGCGTCCCGGTCGTGGTCCGCCGGACCGCCGTGCACCAGGAACACCGCCGGGGCAGGGACCGGATCGTCCGGCAGAGCGAGCAGGCTGTGCACCGGACCGTCCGGACCCGGGGTCCACACCTCGCGGTGGTCGCCCGGCACGGTCCCCTCGACGGTGCCGAGCGGCGGCAGAAGGGTGCCCGCGGTCGACACCATGCGCGGCGGGTGGGCGGCCGACGTCCAGAGGTAGTGCACGTCCCCGCCGGGCCGAGCGGCGGCGGCCAGCAGGGTTCCGGGCGGAGTCGGCACGAGGGCGACCGAGCGCCGGACCGGATCGGCGCGGTGGAGCAGGCTGCGGCCGTGGCGTTCCTGCCGGATCAGCACGGCGTCGCGGTCCGGGTACCAGGAGGCGGTGATCTCCGTGTCGAAGGCGCACCACTCCCAGGTGCTCAGTCCCGAGACGGGGCGCCAGACGGCGAGGACGTAGCGGTCCCGGTGCTGCCTCACGAGCAGCAACTCGGAGTCGCCGTCCCCGGGTCCGACGCGGGTACCGCTGTCGTCGGTGCTGTCGGTGCTGTCGGTGCTGTCGGTGCTGTCGGTGGCGTCGGGGTGGTCGGGGTGGTCGGAGTCGGCGCCCCGCGGCGGCCGGAAGCCGAGCGCCCACAGGTGCCCGCCGTCCGGGCCGCCGCGGAGCACCGCCCGAACCGTGCCGTCCGGGGACAGCACGGTCACCGCGCGCTCGGAGCCTGCCGGTCCGCCGACGGCGAGGCACCGCCCGTCCGGCGAGATCCCCACCAGCACGGCATGGCCCTCGATCCGGCCCACGGTACGTGCCCGGCCGCCGCGCGGGCCGATGTGGACGGTGGTGCCGCGGTCCGTGGCCGTGGCGACGGCGACCGTGCCGGCCGGGGTGAGGGCGAGTCCGCGCGGCGCGCCGTCGGGAACGCCCTCCAGCCCCGGCCGGTCCTCGCCGCCGTCGAAGGGACGGAACCGCCACTGGCCGCGGCCGTCGGCGTCCTCGTCGAACCACCACACCCGCGCGTCGTGGTCGATGGCGCAGTGCAGCGTGCCGCCCGGACGGACCGTCACCTGCCGCGCCCGACCCGTCGTCGCGTCCCAGGTGAACACCTGGCAGCGTCCTTCGGCGTCGGCGGTGAACGTCATCCGCGTGGGGTCGGCGGGGCAGACGTCCGGGAGTTCGGCGCGATAGGTCCGGAATCGGGGGCCGGGGCGTCCGCCGGCTCCGTCGGGGGCCGCGGGCGCGGGGTCCCGGTCGGGGCGGCGCCGGTCCTCGGCTGCGAAGGGGCGGGTCACGGTCGGCCTCCGGGGCGCAGACGTCCGGCCCGCAGACCGGTGAACAGGGCGAGGAACATCAGCGCCAGGGCACAGACCGCCGGGGTCGCCGCGGGGCCGGCGTGCGTGGTGAGCGCCCCGGCGACCACCGGTGCACCGGCGCCCGCCCCCACCACGGCCGTGGCCAGCAACGCGCCGGTCCTCGCCTGGAGACGGTGCGGGGTCTCGGCGATCGCGGCGGACTGGACGACCACGGTGGCCGGGGCGAGCAGCAGGCAGAACGCCCCGAAGCACAGCCCGAGGCCCCACGGAGAGTCCGTCAGGGCGAGGCCCGCGGCGGGCGGCACCGTCAGCCAGGTCACGGCCACCAGCGTGTGCGCGGCACCCGCGCGGCGTACGACGGCGGGCGCGGCGAGGGCACCGGCCAGCCCGGCGCCGCCGGACACGGCCAGCACCAGCCCCATCGCGACCGGCCCGCCGTCGTCCTGGAGCGCGAAGAGCGCGGAGAAGTACAGGGCCGCCAGCGCCGCGTTGACCGTCGTGGTCCAGACGAGGACAAGACGGAGGCGGGGTGCCGAACGCACCAGGGCCAGACCGGCAAGGGTCTCGCGGGCGTACGAACCCAGCGCCCCCAGCGGGGTCGGGCGCTTCCCCGGGGACCCGGCCGGGTCCGGCGGGGACGGGGTGGGAACGGCGGCCGGGTCGCCGGGCCGCCGGGGCGGAGAGGGGTCCGACGGGGACGGGGGCGACGGGAACAGGCGCGACGGCGAGGGCTCCAACGGGCACGGGTCCGTCGGGGACGCGGCGTGAACGGCCGCCGGATCCCCCGACGGTGCGGGCACGACCCCCGGTGCGCCGTCCGGCGCGGCCGCGGTCGCGGGGGAGCCCGCCCGCAGATCGGAGCGCATGGACCGGACGCACAGGGCCGTCACCACGTACGACACCGCGTCGGCGGCGAAGGGCAGGGGCCGGGCGAGCTGGTACAGCACCCCGCCGAGAAGGGGGCCGGCCACGAGCGCGGCGCGGTCGCCGGCCTCCAGTCCGGCCACGACGCGCGGCACCTCCCGGGGCGCGGCGACGAGCGCGACGGTCCCGCGGGCGGCGGCCTCGAAGCACGCGGTGGCCGTGCGCTCCACCAGCAGCGCGCCGAGCAGCAGGGCGAACGGCGGCCGCCCGTCCGCCACGGAGAGGGCCACCGCTCCCATGGCCGCCGCGGCCACGACGGCCGAGCCGGCCATCACGGGTTTGCGCAGTCCCCGGTCCGCCGCCACGGCCACGACGGGGCCGCACACCAGGGTGACGAGCATGCCCGCGCCCGCGAGGAGCCCGACCGTCGTCGGGGGGTGACCGAGTCCGAGGAGCAGCAGGGGGAAGGCGACGCCCGACATCTGGGTGCCGAGGGCGTCTGCGGTGTTGGACCACCACAACAGGCGGACGTCGCGCGGGGCGCCGTGCCGGCCCGCTTCGGCGGCGGGTGCGTCCGGGCCGGCGGTCCGGGCGTCGGGGACCGGGCGGACGTGCCCGTCCCGCGCGCCGCGTAAGCCCACGCCGTCGGCGTCGCCGGAAGACGAAGGACGTGCCATGCCCTGCCCCCCTCGGGCCGTGCGGCCCTACCGTCACGCACATGGCCGGCGCGCTTCCGCGCTCGCAAAGAGCGCACAAATGTGCAGGAAATGTGCGGGAAATGAAATCGAGCGGAGCCTAGTCACGCCGATTCGGCGGCCGCAAGGACTTGGACGCTGACCGAATCTGTCGCAAATCGGCCGTCGGCCATGGCTGTACGGGGGTGGGTGGCGCTTTCGCGGCTTACGTGCGCCGTGGTGCCCGCCAACCGGTCACCGGACACGGAGTGCCGTCCTGAACGGCGGCTTCCGCACCTCCGCTTCGCATCGGCGCACCGCGCGTCCGTCGCGACGGTGCGGAATCGCGATCTCCGGTATGCGGTGTGCGCATTCCGAACGCGGAACGGAGTGCGAGACTCCTTGTGGACCCGCCGTACGTGTTTGTCCGCGCAAAGCGGCGCCGACGGTGAAGGCCGGTCGATACCCCAGTGTCCGGTGTGGCGGGTGTTTCGGTTCAGTGGCTGCTCGCGGGCCGGTGGAGGGTGGGTCGGCCGCGGTCGGTGAATGACGCGAAACCGCCCCCGGTCATGAGCCGAGGGGGCTGTGTTGAACATGTTCAATTCGATGCGGCAGAATGCCGCCATGGGAATGCCGCACACCCGCACGGGCGCTCGTACGACGGCGCTCGCTGGGCCTGGTGGCCGCGGCCGGCTTCGTCCACGGCCTGAGAGGCACGCCGGACGACGCGACGATCGCCGTACTGCAGTGCCTCACCCTGCCGGGACACACCGTCGTGCTCCTGCTGTTCCTCGCCGCGGCGACGATCCCCGGGGCGACCGCCACCGGTGCGGACGTCGTCGCCGACATCGCTCCCGATCCCTTCGGCCCGATGCCCGCCCTCACCGCCGCGGCGCTGGTGAACGTCCTCGTGGTGCGGGGACTGTGCGCGTTCGCCCGCCGGGTGAGGGCCGAGCTCCGGGAGACACGGGAGTGGCGCGCCTCCCGCGGTGGCCGGACCCCGCGTCGCGAGGACCGCCGTCAGGCGTGATGCCGCAGCCGGGCCAGCGCATTCGAGCGGGGTCCCGGCCACGCCGCTTCCCGGCGCCCTACGGCGCAGCGGACCCCGCCGACAGTCCCGCCTCGGCCGCCGCCAGTGCCGCCGGGTGGCCGAAGAGGCCCGGCAGGCCGCCGGTGTGGAGGAAGACCGTACGGTCGCCGGGGACGATGTCGCCGTCCTGCACGGCCGCGATCAGACCGGCCATGGCCCGGCCGGTGTAGACCGGGTCGAGGACGACGCCCTCGGTGCGGGCCGTGAGCTTCAGGGCGGCCAGCACCGGGTCGGTCAGCGCGCCGTAGCCCGCGCCGACCTGGTCGAGCCGCACGCGCAGGGCCTTCGCGGCCACGTCGTCGCCCGCCAGGCCGGAGGCGAACGCGGACACCGTCCCGGAGGGGTCGGGGACCGCGCCGCAGTGGACCCCGAGGACGCGGTCCGGGCCGAGCGCGTCCACGAGTCCCGCCATGGTGGCTCCGGAACCGAGAGCCACCACCACGGTGCTCAGGTCGGGCGCCTGGGCGAGGAGTTCGCGTCCGCACGCCGCGTAGCCGCGTGCACCGAGGACGCTGGAGCCGCCGAACGGGATCAGCTCGGGGACGGCGCCGTCGGCCCGCAGCCGCTCGGTCACCACCCGGGCCGCGGCGGCGAGCGCTTCTCCGCGGACGTCACCGGCCCATACGACGCCGGCTCCGAACAACCCGTCCAGCGCGAGGTTTCCGCCGGCCGACGCGTCCCGGGTGCCCGCGAGCACCAGGACGACCTCCAGCCCCAGGCGGGCGCCGGCGGCCGCGGTCAGCCGGGCGTGGTTGCTCTGCGGTGCGCCCGTGGTCACCAGGTGCGTGGCGCCCGCGGCCACGGCCTGCCCGCAGAGCCACTCGAGCTTGCGGATCTTGTTCCCGCCGCCGCCCAGGCCCGTGAGGTCGTCGCGTTTGATCCACAGATCGTCCGCGCCCAGGCCGATCGCACGGGCGAGCCCGGGCAGGGGTTCGAGCGGGGTCGGCCAGGTACCGAGCGGCACGGGCCGCGGGGCGTCACTTGCGGAGGTCATGCTCACCATGGTCACCCGTGGCCCACGGCCGGCGTGGCCCGGCCCCCTGTTTCCGGCCGGCGCGCGTGTCGGGGCCCGCACCGGTGGAGGGCCCCGACCCCCGGCTCGCCCGGCCCCGCGATCCCGAACAGGCCCCGCGTCCCCGCCCGGGCCCGCGAACCCGCCCGGGCCCGGCCGCCGGGACCCGCCTCCCACGACCCGGCCACTGGCCCCGGCCCGCACGGGCTTCGGCGCCCCGGCCCGCTCACCCCTGCTCCAGCGACCCCCGTACGAACGCCGCCTGCCCCGCGTGCTGGAGGTCGTCGGAGATGACGCTCACCAGCCGGACGCCCAGGGTCACCGGCGGGGACCACGACTCGTCGACGATCCGGCCGAGGGCGGCGTTCGTCAGGCCTCTCACGAACGCCACCGTCTCCTCGTGCACGGCGTCGTGGTAGCCCAGCAGCAGGTCGGGGGACTCCACCCGCACCTTCGCCACCTGGGCCCGCGTGTGGCCGTAGCCGGTCGCGTCCGGGGGGAACGGCAGTCCGAAGCGGCCCGCCCAGTCCTGGGAGAGCCACACCTGCTCCCGTCCCGCAGCGTCCGCCACATGGTCGTCCTGGACCCGGGTGAGGTGCCACACCAGCCACGCGATGGTGTTCGCACCGGGGGCGACGCGGGCGTGGAGGAGGTCCGGTGCGCACCCCTCCACCGCCTCGTGCACCGTCTCCCTGATCCGTCCGAAGGCGTCTTCCAGCAGTGCCGCGCTGTTCATGCGGTGAGTCAACCCCGGAGCGGCCCCCGCCCCCGCGCCCGACACGCAGGACGCCCCGCGGACCGACCCGCGGGCCCTCGTGCCGGCCGACCGGCACGCGGCCCCCACCGCCCCGTGCCCGCCAGACGCTCCGACCGCAACCGCAACCGCAACCACGCCCTCAGCGCCTCAGCCGCACCGTCACGATCTGGAACGGCCGCAGCGCCAGCGGCACTCCGCCTTCCTCCACCGCGAGCGGCGGCCCGTCCAGCGGCCGCTCCAGCAGGTCCGTGAGGACCGCGCCCGTCGCCGGGAAGCCCGTGCGCAGCACCGTCGCCGCACGTCCCCCGAGCGACTCGTAGAGCCGGACGACGACATCACCCGAGCCGTCGTCGGCGAGCTTCACGGCCTCGACCACGACCGCGGGGCCGTCCGTCGCAACCACCGGCGGCACGTCGGCTCCGCCCGGGCCGACCCGGAGCGGCAGATTCAGCGCGTATCCCTCCGCGATGGCGTCCTCGACCGTCGCTCCGGGCAGCAGCGCGTAGGTGAAGCGGTGCGCGCCCTGGTCGGCCTCGGGATCCGGGATGCGGGGCGCTCGGACCAGGCTCAGCCGGACGGTCGTGGTCGTGCCGCCGTCCTCCTCGCGCGTCGTACGGCTCACGTCGTGCCCGTACGTCGAGTCGTTGACGACCGCTACGCCGTAGCCGTTCTCGCCGATGTGCACCCAGCGATGGGCGTAGACCTCGAAACGGGCCGCCTCCCAGCTGGTGTTGGTGTGGGTGGGCCGGTGGACGTGGCCGAACTGGATCTCGGCGGTGGAGCGCTCCGCGTGCACATCGACGGGGAAACCGGCCTTGAGGATCTTCTCCGCCTCGTGCCAGTCCATCTCGGTGTCGATGTCCACGCGCCGGCTGCCGGCGCGCAGGGTGACGGTCTGCACGATCCGCGAGCCCCTGCCGAAGGTGCGTTCCACGCGCAGCGCGCCCAGCAGCGGGCTGTCGTCGGCGATCCTGATCGTCGCCCCGTCCAGCAGATCGGTCCAGCGGCGCAGGTAGTGCTTGTCGATGTCCCAGGCGTCCCAGTAGTTCGGCAGGTCGCTGTGCAGCCGCAGCAGATTGCCCTTGCCGCCAGGGGCCAGCACCTCGCGTCCGGCGACCAGGTCGCGTACGGAGGTGAACGTGCCGTCGTCGGCGAACTCGACCCGTACGAGCCCGTTGTCCAGGGCGCGGTTGGTCACCTTCACCGGCGGCTGCGCCGGGACCGGGGCCCGCGGTGAGATCCGGGCCGATCCGGAGGCCGGGACCTCCACGGCGACCGCGGCGGAGCCGTCCGCCAGCCTCGGCAGCGCCGGGTCGAGGACGTCGGCCAGCATGGACGGCACCCGCACCACCTCGGCCCGGTCGCGGGGCCCCGCGTTGTACACCCACGCCTCGACCGGACCGGCGCCGCTCACCGCCTCCAGGGCCTGTGCGGTCAGCGCCTCCAGCTCCCTGGCGACCCTGGCGTACTCCGCCTCGGCCTCCCGGTGGACCCAGGCGATCGACGAGCCCGGGAGGATGTCGTGGAACTGGTGCAGCAGCACCGTCTTCCACAGCCGGTCCAGCTCCGCGTGCGGATAGGCGTAACCGGGCACGTGCAGGGCGGCCGCCGTCGCCCACAACTCCGCCTCGCGCAGCGCGTGTTCACTGCGCCGGTTGCCCTGCTTGGTGCGGGCCTGGGAGGTGTACGTGGCGCGGTGCAGCTCCAGATACAGCTCGCCCGACCACACGGGGGCGTCGGCGTGGCCGGCGTACTCCGCCCGCGCCGCCGCGAAGAAGGCGTCCGGGTGCTCGACGACGACCTTCGCCGAGCCCTCCAGGTCGGCCAGCCGGCGGGCCCGCTCCAGCATCTCCCGGTTGGGTCCGCCGCCGCCGTCGCCGTGCCCGAACGGCGCCAGCGACCGCGTGCCGCGCCCCTTGTCCCGGTAGTTGCGCACCGCGTGGGCCATCTCCCGCCCCGAGAAGACCGCGTTGTAGGTGTCGACGGGCGGGAAGTGGGTGAAGATCCGCGAGCCGTCGATGCCTTCCCACCAGAAGGAGTGGTGGGGCAGCTGGTTGGTCTGGTTCCAGGACAGCTTCTGCGTCAGGAACCAGTCCATCCCCGCGAGCCTGGCGAGCTGCGGATAGGCCGCCGTGTAGCCGAACGAGTCCGGCAGCCACACCCCGTGCGTCTCGACGCCGAGCTCGTCGAGGAAGAAGCGCTTGCCGTGCACGAGCTGCCGGGCCAGCGCCTCGCCGCCGGGCAGATTGCCGTCGGCCTCCACCCACATTCCGCCGACGGGTGCCCACTGGCCGTTCGCCACGGCCTCCTTGATGCCCGCCCACACCTGCGGGTGGTTGTCCCGCACCCATGCGTACTGCTGCGCCTGCGAGCAGGCGAAGACGAACTCGGGGTACTCCTTCGCGAGCGAGGTGACGTTGGAGAACGTCCGGGCCGCCTTCCGCTTGGTCTCCCGGATGGGCCACAACCAGGCGCTGTCGATGTGGGCGTGCCCCACCGCCGACAGGGTGTGCGCGCTCGCGTGGGCAGGCCGTGCGAGGGACTCGGCGAGGACGTCCCGGGCCGCGGCCGCCGTCCCCGGTACGTCGTCGAGGTCGAGCACGTCCAGCGCCCGCTCCAGGGTGTACATGATCTCGTGGCGGCGCGGCTCGTGCACGTCGAGCTCCAGCATCAGCTCCTGCAGTACCTGCATGTCGAGCGACAGGTGCCAGACGTCCTCGTCGAGGACGGCGAGATCGGCCCGCGCGAAGGTGTGGAGCGGCGTGCTGCCCGCGGTGCGCTTGTCGCCCATCGGGGTGGGGGAGCGGAAGCGGTCCTTGAGGATGTCGGGGTTGGAGGCTGCCTCGATCAGGAAGGCCACCGGTTCGCCGCCCGCCGCCGGGGAGGCGATCGGCACGTACTGGTTCTGCGGGTTGACGGCCTTCACGGGGGTGCCGTCCGGGAGGTGGACGAGCGCCTCGGCCTGGTTGCCGGGCCAGCCGCTGGTGAACCCCAGGTCGAACCAGGCCTCCACCCGGCGGCCCGCCCAGGCGGCGGGCACCTCGCCGGCGGCCCGGAACCAGGTGGTGCCCCACGGCGGACCCCACGCGGTGCCCATGGCGAACGGCTCGTACGCGGCTTCCCGCGCCTCCTCGAACGGCACCGGCTCGTCCGGCACCTGCCAGGCCGCCACGGTCAGCGGCACGGAGTCCGCGTGGATCACCGGCCGGATGCGCTGCTCCAGCACGCGCGCGACGCGCTGCTCGATCCTGTGCCGTTCGTCGTGCATCTCCGAGCACCTACTTCCGGTTGAGATGGGCGAGACCGGGGTGTGCGGTGGTGTACCCGTCCAGCAGCCGGCGGGCGACGCTGACGGAGTCGACCAGGGGGTGCAGGGCGAAGGCCCGCACGGCGGCGGCCCGGGACCCGCTCTCCGCGGCCGTCATGACCTCCCGTTCGACGGCCTTCACCGCGGTGACCAGACCGGTGGCGTGACCCGGCAGCGGGTCGACGGCGTACGGGTGGGCGCCGTTGGCGTCCACCAGGCAGGGCACCTCGATCACGGCGTCGGCGTCGAGCACGGAAAGGGTGGTGCGGTTGCGGACGTTGAGGATCAGCGTGGCGCGCTCGTCGCGGGCGACCGCGCGCATGAGGGCCAGCGCGACCTTCTCGTACCCGCCCGACTCCAGGTCCTCGTCGGCCCGTTCACCCGCGCCGGACGCCGCGCGGTTGTCGGCCATGTACGTGGCCTCGCGCTCGGCGAGGGTGGACTCCCAGCGCTTCAGGGACGGTTCGGCGTAGAAGCCGGCCTGCTGGTCGCGGAGGAAGACGCCGCGGGTGCGCCCGGCCTGCCGGTACGCGTGCACGGTCTCGCGGTTGAAGTAGTAGTAGTGCAGGTACTCGTTGGGGATCGCGCCGAGCGAGCGCAGCCAGTCGGCACCGAACAGCCGGCCCTCCTCGAGCGAGCCGAGCGCCTCCGGGTCGGCGAGGAGCCGCGGCAGCTCGTCCCGCCCGGCCACCCGCAGTCCGCGCAGCCAGCCCAGGTGGTTGAGGCCGACGTAGTCCGGCCACACCCGGCCCGGGTCGGCGCCGAGCGCCCGCGCCACGCGCCGGCCGAGCCCGACCGGTGAGTCGCAGATCCCGATGACCCGGTCCCCGAGAACCCGGGACATCGCCTCGGTGACGAGCCCGGCCGGGTTGGTGAAGTTGATGACCCACGCGTCCGGCGCCAGCGCGGCGACCCTGCGGGCGATGTCCGTCGCGACCGGCACGGTCCGCAGACCGTACGCGACGCCCCCGGCACCGACGGTCTCCTGGCCCAGCACGCCCTCGGCGAGCGCCACCCGTTCGTCCGCCGCGCGCCCCTCCAGCCCGCCGACCCGGATCGCGGAGAACACGAAGTCGGCGCCGCGCAGGGCCTCGTCGAGATCGGTGGTGACCTCGACGACGGGTGCGTCCGGCACTCCGGCGGCCTGTTCGGCGAGGACGGTGGCGACGGCGCGGAGCCGCGCGGAGTCGACGTCGTGCAGGGTGACCCGGGTGACACGGCCCTCGTCGTGATCGCCCAGGAGCGCGCCGTACACCAGCGGTACGCGGAAGCCCCCGCCGCCCAGAATCGTCAGCCTCATCCCGCGACCTTCCTCGCGCCGTGCGTCCGTGCCGCGCGCCGTCCCCCGACGGCCCTTCCGGTCCGTCCGCGCGCTCCGGCCCTCTGCCGTCGTCTCCTGCCCCAACGCTGTCACCTCGGCGGCGTTCGCGCGAGAACCACCCGGCGGCGAACCGGTCCGGATCCCGCCGCCGGCCCGTTGGATTCTGTCGGAAAGCGTTGAATGCTGTCACCGCCCGGATGCCGTTCCCGCACCCGTCGCCGTCCGTGCCCGAGGTCAACCCCCACGGGCGCGTACGAGCGGCAGGCCGCGACCCCGGCCGAGTGGGCGGGCCGCAGATCCTCTCCATGCCGGCGCGGCCGAGAGCGTCGTGATCGCCGATGCCGACGGGCTGCCCGTCGGCATCGGCAAGGCTCCCGTCCGGCGAGCGACCTCGGCATCACGGACCTCGTCCGGCCCGGCGGGACGCCCACCCTGTGGCTCTCCGTCGTCAAATGGCCCGACGCCTCGCACATCGAGGACCAGGACCAGTGGTGGCACGGCGGCGTCACCCGCTCCGTCCGGCTCCGTTCCACCGACCGGCCGTACCTGGACGACGTCGCCGTACGGGCAGGACGGGACGGTGGCCTGCGCGTCGGCTGCCGGGTCCGCGGAGCGCTCGGCGGGGCTGGTTCGCCGGCGCGGGGCCGGAGGTGTGCGGGGCGGCAGGGACCGGCTGTCGGTGCCACCTGCGAGAGTGAGCGCCATGGCGACGTGGCTGCTCACCGACATCGAACAGGCCCTGCGGCAGAGCTGGTCCGCCGCGACCTGCTCACCCGACGACCTCGCGCGCACCCCCTGGACCAGCGGCAATCCGGCCTGGGGGCACTGCGACATCACGGCGCTGGTCGTCCACGACCTGCTGGGTGGCGACCTTGTCCTCGGCGAGGTGCATCTCGACGGCGAACAGCACGGTCACCACTGGTGGAACCGTCTCCCCGGCGGTCTCGAAGTCGATCTGACCCGCGAGCAGTTCCGGCGAGGGCAGACGGTCACCCCCGTCCGGGTCGTGGAGCGGCCCGCGGGCCGGCCGCTCCGACGCGGGGACGCCTATCGGGCACTTCGCGCACGCGTGGTCGAACGCCTCGGCGCGCTGCCCGCCGCGACCGCCGAGGAACCGGCGCGTTCCGCCGTGCGCATCGGCGGACGGCGCCTGTCCTACCTCGACCACGGAGGCACGGGCCGGCCGCTGCTCGCCCTCCACGGCCACTTCGGGGAGGCGCGGACGTTCGCCCGGCTGGCCCGGGAACTGGCCCCGGACTGGCGGGTCATCGCGCCCGACCAGCGAGGCCACGGCCATTCGGACCGTCCGGCGGACTTCTCCCGCGAAGGCTACGTCGATGATGCCGCCGCGCTGGCCGCCCGTCTCGGCCTGGAGGACGTCGTGGTCCTCGGTCACTCGCTCGGCGGGGTCAACGCCTACCAGCTCGCCGCCCGGCACCCGGGTCTCGTCACGGCGCTCGTCGTGGAGGACATCGGCGTCGAGGTCGACGACGACCTCTCCTTCTGCCTGTCCTGGCCGGAGCGCGTGCCGACCCGCGCGGCGCTCGTCCGGTGCCTGGCCGGGTCGGCCCCGTACCTCACGGACGCCATCCGTGAGTACCCCGACGGGTGGGGACTCGCCTTCGCGCCCGAGGACATGGTCGCCTCCCAGCGGCAGCTCAACGGCGACCACTGGGACGACTGGCTGGCCGGTCACTGCCCCACGCTGCTGATCCGAGGCATCCGGAGTGACGTCCTCGGTGCCGGGCACGCCAGGGCCATGGTGGAGCGGCGGCCCCGGACCCGTCTCGTGGAACTCGACGCGGGGCACACGGTCCACGACACGGTCCCCCTGGAGTACGCGGCCGCCGTCAGGGACTTCCTCGCCGGTCTGTGACCTGCGCGGGCCGGGCAGCCGGCCGCCCGGGCGACCGCGTGCCCGGCGGCTGGCGGCCGGGTGAACGGTGCCCACCGGGCGCCGGCACCCGACGGGCCCGGACCCGCCACCACACCAGGCGTCCCGGGCAGCGCTACCCCAGATCGAACAGGTTCCGCAGCCCCAGCCGGTAGCGCGTGCGGTCGTGGCGCTTCAGGTGCTCCAGCTCCGGGGCGCGGAACAGGGGCTTGATCGTGCAGCGTTCGGCGGGCGAACCGATGCGGTCCAGGAGGGCGTTGACGGCCGCGCGGGCGGAGGCGTTGGCCCCCTCCATGGTGGCCAGGTCGATGTCGACGGACACGTAGTCGCCGGAGAGATGGAGATTGGGGACGGCCGTGGCCGCGGTGGGGCGGTTGTGGAAGGTCCCCACCGGGTGGATCAGCAGCTCGTCGTCGTTGGTGGGCTCGGGCGTGCCGAGGCCGTCGACCCCCGGATCCAGGAACCACGAGTGCAGGGCGCTGTCCTTGAGCACCGTGCGCCCCGTGTCGTTGAGCGCGGCCTTCAGCTGCGCCCACACCTCCCGGGCGACCTGCTCGCGCGTGCACTGCTTGGCGGTCTTCCCGTACAGGATGCCGGGCCGGTCCCACTCGGAGACGTCCACGGACAGGCAGTCGACGGCCGAGCCGTCGCCGTAGTCGCGCGGGAAGTCGCGGTGCGGCCAGTGCTCGGCCTGCTGGATCGCGGTCAGGGACCACGGCGAGTCGATGCAGTTGAGATGGCCGTGGAGCAGCGGAGCACGCTCCGTCAGATAGAACTGGATGCCCGTCATCCAGTCGGTCTGCAGTGCGTCGCAGCGCGCGAGCTGCGGATCGGCGGCGCGCAGCGCCGGGCCCCAGGTGCGGCGGGCGTGTTCGACGGGGAGCGCCGAGACGTAGTGGTCGGCGGTGACGGTACGGCGCGCCCCCGACGGGTCCTCCAGCACCGCCCCGGTGATGCGGCCGGCTCCGTACGCGAGCTCGCGCAAGGTCCAGCCCACCCTGAACTCCACACCCAGCGAGCGCAGATGGGCGACCCAGGGGTCGATCCACGCCTCGTTCGTGGGCGCGTTGAGGACGCGGTCGAGCGGGCCGTCCGCGCCGCGGCCCAGCGCGTTGAAGACGAACGCCTCCAGCAGGGTGGCGACCGTCCGGGTGCTGGCCTCCTCGGCCTTGGTCGCCACGATGTTGCGGGTGAGCCCGACGGCGAGGATGCGCTGGTAGTCGTACGACATCCGCGCGGCCCGGATGAAGTCCCACCACGGTGTGCGCTCCCAGGAGCCGTTCCGCCGTTCGTCGCAGCTGGTGAGGAAGACCAGGCCGCGGCCCGCGAAGTACGCCGTCTCGTGGGGCGGGATGTGGGTGACCGTGTCGAGGAAGGCGACCAGGGCGCGGCGGATCTCGTCGGGCGTCAGCTCGGCCGGACGGTTGCCGGGCCAGGGCAGCGGGATGCGCAGGTCCTCGCGGCCGGTGCGGGCGAAGGACATCTCCGGCGGTGCGACGAGGTTGTCCCAGACGCCGTTGCGGTTGCCGGGGAAGGGGATGCGGCGCATCGTGTCCGGCAGGTTGTGGTAGATGCCGGGGATGAAGCGGAATCCGTGCTCGGCGGGCAGATGGCGCCGGCCGCCCCTGCCGCTGCCCGGCACGTCCATGCTCCGGGCCTTGCCGCCGAGGGCTCTGCGCTCGTAGACGGTCACGGGTAAGCCCCGTTCGGCCAGTTCATGGGCGGCCGTGAGGCCCGCGACTCCGCCGCCCAGGACGGCTACGGACGGCCGTGGCGCGCGGGGCGCCGCCGACGCGGCCGGAGCCCCTGTGCCGAGGGCGGCCGCGGAGCCGGCCGCCGCGGCTCCCGCGATGAAGGTGCGCCGGGTCGCTCCCGACGTGGTTCCCGACCGATCCATGCCCAGCCCCTACTCGACGGTAACTGTCAGATCCGGCGCAGGAGCATACGGTCGGCCCTCGTGACCCGGAAGCGCCGCGCGGGCCCATTCACCCAGCGCGACACCGGTCAGGACACAATGGCCCCATGGCCCGACGTACCACCCGCCCCCAGCAGCCCACCGTCACCGACGGCTCGCCCTGCCCCTGCGGACTGCCCGCCGCGTACGGGGCCTGCTGCGGCAGGTTCCACACCGGAGCGACCGCCGCCCCGTCCGCGGAACTGCTGATGCGGTCCCGCTACTGCGCCTTCGTCGTCCGTGACGAGGCCTATCTGCTGCGCACCTGGCACCCGGAATACCGGCCGAGCAGTGTGGAATTCGATCCCGCGATGCGCTGGACCGGTCTGGAGATCCGGGACACCACCGAGGGCAGCATGTTCCACACCACCGGCACGGTCACGTTCGTCGCCCGCTACACCCGGGGCGGGGAGCCCGGACAGCTCCACGAGCGCAGCCACTTCGAGCGGCACGACGGCGCCTGGGTGTACGTGAACGGCACCTTCATGGAATGAGCGCCCCGGCGTGCCGCGGGCGGTCCGTGCACACCGGGCCCGGCGCGCCACTGCGGCAGCCGGGACGACGCCGGGCCGAGGCCCGTGGGTTCGCGGCGCCCCGATCCGCCCCCGCGGAAAGGCGGTTGCCGGTCCGGCCGGGTCCCGCCCCCGGGACGGTGGTGCGCGGGTGCCGTCGCCGTGCGGCGCGAACGCGAGCCGGCCGGGCGGCGGGTGGTGCGGCTCCCCCGGCTCTCCGGCCGTGCGGCGGGTGGTGCTCCCTCGGCTCTCCGGCACCCCGGTTCTCCGGCACCCCGAGGCTTCCCGGCTTCCCGGCTCCCCGAGGCTTCCCGGTCTCTGCCGTGGGCCCTCGGTCCTGCTGCCGCGCAGACCCCCGAAACGGTGTCAGACGCTCGTCGTCGAGCCCGGCCGCACGATCATCAGCGTGGTGACGACCGCCCACAGCAGGTTGAAGATCCCCGTGTACATCGCCAGCCGCTTGGTGTCGGCGATCACCACGGGACCTTCCAGCACCGCGCTCTGCCGGGGCAGTACCAGCGCCGCCAGGACGGCGGCGGCCGCGGCGGTGAGCACCATCGAGACGATCAGCCATGCGTCCCCGAGCACGCCGAGCTGCCCCGCGGTGGCGAGCCCGAAGACCGGGACGGTGACGCCGACGAGGGCGTACGCCCGGCAGACGCGGTGGAGGTTCGTGAGGACGGCCCGGGCCCGCTCGTCCTCGGGCGAGGCGATGACCTGCCGGGCGGTCGGGGGGAACATGCTGGCCGCCACGGCCACCGGCCCCACGGCGATGATCGCGGCCAGGACGTGGACGACAAGAAGGATCTTGGTCACGGAGTGACGCTAACGGCGGCTGCCGGACCCCTGACAGTGGCGGGAGTGCCAGGTGTCAACAGATTCCCGCCAGTGCCGCGCGGCAGGGGCCCGCCCCGTCCGGCCACGGCGCCGGCGGTGTCCACCTACGGGCGCGGTCCGCCCGGACGGACCACCAGGCCCGGGTTGTAGGCGGCGAGGATCTTGTTCGCCCGGGCCAGCACGGCCAGGGCGTGCTCCCGGTCCGCCTGGTCCTCGCTGCAGAACGGTGCCCGGAACCGCATGGCCTCGCGCGCCGCACACTCGGCTTCGATCTCCGCCTGCAGCACGCCGAGCGGCATGCAGGACCCGATCAGGGCGGCCACACCGTCGGGAATCGGGACGGGGACGAGGTTGGACGCGGTCACGTGGTGTCCTTTGCTGATGTTGCTCCGGGGTCGCCGGGCATGGGTGGTGTTCTCCTCTATACGTACCGGATGCGCTTCACGGTTCGTCAGCCGGGACGTCTCTGTGTGGAAACCGTTCGGTCGCGACCGTTGATTTCTCCTTACGCGGGAGTAAGTTGACCCGCCTGTAACCCCCGGTAAGTCCGCTTGCGCCGAACAGGAGCCGCCGATGGGCGTACGCAGGGATCTGAGGAGGGCCAGGCGCCGAGCCGACCTGGCGGGACGCGCCACCGTGGAACTGGTCAGGGAGAACGGGACCGTACGCGAGGTGCGCGCCGCTCCGCTCGCCGGGCCCGCCGTCTCGGGGTCCGCGGCCGACATCCCCTTCGTCAACGCCGAGGAGGCCCCCGGTGCCGTCGTCCTCCGCCGCAAGGAGGGCGACGGCTGGCGGCCCGTCACCGCGGCCGCGTTCGCCCGGGAGGTCACCGCCGTCGCCAAGGGACTCGTCGCCGCGGGTCTCGAGCCCGGCGACCGGGTCGCCCTGATGTCCCGCACCCGCTACGAATGGACCGTCCTCGACTTCGCGGTGTGGGCCGCGGGCGGGCAGTCCGTCCCCGTCTACGCCACCTCGTCCGCCGAGCAGGTCGCCTGGATCCTGAGCGACTCGGGCGCCCGGTTCGCCGTCGTGGAGAACGAGGGGAACGCCGCCACCCTGGCGGACGCGGCACGGCTGCTCCCGGAACCGCCCCGGACCTGGAGCATCGACGGCGGCGCGCTGCGCGAGCTCACCGAGCTGGGCACCCGCACCTCCGACGAGGAGATCGCCGGGCGGCGCGGCGCCCTCGGCCCCGACAGCGTCGCCACCCTCTGCTACACCTCCGGGACCACGGGCCGCCCCAAGGGCTGTGTGCTCACCCACGGCAATCTCCACGCGGAGGCCGCCAACACCGTGGAGCTGCTCCACCCGGTGTTCGAGGAGATCACCGGCCAGACCGCCTCGACCCTGCTGTTCCTGCCCCTCGCCCACATCCTCGGCCGGACCATCCAGCTCGCCTGTCTCCTGGCGCGCATCGAGCTCGGCCACTGCCCCGGCATCAGACCCGACGAACTCCGCCCCGAACTGCGGTCGTTCCGGCCCACGTTCGTCGTCGGCGTCCCGTACCTCTTCGAGAAGATCCACGACACGGGCCGGGCGACCGCCGAGCGGATCGGACGCGGTGCCTCCTTCGAGCGGGCCGACCGGATCGCCGTACGGTTCGGCGAGACGTACCTCGGGAAGTTCCTCGGCCGGGGGAAGGGACCGGGACCGGGGCTGTACCTCGCCTGGGCGCTGTACGACCTGCTCGTCTACCGCCGCGTCCGCAAGGAGCTCGGCGGCCGGCTGCGCTACGCCATCAGCGGCGGCTCCCCGCTCGACCGCCGGCTCAATCTCTTCTTCTACGCCGCCGGGATCATCGTCTACGAGGGGTACGGCCTCACCGAGACCACCGCGGCCGCCACGATCATCCCGCCCCTGGGCCCCCGCCCCGGCACCGTCGGCCTGCCCGTGCCCGGGACGGCGATACGGATCGCCGACGACGGCGAGGTCCTGGTCAAGGGCGGCATCGTCTTCGGCTCGTACTGGAACGACCCGGCCGCCACCGCGGAGGTGCTCGACGGAGGCTGGTTCGCCACCGGTGACCTCGGGAGCCTCGACGACGAGGGCTATCTGACCATCACCGGCCGGAAGAAGGACATCCTTGTCACCTCCGGTGGCAAGAACGTGTCACCCGCGGTCCTGGAGGACCGGCTGCGCAGCCGCCCGCCGGTCGGCCAGTGCGTCGTGGTGGGGGACGGCCGCCCCTTCGTCGCCGCACTCGTCACGCTCGACCCCGAGGCGGTCCCGCACTGGCTCGCGGTCCGCAGACGGCCCGCGGACACAACACTCACCGACCTGTGCGACGACCCGGAGATGATCGCCGACGTCGGCAAGGCGGTCGACTACGCCAACCAGGCGGTCTCCCGGGCGGAGTCCATCCGTGAATTCCGCCTCGTCGCGGGGGAGTTCACCGAGGAGAACGGACTGCTGACGCCGTCGCTCAAGGTCAGGCGGCACGCGGTGGCCGAGGCGTACGAGGCCGAGATCGAAGCGCTGTACCGCTGATAGGGGCCGGCTTCGCGGCGGGCACGGCCCCCACACGGAAGCCGCCGTCCGTGGTTCACCTGGGCGGCGGCGCCGACAGCACCTCCGAGAGGTCGTAGCGCACCGGCTCCTCCAGCTGGGCGTACGTGCAGCTCTCCGGGGTGCGGTCGGGCCGCCAGCGCCGGAACTGCGCCGTGTGCCGGAAGCGGTCGCCCTCCATGTGGTCGTACGCGACCTCCACCACCCGTTCGGGCCGCAGCGCCACCCACGACAGGTCCTTCTTGCCCGACCAGCGGCTCGGCGCGCCGGGCAGCCGGGCCGACTCGTGCGCCTCCTCCTCGGCCCAGCGCGCCCAGGGGTGTTCCGACACGTCCGCCAGGCGCAGCGGCTCCAGCTCGGCGACCAGCTCCTCGCGGCGCTTCATGGAGAACGCGGCGCAGACGCCCACGTGCTGCAGCGCACCCTCCGAGTCGTACAGGCCGAGCAGCAGGGAACCGACGACCGGCCCGCTCTTGTGGAAGCGGTAGCCGGCGACGACCACGTCCGCGGTCCGCTCGTGCTTGATCTTGTACATCAGCCGTGCGTCGGGCCGGTACGGAAGGTCCAGCGGCTTGGCGATCACCCCGTCGAGCCCGGCCCCCTCGTACTGCTCGAACCACTGTTCCGCGACGGTCGTGTCCGTCGTCGCCGGCGCGACGTACACCGGCTCGCGCGCACCCGAGAGCGCCTCGACGAGCGCGGCGCGCCGCTCGGCGAGCGGGGTGTCTAGCAGCGAGTCGTCGCCGAGGGCGAGGAGGTCGAAGGCCACGAAACCGGCCGGGGTGCGCTCGGCGAGCATCCGCACCCGGGAGTCCGCCGGATGGATGCGCTCGGTGAGCCGGTCGAAGTCGAGCCGCCCCTCGTGGGCGATCACGATCTCGCCGTCGACGACACAGCGCTGCGGCAGATTGGCGCGCAGGGCGGTGACCAGCTCGGGGAAATAGCGGGTCAGCGGCTTCCCGGTGCGGCTGCCGATCACCACCTCGTCCGCGTCCCGGTGGACGATCGCACGGAAGCCGTCCCACTTGGCCTCGTACTGCATCCCGGGCGGGATCTTCGCCACGGACTTGGCGAGCATCGGTTTCACGGGTGGCATGACCGGCAGATCCATAGGGCGATTGTCCGGTATGCATGGATTCCTGGCACGGCCTACGCTGACGGTCATGGCCGGAGCGGTGGAAGTGGAAGTGGGCGGGCGGACCGTCCGTGTGTCCAATCCGGACAAGGTGTACTTCCCCGAACGCGGCTACACCAAGATGGACATGGTCCAGTACTACCTCGCCGTCGGCGACGGCATCACCCGTGCGCTGCGGGACCGGCCCACCACCCTGGAGCGCTACCCCGACGGGGTGACCGGCGAGTCGTTCTTCCAGAAGCGCGCTCCCAAGTACCTCCCCGACTGGATCCCCACCGCCCACATCACGTTCCCCAGCGGCCGTTCGGCCGACGAGATGTGCCCGACCGAACCCGCCGCCGTGGCCTGGGCCGCCAACCTCGGCGCCGTCACCTTCCACCCGTGGCCGGTCCGCCGCGACGACACCGACCACCCCGACGAACTGCGCATCGACCTCGATCCGCAGCCCGGCACCGAATACGCCGACGCCGTCCGCGCCGCCCACGAGCTGCGGGACGTCCTCGACGAGACAGGGCTGCGCGGCTGGCCCAAGACGTCCGGCGGACGGGGACTCCATGTGTTCGTCCCCATCGAACCGCGCTGGACGTTCACCCAGGTGCGGCGCGCCGCCATCGCCTGCGGCCGGCAGCTGGAGCGCAGGATGCCCGACCACGTCACCATCAAGTGGTGGAAGGAGGAGCGCGGTGCGCGGATCTTCGTCGACTACAACCAGACCGCCCGCGACCGCACCGTCGCCTCCGCCTACTCCGTACGGCCCCGCCCGCACGCCCCGGTCTCCGCGCCGCTGCGCTGGGAGGAGATCGACGACGCCGTCCCCGAGGACTTCGACATCGTGACGATGCGGACGCGCTACGCCGAGGCCGGTGACGTCCACGCCGACATGGACGACCGGCGCTTCGGCCTCGAGGCGCTGCTGGAGCTCGCCCGCCGTGACGAGGCCGAGCACGGACTGGGCGATCTGCCGTACCCGCCGGAGTACCCCAAGATGCCCGGCGAGCCGAAGCGGGTCCAGCCGAGCCGCGCGAAGAAGGACGCCCCGGCAGGCGGGCCCGCGAGGAAGACCGGGCGCGCGCCCGCGAAGCCGCGGGGCGACGCCGGGGAAGGGACGCCGGGGGAGACGGGGCCGGGAGAGGCGGGCCCGGGGAAGACGGGGCCGGGGAAGACGGGGCCGGGTGACGGCTGATCCGGAGCGTCGGACCGTCCGCAGCACGCGTGTGCCCCACCGCCCGCCGGGGCGGTGGGGCACACCGTGGCCGCGGGGCCGACTCGGCTACAGCTCCTTGACGCGGATGTTGCGGTACGAGATCACATCGGTGGTGCCGTGCACCTGGAGGCCGATGTAGCCCTGGGCGTAGCGCCGCCCGTCCGTGCCGGGGTCGTCGGCCCGCGCCGGGACGAACTCCTGGCCGCCGCTGTTCTCGAACTCGTTGATCAGGACACCGTTGCGGTAGACCGAGTAGTGCTGGCCCTCCACCCGGATCTCGTAGTCGTTCCAGGTGCCCTTCGGGGTGACCCCGGCCCCGCCGAGACCGACGCGGTCGAAGCCGTAGACGGAGCCGGTCTTGTACATGTCGCCGTCGGGCCGGTCCAGGACCTGCACCTCATGGCCGTACTTGATGGCCACCCACTCCGGCCGCGGCTCCTCCGGGTTGTCGTGCACGTACGGGAAGCGCACGAACACACCACTGTTGGCGTTGCCGGTGCCCGGGGCGTCGTCCCGCCACTGGAGCTTCAGCGAGAAGTCGCCGTACTGCCGCTGCGGGAACCACAGCATGCCCAGGCCGCCCTTGGTGGTGCCGCTGGTCATCGTCCCGTCGGCGTTGAGACCGAACGAACCGCCGCCCACGTGCTGCCACTTGGCGAACGAGGCGGCCGTGCCGTCGAACAGGTCGCGGTAGCCGGCGGTCTGGCCCGGCTTGCCGATACCGGACTGCTTGGCGGCCTTGTAGATCTTCCTGTGCTCGCGCTGGTCGATCACGCCGTCGGCCAGGAGCCGGTCCAGCACCGCGTCGACGTGCTTGAGGAACAGGGCGTGGGAGCTCCAGTCCTTCTCGTCCTCGATCAGCTCGTTGATCGTGCACCGGGAGCGGGTGACCCGGTTCGGCACACCCGTGTCGACGGTGCCGACGATCACGGTCAGCCGCTCGTCGTACTCCGGGCAGTTCGGGGCGGGGACGCCGCCGCTCTCCGCGACCGTGAAGGACTCCTTCTTCGCCTCGGAGGTGTTGCCGGCCTTGTCGGTGGCCCGGTACTGCACGGTGTGGAACCCGACCCGGTCGACGATCACGGGCGCGGTGTAGGCCAGGTACGGGCCCGCGTCGAGCGAGTACTCGATGCGTTCCACACCCGAGTCCGTGTCCGCCGCCGTCACCGTCACCGTGGCGCTGGTGATGTACGCACCGTCCGAGTTCCTGGTTCCGGTCACCGTCGCCGCGGTCGTCGGCGGGGTCTTGTCGTCCGTCGGCGGGGCGACGACGGTGAAGTCGACGGCCTTCTCGGCGGCGGTGTTGCCGGCCTTGTCGGTGGCGCGGTAGCGGACCTTGTGGGTGCCGGTCTCGTGGACCATCACGGGTGCGGTGTAGGGCTGCCAGGCCCCGTCCGCGCCCAGCGCGTACTCGATGGTGTTGACCCCGGAGCCCGTGTCGGAGGCGGTCACGGTGACCGTCGCCATGCCCAGGTACTCGCCCTGCTCGTTCTTCTCGCCGCTCACGGTCGCCGACGTCTCCGGCGGGGTCTTGTCGTCCGTCGGCGGGGCGACGACGGTGAAGTCGACGGCCTTCTCGGCGGCGGTGTTGCCGGCCTTGTCGGTGGCGCGGTAGCGGACCTTGTGGGTGCCGGTCTCGTGGACCATCACGGGTGCGGTGTAGGGCTGCCAGGCCCCGTCCGCGCCCAGCGCGTACTCGACGGTGTTGACCCCCGAACCGGCATCCGTCGCCGCCACGGTCACCGAGGCGTGGCCGATGTAGGCGCCGTCGGCGTTCTTCTCGCCCTCGACCTTCGCGGAGGTCTCGGGCGCCGTCGTGTCCTCACCGCCCGGGTCGGTCACCGTGAGGATGCCCTGCATCTGGCCGTGGCCGGGGATCGTGCAGTGGAAGCGGTACCGCCCCGGCGTCAGCGTGACCTCGACCGAGTACTTCCCGCCCTGGTCGTCGTTGGGGTTCGCCAGGATGTTCAGCGGAACGTCGTTGTTGTACTCGGGATCCGAGACGTCGAAGGACAGCGTGTGCGGCATCCCGGTGGTGTTGCCGGTCGCCTTGCTGTTCTCGAAGACGATCGTCGTCGCGCCCGCCACCGCGGTCGTCGGGAACGACAGATAGCGGTCGATCGGGTCGCCCGCGGTCCAGGTGAGCGTCTGGGCCGCGGTCGTGTCCGCCTCCCGTTCACCGGCCCGCCCGTAGGCGACGGTCGAGGTCAGCCCGAGCACCGTCACGAGCGCGCCCAGCAGCGCCGTCCACAGCCGGAGCTGTCCCTGCCGGAGGATTCTCACTGCTGCGCCGCCTTCCTTGCGAGCTGATCGGCGGCCGGGGTGGGCCCGCCGCCCTTGTACGTCACACGCCACAGCGCGGACCGGGAATCGGAGGTGAAGAAGCCGCGCCCGTAGTCCAGGACGTACAGCGAACCGTCCGGGGCGAACTTCCAGTCCATGAGGTTGCGGATACCGTCCGTGCCGACCGGGATGATCTTCTTCAGGGACTCGGCGTGCACGGGCAGTCCGCCCTTGCCGACCGTCTTCGGGTCGGTCAGCACCGCGTGCCGCGGCTGGTCGCCGTCGTAGAAGTCGCCCACGAACCACTTGCCGTCCCAGTACGCGGGCCAGCGCACGGCCGGGTCGCCCTTCGCGTCGTCGAACCGGTACACCGGGCCGTTCATCGTCGCCTGACCACCGCCCTTCAGCCACGGCAGCAGCAGCTTCTGCTCCTCCACCTTGTAGCTGGGCACACCGGCGGCGTCGCGCGGGTAGTCCGGGCCGCCGCCCTGCGGCGAGTACCAGATCGTGTTCGGCGTCACCGGCGGCAGGTTCACCAGGCCGTCGTTGTTCGGTGACTCGTTCTTCGGCCTGGCGCAGTCGTACCAGCCGAGCGGCACGCTCGGGTCGGGCAGGTTGCGGTCCCGGTAGGGCTGGTTGTTGCCCATGCAGAACGGCCAGCCGTGGTTCCCCGCCTTGGTGATCGCGGCGAACGTGTCGTACTTCGCCGGGCCCCACGTCGTCGACGGCGAACCGGCGTCCGGGCCGACCCAGCCCGCGTACAGGATGTCGGTCGTCCTGTCGACGAAGATCCGCGCCGGGTTGCGCACGCCCATCACATAGATCTCGCCGCGGGTCTTGCCGCCGCCCTCGTCCGGCTCCTCACCGGTGAAGAGGTTGCCCGCGGGGAGGGTGTACGTCCCGTCGTCCTCCGGGTGGATCCGCAGGATCTTGCCGTTGAGGTTGTTGGTGTTGCCGGCCGTGCGCCGTGCGTCCGCGAACGAGACGCCCCTGAAGTTCGGCTGCGGGTTGTTGCCCGAGTAACCGGAGCTGAAGCCGGACGAGTTGTTGTCACCGGTGGCGACGTAGAGGTTGCCCTTGGAGTCGAAGGCCATCCCGCCGCCCGAGTGGCAGCAGCTGTGGATCTGCACCGGCCACTTCAGCAGCACCTTCTCGCTCGCCGTGTCGAGTTTGTTGGTGGCGAGGTCCAGGGTGAAGCGGGAGACGTAACGCTCCGCCATGTGCGTGTCGCGGTTGATCCGCGAGTGCGGTGTGTAGTGCAGATACACCCAGCCGTTGGTCTGGAACTCCGGGTCGAGCTCGATGCCGAGGAGCCCCTCCTCGTTCTTGGTGAGCTCGTCTCCGCCGCCCTTGTTGCCGAAGACCGTGAGCGCGCCCGCGAGGGTCACCTTCTTCGTCTTCGGGTCGTAGACGTGGACCTCGCCCCTGCCCTTGCCGATGTCCGGGTTGTTCCAGTCGGTCACGACCGGCTGGGACGAGTCCGCGCCGCCGCGCCCGATGTACAGGATCCGCCCGTCGGGCGCCGCGACCAGGCCGTGCGGCTCGCCGATCTGGTCGTTCTGTCCGGGCTGGTTGGGCTGGGTCACCCGCTGCGCCGTGTAGTTGGCGGTGATGGTGGCCTTGCAGTCCGCCTGCGAGGTGCGGGACGTCCAGGCCAGCGCGCCGCGCAGATGGTCCCGGAAGTCCGTCTCGGCGAACGAGTCGGCCGTCCCGCCCATGCCGGTGTAGAAGGAGCGGCCGCCGTCGTAGTCCCGGCACCAGGACACGGGGTGGTCCCAGCCGTTGGCGCCCTGGCCCGGCTGGTACGAGCTCTCCTTGACCCGGGCCACGGTGTGGACCGAACCGGACGGGTTCACCGACCAGTTGAGCCATCTGTCGGGCCGCTTCCAGTTCAGCGGGAGGCTCTTGGTCGCCGGGTGGAGCCGGTCGCCGACCTCGACGACCGCGCGCTGGACGGCGGCCGGTGAGGTGGTGGGCCGGGCGCCCACGAGACCGGTGAACCAGTCCGAGTACGGCTCCGCGCGGGCGGCGTCGTGGATGCCGACGAAACCGCCGCCCGCCTCCATGTACGCCTCCAGGCCCGCCTCCTGCTCGGGGTCGAGCACGTCCCCGCCGCCGGTCAGGAAGACCACGGCGTTGTACCGGCCGAGCTTCTTGGCGTTGGTGAAGACGGACGCGTCGTCGGTGGCCTCGGTGCGGAACCTGCCCGCCGCCGGCCCCGTCAGCCCGATCTGCTCGATGGCCGCGATCCCGGGGTCGACGGTCGGCGGCTCCTGGCCGGCGGAGGCATGGAAGACGAGCACCCGTACGTTCGCGCCACCCGGTGGCGATGGCAGGGACAACGTTGTCGTCCTGGGCGACAGAGGATCCGGCGCGGGTCTCGCCGTCGCGGCGGTCCCGCCGAGCAAGGACGCGGCCATCGTCCCGGCCAGCAGTGCCGCCGCCGTCCCGCGACGGGATCTCGACCGGTGATGTGGTGCGCGGTGCATGTGGTCACCCACCCCTCATTGGTCACAGCAACAGCCGTGAAGCTAGACCTCTTTCGGCGAACCGCCAATAGGTATGGTCGCAATCCGACGAACTTTGTCCTGGGTGTGGAGAAACGAAGATCAGCCGACTACGGTGTGCCCGGCCCAACCCGATTTTCCTTATGGCACTGGGGAGTTCACATGGACAGACGGAGCTTCAACCGGCGCCTGCTGGCGGGCGGCGCGGTCGCGGCGACGGGTGTGACATCGTTGTCCCTTGCCACCGCTTCCGCCGCGACCTCCGCCGAGGGCGCACCGAAGACTGCCCCGGCCGGCGGCCAGGTACGCCATCTCAAGCTGTACGCCGAGAAACTGCCGGACGGTCAGATGGGGTACGGCCTGGAGAAGGGCAAGGCGACGATCCCCGGTCCCGTGATCGAACTCGTCGAGGGGGACACCCTGCACATCGAGCTCGAGAACACCATGGACGTGCCCGCCAGCCTCCATGTCCACGGCGTGGACTACGACATCGCCAGCGACGGCACCCGGATGAGCAGGAGCCATGTGGAACCGGGTGCCACCCGCACCTACACCTGGCGCACCCACGCCCCGGGTCGGCGCAAGGACGGCACCTGGCGGGCGGGCAGCGCGGGTTACTGGCACTACCACGACCATGTGGTGGGAACGGACCACGGCACCGGTGGCATCCGCAAGGGACTGTACGGAGCCGTCGTGGTGCGCAGGAAGGGCGACCTGCTGCCGGACAGGCAGTTCACGATCGTCTTCAACGACATGACCATCAACAACCGGCCGGGCCACCAGAGTCCGGACTTCCGGGCGACCGTGGGCGACCGGGTCGAGATCGTGATGATCACGCACGGCGAGTACTACCACACCTTCCATATGCACGGCCACCGCTGGGCGGACAACAGGACCGGCCTGCTGACCGGCCCCGACGACCCCTCCCGGATCATCGACAACAAGATCACGGGGCCGGCGGACTCCTTCGGCTTCCAGATCATCGCGGGTGAGGGCGTGGGCGCCGGCGCGTGGATGTACCACTGCCATGTGCAGAGCCACTCGGACATGGGGATGGCGGGACTCTTCCTGGTGGCCAAGCCGGACGGGACGATCCCCGGGTACGAGCCGCACCATCCGGCGGCATCGGCGGCACCCGGCGCGAAGGGCGCCAAGGGCGCTTCAGGGGAGTCGAGTTCGTCGGACGCGTCCACGGAGCACGCGCACTGAGCGGCTGAGCGGGGCCGTCCCTCCACGGTCCCGTCCCGGACGCCTCGACCGCGACAAGGGGCGGGGGATACGTGCGGGGCCACCCGTTGCGCAACGGGCGTCATGGTCCCTCGTCGGGCCGCCGCGCCCAACCGTGTCGCGGCGACGACGGTGCGGACCGGGAGGGGGACGGCCGGAGACGGCCTGCGCGGGGAATGCGGACGAGGCTCCCGTGCAGGTGTCGTGCACCCGCGCGGCCTGCGGGCCGTGCGGGTGTCGCGTACGCGTCCGGCGCGGGGCGCGACCGATGCCCCACGCGTGCGGGGCCGGGGCTCTCCCCGGGGTACCGCCGCCCGCCGCGGCTTGCTCAGCGGCCGTAGCTCGCCCGGCACATGGCGACGAGGGAGGGGTCCGCCATCCCGTCCGAGGCCCGGCACAGGTCGCGCATGCCGTAGTCCGTACGCGGCCGGATCGGCCGTACCCCGGTGTGCTTCCCGCGCTTGCGCGGCGCCCTGGCCTGCTCCTTCGGCGCCGACTCGCCCCGACCGCCGCGCGCCCGCCGTTCCGGTGCGTCCGCACGCCCTTCACGCGCCGCTGGCACCCCCGCCGCGGCCGGTCCGCGTGCCTCGTCCCGCCGGTCGGCGCCCGCCTCGCGGGTGCCCGCGGGCCGGGGGCGCGGTGATGTCTGCGGCCCGGTGGAGGCCAGTTCGCCGTGGTCCGACGCCTGTTCGGTGCGGCGGTCGGCGAGCACGGGGGACGGCGAAGTGGTGCCGGCCGGCACGGGGCCGGGTGCCTGGGGCTGCGGCGGCGTCGCCGGTACGGAGACACAGCCGGTCGCCGCGAGACCGGTCGCGGCGAGCAGTACGGCGAGGGTGAGGGGCCTGATCCGGGGGTGCATCCGTCCACCCTGCCGCAGCGAACGGCCGTTGTGCGGCGGGCACACGGCCGGACCACCGGCACGAGTGATCGCACGGGACGCAGGGCGACGCCGTACGGACAACCGGGCCGCCAGGGAGCGGGGCCGGTGAACTCGCCGGGCCACTGCCCGGGACCGCGCGGCCGGTTGGCGTTCCCGGACACACGGACGGGCTGACGCACGACGGGCAGAAGGACGGGCTGACGAACGGCCTCGGCCGGGGTACGGACTGCGCTGGGCGCGGCCGGAGATCGGGCCGGCGTATCCGCTCGACTCGGGCCCCGGGGTGATGCTGCGCTTCCTGGACGCGACCGAGCGCCCCTTCGTCCTGGCGGCCCGGCAGTATCCCGCCGATCCCGGCAGGGCGCACGGCGGCGTCCAGCCGTCCACGCCTCCGCGCACGTCCCGGACGGTTGTCCGGCCGACGCCACGGAAGCCGTGCCGCGGCAGTTCGAACGCTTCGCCCCGGGAACAAGGGAACGGATCGTCGCGCTCGTCGCGCGGTCCGTCCCGGCCACCGAGGCGTACGACCCCGACCACATGGGCGGCGACATCATCAACGGTTCCACCGGTGCGCTCCCACTGGTCCCGCGTCCCCGGCCCACCCCGTTCGACCCCTACGCCACGGGGGTGCCGGGTGTGCATCTGTGCTCCGCTGCCACCCCTGCCCGGTGCCGGGACGCACGGGATGTGCGGCCACGAGGCGGCCCGTGCCGCACTGCGGGCGGCATCCCGGCGCCCCGTACGCCGTATGCGCCGAGGACCGCCGCGACGACGGCCGGCCGGGAACGCGGGACGGCGGCCGCCCCGGGTGCGGAGGGCCGGGACCGGTAGCACACTCGATGGGGTCGACGGCACACCCACGAGGGGGGTGAGGCACGACGACGGGCCCCGACGTCCCGGGGGCCACGAGGCTCGCGAGCCCCGTGGCGGGACCGCCGGCGGCCCACGAAGGAGCGACGTCCATGCTCACCACCCGCTTTCTCACCGGCTCTCCGAACTGGCTCGACCTCGCCACCCCCGACCTCCCGGGCGCGGCCTCGTTCTACGGCGACCTGTTCGGCTGGACGTTCCGTCCCACGGGTCCACAGGCCGGCGTTTACGGCATGTTCGAACTGGACGGGAGGACCGCGGCCGGAGGAATGACCGTCCCCCCGGAGCAGGGGGCGCCCGGCTGGACCCTCTACTTCCAGTCGCCCAGCGCCGACGACACGGCCGAACGGGTGAGGAACGGCGGCGGCGCCGTCACCCACGGACCCGCGGACGTGTGGGACCTCGGTCGCATGGCCCACTTCACCGACCCTGCGGGCGCGGGCTTCGCCACCTGGCAGCCCGGCACCAACCCGGGCCTCGACGTCGTGAACGAGACCGGCTCGCTGTGCTGGGCCGAGTTGTGCACCCCGGACCCGCACGCGGCGCTCGGCTTCTACCGTTCCGTCTTCGGGTGGGACGAGTTCGCCGTGCCCATCCCCGGCGGTGACACGTACGTCACCGTGAACCCGGCAGGCGCCGGCGAGGACGCGATGTTCGCGGGCCTCGTGGCCCTGGAGACCGACCCGGTGGACGTCGCCGGCGGCCCGTACTGGCTGCCGTACTTCGAGGTCACCGACACCGACGCGACCGCGGCGAAGGCCGAGGAGCTCGGCGGCACGGTCCGCACGGCGCCGATCGACCTCGAGGACGTCGGCCGCGTCGCCAAACTCGCCGACCCGTACGGGGCGCGCTTCGCGGTGATCGAGTCAGCGGCGAAGGGCGCGGGAGCGGCGGACGCCGCATGACGAGCCGCCCTTGGGCCGGACGATCCACGGGCCCAGGATGGCCGAAACGCGGGCGTTGAGCATTCATTGACATGCCGTTTATCACCGCGAGGCAGCCTGTCGACCATGCCCATGAACACCACCACCGCCGCACCCGACCACGAACTCTCCTGGCAGGAAACCGCCCTCTGCGCCCAGGTCGGCCCCGAGTTCTTCTTCCCGGCTCCCGGTTCCTCCACCCGAGAGGCGAAGCAGCTGTGCGGCGCCTGCGAGGGCCGTGTGGCGTGCCTGGAGTACGCGCTCGCCAACGACGAGCGCTTCGGTGTCTGGGGCGGCCTCTCGGAGAAGGAGCGCGGCAGGCTGCGGCGCTCCCGGATCGGGCGCCACGGGTAGCGTCCGGCGGGGACGAGCCGGCGGGGAAGGAGCCCGGCGGTGAAGCGGTCCGGCGGGGCGGCGAGGTCGCCGGCGCGCGCCCGAAGTGCTCCCCTCGCGGTCTCTCAGTCTCGCGGTCTTGCGGTCTCGCGGTCAGACCGTCGCCCGGGCGCGGCAACGCCGTACGCCTTCCGGGCGAGGGGAATTCAGGATGCCCACACGCGCCGGCGCTGGCTACGATCACCTGCGCATGAAGCAGATGTACGCGACGGCGACGGGCGCCGCCCCGGACGCGTCGGACGGCACGGTCACGGACGAGGAACTGGCCGCTTTCGGCCGGACGGTGGAGCGGCTGCGGGGCCTTCCCCTGGAGGATCCGGCGCGGATCCGCGGCGAGGAGATCGCCGCGTCCTTCGCCCGCGAGAGCCGGAACAAGCGCCGCAAGGCCCGTCGGCGGGAGCGCTCCGACGCCGATGCCCTGCTCAGCGCTGCCACGGCGACCGGCGCCCTCGACCGTCGTGAGGACGCCGCGCTGGAGTCCCGTCGCGGCACCGTGGGGACCTTCCTTAAGCCCCGTCATTGCTATGTCTGCAAGTCGCTGTATCGACAGGCGGATGCCTTCTACCACCGGCTCTGCCCCGACTGCGCGCGGGACAACACCACGCGGCGCGCGCTGCGCACCGACCTGTCCGGCCGCCGCGTCCTCCTCACCGGCGGCCGTGTGAAGATCGGCTTCCAGCTGGCCCTGATGATGCTGCGCGACGGCGCGCACGTGCTGGTCACGAGCCGTTTCCCGCAGGACGCCCTGCGTCGGTTCCACGCCGTGCCGGGCAGTGGGGAGTGGATCGACCGGCTGACCGTCGTCGCGATCGACCTCCGCGACCCGCGCCAGGTCCTCGGGCTGTGCGACCGGCTGCGGGCCGACGGCGAGCCGCTCGACATCCTCGTCAACAACGCCGCGCAGACCATACGCAGGCCGCCCGAGTCGTACGCGCTGCTCGCGTCCGGCGAGGGCGGCGACCGTCCGGCGGGTGTGCTGGCCGCCCCCGGGTACGTGCCGGCGGCGGTCACCGCGGGCCCGTCCGCCCCGCTCGACCTGGTGCTCGACGGCGCCGACGAGGCCGGGCTGCTGCCCGACCTCTCAGCCGCCAACTCCTGGTCGGCGCGCATCGGCGAGCTCGACCCGGCCGAGCTCCTGGAGGTGCAGCTCGTCAACTCCGTCGCCCCCGCGCTGCTGTGCGACCGGCTGCTTCCGCTGCTGCTCGCCTCGCCCCGGCCGCGCCGCTACGTCGTCAACGTGTCGGCCGTCGAGGGCCGGTTCGCCGTGCGCAACAAGACCGGCGGCCACCCCCACACCAACATGGCGAAGGCGGCGCTGAACATGCTGACCCGTACGAGCGCGGCGGAACTCGCCGCTCAGGGCGTGCACATGTGCAGCGTGGACACGGGATGGATCACCGACGAGAACCCGGCCCCGCGGAAGGCGCGGATCGCGGCGGTGGGCACCCGTACGCCGCTCGACGTCGTCGACGGAGCGGCCCGTGTGTACGACCCGGTCGTACGGGGCGAGGCGGGCGCGCCGCTGTCCGGGGTCTTCCTCAAGGACTACCGGGTCGCCGACTGGTGACGGCGGAGGCGGCAGCGGGACCTGGCGGCACCGGCTCCGGTCCGGCCGCGCCACGGCACCGTCCGGACCCGGACCGGAGAGGCCCGGTCGGCTCCGGTCGCGCGTCGGGTCGGGTTCGGTCGGGTCAGGTCCGGACGGGGCGCGGCCCGGGTCCGGTCGCGGTCAGGTCCGGACGGCCGTCGCGGTCAGGTCCCGCCACGGCACGGGCCGGGCCCCGTGCCCGGCCGTGCCCGGCGCACGGGCGTCAGGAAGCGGGGATCCGGAACGTCTCCCCGTACATCCGCCACTCCAGCGGCGCGGCCAGCTTCATGTTGCCGTTGCGCAGGAAAACCCGCTGCGCCGTGTCGATGCGCGAGGTGTCGCGCTGGGCGGAACCGATCCGGGTCCGCATCGCCGAGCGGCTCTCGTCGAGGAAGGCGTTCAGATACGCCTTCTCAGCGCCGCCCTCCGCCGCCGTCCGGGCCTTCTTCATGGCGGCCTGGCGGATGCCGTAGAACCCGTCGGGTTCGAGGCCCGGGCCGTGCAGCAGCATCGCGTCGTAGTAGATGAACTGGCCGAGCGTGCCGAGCCCGTCCATCTTGGCGAGCCGGACGGCGGGGTCGAAGTAGATCCGGTCGCGGGCGGCGTTCTGCGCGGCGCGGAAGGCCGGCTTCCCGGCCTCCGCGACCCAGGCGTCGGTGAAGCCGGGGTCCAGCCCCTCGTGCGAGTCGGTGCCGTCGACCTCCCTGAGGGCGGGGAGGTACCGGGCCAGACCGTTGTCCGGGTGGTCGGCGGTGTACGCCTCGACCAGCTGCAGCATGTCGTTGGTGCCGGAGCAGAACCCGATGATCCCGGCGGTGTAGCCGTTGCCGTCGCCGAGGTCCTCGATGGCGTCGTACTGACCGCGCCAGTCCAGGGTGGAGTGCTCGGCGGTGGACACCAGCCGCGCGGCGATCTCCTTCTTGGCGGGGTCCGCGAGCCCGGCGGGCATTTTGGCGATCCTGGCCTCCAGCGCCTGCCGCTCGGAGGCCGTGCCCGACTTGAGGGGGTTCTGCACGGGGGCCGCCGTGGTGCGGGCCTCGCGCGGACGGTCGGCGAGCGGGATCTCGTCCTCGCTGCCGACGCCGAGGATCATGGACACGACGATGGCCACCGGGGCGCCTATGAGGATGATGCGGGTCGCGGGCTTCACGCCGGACAGATTACGGGGCGCGTCCAGGCCGGCGGACGGCCGTCCCCGCCGAACACCGCGTTCCGGCCGGCGGAGGTCTCCGGCCGGGCCACGACGCCGACCGCCCCCGTCGCGTCGTGCGACGGGGGCGGAGGTTCCCCGCGGGCACCGGCCGGTGCCCGCGGGTACGGGTGGGAGCGGCGCACACCCGCGGGCGGCCATGAACTCCGCCTCGTTCGCGCCCGGCGATTCCGTCGGAGCGGCGCGCCCGGGTCAGCCCTTCGCGCGGGCCGCCAGCCGGGCCTTGCGGGCCGCGAGCTTCTCGTCGAACTTGGCGGCCTCGGAGTCCAGCCCGCCCATGTACAGTCCCAGTTCCTCCTGTGCCTTCACGCCCTCGGGGCCGAGCCCGTCGATCTCCATCACCTTCAGGAAGCGCAGCACCGGCTGCAGCACGTCGTCGTGGTGGATCCGCAGGTTGTAGATCTCACCGATCGCCATCTGCGCCGCCGCGCGCTCGAATCCCGGTATCCCGTGCCCGGGCATCCGGAAGTTCACCACGACGTCCCGCACGGCCTGCATGGTCAGGTCCGGCGCGATCTCGAAGGCCGCGCCGAGCAGATTGCGGTAGAAGACCATGTGCAGGTTCTCGTCGGTGGCGATCCGCGACAGCATCCGGTCGCAGACGGGGTCGCCCGACTGGTGGCCCGTGTTGCGGTGCGAGATACGCGTGGCGAGCTCCTGGAAGGCCACGTACGCGACCGAGTGCAGCATCGAGTGGCGGTTGTCGGACTCGAAGCCCTCCGACATGTGCGCCATACGGAACTGCTCGAGCTTGTCCGGGTCGACGGCCCGCGAGGTCAGCAGGTAGTCGCGCATGACGATGCCGTGCCGGCCCTCCTCGGCGGTCCAGCGGTGCACCCAGGTGCCCCAGGCGCCGTCGCGGCCGAAGAGCGTCGCGATCTCGTGGTGGTAGCTGGGCAGGTTGTCCTCGGTCAGCAGATTGACGACGAGGGCGGTCTTCCCCACGTCGGTGACCTTGGACTGACCGGGCTCCCACTCCTCGCCGTCTTCGAAGAGGCCGGGGAAGTTCCGGCCGTCCGACCACGGCACGTACTCGTGGGGCATCCAGTCCTTGGCGACCTTGAGGTGGCGGTTGAGCTCCTTCTCCACAACCTCCTCCAGCGCGTACAGCAGCCGGGCGTCGGTCCACACTTCCGAACTGCCGAGGTGGGGAGAGGTGATCGTCACGGGGGCTCCTGGGGACGGGTGGGGGAGGGACGTCGTCGTGCGGTACGCACGACACCGACGGCAAGGCACTGGCCGGATCACGGCATGCGACTTACCTACGACCTCGTAGGTTACGAAACCGTAGGTTAAAGGTGCAGTAAGCCATAGACCAAGCGCGCGGCCGTGATGTCCCCCTGCGTGCCGTTATGTATGCAGGTCCCGGAGTCGTACGGAGAGACACGTCACGCAGCCCTCGAGCTTCTCGAACTCGCTGATGTCCACCGGAACCGGTTCATATCCGAGGTCGGCGAACAGCTCCGCCGTCTTGGGAGCGCTCGCCGCCATCAGCAGTTTTGCGCCACCGAGGAGGACCACATGCGCCCCGGCCTCCTCGGGGACGGGCAGGAACCGGGGGAACAGCGACGGCTGCTCGACCAGCGGCTCGTAACCGATCACGGTCCCGTCGGGCAGGGCGGTCACCGCCGACTTCAGATGGAGTACGCGCGACACGGGTACGGCGACGACCCGCGCGCCCAGCGGCTCGAAGGCCGCGCGCAGCTGCTGCACCCCGGCCGCGTTCGTCCGCCCGCCGCGGCCCACGTAGACGGTGTCGCCGATCTTGAGCACGTCGCCCCCGTCGAGCGTGCCCGGCTCCCAGACCCAGTTCACCGAGCAGCCGAGCCTCGCCACGGCCTCCTCCACCCCGGCCGTCTCCGGGCGGCGGGTCTCGGCCCCCGAGCGGGCGATGAGGGCGACGTTGCGGAACATCACCACGCTGTCCTCGATGAAGACGCCGTCGGGGCAGTCGTCGGCGGGCTCGGCCTCGATCGTCTCCCAGCCGTGCGCCCGCAGGGCCTCGCCGTACGCCTTCCACTGGGCGAGCGCCGCCCGTGCGTCGACGGCGCGGCGCTCCACATGGGTGACCAGGCCGTCCGCCACGCGGGGGCTCGGGCGTCGGATCAGTGCTTTTCTGCTCGGCACAGGCTCTCCAGGGACCGAATTGGGGGGCGGCAGGGCCATCATGAGCCCCACCTGCCCGATTCCGTCCCGTCCCACACGGCGCGCGCCGCCCGTGCGTCCGGCCGCCCCTGGTGAGCGGGCGGGTGGCCGTGCGCGGCGGCCTCGGGTGCCACGCCGCCGGAGGCCGCGGCAGCGCGGCCGGGACCGCCGTGTCGGCGGCCAGGGCCCGCCGGCACGGCCGGCGGAGGCGCGGATGACCCGTGCCAGGCCGGCGCAGGCGGCCAGGTGCCGGCCGTGGCGAAGGCGCCGGCCGGTCGTCACGGCGGGCTCAACCGGTCATCCCCCCATCAGCTCCTCCCGTACCTCCTCGGCGGACGTGGGCCGCAGCTCACCGTCGAGCAGCAGCCAGCGGGTGATCCCCAGTGACTCCAGGAACGTCACGTCGTGGCTGGCCACGATCAGCGCGCCTTCGTACGCCTCCAGGGCCTCCGTGAGCCCCCGCACGCTCGCCATGTCGAGATTGTTCGTCGGCTCGTCCAGCATCAGCAGCTGCGGGGCGGGCTCGGCGAGCAGCAGCGCCGCCAGCGCGGCGCGGAACCGCTCGCCCCCGGAGAGCGTTCCCGCCGGGCGATCGGCCCGTGCCCCCCGGAACAGGAAGCGGGCCAGCCGCGCCCGGATCGCGTTGTCCGTCGCCTCGGGCGCGAACCGTGCCACGTTCCCTACGACGCTCAGCCCGTCGTCCAGCACGTCCAGCCGTTGCGGGAGGAAGCGCAGCGGCACCTGGGCCGCCACCTCACCCGAGACCGGCTGCAACTCCCCGGCGATCGTGCGGAGCAGGGTCGTCTTGCCGGCCCCGTTCCGCCCGACGAGGGCGATCCGCTCCGGACCGCGCAGATCGAACTCGCCCTGCACCCGGGCCCCGTAGCGGAGCTCCACGTCGGACAGCCGCAGGACGCCCAGGCCCGGATGGACCTTGGTGTACGGCAGTTCGACGCGGATCTCGTCGTCGTCCCGCACCGCGTCCACGGCATCCGCGAGCCGCTCCTTCGCCTCGGTCAGCTTCTCGGCGTGCATCGTGCGGTGCTTGCCCGCGGAGACCTGCGCCTGGCGTTTGCGCGCGCCCATCACGATCTTCGGCTCGCGCTTCTGCTCGAACATCTTTTGCCCGTAGCGCTTGCGGCGGGCCAGTTTGACCTGGGCCTCGGCCAGTTCGCGCTTCTGGCGCTGGACATCGGCCTCGGCCACGCGGACCATCCGCTCGGCGGCGTCCTGCTCGACGGCCAGCGCCTCCTCGTAGTCCGAGTAGGTGCCGCCGTACCAGGTCACCTCGCCGTCGCGGAGATCGGCGATCTGGTCGACCCGCTCCAGGAGTTCACGGTCGTGGCTGACCACGATCATCACTCCGGACCAGGCCTCCACGGCCTCGTACAGCCGCGCGCGGGCGAAGAGGTCCAGGTTGTTCGTCGGCTCGTCGAGCAGGAGCACATCGGGTCGCGCCAGCAGCAGCGCCGCGAGCCTGAGCAGCACGCACTCGCCGCCCGACATCTCGCCGACGGTCCGGTCGAGGCCGACGTGCCCGAGCCCCAGCTGATCGAGGGTGGCGCGGGCCCGCTCCTCCACGTCCCAGTCGTCGCCGACCGCCGTGAAGTGCTCCTCCCGTGCGTCGCCCGCCTCGATGGCGTGCAGCGCCGCACGGGTGGCGGCGATCCCGAGGGCCACGTCCACGCGCAACGCCGTGTCCAGCACGGCGTTCTGCGGCAGATAGCCGACCTCACCCGCGATCCGCACAGCGCCCTCCGTGGGCGAGAGCTCTCCGGCGATCAGCCGCAGCAGCGTGGACTTGCCCGAGCCGTTG
Organism: Streptomyces sp. HUAS CB01; assembly: GCF_030406905.1. NCBI lineage: Bacteria > Bacillati > Actinomycetota > Actinomycetes > Kitasatosporales > Streptomycetaceae > Streptomyces > Streptomyces chengbuensis. The sequence goes on from NZ_CP129137.1 coordinate 7,088,532, forward strand.
AGTCCGATCAGCCCCGTTCTGCCGGGGCCGACGGCCAGCTGGAACTCCTCGAGGACGGGAGTGCCGTCCGGCCAGGAGAAGGACAGCGAGGAGCAGGTCACATAGGTGGGGAAGGTAGACATACGGTCTCCCTGTTGCGTGAGAAGAAAAAGGGGCAACGGGTGAGACACCGGTCGGACGGCACAAAGGCCCTGGTCCGGGAACGGGACGGCTCGTACGCCGAGGTCGCACACGGGCACGCGGGCGGAAAGCCGCGTGACACGGTGTCTCAGGACCTCAGACGAGCAACGTCCTTCTCCGATCGACGACAACAGGGCCGGTCACGAAAATACGCCCGGCAGGGGCGGTCGGCAAACGATTTGTGAACGGGGCGGCGGATGCCGCCGAGGGGCGCTCCGGCGGCCTCAGTGGGCGTCGCGCATCAGCTCGGCCAGGTCCGCGTCCAGGTCCAGGTGGAGGTGCTCCCGGCCGGCCGGCACGAGTCCCTGGGCCCGCTTCAGGAAGCGGCGCAGTTCGGACGTGCGGATGTGCATCATCGCGGTGCCCTCGGGGGCGTGGAACTCCAGGACGGTCCGGTCGTAGCCGTAGGGCCGCACGCGCACGTCACCCAGCCCCGCGGGCTCGTCCATGCCCTGCACCAGCAGATCGCGCGAGAACGCCCAGGACACGTCGGTGCCCTCCAGTGTGGCCGGTGCGGGGAACGACATGCTCACGGCGAACGGGTCGCGGCAGTCGTACCGCAGGGTCGCCGGCACGGATTCCATACGTGGCGCGGAGGCGACCAGACGGACCTGTACGGCCTGCTCGATAACGCTGGACAAGGCCCGCTCCCTCACGTCGCTGCTGCCGGACGACACTTTTCTGCCACAGAGGAGGACGACCGGACGACGGAATCCGTGCATCGGCCGGGTGCGTGAGCTGCGTCACCGCGCGGAGGAGCGGGCGGGTCGGCGGGCGCCGGGGGCCGTGGCCTCGCCGACGGCGCCTCCCGACCGCTCCTGCGGGGTCCGGGGAGGCCCGGAAGTCGTGAACGCCCACGCCTCCTCCCGACCGCTGCCGTGCGGTCCGCGGAGGCCAGGGGCCGTGAGCCCAGGGGTCGTGAGCCCAGGGGTCGTGACGCCCGCACCGGGCATCCCGGAACGCGCGTCGGTGGCGGCGGAGCCCGGCGGCGAGGCGCCCGCTCACTCTGCGGCGGCGCCGAACCACCGCCCCAGCCGGACGAGCAGCTCCTGCTGGTCCTCGCCGACCCACGCCACATGGCCGTCCGGCCGCAGCAGCACCGCCGGCACGTCCGGATCCCCACCGGCGTCGACGACGTGGTCGACCCGGTCCGCCCAGCCCGCCGCCGACAGCCGGCCGGTGCGGTCGAGCAGCAGTCCGCGGCCGCCGTGCATCAGATCGTAGAGGCGCCCCTGCTTCAGCTCCACGTCCCGCATCCGCCGCCCGAGCAGGTCGTGGCCCTCACCGAGGTCGTAGCGCACCCCGACCGCCGTGATCATCTCGGTCACATACAGGTTCACCGCCTCGAACTCCATCAGCCTCGCGAACAGCCCGCGCAGCGCGGTCGCCCCCGGATCGGTACCCAGCAGCGCGATCTGCGCCCGGGTGTTGTCCAGCACGGCGGCTCCCACCGGGTGCCGTTCGGCGTGGTAGCTGTCCAGCAGCCCCTCCGGCGCCGAGCCGTTGACCTCGGCGGCCAGCTTCCAGCCGAGATTGAAGGCGTCCTGCACGCCGAGGTTGAGCCCCTGCCCGCCGGTCGGCGGGTGGATGTGCGCCGCGTCCCCGGCCAGCAGCACCCGGCCGGCCCGGTAGCGCTCGGCCTGCCGGGTGGCGTCCCCGAACCGGGACAGCCAGCGCGGCGAGTGAGCGCCGAAGTCGGTGCCCGCGAAGGCCCGCAGCTGCGTCCTGAACTCCTCGAGCGTCGGCGCGGTCGCACGGTCCTCGGCCACACCGTCGGCGGGCACGACGACACGGAACACCCCCTTGTTGCCGTCCACGTCGGGAACGGCGCCGAACCGCAGCTGGGTCCTGCGGACTTCCTCGACGACGGCGGCGACCGTCGCCGCGTCCTCGGTCAACTCCATGTCACCCAGCAGGGTCTCGACCGTGGCGGGCTCGCCCGGGAAGCCGACACCGAGCAGTTTGCGCACCATGCTTCGGCCGCCGTCGCAGCCGACGAGGTATCGCGAGCGCAGCCGTGTGCCGTCGGCAGACTCGGCGGTCACCCCGTCGTCGTCCTGGCTCAGCCCGACCAGTTCGAAGCCGCGGCGGATCTCGGCGCCGAGCTCGACGGCGCGTTCGGCGAGCAGGCGCTCAGTGACGGTCTGCGGGGTGGCGAGGCCGTACGGGTGTGCCGTGTCCAACCCGTCCGGCCACGGCGAGGCCACTCCGGCGAACGGGCCGCCCACCGTGAACGGCTCGCTGACCGCGAGGAACCGGTCCAGCAGGCCGCGTTGGGCCATCACCTCGACGCTGCGCACGTGCAGTCCGCGTCCGCGGGACTGCCGGGTCGGCTCGTCCAGCTTCTCGAGCACGACCGTGCGTACCCCTGCCAGCCGCAGTTCAGCGGCCAGCATCAGCCCGGTCGGTCCGGCGCCGACAACGATCACGTCAATCACAAAAGCCCCATTTCCGCAGGTTCTGGCTTCGGTCGAGGATTCTGCGGTACGACCGGGGCCTTGCCGCAAGCCCCGGGGTGCGCTATACGTTGAGAGTGGCAAGGAGACGGTGACCTCCTTGCCCTTTGTCTTTCACCGTCCGTCGAGGGCCTTCTCCGCCTTCCCGAGGGGACGTTCCGCCGCAGCCTTCGGGGTCTCTCGGTCGCCCCTCCCGGTCCGGTCGGCGCCGTTCTCTCCCGACGGACACGCCTCCTCGAGCGAAGCGGCAGCGCAGCACAGCGCGAGGGCCGACGGCGCCTCGGGCGGCCGGACAGCGGCCGGTTCGGTTGCGACCGTGCCCGGAGCGCGGATGACTGATCGCGGTTCCCAAGCGCCGTGGAAGGCTCCTGAGCAGCGCAACGGCCCGGTGGGAAAAGGCCCAGGGCCCGGCAGTTGCGGTCGACGGCGAACTCGGGACCCGGCGCGGTACGGAACGGAGGCCCTCTGGACCGGGTGCCGGGGGTCGGCTACGTTCGCGCGCCATGAGACCCAAGGGGAAGTCGAGACGAACGGTGTCGGCGGGGCTGAGCGGTGTGGCGCTTGCCGCCGTCCTGGGTGCGGGCCTGTCGGTACCCGCGCAGGCGGACGCGCGGCACGAGGAGGGCCGGGCACCGCACTGGGAGCTCAAGCAGACCGGGACGGACGTCCGGTTCCGCGGCCTCGCCGCGGTCAGCCGCACGACCGCCTGGCTCGCGGGCTCGAAGGGCACCGTGCTCCGCACCACGGACGGCGGCCGCAGCTGGCGGAACGTCTCCCCGCCGGGCGCGGGCGAGCTGGAGTTCCGTGACGTCGAGGCCTTCGACGCCCGCAGGGCCGTCGTGCTGGCCATCGGCGAGGGCGAGGCGTCGAGGGTGCTGCGCACCGAGGACGGGGGAGCGACCTGGGAGGAGTCGTTCCGCAACACCGACCCCAAGGCGTTCTACGACTGCATCACCTTCTTCGACCCACGGCACGGGCTCGCGATGAGCGACCCCGTCGACGGCAAGTACCGCATCCTCTCCACACGGGACGGCGGCAGGTCGTGGAAGGTGCTGCCGAGCGCGGGGATGCCGGACGCGCAGCCGGGCGAGGCGGGCTTCGCGGCGAGCGGCCAGTGCCTGGTGAGCTCCGGTCCCAGGGACGTCTGGCTCGCGACCGGCGGCGGCGCCACCGCGCGCGTGCTGCACTCCGCGGACCGCGGACTGCACTGGACCGCGGCCGAGTCCACGATCCCGGCCGGTGACCCGGCGCGGGGCGTCTTCGCGCTGGCCTTCCGGGACCGCGCACACGGTCTCGCGGTCGGCGGCGACTACCGCACCGGTCAGGCTTCACCGCAGGCGGGCGCGGTGACCCGGGACGGCGGCCGCACCTGGCGGCAGTCCGCGACCCCGCCGCCCGCCTACCGCTCCGGCGTCGCCTGGCTGCCGCACAGCCGCAGGGCCGCTCTCGCCGTCGGCCCCACGGGCACCGACCTCACCACCGACGCCGGCCGCACCTGGCGCACCGTGGACACCGGCTCGTACGACACCGTCGACTGCACACCGGACTTCGGGTGCTGGGCGGCCGGCGAGAAGGGGCGCGCGGCGCGCCTGGAGTGGTGACGCCACGCCGGTCGCCCTCGTGCCGCCCTGACCGGACGGGCCGGTGCCGGGCCGTTCCACCCGGTACCCGCCCGTCCCCAGGCGCGCACGGCCGTGACACCGGGCGCGGCGCACCGGGTGCGCGAGAGACGGCCCGGAGCGCCCCGTCCCAGCCCCGCGCCCGTCACACGGAGGGCTGCTCCCTGTACTCCTCCAGCGCGGGCGCCGTCTTGGTCGCGATGAACTCCGTGATCCGGTACGCGCACACCCCGGCCTCCGAGTAGGGGTCCGACGCCGCGATCCGCTCGGCGCCCTCGCGGTCGACGCCCGCCGCGAGCAGCACACCGCCGTCGCGCGGGTTCTTGCGGCCGGAGGCGATCAGGACGCCCTCGCCGTACAGCGCGTCCAGCCAGGCGGCATGGGCATCCTGGTGCTCCTCGACGCGTGCGAGCGGTGCCGTGTAGGTCAATTCCATTACGAACATGATCGGCAGGTTAGCCCCACGTCTAGGCTGGGTGTCACCATGACCCTCATCAGGACACCCGCCGACGAGACCGAAGCCCGCGCGGTGCAGGACGAACTCAGGACCCGCGTCGTCCTGGACGAACCCGGCCCGCCGCCGGGCACGGGCCTCGTCACCGGGGTCGACGTGGCCTACGACGACGAGCGCGGCGTCGTCGTCGCGGCCGCCGTCGTCCTCGACGCCGCCACACTCGACGTCGTCGAGGAGACCACCGCGTCGGGCCGGGTCGCCTTCCCCTACGTGCCGGGGCTGCTCGCCTTCCGCGAGATCCCGACGGTGCTCGCCGCGCTGGAGTCGCTGGAGCACGGCCCGGGGCTGGTCGTGTGCGACGGGTACGGACTGGCCCACCCCCGCCGCTTCGGACTGGCCAGCCATCTCGGGGTGCTGACGGGACTGCCGGTCATCGGGGTCGCCAAGAACCCCTTCACGTTCACCTACGACCCGCCGGGCGAGCGGCGCGGTGACGCCTCGGCGCTGGTCGCGGACGACGGCGAGGTGGTGGGGCGGGCGCTGCGCACGCAGGACGGCGTCAAACCGGTCTTCGTCTCGGTCGGCCACCGCGTCTCGCTCGACAACGCCTGCGCCCACACCCTCGCGCTCTCCCCGGACTTCCGCATCCCCGAGTCCACCCGCCGGGCCGACGCCCTGTGCCGCAGGGCGCTGCGCGCGGCGACCACGGGCTGACGGGCCGGTCCGGGCGCCGGGAGGCGTCACTCGGGCCACGGTCGGCCGGGCCGCGGCACCACGGGTCGGCCCGGGGCGCAGGCCGTCGCCGTGGCGCACGGGACCGGGCCCGGTCCACCTCGGCGAAGGTGCGGCCGCGCCGAGCCGCCCTTTTCTGCAAGAGTCCCGGTAGAATTGCCGGTGCCCGCGTTCGTGCCGTTCCCGCGGGGCGGGCCGCCCGGCGTCATCGCCCGGCCGACTCCCGCCGCACCCGCTGCGGGACCCGCCGAGGCGCGCCGCGGATCGCCCGGCGTCCCCCGCGCTTTGCGCTGATTCCAGGGCGGGTGTCATGGCTTCCACCGCTCAGTCCTCGACCGTCAGACTGGTCCATCTCCCTCATTTCGCCATTCCGTTGGGCTTCGCCGGCCTCGGTGGGGCGTGGACCGCAGGTGTGCTGGTCGTGCATGCACCCGAGTGGGTCGACGACACCCTGTACACCGTCGCGGGCGTGCTGTGGCTGATCTTCTCCGCCGTCTACATCGGCGAAAGAGCACGTCACCGAGGTGCGTTCCGCAGCGACCGGGAGAGCGCGGCGTCGGGGGCCGGGGCGGCCTTCCTTCCGGTCGTCGGCATTCTGCTGATCGTGCACTTCGGTCGGTACTTGCCCCTCGCGGCGGCACGGACCGTCTGCTGGATCCTGGTGGCCGCACTCGCCGTGGTTGCCGCGCAGCTGCTCGCGCACTGGCTGACCGGCCAACTGACCTTCCAGCAACTGCATCCCGGCTACACCCTCCCGCTGGTCGCGGGGCCGTTCATCGCAGCCATCGGCCTGGCGAGTGTTCAGGCGGTGTCCGCGGCCAGGGCGGCTCTGGGTGTGGGCATGTTCTTCTGGGTCGTCATCGGCGGCGTCATCACCGCACGCCTCATCACGGGCGGCCCTCTCCCCGAACGGGTCCTGCCGTCCCTGTCCGTGCTGCTCGCCCCGCCGGCGACGGGCGGAATCGCGACCTTCGTGGCCTACCCCGGACCGATCGGGCCTCTGCAACTGGCCTTCTTCGGCGTCTTCGTCGTGATGGCGCTCGTTCAGATCGCGTTGCTCAAGGCGTACCTCTGCCTCCCGTTCAGCCTCGGCTTCTGGAACTTCACCTTTCCCGTCTCCGCCTCGGCCAACTACAGCCTGCGCTGGTTGGGCGAGTCGGAGTTCGACGGCCGGGACGGGCTCGCCTGGGGCGTCCTGGGGCTCGCCACGCTCTTCGTGCTCTCCATCGCCGTGGCGACGGTGCGCGGTCTGACGCCGGCCGTGCGCCGGCGTCTCCGACGCGGTTGACGCCGGGCGCGGTTGACGCCGGGCGCGCGCCGTGCCGGTCGACGGAGGCACGGACGGTGGCACGTGTGCGAGGCGGGTCCGACCACCCAGCCGCGGTCCTCGGACCCGCCTCGGTCGTTGCCGGCGCCCGGCTCAGCCGCGTGCGAACTCGAGGAGGTCCGCGTTGAACTGCTCGGCGAACTCGGGGACCATCGACAGACCGTGGGGTGCTCCCGGATAGACCTTGTAGACCGCGCCCTTGACCAGCTTCGACGACTTGTCCCCGGCGGCCACGATGGGCACGATCTGGTCGTCGTCGCCGTGGACGATCAGGGTGGGGACGTCGATCCTCCTGAGGTCCTCGGTGAGGTCGGTCTCGGAGAACGCCTTGATGCAGTCGTGGGCGCCCTTGATGCCGACGGTCATCGACCACAGCCAGAACTCGTCGCGGGTGCCCTGACTGACGGTCGATCCGTCGCGGTTCGCTCCGTAGAAGGGCGCGCTGAGGTCCTTGTAGTACTGGGACCGGTCGGTGAGGACGCCTTTCCGGATCTCGTCGAAGACCTCGATCGGAAGGCCCTCGGGGTTCGCCTCCGTCTTGAGCATCAGCGGGGGTATCGCGCCCAGCAGTACGGCCTTGGCGACACGGCCGGTGCCGTGCCGTCCCATGTACCGCGTGACTTCGCCGCCGCCCGTCGAGTGGCCCACCAGAATGACGTCCCTGAGATCCAGCGACTCGATGACCGCCGCCAGGTCGTCGGCGTACGTGTCGAGGTCGTTCCCGCCCCACGGCTGACCGGAGCGTCCGCCCCCGCGCCGGTCGTGGGCGACGGCGCGGAACCCGTTGTCCACCATGAACTTCAACTGGGGGTCCCAGGAGTCGGCGGTCAGCGGCCAGCCGTGCGAGAAGACGACGGGCTGACCCGATCCCCAGTCCTTGAAGTAGATCTCTGTGCCGTCCTCGGCCTTGGCGAAGGGCATGGTGGGTTCCTTTCGAAGCTCGTCACTCGTCCAGAACCGCGGGGGTCGAGCGGAGTTCTGGACGACCGGCCGGGAATTGTCACGCCGCGAACCAGCAGCGGACGCACTGGGAAGGCGACGGAGCGGTCAGCAGCGAAAGGCGACCGGAATGAGCACGTCGTTCGACAACGCTACCCGAGAAGCCGCCGATCAGCGCGTTGACCCGATTTCCTACGAGACTTCGGGGAACGAGGTCCGGAATGCCGGGGACGAGTCCGGAATCGTTCGGCAGCGAGCACGGAATCCTTCGCGGACGAGTCCGGAGTGCTTCCGGAAACGTGTCCCGGGGTCGTTTCCGGCAACGACCCCGGGACCATGCCTCCGCGCGCGCCGGACAGCGCCTTCAGCGCGCGTCGGCGACCCGGAAGACGATGCCCGCGGCCCGCAGCCGTGCCAGCAGGGCGTCGCCCATCGCCACGGCCGTGGTGACCTGGCCCGCGGTGGCCGGGAGTTCGTCGAGGGCGAGGCCGAGTGCCGACTCGGCGAGCATCTTCGCCGTCTCGCCGTAGCCGGGGTCCCCACCCGAGACCTCCGTGAAGACCCGGCGGCCGCCGCCCTCGCCGACGAAACGGACCCGGAACCAGCTGCGTTCGCGCTGCTCGGCGCTGGGACCGCGGCCGGGCTCGTACCGGTTCATCAGCCACGCGCGGGCCGGCCCGACCTGCGCCAGCGCGGCGAGGGCGCCGAGCGCGACCGGGCCGCCGAGGGCCATCGGGAGCGTCTTCACCGACGCGTAGTGCCGGTACTGGAAGTCGGGACCGTACCGCTTCAGACCGGCGGCGGAGCGGGCCACGATCCGGGGGTCGAGGGTAGGCAGCGGCAGCGCCCAGGCACCGGTCTCCCGGCTGAAGCGGGGCGCCCCGATCGGCGCCCTCGCGCGGCGGCCCATCAGCCGGGGCTCATGGAGCCTGCGCTCCCGCGCCACGCGCGCGGCCTGTCGCTGCCGGCCCATCGCCGTGAGCGCGGAAGCGAACGTCCCGCCGGAGAAGATCCCGCCGGCGCGGACGAAGCCGTCGACGCGCAGCGGCACGTCCTGCGGGAGTTGCTGCACCGTGAAGTAGACGCCCAGATCGTGCGGCACCGAGTCGAAGCCGCAAGCGTGCACCAGCCGGGCACCCGTCTCACGGGCCCGTGCGTCGTGCCGTATGTAGACGGAGTCGACGAACTCCGGCTCACCGGTGAGGTCGGCGTAGTCCGTGCCGGCCTCCGCGCAGGCGGCGACCAGCGGCTCGCCGTACCAGACGTAGGGACCGACCGTCGTCGCCACTACGCGCGTCGACTCGGCGAGGGCGCGCAAAGAGTTCGCGTCCTCGGCGTCCGCGACGACGAGCGGCAGGTCGGCGCAGGCCGGGTCGAGGGCGGTGAGCCGCTCCCGCAGCTGCTCCAGCCGTGCCCGGCTGCGCCCGGCGACGGCCCAGCGGCAGCCCTCGGGGGCATGCGCGGCCAGATACTCCGCGGTGAGGGTGCCGACGAATCCGGTCGCGCCGAAGAGCACGATGTCGTACGGCCGCTCCGGTCCGTTCTGCCTGTTCACTGGCCCTCCACCCCGCTGTGGGTCCTGTCCCGCGCCGTTTGTCGCCGGCCGAGGCTAGCGTGAGACCGAACGAAGCGCTCCACCGGGAGGACGGGATGACGGCACCGCCGAGGAATGCCCTGGCGAAATGGGAGAAGGTGCGGTCCTTTGCCCTGGACCTGCCGGGAGCCGGCGAGGAGTTCCCCTGGGGGGACACCGTCGTCAAGGTCAACAAGAAGATCTTCGTCTTCATGGGTGTCACCGACGGCAGCCACCCGCTCGGAGTCGGGGTGAAGCTCACGGACGAGGCGTTGCACGCGCACGCGCTCTCCTGTCCCGGCGCGGAGCCGTCGGGGTACGGCCTCGGCAAGGCGGGCTGGGTGCGGATCCCGCTGCTCGGGAAGGGCGCGCCGTCGGCGGAGGAGCTCTGCGACTGGGTCGAGGAGAGCTACCGAGCGATCGCCCCGAAGAAGCTGGTCGCCGAGCTCGACGCGCGCTGACGGCGGCGGCACGGGCGGGCCTCCCCGGGTAGCCCGGCACGCTCGTCTCGTACCGCCCCCCGCCGGCCGGGCGCGCCCGTAACGCGGCGGGCCGCGTCCGTACCGCGCCGCTGCCGGCCCCGGTCGCATCCGGGGACCGGGGCCGATCCGGTCGGGTGGGGGACCGGTCACCGGCCCGGCCCGTCTCGGTCGACCGGCAGCCCTTCCGGCAATGACCGACCGGCGCGCGCCGTCTCAGCGGTAGTCGTCCGGGTGGTCCTGCATCCAGGTGTCGATCCGGTCGCGGGTGCCGACGAGCTCTCCCTGGTGGGCCTTGAGGTTCGGGTACGAGCGGTCCGGGCCGATGGTCGTGCGCAGGCCGGCGATCCACTCGATCGGCTCGGGGAAGTGGCCGGGGCCCTTGGGGTCGGCCTTCATGGCCCGGTCGAGCCGCTCCAGCTCGTCGTACACGCGCCCGAGGAAATAGGCGCACTGCCCCTCCGACGTGCAGCCGTCGTCGAGCGTGGCCTGGAGACCCGCGAAGGCGTCGCGGACCTTCTCGGGGGAGGGCGTGGACCCGGCCGCCGGGGACGCGGCCTCCTCGGTTGCCGCGGCAGCGGCCCGCTCCGGGCCGGCCGCGACGGTCGCCGTCCCGGCCCCGGCCGCCGTCGTGCTCCCCCCGGCCCTCGGCGCGCCGTCGTCGGTGGCGGAGCAGGCGATCAGCAGTGCCGCCGGAAGTGCGACGAGCGCTGCGGCGCGGACGGGGCGGGGTATACGCATGGAGTCTCCGATTCCTGGGTCCGGCGGCAGACCTTATCGCCGACGCAGGGGAACCAAGCGCTTGCTCGCCTCGGGGGCTTGTGCGGAGTGGAACGTGTTCTTAACATCACTGATGTTACATCAGTTGTGTCATAGTGCTGGGGGCTTCATGGCAGCGACAGGGAACGGCCCGCCGGGCGGTCCGCTGGCCGGCGTGCGCGTCGTCGAACTGGCCGGCATCGGGCCCGGTCCGTTCGCCGCCATGCTGCTCGCCGACCTGGGCGCCGACGTCGTGCGCGTCGACCGGCCCGGCGGCTCGGGGCTCGCGATCGACCCCGCCGGCGACCTCACGAACCGGAACAAGAGGTCCGTACTGATCGACCTCAAGGCCGACGGGGCCGCCGAGCGGGTCCTCGACCTCGTGGAGCGCGCGGACGTGCTCATCGAGGGCTACCGCCCCGGGGTGGCCGAACGGCTCGGGGTCGGGCCGAAGGAGTGCCACGCCCGCAATCCGCAGCTGGTCTACGGCCGGATGACCGGCTGGGGCCAGGAGGGCCCGCTCGCCCAGCGCGCCGGGCACGACATCGCCTACATCGCGATCACCGGCACCCTCGGCATGATCGGGAAGGCGGACGAGCCGCCCGCTGTCCCCGCGAACCTCGTCGGCGACTACGCGGGCGGTTCGCTGTACCTCGTCATCGGCGTGCTGGCGGCACTGCGGCACGCCCGCACCCCCGGCGGCACCGGCCAGGTCGTCGACGCGGCGATCGTGGACGGCGCCGCGCACCTCGCCACGATGATCCACGGGATGATGGCCGCAGGCGGCTGGCGGGACCGCCGCGGCACGAACCTCCTCGACGGGGGCTGCCCCTTCTACGGGACCTACGAGACCGCCGACGGCCAGTACATGGCAGTCGGGGCGCTCGAGCAGCAGTTCTACGACGAGTTCATCAGGCTGCTCGGCATCGAGGGCGAGGCACCCGCCCGCAAGGACTTCGCCCGCTGGGGAGAACTGCGGGCCGCCGTCGCCGAGCGGTTCCGCACGAGGACGCGGGACGAGTGGACCGCGGTCTTCGAGGGCTCCGACGCCTGCGTGGCCCCCGTCCTCTCGCTGGCAGAGGCGCCGGGGCATCCGCACCTCGCGGCCCGCGGCACCTTCACCGACCACGGCGGGATCACCCAGCCGGCCCCGGCCCCCCGCTTCTCCGCCACCCCCGGCGCCGTCCGCCGGCCGCCGGCGCAGCCCGGCGCCGACGCCGAGGAGATCGCCCGCGACTGGGACGCTCCCGGCATCCTGGACGACGGCGGAACCCGACCCGACCCGACCGCAGCCGGCTCGAAGGGGCTTCAGGCATGAAACGACAGATCTTCGACGCCGAGCACGACGCGTTCCGCGAGACCGTCCGCACCTTCCTCGACAAGGAGGTGCTGCCGTACTACGAGCAGTGGGAGAAGGACGGCATCGTCTCGCGCGACGCCTGGCTCGCGGCCGGACGCCAGGGCCTGCTGGGCCTGGCCGTGCCCGAGGAGTACGGCGGCGGCGGGAACACCGACTTCCGCTACAGCGCCGTCCTGGCCGAGGAGTTCACCCGGGCCGGCGCCCCCGGCCTCGCGATCGGCCTGCACAACGACATCATCGGCCCGTACCTCACCTCCCTCGCGACCGAGGAGCAGAAGCGGCGCTGGCTTCCCGGCTTCTGCAGCGGCGAGATCATCACGGCCATCGCGATGACCGAACCGGGCGCCGGCTCCGACCTCCAGGGCATCCGCACCACCGCCGAGGACCGGGGCGACCACTGGCTGCTCAACGGTTCCAAGACCTTCATCTCCAACGGCATCCTCGCCGACCTGGTGGTCGTCGTCGCCAGGACCACGCCGGAGGGGGGCGCCAAGGGGCTGTCGCTGCTGGTCGTGGAGCGGGGGGCGGAGGGCTTCGAGCGCGGCCGCAACCTCGACAAGATCGGCCAGCACGCGCAGGACACGGCCGAGCTGTTCTTCCACGACGTGCGGGTGCCCAAGGAGAACCTCCTCGGGCAGCTCAACGGCGCGTTCGTCCACCTGATGACGAATCTGGCCCAGGAGCGGCTGAACATCGCGGTCGCCGGCATCGCCGCCGCCGAGTACCTGCTGGAGATCACGACGCGGTACGTGAAGGAGCGCGAGGCGTTCGGCCGCCCGCTGGCGAAGCTCCAGCACATCCGCTTCGAGATAGCGGAGATGGCCACCGAGTGCGCCGTCACCCGGACCTTCCTCGACCGCTGCATCGTCGACCACTCCGCCGGGCAGCTCGACGCGGTGCACGCCTCGATGGCCAAATGGTGGGCGACGGAACTGCAGAAGCGGGTCGCCGACCGCTGTCTGCAGCTCCACGGCGGCTACGGCTACATGACGGAGTACCGGGTCGCCAAGGCCTTCACGGACGGCCGCATCCAGACGATCTACGGTGGCACCACCGAGATCATGAAGGAGATCATCGGCCGCGCGCTGCTCTCCTGACCGGCCGCTCCCGCGATCGGCCGGTGTGCGCCTCCGCCCGCTCGCGGCCGGCGTCCCCGCTGCCTCCCGGCGGATTCCCGGGCGGGCGGCAGCGGCCCGCCGTCCGTCCGCCGTCCGCCCCGAACCTCACCCCTCACCCGTGATGCGAAAGGCTCTGTTGTGAGTACCGAAGCGTATGTGTACGACGCGATCCGCACCCCGCGCGGCCGCGGCAAGGCCAACGGCGCCCTGCACGGCACCAAGCCGATCGACCTCGTCGTCGGCCTGATCCACGAGATCCGCTCCCGGTTCCCGGGGCTGGATCCCGCGGCGATCGACGACATCGTGCTCGGCGTCGTGGGCCCGGTCGGCGACCAGGGTTCGGACATCGCCCGGATCTCCGCCATCGCGGCCGGACTGCCCGACACCGTCGCCGGCGTCCAGGAGAACCGCTTCTGCGCCTCGGGCCTGGAGGCCGTCAACATGGCGGCGATGAAGGTCCGCTCCGGCTGGGAGGACCTGGTGCTGGCGGGCGGCGTCGAGTCGATGTCGCGCGTGCCGATGGCGTCCGACGGCGGTGCCTGGTTCGCGGATCCGATGACCAACTTCGACACCCACTTCGTACCGCAGGGCATCGGCGCCGACCTGATCGCCACCATCGAGGGCTTCTCCCGGCGCGACGTGGACGAGTACGCGGCGCTGTCCCAGGAGCGGGCGGCCGCGGCCTGGAAGGACGGCCGTTTCGACCGCTCCGTCGTCCCGGTGAAGGACCGCAACGGCCTCGTCGTCCTCGACCACGACGAGCACATGCGCCCCGGCACCACCGCGGACTCCCTGGCCGCGCTCAAGCCGTCGTTCGCGGGCATCGGGGACATGGGCGGCTTCGACGCCGTCGCGCTCCAGACGTACCACTGGGTGGAGAAGATCGACCACGTCCACCACGCGGGCAACTCCTCGGGCATCGTGGACGGGGCCTCGCTCGTGGCCGTCGGCTCCAAGCAGGTCGGCGAGCGGTACGGGCTCACGCCCCGCGCCCGGATCGTCTCCGCGGCGGTCTCCGGCTCCGAGCCCACCATCATGCTCACCGGCCCCGCGCCCGCCGCGCACAAGGCGCTCGCCAAGGCCGGGCTGACGATCGACGACATCGACCTCGTCGAGATCAACGAGGCCTTCGCCGCCGTCGTCCTGCGCTTCGTGAAGGACATGGGGATCTCCCTCGACAAGGTCAACGTCAACGGCGGGGCCATCGCGCTGGGCCACCCCCTCGGCGCCACCGGCGCGATGATCCTCGGCAGCCTCATCGACGAACTGGAGCGCCAGGACAGGCGGTACGGCCTCGCCACCCTCTGCGTCGGCGGCGGCATGGGCATCGCCACGATCGTCGAACGCATCTGACCCCTCGTCCCTCCCGCCCCTTCCCCCGTACGGAGAAGCAGCAATGACCGCAACGCCGACGAGCACCACCATCCGCTGGGAGCAGGACGAGACCGGCATCGTCACCCTCGTCCTGGACGACCCGGACCAGTCCGCCAACACCATGAACCAGGCCTTCCGCGAGTCGATCGCCGCGATCGCCGACCGGGCCGAGGCCGAGAAGGACTCCATCCGCGGCATCGTCGTCACCTCCGCCAAGAAGACCTTCTTCGCGGGCGGCGACCTCAAGGACATGATCAAGGTCGGCCCCGAGCACGCCCAGCAGGCGTTCGACATGGGCATGGGCATCAAGCGGGCACTGCGCCGCATCGAGACCCTGGGCAAGCCCGTCGTCGCCGCCATCAACGGCGCCGCGCTGGGCGGCGGTTACGAGATCGCCCTCGCCTGCCACCACCGCATCGCCCTCGACGCACCCGGCTCCAAGATCGGTCTGCCGGAGGTCACGCTCGGACTGCTGCCCGCCGGCGGCGGCGTCACCCGCACCGTGCGCCTCATGGGCATCGCCGACGCCCTGCTGAAGGTGCTCCTGCAGGGCACCCAGTACTCCCCGCAGCGCGCGCTCGAGAACGGTCTCGTCCACGAAGTCGCCACCACGCCCGAGGAGATGATGGCCAAGGCGCGCGCCTTCATCGAGGCACACCCCGAGTCGCAGCAGCCCTGGGACGTCAAGGGCTACCGGATCCCCGGCGGTACGCCGTCGAACCCGAAGTTCGCCGCGAACCTGCCCGCCTTCCCGGCCAACCTCAAGAAGCAGCTCAACGGCGCCCCGTTCCCGGCACCGCGCAACATCCTCGCGGCCGCCGTCGAGGGCTCGCAGGTGGACTTCGAGACCGCCCAGGTCATCGAGGCGCGGTACTTCACCGAGCTGCTCACCGGCCAGACCGCCAAGAACATGATCCAGGCGTTCTTCTTCGACCTCCAGGCGGTCAACTCCGGCGCGAACCGCCCCAAGGGCATCGAGCGGCGCACGGTCCGCAAGGTCGCCGTCCTCGGCGCCGGGATGATGGGCGCGGGCATCGCGTACTCCTGCGCCCGGGCCGGGATCGAGGTCGTCCTCAAGGACGTCAACGCCGACGCCGCCGAGCGGGGCAAGGCGTACTCGGAGAAGCTGCTGGACAAGGCGCTGAGCCGGGGCCGCACGACCGAGGCGAAGCGCGCCGAGCTGCTCGCCCGGATCACGCCGACGGCCGACCCCGCGGACCTCGCGGGCTGCGACGCCGTCATCGAGGCCGTCTTCGAGGACCCGGCGCTCAAGCACAAGGTGTTCCAGGAGATCCAGGACGTCGTCGAGCCGGACGCGCTGCTGTGCTCCAACACCTCGACCCTGCCGATCACCCTGCTCGCCGAAGGCGTGGAGCGGCCCGTCGACTTCATCGGTCTGCACTTCTTCTCGCCCGTGGACAAGATGCCGCTGGTCGAGATCATCAAGGGGGAGCGCACCGGGGACGAGGCGCTGGCGCGCGCCTTCGACCTCGTCCGTCAGATCAACAAGACGCCGATCGTCGTGAACGACTCCCGCGGGTTCTTCACCTCGCGGGTGATCGGGCAGTTCATCAACGAGGGCGTGGCGATGGTCGGCGAGGGCGTCGAGCCCGCGTCGGTCGAGCAGGCCGCGGCCCAGGCGGGCTACCCGGCGAAGGTCCTCTCGCTGATGGACGAGCTCACGCTCACCCTGCCGCGCAAGATCCGCAACGAGACGCGGCGGGCCGTGGAGGAGTCAGGCGGCACCTGGACCCCGCACCCGGCGGACGCCGTCATCGACCGGCTGGTCGACGACTTCGGGCGCACGGGGCGCAGCGGCGGCGCGGGCTTCTACGACTACGTGGACGGCAGGCGTGCCGGGCTGTGGCCGGGGCTGCGCGAGCACTTCGCCGATCCCGGCGTGCACGTCCCGTTCGAGGACATGAAGGAGCGGATGCTCTTCTCCGAGGCACTGGACACCGTCCGGTGCCTGGAGGAGGGCGTGCTGACGTCGGTCGCCGACGCCAACATCGGCTCCATCATGGGCATCGGCTTCCCGGCGTGGACGGGCGGCGTCCTGCAGTACATCAACGGGTACGAGGGCCGTGACGGGGTGGGCAACGGCCTGCCCGGCTTCGTCGCACGGGCGCGCCGGCTGGCGGAGGCCTACGGCGAGCGCTTCGAACCCCCGGCGCTCCTGGTGGAGAAGGCCGAGCGGGGCGAGGTCTTCACCGACGGATGACACGGCACGCCCGGCCGGGTGCGGACCCGGCCGGGACGCGTGCGACGGGCCCGCCCCTGGTGCGGGCCCGTCCCGTCCCGGCAGGGTGGTGGGCCATGACGCGACCCTCGCCGACAGGACGACCCCGGCCGCGCCTGAGCGGCACCTCGCTGGACGCCCCCGACGCCCGTCTGCTCGCCGGCTTCTACCGGCGGCTGCTGGGCTGGACGGTGGTGGCGGACGAGCCGGACTGGGTGAAGCTCGCGCCGCCGGACGGTGGGACGGCGCTGTCGTTCCAGACCGAACCGCACTACGTCCCGCCGGTCTGGCCCGCGGTGCCGGGCGGGCAGCAGATGCAGGCCCACCTGGAGATCGAGGTCGCCGACCTGGACGCGGCCGTGGCCGAGGCGCTCGCGCTCGGCGCGACGACGGCCGCGTTCCAGCCGCAGGACGACGTCCGGGTGTGTCTGGACCCGGCGGGACACCCGTTCTGCCTGTGGCTGGGCGGGGCGGGCGCGGACGAGTAGCCGTGCGGTCGGGGACGGTGAGCCGGCGGACCGGTCCGGGCCGGGGCACGGCACGGGCGGGGCCGGGCTGAGCCGGGTCGGGTCGGTGCGGGTGCGGTTCGGGCGCCGGACAGTGCCGGTGCGCCCGGCTCGGCGACCGAGGCCCCTGGCCGACTCCCCGCCCGGACGGAGCCGCGACCGGCGCGGGGTGTGGTGGTCAGGGCGTGTCCGGCGACCGGCGCGGTGTGTGGTTGTCAGGGCGTGTCCGGCGACGGTTCCGTACCCGGGGTGTCCACCGCTCCGGCAGGGTCCCCGGGCCGCGGCCCCCGCTCGGCCGGGGGCACTCCCGCCGAGCCGAAGGCGGCTCGGAGTTCCTCCCGCAGCGACCGCTGGAATGCCGTGACCAGGGCCTGGATCACCATCGGCTGCATATGGGCCGAGAGGGACTTCATCGCGGCGACGTGGTCCGTATCCGACTCGCGCTCGCGGTACGGGCCCCACACCTCGTCGCGGAACAGCCGGCTCAGCTCCTGGGCGGCGGCGCGTGCGTGCTCCAGCAGGACCGTGCGGGAGGCGAGGATCGTCTCGTGGGCGATCGGGACGTCGAGCAGTTCGACCCCGAGCCGCAACAGCCCGCCGTCCAGCCGGAACACGTCGGGCGTGGCGGTCCGGTCCAGCACGCCCATGGCCGCGAGCCGGTCGACGTCCTCGTCCGACAGCGGCCGCCCGGCCCGGCGCACCAGCTCCTGCAGCCCGGTCTCCTCGGCGGACTCGGGCGCCCAGGAGGACACCAGGGCCCGGTGGATCGCCAGATCCTGGGCGGACAGCCCCGGCGGCAGCTGTTCAAGGTAGCGTTCGATGGCGGCGAGCGTCATGCCCTGGTGCTGCAGTTCCTCGATCAGGGCCAGCCGGGAGAGGTGTTCCGCGCCGTAGTGGCCCACGCGGCGCGGGCCGATCTGCGGGGGCGGCAGCAGACCGCGGGTGCTGTAGAACCGGATGGTGCGGACGGTGACGCCCGCGCGTGCGGCCAGCTCGTCGACGGTCAGCGTCGGCCCCTCGGTTTCGGTCGCCATCGTCCTCCTCGCTCCCTGCAGGTGCCGGTCGGTGCAACAGTATTGCTGTCTCACCAGAGTTGTGAAACCTGCAGGGCGGTCCGGGCCGCTCGTCCGAGCGCGACCGGGTAGGCGGCAGCCGGCGTGAGCGCCTCGGTTCGCCCGCCGGGGCGGATTCCCCACCCGTGCCGACCCTGCCCCAGGTGCGCCGGCACACGCTCCCGCAGCCTCCGTGCCGTGACCGCCGTGGGTGGGAACGGACCGCTTCGGCTACTCCGCGAAGTGCTGAAGCCGACGGTCCACCGCTTCATGACGGCCGACGAGGTCCTCGGCGCGTCCCGGTAGGACGGACGGGCGGGAACGGCTGCGGGCGCACGATGTCAGAGGCGCCTCGTACGGTGGTGCCATGACGGGGATCACGTACGTACGGGGGGACGCCACCGCGCCGCACGGCAAGGGCGTCAAGCTGATCGCGCATGTCTGCAACGATCTGGGCGGCTGGGGCAAGGGCTTCGTCGTCGCCGTCTCGCGCCGCTGGCCGGAGCCGGAGAAGGCGTACCGGCGCTGGCACCGGGAGCGGGCCGGCAACGACTTCGGTCTCGGTGCGGCCCAGTTCGTCCGCGTCGGGCCGTACGTCTGGGTGGCGAACATGGTGGGTCAGCGGGGGATGCGCACGGGAAGCAAGGGGGTCCCCGTGCGGTACGAGGCCATCGACACGGCGCTCGGCGCGGTCGCCGCCAAGGCCGCCGAACTGGGGGCCTCCGTCCATATGCCGAGGATCGGCTGCGGACTCGCGGGCGGCACCTGGTCCCGGGTGGAGCCGCTGGTGCGGGCCCGGCTCGTCGAGCAGGGCATAGCGGTGACGGTGTACGACCACGGCGAGGAGCCCGCGCGCGGCTCGGTGCGCGCCTGACGCTAGAGTGCGGTGCTTGTTCGAACGGCGCACGTCGGAGCGGGGGAGAGCATGAGTGCGCAACTGAGGGAGACCGCCACGGAGTTGGCGGACGTCCTGTGGCGTGAGCACACGGTGTACCGGGACCACGCGGGAGGTGTGGTCATCCGGGGCGAGCACGTCCGACGCTGGATCAGTCTCGCGCCGAGCGGCGGCCGCGACGAGATCCTCCTGCGCGCCGGCCGCATACTCGACGGCGGCACGACGGCCCCCGCGCGCTTGGAGGCGGTGGTGCACGTCAAGGCCGGTACGGCCGAACTGGCCGCGGTCTGCCGCCGACTGCTCGCCGAGACCGCCGCGGACCCTTCGCCGCGTGTGGTTCCCCCGGCCCTTGCGCCCGCAGGGCGGGCCAAGCGCTTCTCCGTACGCTCCGGGGGTTCCCCGCGGCCCGCCCGCCCGGCCCGTGCCGCTCGCGCCGGCCGCGAGCGGACCCCGCGCACCGGACGGCGCACCGTGCGCCACACGGGCTTCGGCTCCTGGGTGGTGATCGTCTGCGTGGCCGCGACCATCGCGCTGTACGCCTGGAGCGCCGCCGCCTGGTACCGGTAGGAGCGGTACGCCGCCGGGAGGGGCGCCGGCCCCGGCACCGCACGATCAGCACCGGCCTCGGCACCGCACGCTCAGTACCGCACGACCGGCACGGGCACCGGTGACGCCGCGGCCGTACCACCGGCGCCGGACGCTCATCGGGCCGAGCGGCCACCGGCGTGGCGCGCCCACCGGCGTGGCGCGCCCACCGGCGTGGCGCGCCCACCGGCGTGGCGCGGTCATGGCACCGAGCCGAGCCGAGCCGTCACGTCACCGGGCCGGCAGGCGGCCGGGCCTTGCGGTCACGGGTTGGCTCGGCGGTCCTGCGGACGGTCACGGGCCGATGTGCGCGGTTCGGGCCGGGCGGTCACCGGGCGAAGTGGTGGTCGAGCGCGGCGTGCGGGTCCTGCCCGGCCGCGCCCGCGTGGTCGATGTGCACGGTCGCGCCCGTCAGCCGGGGCACCGCGTGGAGCAGGGCGTGTTCGGCGGAGACCGCCACGGCGTGGGCCTGCACGACCGTGAGTCCGGGGTCGACCTCGACCGAGGTCTCGGCGCGCAGCGCGTGCCCGATCCACCGCATCCGCACGGCCCCCACGGCCCGTACGCCCTCGACGTGGGAGAGCGCGTGCTCGGCCGCGTCGACCAGGGCCGGGTCCACGGCGTCCATCAGACGGTGCCAGATCTCGCGCGCCGCGCCGCGCAGCACGAGGAGGATCGCCCCGGTGATGACGAGACCGACGAGGGGGTCCGCGTACCGCCACCCCAGTGCCGCGCCGCCGGCTCCGAGCAGGACGGCGAGGGAGGTGAACCCGTCGGTGCGGGCGTGCAGTCCGTCCGCCACCAGCGCGGCGGAGCCGATGCGGCGCCCCGTGCGGATCCGGGCGCGCGCCACCCACTCGTTGCCCGCGAACCCCACCAGGCCGGCCGCGGCGACCGCCGGGAGGTGGGTGATGTCCTGCGGGTCCAGCAGCCGCCGGACCGCCTCGTACCCGGCGAAGGCCGCGGAGGCGGCGATCACGAGGACGACGAACACCCCCGCCAGGTCCTCGGCGCGGCCGAAGCCGTAGGTGTAGCGACGGGTCGCGGCCCGCCGGCCCAGCACGAACGCCAGCGCCAGGGGCAGCGCGGTGAGCGCGTCGGTCGCGTTGTGGACGGTGTCGCCGAGCAGCGCGACCGACCCCGACAGCGCGGCGATGACCGCCTGGACGACGGTGGTCGCGGCCAGGACGGCGAACGAGAACCAGAGCGTGCGCAGCCCTTCGGCCGAGCCTTCGAGTGCGGAGTCGATGCGCTCGCCGTGGTGGTGATGGTGGTGGTGTCCACGGCCGCGGCCCCGTGGGTGCCCGTGGCCCCGGGCGCGCCCGTGGCTGTGCGCGGACCCGTGGTCCCGGCCGCCCCCGTGGGCATGGCCGTCCGAGTGGTCCTCCGCGTGCCCGTGTATGTGCCCCTGACCCGTCATGGACACCACCATGACAGCCGGACAGGCTTGCAGCCACTGTCGAAGAGCGGCCCCTGACCAGCTGCGAAGGCCTTGCGACTACGCCTTCCCGGCTACTGCCCCGAAGCGGCGACCGGGTAGTGGTCCGAGAGGTTGGTGTAGGTGTAGTCGGTGCCCCAGCTGGTGACCGTCCAGGCCGCGCTCCGCTCCTTGATCACCTCGTTGCGCCAGCCGGCCGGGCGGGCGTGACCCGCCCGGTGCAGCACGTAGTCCAGGTCCTCGCGCGGTTCGCCCGGGTACCGGTCGGCCGCGATCGAGTTGTCCTGCGGGTCGAAGGAGTACGCGTGCCCGGTCCGGCTGTCCGCGCCGGTGAGCCCGCCGTCCGTCAGCATGGTCGCGTACTCGGGAGTGCGGGAGTCGACGTTGAAGTCGCCTGCCACCAGGACCTGTTCGGAGGCCGGGATGTTCTTGGCGTCGAGGAAGGCGTCCAGCGCCCTGAACTGGCGGCTGCGCATCAGCGCCGCCTCGCCCGCCGCGCAGCCCGGATCGGTCGACTGCGCGTGGGTCCCGACCACGTGCACCCGGCTGCCGTTCACGTCCAGCACCGCGTACACGAAGCCCTTGTTGGACCACCAGTCCGATCCGCAGGCGTCCTTGTAGACGTACTGCTCCTTGCGCGTGATGGGCCACTTGCTGAGGACCGTGACCCCGCCGTCCTCCGGGACCGTCGCCGAGTAGGCGCCGCCCGTGGCGTCCCAGCCGTTCTTGCTGCGGCCCATCACGGGGGTCTGGTACGGGTACTGGGGGCGGGCGTTGCGCTGCAGCGCGTCGGAGGAGGAGTTGTCGAAGGCCTCCTGGAGCACGACGACGTCGTTGCCCTGGAAGTACGGGGCCCTGGGGATCTCGGCGGCCCGGTGGTCCTGGCCCCAGTTGGGGTACAGGGTCTTGCTGAAGAGGAAGACGTTGTACGTCAGTACCTTCAGCGACGGCGTCGCCGCGGCGGTCTGCGCGGCGGGGGAGGCGGACGCCGACGGCGCGGCGACCGCCAGGGTCGCGGCGGCGAGGGCCGTGGAGAGGGCTGCGCTGGACGCGCGGCGGAGCACGGACTGCGGCACTGGGACTCCCGTTTCTGGTGGGGGGTGATACCGGCGCGCACATCAAAGCAGCGGCAGTTACCTTCGGGTAACCGTCAGGTGCCGGGTTTCTTGCCGGAGTTCCACGTTCCTCGGAACGTGTACGGACAATTCGCGCCCCGGGGACCGCCAAGGGGACTTCCCGGGACGGACCGGTCATCGGCCCGTCCCTCCCGCCGGCCGTGATCGCATACTGGAACCGTGAGAACGAGCGCACCGCACCGCGCCCGCCGGCCGCCCGGAGCCCAGCCGTGACCGGGTCGCGGTACCCCCTGACGCGGACGACGGAAGGCACGGCCGGACCGGACCCCCTGCCCCCGCCGCCGGGCGGTGTCCTGTGGACCCTCGTCGGTGACGTCCGCGGGCTGCTGATGCTCCCCGCCGCGCTCGCCCTGCAGGTCGCGCACCCCGCCGTCGGCGCGGGCGTGGACGAGCACTCCGTCTTCCGCACCGACCCCTGGGGTCGCGGCGAGCGCTCCCTGCGCTCGCTCCAGCTGTGGGTGTACGGCGGTGACACCGCCGCCGAGGAGGGCCGCCGACTGCGCCGGCTGCACCGGGACATCCAGGGCACCGACGGGCGGGGACGCCGCTACCACGCGCTGGCCCCCGAGAACTACGCGTGGGTCCACGCCACCGGGTTCCCCGTCCACCACCACGCCATCCGCTATCTGTACCGCCCGTTCACCGAGGCCCAGGAGCGCCGGCTGTACGAGGAATGGCTGAGGGTCGGCCGGGTGCTCGGCATCCGTGACCGGGACATGCCGGGCACCATCGAGGAGTTCTGGCCCTACTACCGCTCGGTCCTCGCCGACGAACTGGAGGCCACCGCCGTCGTCCGGGAACTCCTCGCCACGGACGTCCGGCTGCCGCCGCCCGCTCTCGGACCCCCGCCGGTGCGGCTGCTGCTGCGCCTGTGCTGGCCGCTGGTCCTGCCGCGGTTCCTCCGGCTGAGGCGCTTCCTCACCGTCGGGCTGATGCCGCCGGACGCCCGCGAGGCCATCGGACTGTCGTGGACGGACGCGCAGGAACGGCGGCTCCGGCGCCTCGGCCGGGTCGTCCGGGTCGTCGTGCCGCTGCTTCCGGAGCGGCTGCGCTATCTGCCGCAGGCCGCACAGGCCCGCCGCCGGGCCCGGGCCGAGGGGAGGCTCCCGCCGAGGCGGGCGCGCTGACGCCTCCCGCCGTGTGGGAGCGGCGATGTCCGGAGCATGGGCCACGCACCCCGGGCCCACGAGCGCCGTCGGGCACCGCTCGTGCTGCGGCCGGCCCCGGGAAGCCTCAGGCCGAGGCGCGCCGTACCAGCGTCGTCGGTGTGATCACCGAGGCCGGGGGAGCGGATTCCGCCTCCCGCCCGTCCAGCAGTTCCATCAGCAGCCGTACCATCAGCCGGCCGTTGCCCTCGATGTCCTGACGGACCGTCGTCAGCGCCGGATCGGTGCGCTCCGCCACGGAGGCCATGTCGTCGAAGCCGACCACCGCGATGTCGTCCGGCACTCGCAGCCCGCGCTCGCGCAGCAGCCTCAGCGCCCCCGAGGCCATCAGGTCGTTCGAGGCGAAGACGGCGTCGGGCGCGGGGCCCGGTCCGTCCAGCAGCCGGGCCATCGCCTGCTCCCCGCTGTGCGCCGTGAAGTCGCCCTGCACGGTCAGCCCGGGGCCGGCGTCCGCCAGCACGTCCCGGTAGCCGTGGAGCCGGTCGAGCGCCGATGTCTGGTCCTGGGGGCCCGCGATGTGCGCGATCCGGGTGCGGCCCAGACCGACGAGATGGCGCACCGCCGCGCGGGCCCCGCCCCGGTTGTCGCAGTCCACGTAGGGCACTGCGTGCTCCGATCCGGCGCCGGGCCCGCCGGGGCGGCCCCCGAACACCGCGGGCACTCCCGAACCCCGCACCACCGAGGGGAGTTCGTCGCTCTCGTGGAGTGAGAAGGCGAGCGCGCCGTCGACGTGGCCGCCGCCGAGGTAGCGGGCTATCCGGTCGTGGTCGTCCGGGCCCTCGACCCACAGCAGCACCAGCTGAGAGTCGTGGACGACCAGTTCACGGCTGATGCCGCGCACCTGGCGCTCGAAGAACGGGTCGGAGAAGACCCGGAACTCCGGTTCGGCGATGATCACGGCGACCGCACCGCTGCGCCGGGTGACCAGGCTCCGGGCCGCCTGGTTGGGTACGTAGCCGAGTTCCGCGACCGCCTCCCGCACCCGGTCGGCCAGGAGAGCGCGCACCCCGGCCCCGCCGTTGACGACGCGGGACACCGTGGCCCGGGAGACCCCGGCCCGTGCGGCGACGGCTTCCAGAGTGGGTCTGGGCCCACTGCTCCGATCGGGCACGGGACGCTCCTCACCGGCGGTGTCCGTACGGATGACACAGGTCGTGCGGGGGCCAGCGTAACCGCAGGCGCCTCCGGCCCGGAGCGGGTCGGCGGCGCCCCGCGTCACCCGGCCGCGTGCGACGTCACGGGGCGGCTGCGACGGAGATCACCGGCTGGGCCCGATGTCCCCGGCTGCGCCGGAGAACACCGCTGCGCCCGGTGTCACCCCGGCGGCACCGGGTCTCACCGCCGGCGGCCCGGATCACGGTCGCCGGTGGGATCGCGGTCGTCTCCGTGGTCGTGTTCGCCGTCGTGATCGCGGTCGCGTCCGTGGTCGTGCACCGTGTCGGTCGCGGCGATCTTCCGGTACGACCTGGGCTCGGCCGGCCGGACCTCGGACCGCCCGCCGCGCGGTGCCTGCGCCGCCCCGCCCGTCGCTCCCGCCGGCGCGCCTGGTTTCGACGGCTCGTACAGCCAGGTCGCGAAGAGTTCCACGAGCCGTTCGCCGGAGACCTTCTCGGCGTACTCCACGAAGTCGGCGACGCTCGCGTTGCCGTCGGCGTGGGCGGCCGGCCAGCCCTTGAGCACGGCGAAGAAGTCCTCGTCGCCGATCTTGTTGCGCAGCGCCTGCAGGGCGAGCGCGCCGCGGTCGTACACGGCGATGTCGAACTGCTTGTCCGGTCCCGGATCGCCCGGCTTCACCGTCCAGAAGGGGTCGTCGGCCGGATGCAGGGCGTACACGTGGTCGGCCAGCTCCTGTGCCGTGCCCTCGCCCTCCTTCTCCGACCACAGCCACTGGCTGTAGCGGGCGAACCCCTCGTTGATCCAGATGTCCTTCCAGCCCTTGACGGAGACGCTGTCCCCGTACCACTGGTGGGCGAGCTCGTGCACGACGACCGAGACGTTCGCGCCGTTGGCGAACTGCCGCGGGCTGTAGAACGGCCGGGTCTGCGTCTCCAGGGCGTACCCGCTGGGCACGTTCGGGACGTAGCCGCCGAGCGCGTTGAACGGATACGGCCCGAAGACGCCCTCCAGCCACTCCGCTACCTCGGCGGTCCGCTCGATGCTCGCCCGCGCCGCGCCCGCGTTGCCCCCGAGGTCCTTGCTGTACGCGTTGAGGACCGGCAGCCCGTTCGCGGTCGTGTCCGTGGTGATGTCGAACTTGCCGACGGCGAGCGTGGCGAGATACGTGGCCTGCGGTCTGTCGGACCGCCAGTTGTAGCGGGTCCAGCCGAGCCGTGACGACCGGGACTGCAGCACGCCGTTGCTGATCGCCTGGGTGCCGTCCGGGACGGAGACGGAGACGTCGAAGGTGGCCTTGTCGAGCGGATGGTCGTTGGACGGGAACCACCACACGGCCGAGGCCGGCTCCTGCGCGGCGACACCGCCGTCCGGGGTGCGGTGCCAGGCGGTCCAGCCGTCGATCTTCAGTTCGGAGGGCTTTCCGGCGTACCGGACGACGACCGAGACCGGCCGGTTCTTCGCCAGCGGTGCGACGGGCGTGATCTCAAGCTCCTGGTCGCCGCTCCTGGCGAACGCCGCCTTGCGGCCGTTCACCCGCACCTCACGGACCGTCAGACCGAAGTCGAGATTGAAGGTGGAGAGGTCCTGCCGGGTGGTGGCGAGAATCGTCGCCGTGCCCTCCAGGAGATCCGTCGCCGGCTGGTATTTCAGCCGTAGGTCGTAATGCGCCACGTCGTATCCGCCGTTTCCACTGGCCGGATAGTAGGGGTCGCCGATACCGGGGGCCCCGGGCGTGCCGTCTTCCCCGGGGGATCTCCCCGGGCCCCCGGCCGCGGCGGATGCCGGGATCGCCAGCAGAAGAGATGCCGCGAGCGCACTCGGGACGAGAATTCTGCGGTGCACGAATGCTCCAAACATCAGGGGTGGATGATCTCTTCGGACCCTATTCACGCGTCCGGCGCTCCGGTGTGTCCATGGCGCCCGCCGTCACACGATCGCCAATCGGCCGACATGGTGCACGGTCCCCCATTCGTCACTCCTGTCCTCGAACGGCTCACTACTGCCCTCTGTCGCACGGCAGTTGACGGGAGTACCGTCCGCCCATGCCGATACGTGTGCACCGCATCCGACTCACCGGCAGAACCATCGCCGCGGCGGCCGCAACCGCCCTGATGTCCGTCCTCGTCCCGCAGAGTGGCGCACACGGCGCCCCGCCCCGCGAGAGCGGACCCGTCTACTCGTACGACGACGCGATACGGGAATCCGTCTGGGTCGACACCCGGCTCGACGGCGACGGGGACGGCCGGAACGACCGCGTCGCCGTCGACATCGTCCGGCCGCGGGAACCGGCGCAACATGGCCGGAAAATACCCGTCATCATGGACGCCAGCCCGTATTACTCCTGCTGCGGGCGCGGCAACGAGAGCCAGAAGAAGACCTACGACGCCGACGGCGATCCCGTCGCCTTCCCGCTCTACTACGACAACTACTTCGTGCCGCGCGGCTATGCCTTCGTCGCCGTCGACCTCGCCGGCACCAGCCGCTCCGACGGCTGTGTCGACGTCGGAGGACGCTCCGACGTCCAGTCGGCCAGGGCCGTCGTCGACTGGCTGAACGGCCGCGCCCGCGCCTTCACCACCCGCACCGGCACCCGGCGCGCCGCCGCCCCCTGGACCACCGGGAACGTGGGGATGATCGGCAAGAGCTGGGACGGCACCATCGCCAACGGCGTCGCCGCCACCGGGGTCGAGGGACTGCGCACCGTCGTGCCCATCGCCGCCATCTCCTCCTGGTACGACTACTACTTCGCCCAGGGCGCGCCGCTCTACGACTCGGGGCCCGACTGGCTCTCCGGCTACGTCAACAGCCCGGAGGCGCGCGCCCGCTGCCGGGCCGTGCAGCAGCGGCTGGTGGACGGGGCCCCGCGCACCGGCGACCTGACCCGGCTGTGGAGCGAGCGCGACTACGTCCGCGACGCCGGGAACGTGAGGGCCAGCGTCCTCGCCGTCCACGGCATGCAGGACCTCAACGTCCGCGCCAAGCACTTCGGACAGTGGTGGGACGCCCTCGCCGCCCACGGCGTCGAACGCAAGGTCTGGCTCTCGCAGACCGGGCACGTCGACCCCTTCGACTTCCGCCGTGCCGAATGGGTCAGGACCCTCCACCGCTGGTTCGACCACTACCTCCTCGGCCACGACAACGGCATCGACCGCGAGCCCATGGCCGACATCGAACGCGCTCCCGGACAGTGGTCCACCGACCGCGCCTGGCCGCCCCGGTCCACCGCCACCACCGTCCTGCGTCCCCGCAGCGGGGACGTGCCCGGCGTCGGCACCCTCGGACTGCGGCCCGCACGGCCCGGGGCCACGGAGACCTTCACCGACGACCCGTCACTCGGCGGGAACGACTGGGCCGCCGACATCGACCGCGCCACGCCCGCCAAGGCCGGCTTCACCACACGGCCGCTGAGCCGCGCACTGCGCCTCTCGGGCTCACCGAAGGTCACCGTCACCGCGACCCCGACCACGAGCACCGCCCATCTGACGGCGGTACTCGTCGACCTCGGCCCCGACACCATCCGCGACTACGCCCACGCGGGCGAGGGCATCACCACCCTTCCCGAGCGCACCTGCTGGGGAGCGAGCACCGCGGGGGACAGCTCCTGCTACAAGGAGACCGCGGCACGCACGGCGGACGTCGAGTACACCGTGGTCAGCCGCGGCTGGGCCGACCTCGGCAATCACGCCTCACCCGCCGTGGGACGGCCGCTCACACCCGGCAGGCCCTACACCGTCACCCTCGACCTGCACGCAACGGACCACGTCGTCCCCGCCGGCCACCGGCTGGCCCTGATCGTCGGCGGCACCGACGCGGGCCTCATCGACCCGCCCGCCGGCCGTCCCGCACTGACCCTCGATCTGTCCCGCACCTCGGCGCGGCTGCCGTTCGGCGGTGGCACGGCCGCCTTCCTGCGGGCCACCGCCGGCCACGCCCCGCGGTCCGGACCGCCCCACGGCGCCCGGCTCGACGGAGTGAGCGCACAGCGTCCGATCCGACCCGTCCCCGGAGGCAGCAACTGATGCACCGTCGTATCCGCACCCTCGCCGTGGCGGCCTCCGCACTGGCGGCCGCCGCCGTGACCGTACCCGCGCCGGTCCAGGCCGCCGCCGGCCACACCGACGTGCCGCGCACCGGATTCGAGTCCTCCGGTGGTGCGCGCTGGACCACCGAGCCCGAGGAACGGGCGTTCCTCGCCGCCGTCGACCGGTCGAGCGACCGCATGTCGCTGCGCACCATCGGCACGACCGGACAGGGCCGCCCGCTCCAGCTCGTACGCATCGGCGGCGACCGGCCCACCTCGAACACCGTGCTGCTGATCTGCAGTCAGCACGGCGACGAACCGTCCGGACGCGAGGCGTGCCTCATCACCGTCCGCGATCTCGCCCGGGCCGGGGACGCAGTGACCCGCCGCTTCCTGGACCGTACGACCGTCCTCGTCGTCCCCACCGCCAACCCCGACGGACGCGCGGCCGACACCCGCGGCAACGCCGACGGCGTGGACGTCAACCGCGACCACATCGCGCTGAGGACCGCCGAGGGCCGGGCCGTGGCCGCGGTCGTCCGCGACCACCGCCCCGACATCGTCTACGACCTGCACGAGTACGGCGCCACCCCCGGCTACTACGACAAGGACCTGCTGGCGCTGTGGCCGCGGAACCTCAACACCGCCCCGGCCGTGCACCGGGAGGCGCACGCCCTCTCCGAGCGCTACGTCCGCCCCGCCGCCGGCGAGGCCGGATTCAGCAGCGGCATCTACGGCATCTGGACCGATCCCGTCACCGGTGAGCCCGTCCGGCAGGTCGCCGGCGACGGGCAGGAACGCATCCTGCGCAACACGGCGGGCGTGAAGCACTCCGTCGGCCTGCTCGTCGAGACCCGGGTGGACGCCCTCACCGACGCCGAGAAGGCGGACCCCGCCCTCAACAACCGGCGCCGTGTCGACTCCCAGCTCGCCGCCCTGGACGGTGCTCTCGCCTTCGCGGGGGAGCGGCGCGGTCGGATCGAGGCCGCGACGACCGCGGCCCGGCTCACCGGGTTCGCCGACCGGGGCCCGGTGTGGACCGGCGGCGCCGACAACGACCCCGCGACACCGGACGAGACCATCCAGGACCCGCCCTGCGGATACCGGCTCACGGCCGCGCAGTACACCGACGTCAAGGACGAACTCGCCCTGCACGGGGTGGTCTCCAGGACCGCACCGGACGGCGCCGTCGTACCGCTCCGGCAGTCGCTGCGGGCGCTCGTGCCCCTGCTGCTCGACGAGCGGGCCGCCTACCGCCTCACGACCGGGAGTCCGATCACCCGCTGCTGATTCCGTATGAACCGCGTCACATGTGGTAGGAGGGCCTACGGAGAACGAAGCCCGGCTCCGTTTACCCGCGAAAGGGGCCTTCCGTGCCGCACGACGAGTCGCATGACGCAGAACAGCCGGACGGCCGGGGAGATCCGCCGGTGACGGACTTCCCCGTCCGGCCGGAACCGACGAGGAACGGTCCCGTCACGGACCGGGTGGTCTTCGGCGTCACGGCCGTCCTCACGGTCGCGTTCGTGGTCTGGGGCTCCGTCGCCACGGACACACTCGAGCGCGTGTCCAGCGGCATGCTGTCGGCACTCATCCACAACGGCGGCTGGGCGTTCGTCCTGGCCGCCTCCGGCTTCGTGATCTTCGCGCTCTGGCTCGCCATGAGCCGCTACGGACGGATCCCGCTGGGCCGGGAGGACGAGGAACCCGAGTTCCGCACCGTCTCCTGGATCGCGATGATGTTCAGCGCGGGCATGGGCATCGGCCTGATGTTCTACGGAGTCAGCGAACCCCTCGCCCACTTCACCGACCCGCCGCCGGGCACCGATCCCGCCGACGCGGCCCAGTCCATGCAGACGGCGATGGCCACGACGCTGTTCCACTGGACGCTGCACCCGTGGGCCATCTACGCCGTCGTCGGCCTCGCCATCGCGTACAGCACCTTCCGGCGCCGCCGCCGCCAGACGGTCAGCGCGGTCTTCGAGCCGCTGATCGGCAGGAAGCACGCCTACGGATGGGGCGGACGGGTCATCGACATCCTCGCCATCTTCGCCACGCTGTTCGGCTCGGCCGCCTCCCTCGGACTCGGCGCCCTCCAGATCGGCAGCGGCGTCAGCGAACTGGGCTGGATGACCAGGGTGAGCACGGCGCTGCTCGTCGTCATCATCGCCGTGCTGACGCTCGCGTTCGTCCTCTCCGCCGTCTCCGGCATCGAGAAGGGCATCCAGTGGCTGTCCAACACCAACATGGTGCTGGCCCTGCTGCTCGCCGTGTTCCTCTTCGTCGCCGGACCGACCGTCATCGTGCTCGACCTCCTCCCCACCTCGATCGCCACCTACTTCGGCGAACTGCCGCAGCTGATCGGCCGGACCGAGGCGTCCAGCGGTGCCGGGGTCGCCGACTGGCTCGGCAACTGGACGGTCTTCTACTGGGCCTGGTGGATCTCCTGGACACCGTTCGTGGGCATGTTCATCGCCCGTATCAGCCGCGGCCGGACCATCCGCCAGTTCGTCGGCGGCGTGATCCTCGTGCCCAGCGCGGTCAGCCTCTGCTGGTTCGCGATCTTCGGCGGTACGGCGATGACGCTCCGGGAGCGCGGCCGGCTGGGCGAGGAGGCCACGCCCGAGGGCCGGCTGTTCGCGGTGCTCCAGCAGTACCCCGCCGCCACGGTCACGAGCCTGCTCGTGATGGTCCTGGTCGGCATCTTCTTCGTCTCCGGCGCCGACGCGGCGTCCCTCGTGATGGGCACGCTGTCGCAGAAGGGCGCCCTGGAGCCGGGCCGTTCCGTGGTGGTGTTCTGGGGCACCGTCACCGGCGCCGTCGCGGCCGTGATGCTGCTGATCGGCGGCGGGAAGGGCGACGCGCTCGCCGGACTGCAGAATCTCACGATCCTGGTCGCGGCACCGTTCCTCGTGGTGATGATCGCGATGTGCTTCGCGCTGATGCGCGATCTGCGCCACGATCCGATCATCGTGCGCGGCGAACGCGGCGAGGAGGCCGTCGATCTCGCCGTCATCGCGGGACACGAGAAGTACGACGGCGCGTTCGAGCTCCGCATCGGGCCGACCCCACCGGAGAAGTGAACCCGGGCCGCCGCCTGGGGGCTTCCGGCCCGGCGGCGGCCGTGGTCACGGGCCGGCGCCGGGCCTCCGGTCACGGCCGGGCCTCGTCGGACCCGCCGGCAGCTGTCCGTCCGCGTCGTCGCGGGCCGGCTCCCGGCCCTCGTCCGCCGCCGACCGGTCGTCGACCAGGCAGGTCCCACGGGCCCGTCAGCCGGCCAGGTCCGCCGCCGCCCGAGCACACCCCCAGGCGACCGTCACACCCGCCCCGCCGTGCCCGTAGTTGTGGACCAGACGCGTGCCGTACGGCCCCGGAACCGCCGCCAGCCGCACCCCACCCGAGCGCACCGGGCGCAGACCGACCCGGTGGGCGAGGACCGGCGCGTCCGCGATCTCCGGGCGCACACGGGCGCACCGGCGGACGATCGCCTCGGCCGTCGCCGGGTCCGGCTCCGTCGACCAGGCCCCCTCGACCGCGGTACCGCCGAGGACGAGCCGGCCCGGCTGCGGGAAGAAGTACGTCAGCTCGCTCGACGCCTCGTCGGCGGCGGCGAACCACGAGTCGAACCCGGGGTTCTCCACGAGCACCAACTGCCCCCGCACGGGCGTGAGCCGCGGGTCCGGCACCAGCTCACGCGCCGCGAGACCCGTGCAGTTGACCACGACCGGGGCCTCGGCCGACGCCTCGTCGAGCGAACCGGCCGTACGGAGCTCCACGGTGCCGCCCGCCGCCTCGAACCGGGCACGCAGCCAGCCCAGATGAGCGGGCATGTCGATGAGCGGCAGCCGCGCCCGGACCCCGGTGGCGACCCCCGCCGGCCGCTCGCCGGGCGCCGCCTCCCGCACCATCCCGGCGAGTTCACGGGCCCAGGGCCCGAGCGCGGCGGGCGAGACGCCCGACTGCACTCCCGGCACCAGCCGGACCCCGGTCTCCGCCGGCCTCGTCGCCAACTCCTCGTACACCCTCAGCGACGTCAGCGACCACGCGCCGACCAGCGCCGCCGGCTCGATCCGGTACGGCCACCACAAGGCGCCCGCCACCGCCGACGTCGTCGCCTCTGCGGGCTCACGGGTCCACATGCGCACCCGCCGCCCGCGCTCGGCGAGTTCGACCGCCGTCGTCAGCCCGATGACCCCGCCGCCCACCACGATCACTTCGCCGCCCATGCCGGGACCGTAACGGAATCACCGCCACCGCGCTCACATCGCGTCGCGGCCGGGAATACTCCGGACATGTCAGCCCAGTACGCGACGTTCGCCCTGGCCCCGGCCGCCCGGGCCGGGGGATTCCTCGCCGACGGCGGCTTCGAGGTCCACCGCGACTTCCTGGACTTCGTCGTCGACGGCCGCCCCCTGCTCCTCCTGCTCTCCGGCCTCGATGCCGTATCCCCGCTCGCCTCCGACGTGCCCCCGGCGATCCTCGCCCGCCAGGTGCGCGGACTGCTGCTGGAGGCGGAGGCCCCGCTGCCCGGCGGCCGCCACGTCCTCTACGGCTGCCCCGACTGCGAGGAACTCGGCTGCGGAGCCGTGACCGCCGTGATCGAGCGGCAGGGGAACGACGTCGTCTGGCGGGACTTCGCCTGGCAGACGGACGAGACCGCGGACCTGGAACTCAACGGCTACCCCGGGACGGGCCCGTTCCGATTCCGCGCCGACGAGTACCGTGCCGCACTGGAACGGCTCCTCGACGGCGCCGCTGCCGGGCCGCGCCGCCGGGTCCTGCTCATCGGCGCCCGTGCCACCGCCCTCGCCGGGCTGGCCGCCGCGCTCCGGACCATCGGCGTCGGTGCCGACATCGCCCGGGACACGGCGGCGGTCCCGGCGGAGGAACTGCGGACGTACGGTGCCGTGGTCTTCGCCGGCACGGTCACCGAGCCCGACCGGACCGCGGTCAGGGCTGCCTTCAGCGGCGCCGGAGCGGACGTCGTCTGCGTCGACGCGCTCGCCGACGTCGCACCGCTCGTCGTCGCCCAGGTGGAGCAGGCGCTCTACCGGGCTCCCGCCGAACACCGCCGGCTGACCGGCCTCACCGCCACCGGCCGCACGGTATCGGTGACCGTCGCCTCCGTCTGCCGCGTCCGGCTGGTCGCCCACCGCCTCGACCGGCTCCACCGCACCCGTACCCACGAGGTCTTCGACGGCACCCTGGAGCCGGGCACCCACCGGATACCGCTGGACGGCAGCGCCGCGAGGGGGAGGTCGTTCGTGGTGGCGCGCGCGGGCGGGGGTGTCCTGGTGGCGGAGGTGACGGGCTGAGGCAGGCGCGACGGTCGCGGTGGGGCGGTGGCGGCACGCCGAGACGGGCGCCGTGGCTGCGCGGGTGGTGCGCCGAGAGGGGAGTCCTGGGGGTGGTGCGCCGAGACGGTGGTTCCGGCCGGTGCGCCGAGACGGTGGCCGTGGGCCGGCGTCGGACCGCGGGTGGTCGACGGCCGCGCGGGAGGTGTGGCGCTTCGTCGCCGGGGCAGCAGGACCCCGCCGGGTCGCGGACTCGGGCCGGCAGGGGCTCGTGGCGGTGGTCGGGGTGCCGGTGGCGACGGTCGCGCGGGTGTCGACGGCCGGGCGGGGTGGGCGTCCGTCGCCCGGCCGGCCCGGGCCGCAGGGCCACCTTCCCGGCCCGGGCTGCCGGACCACCCGCCCGGGCTCCGGATCCGCACGCCGTCGTACGCCGTACGCGGTGCCGGCCGCCTGGGTGCCGGAGTCCGTCGGGCGGGCCACCGGGTCGCCCCGGCGCGTCCGGCCGGGTCCGGAGGAGTCCCCCGGACCCGGCCGTGCTGACCGTGGTGCCGGTCGCCGGCCGGTTCGCCCGGCCTCCGCACACTCGCCCGGCTGCTCTGACCTAGGATCGGTCCCCTGATGACCGCAACCCTCGTCGCCAAGGACCTCGCCGCCGGACACGGCGACCGCACCCTCTTCGCCGGGCTCGACCTCGTCGTCGCCCCCGGTGACGTGATCGGCCTCGTCGGCGTCAACGGCGCCGGGAAGTCGACCCTCCTCCGGCTGCTCGCCGGGCTCGACACCCCGGAACACGGTGAGCTGCGGCTCTCCCCGCCGACCGCCGTGGTGGGCCACCTGCCGCAGGAGCCGGAACGGCGCGACGGGGAGTCCGTACGGGAGTTCCTCGCCCGCCGGACCGGGGTCGCCGCCGCCCAGAGCGCCATGGACGAGGCCACCCAGGGCCTCGTCGACGGCACGCCGGGAGCCGACGACGCCTACGCGGCGAGCCTGGAGCGCTGGCTGGCGCTCGGCGGCGCCGACCTGGACGAGCGCGCCGAGGAGGTCGCCGGCACCCTGGGCCTCGCCGTCGGCCTCGACCAGCCGATGACCTCCCTCTCCGGCGGACAGGCCGCCCGTGCCGGGCTCGCCTCACTGCTGCTGTCCCGCTACGACGTCTTCCTCCTCGACGAGCCGACCAACGACCTCGACCTGGACGGTCTGGAGCGGCTGGAGGAGTTCGTCAGCGGGCTCCGCGCCGGCACGGTCGTCGTCAGCCACGACCGCGAGTTCCTCACCCGCACGGTCACCAAGGTCCTCGAACTCGACCTCGCCCAGCAGCAGATCACCCTCTACGGCGGCGGTTACGCCGCCTACCTGGAGGAACGGGAGACCGCGCGGCGGCACGCCCGCGACGACTACGAGGAGTACGCCGACAAGAAGGCCGCCCTCGAGGGCCGGGCCCGGATGCAGCGCTCCTGGATGGACAAGGGCGTCAAGAACGCGCGGCGCAAGGCGGGCGACAACGACAAGATCGGTCGCAAGTTCCGCAGCGAGGCGAGCGAGAAGCAGGCCGCGAAGGCCCGCCAGACCCAGCGCATGATCGAACGCCTCGACGTGGTCGAGGAACCCCGCAAGGAGTGGGAGCTGCGGATGGAGATCGCGGCCGCGCCCCGCTCGGGGTCGGTCGTGGCGACCCTCCGTGACGCGGAGGTGCGGCGGGGCGACTTCCGGTTCGGGCCGGTGTCGCTGCAGATCGACTGGGCCGACCGCGTCGCCGTCACCGGTGCCAACGGTGCCGGCAAGTCGACGCTGCTCGCCGCCCTCCTCGGCAGACTGACCCTGGACGCCGGGCACGCGGCCCTCGGCTCCGGCGTCGTCGTCGGCGAGGTCGACCAGGCCCGCCGGCTGTTCCACGGCACGGACTCGCTGCTGGACGCGTTCTGCGCGGCGGTGCCCGACACCGAGCCCGCCGACGTCCGCACCCTCCTCGCCAAGTTCGGCCTCAAGGCGGACCACGTCATGCGGCCGGCGGTGAGCCTGTCCCCGGGTGAACGGACCCGGGCGGCGCTTGCCCTGCTCCAGGGCAGGGGCGTCAATCTGCTCGTCCTCGACGAGCCCACGAACCACCTCGATCTGCCCGCCATCGAACAGCTGGAGTCCGCGCTCTCCTCGTACACGGGCACGCTGCTCCTGGTCACCCACGACCGGCGGATGCTGGACACCGTTCGCACGACCCGGCGCCTGGAAGTGGCGCACGGCAAGGTCACCGAGTCCTGAGGAAGGCCGAGCCATGACGACCGACCCCCTGAACCGGCTGCTGGAACTCCTCGACAGCCTCGAATCCGTCGACGAGGCCATCGACCTCGCGGACGCCGTCGCGGCGTCGGGCGACCGTGCGCTGCTGCCGCGACTGGAGGCGGCGCTGGCACGCTTCATCGACGAAGGGAACTTCTACGCGCGCGAGATGCTGGGCGGTGTGATCGCGTCCCTGGGCGGCGTCGTCACGCTTCCGCTGCTGCTCCGCGCCTCGGCCGTCGACCTCGGCGACGACCAGGACGGCCTGGCGACAGAGATCGTCGCCCTGGTGCAGTCCGATCCGGACGGGGCCCGCGCCCTGCTGGAGCCGCTGACGAAGGACACCGACCCGGTCGTCGCCGAACGGGCGGCCTGGGCGCTGCGCTTTCTGCCGGGGCCCTCGCACGCCTGACCGCGGGAGGGCGCCCTCCGGCGGGCAGCGGGTGGCGGTCTCGCCCTGCCGGGGGCCCGGGACCGACCGCTGCCCGTCCACGCCGGGACGCCCGTCACCGGCGGCCCCCGACGGCCCCGGCGCTGTGCAAGGCCGTGACGGACGCTCCCGGTCCCCGGACAGGACGCTGCCGACCCGCCCTGGACTGCGGAGACACGTAGCCTGATCCCGGCCTCCGGTACGGACGTGACACCCGGGCCGTACGCAGCCCCGTACAGCGGAACGCCGGGCTACGGGATCAGGCCGCCGTGGCGAGCAGTCCGCGCAGCGTGCCCCGGTGGAGGTCGGCGATCGGGGCCAGCAGGTCCGGGTGGCGCAGCAGCGGCGCCGCGCGGTGGTCGCGCTGACTGGGAACGGTCAGTCGTCGCGCGGCCCCCACCGAGCCGGCGCCGTGATGGGTGGCGGCGACGCAGACCGCCGCCGTGGCCGCGAGTTCCGCGTCGGCGAGCAGGCAGGCCGCCCAGCTGACGACGGTCTCGTCCACCCAGCTGCGCCAGACGCGTTCGGCCTCCTCCGGCGGGTGCACGTCGGCGCCGGTGATCTCGTCGAGTCGTGCGGAGCCCCCGGGACCGAGCAGGTGCATCAGCTCCGCGTCCAGCACCGTGGGGTAGCGCAGGGCGGCGGCGATGGTCGCCGCGTGTCCGGCCTGGGCCTCGGCCAGCGCACGGTCGAGCGCACCGGCCTCCGGCGGGAACGCCGAGAGCAGCCAGCGGGTGGCCGCTGCGATGACGGGGGTCAGATCACTGGGCATGCGGGGGAGACCGTCCTTGGCATGTGCTCGCCGTGGTTCTGCCGGGGCCGGCGAGCACCTCGCGCCGGGCGCGCGAGCGGCAGGCAAGCGTAAGGGCGCCGGCTCGCGGGCCGACAGGACGCAGGTCACAGCCGCCCTGCGTGCCCGTGTCGTCACGCGTGGTCGGAGGGACCGGAGGGGCGGGCGGAAGTACGTCACCCCGTGGTTCGCACCGTCGGCCACTGCCGACGTCAGGCGCGGGCCGTCGGGCATTCGCCCCGGGGGGACGCGCCCCGGCCGACCGCCGTCAGCCGGCCGGCGTCCGCGTTCCGTGCCCGGGCTGCCTTCACGGCCGACGGGCAACCGCCGTCCGTTACGTACCGGCCGCCGGGGCACCGCGTCCTGCCCCTCGCCCCAGCGAACCGGAACCGGTCCACGGGGACCGCTCCACGCCGGCGGTCCACGCGAACCTGTCCATCGGAACCGGTCCCTGCGAACCGGTCCCTGCGAACCGGTGCCTGCGAACCGGTGCCTGCGAACCGGTCCACGCGAACCTGCCCACCGGAGACGGTCCATCGGAAACGGTCCACCGAGGAAACGGTCCACCGGAACCGGTCCCTGCGAACCGGTCCCTGCGAACCGGTGCCTGCGAACCGGTCCACGCGAACCTGCCCACCGGAGACGGTCCACCGGAAAGGCGCCACCGGAACCGGTGCCGGCCAACCGTGGCCGCGCGGACCGGCCCCTGCGAACCGCTCCGCACGAACCCGTGGCCGCGTCAGCGCCCCCCGCGGCCCTTGTCGTCCAGGAGGCCGGCCCGGCGCAGGGCGTCCGCCATCGCGCTGTTGCCGGGGGGCGCCGCCTGGCGGCCGCCGCCCGTACCCGAGCCGGCACCCGCGCGGCGCTCGCGGCCGGCCTGACGCTGCTGCGGCGGCCGGCCGCCGCCCTGACCGCGTTCACGGCGCTGGCCCTGGCCGCCACCGCCGCCGGACTGCGCCGCGGCCTCGTCGTCCAGCCGCAGCGTCAGCGAGATCCGCTTGCGCGTGATGTCGACGTCGAGGACCTTCACCTTGACCACGTCGCCCGGCTTGACCACGTCCCGAGGGTCCTTGACGAACGTGCGCGACATCGCGGAGACGTGCACGAGGCCGTCCTGGTGGACGCCCACGTCCACGAACGCCCCGAAGGCCGCCACGTTGGTGACGACGCCTTCCAGGACCATCCCGGACGCCAGGTCGGAGATCTTCTCGACGCCCTCCTTGAAGGTCGCCGTCCGGAACGCGGGCCGCGGGTCGCGTCCGGGCTTCTCCAGCTCCCGAAGGATGTCCGTCACGGTCGGCAGACCGAAGGTCTCGTCGACGAAGTCGTCGGGGCGCAGCGACCGCAGCACGCCGGTGTTGCCGATGAGCGACGCGACCTCGCTGCCGCTCGTCTTCACCATGCGCCGCACCACCGGGTACGCCTCGGGGTGCACGCTGGACGCGTCGAGCGGGTCGTCGCCGCCGCGGATCCGCAGGAAGCCCGCGCACTGCTCGTACGCCTTCGGGCCGAGCCGCGCCACGTTCTTGAGCTCCTTGCGGGAGTGGAACGGGCCGTTCTGGTCGCGGTGGGCCACGATGTTCTCGGCGAGGCCCGTCCCGATGCCCGAGACCCGGGAGAGCAGCGGCGCGGAGGCGGTGTTCACGTCGACGCCGACGCCGTTCACACAGTCCTCGACGACCGCGTCGAGCGAGCGCGAGAGCTTCACCTCGGACAGGTCGTGCTGGTACTGGCCCACCCCGATCGACTTGGGGTCGATCTTCACCAGCTCCGCGAGGGGGTCCTGGAGGCGGCGGGCGATGGAGACCGCGCCGCGCAACGACACATCGAGACCCGGCAGTTCCTGCGAGGCGAACGCGGACGCCGAGTACACCGACGCCCCCGCCTCCGACACCATCACCTTGGTGAGCTTCAGCTCCGGGTGCCTGGCGATCAGGTCGGCGGCCAGCTTGTCCGTCTCGCGGGACGCGGTGCCGTTGCCGATGGCGACCAGCTCGACGGCGTGCTCCTTCGCCAGCCGTGCCAGCTTCGCCAGCGACTCGTCCCACTTGTTCGCGGGCACGTGCGGGTAGATCGTGTCGGTGGCCACGACCTTGCCGGTCGCGTCCACGACCGCCACCTTCACCCCGGTGCGGAAGCCGGGGTCGAGGCCGAGCGTGGCGCGCGTACCGGCGGGGGCGGCGAGCAGCAGGTCCCGCAGGTTCGCGGCGAAGACCCGTACGGCCTCGTCCTCGGCCGCCGTCCGCAGCCTCAGCCGCAGATCGATGCCGAGGTGCACGAGGATCCGCGTCCGCCACGCCCATCGCACCGTGTCCTGCAGCCACTTGTCCGCGGGGCGCCCGCGGTCGGCGACGCCGAAGCGCCGGGCGACCATGCCCTCGTACGTCGACGGGCCGTCCGTGGGCTCCTCGGGCTCCAGCTCCAGGCTGAGCACGTCCTCCTTCTCGCCGCGGAGCATCGCGAGCACACGGTGGGAGGGGAGTTCGGTGAACGGCTCGGCGAAGTCGAAGTAGTCCGCGAACTTCGCGCCGGCCTCCTCCTTGCCCTCACGGACCTTCGCCACCAGCCGGCCCCGGGTCCACATCCGCTCACGCAGCTCGCCGATGAGGTCGGCGTCCTCGGAGAAGCGCTCGGTGAGGATCGCCCGGGCGCCCTCCAGTGCGGCCGCGGCGTCGGC
Organism: Streptomyces sp. HUAS CB01; assembly: GCF_030406905.1. NCBI lineage: Bacteria > Bacillati > Actinomycetota > Actinomycetes > Kitasatosporales > Streptomycetaceae > Streptomyces > Streptomyces chengbuensis. The sequence continues at coordinate 7,128,521 of NZ_CP129137.1, forward strand.
GACGCCCTTGTCGGCGTCGACGAACGCGGCGGCGGCCGCGAGGGGTTCGACCGTCGCGTCGCCGAGCAGACCCTCGGCGAGCGGCTCCAGCCCGGCCTCCCGGGCGATCTGCGCCTTGGTGCGCCGCTTGGGCTTGAAGGGGAGGTAGATGTCCTCCAGGCGGGCCTTGGTGTCGGCGGCCCGGATCTGCGTCTCGAGCTCGTCGGTGAGCTTGCCCTGCTCGCGGACGGACTCCAGGACCGCGGTCCGCCGCTCCTCCAGCTCCCGCAGATAGCGCAGCCGCTCCTCGAGCGTGCGCAACTGCGCGTCGTCGAGCATCTCGGTCGCTTCCTTGCGGTAGCGCGCGATGAACGGGACGGTGGACCCGCCGTCGAGCAGCTCGACGGCCGCCTTCACCTGCCGCTCCCGTACGCCGAGCTCCTCGGCGATCCTGCCTTCGATGGACGTCGTCACGGTTCCCGACTCGCCTTCCGATACCGGCTGTGCCTGGAGGCCGCGCGGACCGGTGCCCGCGCGATCTCTTCGGCTGCATTCTGCCGGGTGGGCGGGGGCCCTGTCGCGCGTCCCCCCTACGCGCGGCGCGTGCGTCGTCCGCGACCGGCCGCCGCGCCGCCGAAGAGTCGGGCCAGCAGTCGGAACGGGAAGGTGACGACGGCGGCGACGATGCCGCCGACGGTCCTGAGCGCGTCGGCGATGGCACGGAACACGGTTGGCCTCCTCGGTTCGGGCACGTTGTCGTGCTCGGTTCCGGGTTGCCGTGCCCCGTGCCGCCAAACGTCCTCCCGGCCCTCGCGACGGCCCGCGGCCGTGCCTGGCGTCAGCCCTTGCCGGTGAGTCCGTCGGGGAAGGCGCCGGCCGCGGCGGCCGCCATGAGGAACCCGCGGCCCAGCTCGGTGAGGCGTTCGACGCCCGCCGCGCCCAGGTGCTCGTACGGCGCGAGGTCGATCCGGTCGGTGTGCTCCTCCAGGTCGGCACGGAGCGCCGTGCCCGCCTCGGTCAGCTCGCCTCCGGCGTCGAGGAGGCCCCGCTCACGCAGCCGGTCGCAGGCGGCCTCCCAGTCGGTGCGCCGCCAGCCGCGGCTGGCGAGGATCCAGCGCGGTGACATGCCCTTGCCGGTCGCGGTGTGGCTGACCAGCGCCTCGAGCGGGTCGAGCCCGGCGGACAGCAGCGCGGTGAGATGGCCGTCGCCGCGGTGCTCGCGCAGGAGCGTCGCCGCGTGCCAGAAGGCGAGGTGCGGTGCCTCGGGCACCGGCAGGTCGGCGTGCGCGGCGTACAGCGGGCGGGCGGGCCTCGTGCAGGCCTCCGTGGCGCGCAGCGCCAGACGGGCCGCCTCCGCCATCTCCGGTGAGGCGACGGTGTCCTCGCCGAGCAGCCGGCGCAGCGTCGCGTCCACCGCCCGCAGCCGCGCGTCCAGCACCGTGGCGGGGGAGGCGGTGTCCCACACCGCGGGGAGGTGCCGGGCGATCAGCTCGTGGCTGAAGTTGTAGAACGTGGCCGCGACCGTGCCCGGTCCGACCGCGCCCAGGGCGGCGGCGCGGCCGGCGAAGTACGCGGCGCTGGTGTCCTCGACACCGATCCCCGCGAGCTCCTTCGCGTAGTCGGGCGAGAAGTACACGGTGGAGTGGAGCGGGTTGACGGCGTTGTGGCAGCGCCGCCCCGCGCGCGGTTCGAGAGAGCTCATGCCCCGCACGTTACCGACTGGTCGGTACGACGTGAAGACTCGGGTTCGCCTCCGAACCCCGATGGCAGGAAAGGTGGGGTGCTCGTCATTGCGGCCATGTGCCGGCTGCCAGGACGATGGAGGCATGCAGCAGCGAACCGTGCTCGTGGTGCTCTTCGACGGAGTGCAGAGCCTCGACGTCACCGGCCCGGTCGAGGTCTTCACCGGAGCCAACCAGGCTCCGCACGCACCGTTCCGGTACGCCGTCCGCACCGCCTCGCTCGACGGCCGGCCCGTGCGCACCTCCAGCGGGCTCACCGTCGTCCCGGACGAGGTCCTCGGCGACGGCGACCCGCCGCACACGCTGATCGTGCCGGGCGGGGAGGGCACGCGCCGGCCCGACCCCGCGCTCGTCGACTGGCTCCGCACAGACGCCCGCGGCGCCACCCGCCTCGTCTCGGTGTGCACCGGCGCCCTGCTGCTGGCCGAGGCCGGGCTGCTCGACGGCCACCGGGTGACCACCCACTGGTCCGTCTGCGACCTGCTCGCGCGTACCTATCCCGACGTGGAGGTCGACCCGGAGCCGATCTTCGTACGGGACGGTGCGCTCGCCACCTCGGCCGGGGTCACCGCGGGCATCGACCTGGCGCTCGCCCTGGTCGAGGAGGACCTGGGGCGCAGGACGGCGTTGACCATCGCCCGCCATCTGGTGGTGTTCCTGCGCCGGCCCGGCAACCAGTCGCAGTTCAGCGCCCAGTTGGCCGCCCAGAGCGCCCGGCGCGAACCGCTGCGCGACGTGCAGCAGTACATCACCGACCACCCGGACGGCGATCTGTCCGTGGACGCGTTGGCCGGCCTGGCCAGGCTCTCGCCGCGCCAGTTCGCCCGCGCGTTCCGCGCCGAGACCGGGACCACCCCGGGGAAGTACGTCGACCGGGTGCGCCTGGAGCACGCCCGCCGGCTGCTGGAGGACACCGGCCACGGGATCGAGGAGGTCTCCCGCGCCTGCGGTTACGGGACGCCCGAGGCGATGCGCCGCGCCTTCGTGAAGGCCCTCGGCACGGCGCCCGCCGAGTACCGGCGCCGCTTCCACGTACCCGCCCGCTGACCCCGCCGGCCGTCGGGACGGCGGGCACACAGGAGGACGACCACCGGACGGGCGCCGGACCGACCGCGAGAACGACCGCCCGGGCGTACCGGGATCGACCGCGAGACCGCGAGAACGACCGCCCGGGCGTACCGGGATCGACCGCGAGACCGCGAGAACGACCGCCCGGGCGTACCGGGATCGACCGCGAGACCGACCGCCGAAAGGACCCGCCATGCAGATCGCCATCGTGCTCTACGACGAGTTCACCAGCCTCGACGCCATCGGCCCCTACGAGTTGCTGTCCCGGCTTCCCGGAGCGGAGACCGTCTTCGTCGCCAAGGAGGCCGGTCCCGTGCGGAACGACCAGGGCACCCTCGTGGTGGTCGCCGACCGGGCGCTGCACGAGGTGACCGCGCCGGACATCGTGCTCGTCCCGGGCGGCCCCGGTTCACGGCGGGCCATGCTCGACGGGACCGTCCTCGACTGGCTGCGCACGGCCGACGCGACCAGCACCTGGACCACGTCCGTGTGCACCGGCTCGCACCTGCTGGCCGCCGCCGGGCTCCTCGAGGGCCGCCGGGCCACGTCCCACTGGCTCGCCCTGGACGACATCGTGCCGTTCGGCGCGGAGCCGACGGGGGAGCGCGTGGTCTTCGACGGCAAGTACGTCACCGCCGCGGGCGTCTCCGCCGGGATCGACATGGCGCTTCATCTGCTGGGCCGGATCGCGGGCGACGAGGTCGCCCAGACGGTCCAGTTGCTGACCGAGTACGATCCGCAGCCGCCGTACGACGCGGGATCGCCGGCCAAGGCCCCGGCGGGGATGGTGGCGCAGTGGCGCGGTCACGCGGGGCTGGTCCTGGGGCAGGACGCCTGAGCCCCGGCCGGGCGGTCCCGGACACCGGCCCGTCCCGGTCCCTCGCCGTCCCTCGCCTTCCCGGTCCGCGCCGTCCCGCGCCGTCCTGCGCCGTGCCGTGCGGCGCCGGTCCGTCCGTACGGCGGCCCCGCCGGATCCGGTCGTCCCGCCTCACACGCTCCAGGTGAAGCGGGGCGGCCTGCGCTCCAGGAAGGCGGCGATGCCCTCGGCGGTGTCGCCGCTGCCGCGCGCCTGCTCCGCCCAGTGGGCGTCGCGGTCGGTGCGCCCCGACGCGAACTCCTTCGCTGCCGCCTGCGTCAGCTGCGACCGGGACGCCAGGACGCGGGCGAACTCGGCCACCCGCCTGCCCAGTTCGCCCGTCGGCAGCACCTCGTCCACCAGACCGGTGCGCAGCGCACGCTCCGTGCCGATCAACTCGCCGGAGAACAGCAGGTACTTCGCGGTGGCCGGGCCGACGAGCGAGACCAGCCGCCGGGTCGAGGACGCGGGGTAGACGATGCCGAGCTTCGCCGGGGTGATCCCGAAGGAGGCGCCCTCCTCGGCGAACCGCAGATCGCAGGCGGCCGCCAGCTGGCAGCCGCCGCCCACGCAGTAGCCGCGGACAGCCGCCAGCGACGGCTTGGGGAACGCCGCGAGCGCCTCCTCGGCCCGTACGGCCAGCTCCTGCGGCGGCTCGTCCGGGGCGGGCGCGCTCAGGGAGGTGATGTCGGCGCCGGCGCAGAAGGTGCCGCCGTCGCCGGTCAGCACCAGCACCCGTACGGCCGGGTCGCGGCCCAGCCCGTCCAGCAGCCCGGGCAGTTCCCGCCACATCGCGGCCGTCATCGCGTTGCGCCTGGCGGGATGGCTGATGACGACGGTCGCGACCCCGTCCGCCACCGTGTGCCGCACCTCCGGCTCCGCCTCGTGCGCCTCGTTCGTCCGGTCCATGCGCCGGATGCTATCCGCCGGACCCGTACCTATGATCAAGAAGGGGTGCCGGCGCCGACGACCGGCGAGGGCAACGGTGATGACGGCAGTGGCGACGGAGCCGGCGCAAGCGGCGGAGACCGCGGAACCGGCGAGGACGACAGCGACCGGGGAGGGGCACGACGAGGAGGCACCCATGACCGGTCCCGCCCAGGAGGGCAGAAAGCTCCGCCGCAGCTTCGGCTGGCTGGCGGCCCTCGGGGTGATCCTCGTGATCGCCGGGATCGTGGGCCTCGTCTACGTCGGCGTCGCCACCCTCACGTCGATGCTGCTGTTCGGCTGGCTGCTGCTCGTCGGCGGGCTGGTCGGACTGCTCCACGCGATCGAGTCGCGCGGCAGCAGCTTCTTCTGGCTGGGCGTCGTCGTCGCCGCCCTGAACATCGCGGCCGGTGTGGTCGTCATCCGCCACCCGGAGGGCAGCGCCGAGGCGCTGACGATGTTCGCCGCGCTGCTCTTCCTCACCGGCGGACTGTTCCGGCTGGTGGGCAGCCTCGTCGTGCGGGGGCCGCAGTTCGGCTGGACCCTGCTCCAGGGCGCGTTCGGTCTGCTGCTGGGCATCCTGGTGCTCGTGAACTGGCCCGAGAGCAGCCGCTACGTCATCGGCACGTTCTTCTCCCTGGCCCTGCTCTTCGACGGGCTCGGGCTGATCGCCATCGGCGTGGGCGGCCGCCGGATCGCCGAGATGGTCACGGAGGGGGCAACCCAGGAAAGCCGGGGTAGCCGGGACAGCCGGTGAGGTGCCGGTTCGGCCGCCGCCGACGCGTCCGAGAGGCCGTCGGAAGAGCATCCGGATCGATCGAAGACCTGACCGGAACGCACTATCCCGGTCCGGAACTGTCGATAGAAGCTGACTTCTGGTCAGCAGCCCGGTATGGACCAGCGCGTTCCCAACACTCGTGTACACAACAGTTCCCAGCGACGTTTCACGAGGGTGGGTGCGGGACTATGGAGAGCCCCGGGAGCGTCCCGGCCCGGCCACTGTCGTACGAAGGCGTCTGGCGGTTCACCGCACCCGCACTCGACGTGTCCGTACCGCAGGCCCGGCACGCCGTCCGCGATCTGGTCCGCCGCCAGGGCGTACCGGTCCACGACGAGGTCCTGCAGGGACTGCTGCTGATCGTGTCCGAGCTCGTCACCAACGCCGTCCGGCACGCGGCCCTGCTCTCGCCGCAGGTGGCGGTCGAGGTCGCGGTCGGCCCGGAGTGGATCCGGGTGGCCGTCGAGGACAACCACCCCTACCGGCCCAAGGCCCTGGAGAGCGACTCCGCCCAGACGGGCGGCCGGGGACTGCTCCTCGTCAAGGAGATCACCCGGGAGGCGGGCGGGGAGTGCGACGTCGAGCACACGTCGAACGGCGGAAAGATCATCTGGGCCGCACTGCCGCTCGTCCCCGTGAGCGGCGCGGCACCCCTGTAGGGCGCCGCGCCGCGGGACCTCACACGGAGGTCCGGTGGGTCACCAGCCGCCGGCCGGGCCCGTGAGCTCCCTGATCGCCGGGCGAGCGGAGTCCAGCACCGTCATGAACCAGGCCGAGAACGTGTCCCGCGCATGCCGCTCCGTCAGCTCCGCCGCCGTCACGAACACCGTCTCGCCGACCTCTTCCGGGTCGGGGCGCAGCGGCGACTGCACCAGTCCCACGAAGAGATGGTTGAACTCCTGCTCGACCAGGCCCGAGGCCGGATCGGGATGGTTGTAGCGGACGGTGCCGGCCTCGGCCAGGAGCGACGGCGAGACGCCCAGCTCCTCGTGCGTGCGCCTGGCGGCGGCCGTGAACGGGGCCTCGCCCGGATACGGGTGGCCACAGCAGGTGTTCGACCAGACTCCGGGGGAGTGGTACTTGCCGAGCGCCCGCCGCTGCAGCAGCAGTCGCCCGTGCTCGTCGAAGAGGAACACGGAGAAAGCCCGGTGCAGCTGTCCCGGCGCCTGATGGGCGGAGAGCTTCTCCGCGGTGCCGATGGTTCGGCCGGTCTCGTCGACCAGTTCCAGCAAGATCGGTTGCGTGGTGCCGTTCGACGAGCTGTTCGGCGCGGTGGCGGGTGTGATCGGCATAGCCATCCTTCGCTTCGGTCCTCGGCCCTGAGGGGCGCACCCAGTCTGCCGTACAAAAGCGGCTTGTCCGCACTTCACCGCCCGTGGGCATGTCCGTGCCCGTGGTGCGGGGAGCACGACGGGCACGGACGGCGGCTCAGACCCCGAACGCCTCCGGGTACATGATCATGCCCTGTGGCGCCTCCGGGGAACCGTCCAGCACCATGGCCATCATCGCCTCGTCGGGGACCTCGAAGCCGGGTCGGATGCCGAGCCGTGAAGCGGGCCCGAATCCGAACCTCGGGTAGTACTCCGGATGACCCAGCACCACGACCAGCCGCTCACCCCGGACCCGGGCGGCGTCCAGCGCCGCCCGGATCACCGCCGAGCCCGCGCCCTGTCCCTGGTGCTCCGGGGCGGTGGCGCAGGGCGCCAGTGCCAGTGCGGGCTCGCCGCCGACCAGGCAACGGGTGAGCAGCGCGTACGCCGCGACGGAGCCGTCGGGCGCCTCGGCCACCCAGGAGAGGCCGGGGAGCCACGCCGAAGGGTCCCGCCGCAGCGCGTCCACGAGATCCGCCTCGTCCTCCGTGGGGAAGGCGGCGGCGTTGACGGCGTGCACGGCCCGTACGTCGGCGTCCGTCTCCGGCCGGACCCGCCAGCGCGGGTCCGCGGGCCGCAGCACGTAGCCGGTGTAGCCGTACTCCGCACCGTGGTCACGGCGCACCGCGATCTCCGCCCGGGTGGCCGCCAGGGCGGCGGTCGTCGCCCGCGTCGCCGTCTCCGGATCGACGGCGGCGGCCCGGGCGCCGAGCGGGCCGTAGTACTCCTGCCAGTCGCTCTCGGGCTGACGGTGCACCCCGGCGACGTGATAGCCGGCGCCGACCGCCGCGGCCGCGTTGGCCGCCGTCGTGCGCAGCGGACAGTGCTCGTCCCAGAAGGCACGGGCAGCCGGACTCGGTTCGGCGCAGGTCCACTCGCACTCGGTGAGGACCAGGACGCCGCCCGGTGCCAGCAGGCGCCGCCAGGAGCGCAGCGCCGTGTCGAAGCCGATCGCGTACGCCGAACCCTCGGCCCAGACCAGGTCGAACGACCCGTCAGGGAAGGGCGGTGCGCCCATGTCGGCGCAGACGGTACGGATGCGGTCGGCGAGACCGCGCGCCCGGGCGGCCTGCCTCAACTCGTCCAGGAACGGCTCGTGCAGATCCACGGCCGTGACCTCCGCCCCGGCCTCGGCCGCCAGCAGCAGCGCGGCACGGCCGGGGCCGCAGCCCAGGTCGAGCACCCGCGGGCGCGGAGGCACGGGGCCGGCGAGGGCCAGCAGCCGGCGGGTGGTGTCGTCGGAGCCCGGTCCCTGCCGGGGCAGCCCGTGGTGCAGGGTGAAGAAGGCGTCACGAAAAGCGTTGTCGGACAACGTGGGGAACCCTTTGGATGAGACGGGTCCCAGCCGACGTACGGATCAGGTCAGCGTACGGAGAATGACCGGTCGGGAACCCGGAGGTCGATGGTGGACGGTGCGCTGCGCGGGGCAGCGTCGACTGCGACCGTCATCAACCTCAGCTCCTCTCGGTCCCGTACGGACACGGCTGCGCCAATGTAGCAGCCCTCAGTGACAGTAGCCCGCCTCGTGCTCGGCGTGACCGCCGGGCTCCAACTGGAACGTGCAGTGCTCCACGTCGAAGTGAGAGCCGAGGCAGCTCTGCAGCTCGTGCAGCATCTTCTCGTGGCCCACCGCGTCCAGGAGGTCGGGCGCCACCACCACGTGCGCGGAGAGGACCGGCATGCCGGAGGTGATCGTCCAGGCGTGCAGATCGTGGACGTCCAGGACGCCGGGCAGGGCCTGGATGTGCTCGCGCACCTCGGCCATGTCCACCCCCTTCGGCGCCGCCTCCAGCAGCACGTTCAGCGTCTCCCGCAGCAGCTTCACCGTCCGCGGCACGATCATCAGGCCGATGACCAGCGAGGCGATCGGGTCGGCGGCCTGCCAGCCGGTCGCCAGGATGACGGCCGAGGAGATCAGCACCGCCACCGAGCCGAGCGCGTCCGCGAGCACCTCCAGATACGCGCCGTGCACGTTGAGGCTCTCCTGCTGCCCCCGCTTCAGCAGGAACAGCGACACCGCGTTCGCGGCCAGACCGACGAGGGCGAAGGAGACGGCGACCCCGCCCTTGGTCTCGGCCGGGGTGATGAAGCGCTGGATCGCCTCGTACAGCAGGAACCCGCCGACGCCGAGCAGCAGGACGCAGTTCGCGAGCGCGGCGAGGATCTCGGCCCTGGCGAGGCCGAAGGTGCGGCTCGCGTCCGCCGGCCGGTTGGCGAAGTGGATCGCGAGCAGCGCCATGGCGAGGCCCAGACCGTCCGTGGCCATGTGCGCGGCGTCGGCGATCAGGGCGAGCGAGTCCGCCAGCACACCGCCGGCGATCTCCAGGAACATCACGCCCAGCGTGATCGCCAGGGCGACGCGCAGCCGCCCCCGGTAGGCGGCGGCCGCGGTCCCCGCCGGCGGGCGACCGCCGTGCGCGTGTCCGTGGTCGTGCCCTGCCCCCATGCGACAAGCCTCCCGGATCACGGTGAACGATCTGTCCGAGTGGCCAGTGAACTACGGGTGGGGGGTACCGGGCAACATGACGGTGAACACCGTTGTCATATGCCCTGACCTGCGGATACGTCCGCAGGTCAGCGTGCCGGGCAGTCGCCGGCGCGGTCAGCGGCGGGCGGCCTCCGGGCGGTGCAGCAGCCAGCCCTCCCACGCCGACTCGACCATCTCGCGCACACCGCGCGAAGCCGTCCAGCCGAGCTCCTCGCCGATGCGCTCGACCGACGCGACGGCCCGCGCCGCGTCCCCGGGACGGCGCGGCTCGACCACCGCCGGCGTGCCGTGACCGGTCACCTCGGCGACGACACGGGCCAGCGTGAGCACCGAGACGCCCTCGCCGCGGCCGACGTTCACCGTGAGGTCGCCGGCCCCGTCCTGGCCGGCCAGCCGGCGGGCCACGGCCAGATGGGCGTCGGCGAGATCGGCGACGTGGATGTAGTCGCGGACGCAGGTGCCGTCGGGCGTCGGATAGTCGTCGCCGAAGATCCTCGGGGCGTCACCCCGGGTGATCCGGTCGAAGAACATCGGGACGACGTTGAACACCCCGGTGTCCGCGAGCTCGGGACGGGCCGTGCCCGCGACGTTGAAGTAGCGCAGACAGGCGGTGGCGAGACCGTGCGCCCGGCCCGCCGCCCGCACCAGCCACTCGCCGGCGAGCTTGGTCTCGCCGTACGGGTTGATCGGCACGGCCGGGGTGTCCTCCGTGATCAGCTCCACGTCGGCCATCCCGTACACCGCCGCCGACGAGGAGAAGAGGAACCGCTTCACGCCCGCGTCCACGACGGACTCGAGCAGCACGGTCAGCCCGTGGACGTTCTCCCGGTAGTAGCGCAGCGGCTGCTCAACGGACTCGCCGACCTGCTTCCTCGCCGCCAGGTGCACCACTCCCGTGACCGCGTGCTCGGCGAGGACGCGGTCCAGCAGCTCCCTGTCCAGCAGGGTGCCCCTGACCAGCGGCACCCCCTCGGGCAGCCGCTCCGCGTTGCCCGTCGAGACGTCGTCGAGCACGACGACCCGCTCCCCGGCGCCGGTCATGGCGTGCGCCACGTGCGCTCCGATGTACCCCGCCCCGCCTGTGATCAGCCAAGTCATGCCCGCCACCCTAACCAGGCGGCGTCCGGGGCGGCCCTGCCCCAGGGAGCGGGTTTGTGGGGTCGGCCACTGATCGACAATGATGATCTCGGTCGCGGCACCGGCGGCCGGTCCCGGTCCGGGCAAGGGACGCCCGGACCGAGGACGAGGCCGGCGGGACGAACGGGAGTGTCCTCACCGGGAAACCTCAGTGAACTCGTGCTTCCGTTCATCCGATAGCCTCAGCCGACATGCCGCCGCCCGGTCCCGGGCCGAGCCGCCGTGCCCACCCATCCGATGAGCGCCAAGGAGTGAGTCCGTCTGTCGACCGCCATCCTCACCGGTCCGCCGGTACCCGGATCGCCGCTCGAGGGCGATCTGCGGTCGCTGGGCTTCGACGTACGCATCGCCTCCGGGGCCGACGAGGCGGCTGACCTGCTCGCCGCCGTCCCGGCCGCCGAGCGGGCCGCGCTCGTGGACCCGCGCTTCGTCGGCCACCTCCACGCACTCCGCCTCGGCCTGACGGACCCCCGCTTCCCGGCCGCCGCGATCCCCGGCGCCGCCACCGCCCGGCCCGAGGCGCGCGCCGCCCTGCTCGCGGCCCTGCGGCAGGCGGCCCCGCAGTCCGCCGTGCAGTCGTCCCCCGACCCCGCGTCCCCGTCCCCCGGGGCCGCGGCCACCGACACCGTCCCCGCGGCGGCCGGCGTGCTCCCCGACCTCGTCGCCGATGCCCTCGCCGCCGAGGGCGCCGCTCCGCACCGGCCAGAGCTGGGGACGCTGGTGGCGACCGTGCCCGGCGACCCCCAGGCCCGCAACGAGGCCCGGCAGGCCGTGGCCGCCGTCGACGACGAGGACGTCCGGCTGCGCTCCGCGGTGAAGGCGCGTGACGGGTTCTTCACGACCTTCTTCATCAGCCCGTACTCGCGCTACATCGCCCGCTGGTGCGCGCGGCGCGGGCTGACCCCGAACCAGGTCACCACCGCCTCGCTGATCACCGCGCTCATAGCGGCCGCCGCCGCGGCCACCGGCACCCGGGGCGGCTTCGTCGCCGCCGGCGTGCTGCTGATCCTCTCCTTCGTCCTCGACTGCACCGACGGGCAGCTCGCCCGCTACTCCCTGCAGTACTCCACGCTCGGCGCCTGGCTCGACGCCACCTTCGACCGGGCGAAGGAGTACGCCTACTACGCGGGCCTCGCGCTCGGCGCCGCACGCGGCGGGGACGACGTCTGGGCCCTGGCGCTCGGCGCGATGGTGCTCCAGACCTGCCGCCACGTGGTCGACTTCTCCTTCAACGAGGCCAACCACGACGCGACCGGCAACACCAGCCCCACCGCCGCCCTCTCCGACCGGCTCGACAGCGTCGGCTGGACGGTGTGGGTCCGGCGCATGATCGTGCTCCCGATCGGCGAGCGCTGGGCCATGATCGCCGTGCTGACCGCCGTCACCACCCCGCGGATCGTCTTCTACGCCCTGCTGATCGGCTGCGGCTTCGCCGCCGCGTACACCACCGCCGGCCGCGTGCTGCGCTCGCTCACCCGCAAGGCCCGCAGGACCGACCGCGCGGCACAGGCGCTCGCCGACCTCGCCGACTCCGGTCCGGTGGCGGACGGCTTCGCCGCCGCGTTCAAGGGCTTCGCCCGTCGGCTGCCGTCGCTCGCACCGCCCGTGATCGCCGCGCTCGGCGCCGCGGCGGTCACCCTCACCGCGTGGCTCGCCCCCTACGGCAGCCCCTGGACGGTCGTCGCCGCCCTCGGCTACGCCCTCACCTCCGGCCTCGCCGTCGCGCGCCCGCTCAAGGGTGCTCTCGACTGGCTGGTGCCCCCGGTCTTCCGCGCCGCGGAGTACGGCACGATCCTGATCCTCGCCGCCCGGGCGGACGTGAACGGGGCCCTTCCCGCGGCATTCGGCCTGGTGGCCGCGGTCGCCTACCATCACTACGACACGGTGTACCGCATCCGCGGGGGCACCGGCGCGCCCCCGCGCCGGCTGGTCCGGGCGGTCGGCGGGCACGAGGGGCGGACCCTGGCGGTCGCGCTGCTGGCCACCCTGCTGGGCGCCCCGCAGTTCACGATCGCGCTGACGGTCCTCGCGGTCGCCGTGGCACTCGTGGTGGTCGCGGAGTCCGTCCGCTTCTGGGTCTCCTCCGGAGCACCCGCCGTACACGACGAAGGAGAACCCGCATGATCGGCCTTGTCCTGGCTGCCGGTGCCGGACGGCGTCTGCGCCCCTACACCGACACCCTTCCGAAGGCCCTCGTGCCCGTGGACGGGGACCTCTCGGTCCTCGACCTGACGCTGAAGAACTTCAGCGAGATCGGCCTCACCGAGGTCGCCGTCGTCGTCGGCTACCGCAAGGAGGCCGTGTACGCGCGCAAGGACGAGCTGGAGGCCACGTACGGCCTGAAGCTCACCCTGATCGACAACGACAAGGCCGAGGAGTGGAACAACGCCTACTCCCTGTGGTGCGCGCGTGACGTCCTCAGGCGGGGCGTGATTCTCGCCAACGGCGACACCGTGCACCCGGTCTCCGTCGAGAAGACCCTGCTCGCCGCCCGCGGCGACGGCCGGAGGATCATCCTCGCCCTCGACACGGTCAAGCAGCTCGCCGACGAGGAGATGAAGGTCATCACCGCGGACGGCCAGGGCGTCCGCCGGATCACCAAGCTGATGGACCCTGCCGGTGCCACCGGTGAGTACATCGGTGTCACCCTCATCGAGCCCGAGGCCGCCGAGGAGCTCGCCGACGCGCTGAAGGCCACCTTCGAGCGCGACCCCGACCTCTACTACGAGGACGGCTACCAGGAGCTGGTGAACCGGGGCTTCCAGATCGACGTGGCACCGATCGGCGACGTCAGCTGGGTCGAGATCGACAACCACGACGACCTCGCGAAGGGCCGGGAGATCGCGTGCCAGTACTGACCCGGCTCATCCCGTCGCCGGTCGTCGTCGACATCGGCTGCGGGGCGATGGACGACCTGGCCGGTCTCCTGGCCGACCAGCGCATCTCGGCGTCCGGCGAGCTGGCGATCGCGATCAGCAACGGCTCGGGGCAGGCCCTGCGCGAACGGCTGGCACCGGTGCTGCCCGGCGCCGACTGGTACGAGGTCTCGGACGGCACCATCGACTCGGCGGTCAAGCTGGCCGACGACATCAAGGGCAAGCGCCGCTACGACGCGGTCGTCGGCCTCGGCGGCGGCAAGATCATCGACGTGGCGAAGTACGCCGCGGCGCGGGTCGGGCTGCCCATGGTCGCCGTCGCCACCAACCTGGCGCACGACGGCCTGTGCTCGCCGATCTCCATCCTCGACAACGACAACGGCCGCGGCTCCTACGGCGTCCCCTCGCCGATCGCCATGGTGATCGACCTCGACGTGGTGCGCGAGGCCCCGGTCCGGTTCGTCCGCTCCGGGATCGGCGACGCGATCTCCAACATCTCCGCGATCGCCGACTGGGAGCTCTCCCGCAAGATCACCGGGGAGTCCGTCGACGGCCTGGCCGCCGCGATGGCCCGTACCGCCGGCGAGGCCGTGCTCCGCCACCCCGGGGGCGTCGGCGACGACGAGTTTCTGACGGTGCTCGCGGAGGCGCTGGTGCTCTCCGGCATCGCCATGTCGATCAGCGGTGACTCCCGGCCGTCGTCCGGCGCCTGCCACGAGATCAGCCACGCCTTCGACCTGCTCTACCCCAAGCGGGCCGCCAGCCACGGCGAGCAGGTCGGGCTGGGCGCCGCCTTCGCGATGCACCTGCGCGGCGCCGGGGAGGAGTCCGGCCTGTTCGCCGAGGTCCTCCGCAAGCACGGGTTGCCGGTCCTCCCCGAGGACATCGGCTTCTCCGCCGACGAGTTCGTCCGGGCCGTGGAGTACGCACCGCGGACCCGGCCCGGCCGCTTCACCATCCTCGAGCACCTCGACCTGTCCACCGATCAGATCAGGGACGCGTACGCCGACTATGCCAAGACCATCCGTAGCTGAGCTCCGTCCGGTCGTTCACCCCGCGGGCGTGAAGGACCGGCGCAGTGGCGAGCACTGGGGCGGCCGCCTGTACATGCGCGAGATCTCCCTCCGCATCACCCGCGTCCTGGTCGGCACCAAGGTCACGCCGAACCAGCTGACGTACCTGATGACCCTGGCCGGGGTCCTGGCCCTGCCGGCCCTGCTGGTGCCGGGCGTGTGGGGTGCCGTCCTCGGCGTGGTGATGGTCCAGCTGTACCTGCTGCTGGACTGCGTGGACGGCGAGGTCGCCCGCTGGAAGAAGCAGTACTCCCTGTCCGGCGTGTACCTGGACCGGGTCGGCGCCTATCTGTGCGACGCCGCGGTGCTCGTCGGCTTCGGCCTGCGCGCCGCGGACCTGTGGGGAGGCGGGCGGATCGACTGGCTGTGGGCCTTCCTCGGCACCCTCGCGGCGCTCGGCGCGATCCTGATCAAGGCCGAGACCGACCTGGTCGGCGTCGCCCGGCACCAGGCCGGGATGGAGCCGGTCAAGGACGCGGCGGCCGAGCCGCGCTCGTCCGGCATGGCGCTCGCCCGCCGGGCCGCCTCCGCGCTGAAGTTCCACCGGCTGGTCCTCGGCATCGAGGCGTCCCTGCTGATCCTGGTGCTGGCGGTCCTCGACCAGATCCAGGGCGACCTGTTCTTCTCTCGTCTGGGTGTCGCCGTGCTGGCCGGTGTCGCGCTGCTGCAGACGGTGCTGCACCTCGTGTCCATCCTCGTCTCCAGCAGGCTGAGGTGAGCCGTATGAAGCTCGGTGCCGTCATCATCACCATGGGCAACCGGCCCGACGACCTGCGCGCCCTCATCGACTCGGTCGCCAAGCAGGACGGCGACCCCGTCGAGGTGGTCGTCGTCGGCAACGGCGCCCCGGTCACGGGCGTGCCCGACGGTGTGCGCACGGTCGACCTGCCCGAGAACCTGGGCATTCCCGGCGGCCGCAACGTCGGCATCGAGGCGTTCGGCCCGGGCGGCGGCGACGTCGACGTGCTGCTCTTCCTCGACGACGACGGTCTGCTGCCGAAGACCGACACCGCCGAGCTGGTGCGCCGGGCGTTCGAGGAGGACCCCGCCCTCGGGATCGTCAGCTTCCGCATCGCCGACCCGGACACCGGCCTCACCCAGCGCCGGCACGTCCCGCGGCTGCGGGCGTCCGACCCGATGCGCTCCTCGCGCGTCACGACCTTCCTCGGCGGTGCGAACGCGGTGCGCACGAAGGTGCTGGAACAGGTCGGCGGGCTGCCGGACGAGTTCTTCTACGCCCACGAGGAGACCGACCTCGCCTGGCGGGCCCTCGACGCGGGCTGGATGATCGACTACCGCTCCGACATGGTGCTGCACCACCCGACGACCCCGCCCTCCCGGCACGCGGTCTACCACCGCATGGTGGCCCGCAACAGGGTGTGGCTGGCCCGTCGCAACCTGCCCGCGCCCCTGGTGCCCGTCTACCTCGGGGTGTGGATCCTGCTGACTCTCCTCAGGCGGCCCTCGGCCGCGGCCCTCAGGGCATGGTTCGGCGGCTTCAAGGAGGGCTGGACCACCCCGTGCGGGCCCCGCCGTCCCATGAAGTGGCGTACCGTGTGGCGACTGACGCGACTGGGCCGACCGCCTGTCGTCTGACGGTCCGGATCTGAGAGCATCGGGCGTACTCCGGGACCTGGCCGCCACCTGAGGCCCAAGCCGCGCATCTTGAACACGAAAGTCTCGACTTGTGAGTGACACAACCCACGACGGCGCGATCGCCACGAGCGCTCGGCCGTCTCCCGACGACGGTCTGACACCGGCGGAGCTGGCCGCCAAGTACGGCCTGTCGGTGAGCGGTGCCCGCCCAGGGCTGGTCGAATACGTCAGGCAGCTCTGGGGCCGCTGGCACTTCATCCTGGCGTTCTCCCAGGCGAAGCTGACCGCCCAGTACAGCCAGGCGAAGCTCGGCCAGCTGTGGCAGGTCGCGACGCCGCTGCTGAACGCTCTCGTGTACTACCTGATCTTCGGCCTCATCCTCGGCGCGGGCCGCGGGATGTCGAAGGAGGTCTACATCCCGTTCCTGGTGACGGGCGTGTTCGTGTTCACGTTCACGCAGACGTCGGTCATGGCCGGCGTCCGGGCGATCTCCGGGAACCTGGGACTGGTGCGGGCCCTGCACTTCCCCCGGGCCTCGCTGCCGATCTCGTTCGCGCTGCAGCAGCTCCAGCAGCTGCTGTTCTCGATGATCGTGCTCGTGCTCATCGTGGTGGCGTTCGGGAGCTACCCGTCGCTGAGCTGGCTGCTCGTGCTGCCGGCCCTGGGGCTCCAGTTCGTGTTCAACGTCGGCATGGCGCTGATCATGGCGCGGATGGGCAGCAAGACCCCCGACCTCGCCCAGCTGATGCCGTTCATCATGCGGACCTGGATGTACGGCTCGGGTGTCATGTTCTCGATCAAGGTGATGCTCGCGGACAAGCCCGCGTGGATCGCCGAGGTCCTCATGTACAACCCCGCGGCGATCTACATGGACCTGATCCGCTTCGCCCTGATCGACGGGTACGACTCGTCGAACCTGCCCTCGCACGTGTGGCTGGCCGGCGGGCTGTGGGCGCTGCTGCTGGGCGTCGCCGGGTTCGTGTACTTCTGGAAGGCGGAGGAGCGCTATGGCCGTGGCTGACCACCTCGAGGACCCGCGCGACGCCCGGGTGCCCACCGTCATCGCCGACGACGTGCACATCGTGTACCGCGTCAACGGCGGCAGCGGCGGCAAGGGCAGCGCGACCGCCGCGCTGAGCCGGATCGTCAAGCGCGACCGCGGGGAGTCCCGCGGCGTCCGCAAGGTCCACGCGGTCCGGGGCGTCTCCTTCACCGCCTACCGCGGTGAGGCGATCGGCCTGATCGGCACGAACGGCTCGGGCAAGTCGACGCTGCTGCGCGCGATCGCGGGCCTGCTGCCCACCGAGAGCGGCAAGGTCTACACCGACGGCCAGCCCTCCCTGCTGGGCGTCAACGCGGCTCTCATGGGTGATCTGACCGGTGAGCGGAACGTCATCCTCGGCGGCCTGGCCATGGGCATGTCGCGCGAGGAGATCCGCGCCCGCTACCAGGGCATCGTCGACTTCTCCGGCATCAACGAGAAGGGCGACTTCATCACCCTGCCGATGCGCACGTACTCCTCCGGTATGGGCGCCCGGCTCCGGTTCGCGATCGCGGCGGCCAAGAACCACGACGTGCTGATGATCGACGAGGCGCTGGCCACCGGTGACCGCAAGTTCCAGATCCGCTCCGAGGAGCGCATCAGGGAGCTGCGCCAGGAGGCGGGCACGGTCTTCCTGGTCAGCCACAGCAACAAGTCGATCCGGGACACCTGCGACCGGGTCCTGTGGCTGGAGAAGGGCGAGCTCCTGATGGACGGCCCGACCGACGAGGTCATCAGGGCGTACGAGAAGGAGACCGGGAAGTAGCCCGGTTCCCGCAGCGGGCGGAAGGGCCCCCGCCGGACCGCTCCGGCGGGGGCCCTCGCACGGCCGGCCCCCGCCGGAGCCGGCCGGGAAGCGGGGCGGACGGAGGTCCGCGCGTAGCCGACCGGCCGTCAGGTCCTGTTCCCTCCGGGGAGGTTGACGGCGCACCGCAGGTCGACTGCGGCGCGGCCGGTGCCCCGCTGAGAGTGGGGACGAGGTGGAACGTAAGCTGTACCGGTGCTGATTCACGGCAAGTGGGGCGATACGCCCTGAGGGATCCCGGCTGCCGGGCGGCGAAGCCCCTCGTCGGGACCGGCGGCGTGTCCGAAATAGGATGTATTGGGTCGGCAGTGTAGAACGGGAGATGTGACGGCCATGACGGAAGATCTCCAGCTCCGCGTGGGCAGTGCCGTCCCCGCACCTGGCAGCCCGCAGTGACAGGTACCCGGCAGGTGCGCCCCGACGCCTCCATGCGCACCACGCTCGCCAAGGCCGCGGACGAGAACTTCCCCGTGGCCCCCTTCTTCCTGCCCCGCGCCTGGCGCGACGACCTCATGGCCGTCTACGGCTACGCCCGGCTCGTCGACGACATCGGCGACGGCGATCTCGCCCCGGGCGGAGCGGACGCCCGCCACCTCGGCCTCGACCCCGCGCAGAGCGACGACCGGCTCGCGATGCTCGACGCCTTCGAGACCGATCTGCGGCGCATCTTCCCCGGCGGCGACGGAGCCCCGCGCCATCCGCTGCTGCGGGCGCTCGTGCCGACCGTGCGCCGCTGCGGGCTCACCCCGGAGCCGTTCCTCGGCCTGATCGAGGCCAACCGCCAGGACCAGCTCGTCCGCCGCTACCGGACCTGGGACGACCTCACGCGCTACTGCGAGCTGTCCGCCGACCCCGTGGGCCGGCTCGTCCTGGCGATCACCGGTTCGGCCGACCCCGAGCGGATCCGCCGGTCCGACGCCGTGTGCACCGCCCTCCAGATCGTCGAGCACCTCCAGGACGTCGCGGAGGACCTGGCCGCGGACCGCGTCTACCTGCCGGCCGAGGACATGGAGCGCTTCGGGGTCACCGAGGACGACCTGGCCGCACCGACCGCGGGCGCACCGGTACGCGCCCTGATCGCCCACGAGGCCGCGCGGGCCGGAACGCTGCTGGAGGAGGGCATCCCGCTCGTGGGCAGCGTCCACGGCCGGCTCAGGCTGCTGCTCGCCGGCTTCGTCGCCGGCGGGCGCGCCGCCCTCGCCGCGATCGAGGCCGCCGGCCACGACGTCCTTCCCGGGCCGCCCCGGCCCACCAGGCCCCGGCTGATGCGCGAAGTGGGAGCCGTCTTGCACAGAGCGCGCAGAGAGGGGTGAGCCGGGCCATGGAGGAGTTCACACACATGTCCGCGCCGGTCCGGGCCGCGTACAGCTACTGCGAGGCCGTCACCGGGACGCAGGCGCGCAACTTCGCGTACGGCATCAGGCTCCTGCCCGCCGACAAGCGCCAGGCCATGTCCGCCCTGTACGCCTTCTCCCGGCGCGTGGACGACATCGGCGACGGCCTCCTCGGCGAGACCGCCAAACGGGACCGGCTCGAGGGGACCCGCGAGCTCC
This sequence comes from Streptomyces sp. HUAS CB01, assembly GCF_030406905.1. Lineage (NCBI taxonomy): Bacteria > Bacillati > Actinomycetota > Actinomycetes > Kitasatosporales > Streptomycetaceae > Streptomyces > Streptomyces chengbuensis. The sequence goes on from NZ_CP129137.1 coordinate 7,147,811, forward strand.
TCGGCAGGATCCGGGACGGGGCGGTGGACGAGGACGACACGGACCCGGTCGCCGTGGCCCTCGCGGACGCGGCCCAGCGCTTCCCCATCCCCCTCGACGCCCTCGACGAGCTCATCGACGGCGTCCTGATGGACGTCCGCGGCGAGACGTACGAGACCTGGGACGACCTCAAGGTCTACTGCCGCTGTGTCGCGGGCGCCATCGGACGGCTCTCCCTCGGGGTGTTCGGGACCCTGCCCGGCGCGCGCGGCACCGAGCGGGCCTCCGAGTACGCCGACACGCTCGGACTCGCCCTCCAGCTCACCAACATCCTGCGCGACGTCCGCGAGGACGCGAGCAACGGCCGCACCTACCTGCCCGGCGACGACCTCGCCAAGTTCGGCTGCACCGGCGGCTTCCACCGCGCGATCCCGCCCTCGGGGGCCGACTTCACCGGCCTCGTCCACTTCGAGGTACGGCGCGCCCGGGGGCTGTTCGCCGAGGGCTACCGGCTGCTGCCCATGCTGGACCGGCGCAGCGGCGCCTGCGTCGCCGCCATGGCCGGGATCTACCGCCGCCTGCTCGAACGCATCGAGCGCGACCCCATGGCCGTCCTGCGCGGCCGGGTCTCCCTGCCCGGCCGGGAGAAGGCGTACGTCGCCGTGCGCGGCCTCTCCGGCCTCGACGCGCGGCACATCTCCCGCAAGGCCGTCAGGAGGCGCGTCTGATGGCACGGCCGACACCCCCTCGGCGCCGCACGGCCGCCGGGCCGCCCGCGGCACCCCGCCGCGCCGCGCACCCGGGTGCCCTCCCCGCCGGCGGGGAGGGCCCATGACGGACCGGGACAGCACCTCCGAGCGGCACGCCGTCGTCGTCGGGGGCGGGATCGCCGGGGTGACCGCCGCGCTCCGCCTCGCCGACGCCGGACTGCGCGTGACGCTCCTGGAGAACCGGCCCCGGCTCGGCGGGCTCGCCTTCTCCTTCCGGCGCGGCGAGCTGACCGTCGACAACGGCCAGCACGTGTACCTGCGCTGCTGCACCGCGTACCGCTGGTTCCTCGACCGCGTCGACGGCGCCCGCCTCGCACCGCTCCAGCCGCGCCTCGACGTGCCCGTGCTCGATGCCGCCCACCCCGGGGGCCCCCGCCTGGGGCGGCTGCGCCGCACCGCCCTGCCCGTCCCCCTGCATCTGGCCGCGAGCCTCGCCCGGTACCCGCACCTCTCCCTCGCCGAGCGGGCCGCCGTCGGGCGCGCCGCGTTCGCGCTGCGGGGGCTCGACCCCGCCGACCCCGCCCTCGACGGCGTCGACTTCGCGACCTGGCTGCGCCGCCACGGCCAGTCCGCGCGCGCCGTCGAGGCCCTGTGGGACCTGGTCGGGGTCGCCACCCTCAACGCCACCGCCCCGAACGCCTCCATGGCCCTGGCCGCGATGGTCTTCAGGACCGGCCTGCTCTCCGACCCCGGCGCGGCCGACATCGGCTGGGCCCGCGTCCCCCTCGGGGAGCTGCACGACACACTGGCCCGCAAGGCCCTCGACACGGCCGGCGTCCGCACCGAACTGCGCACGCGCGTCAGCGAGGTCACCCGCGCGGACGACGGGCGCTGGAACGTCACGGCAGGCACCGGCCCGCTCACCGCGGACGCCGTCGTCCTCGCCGTACCGCAGCGCGAGGCGCACGCCCTGCTCCCCGAGGGCGCCCTGGACGACCCCGACCGGCTGCTCGCCATCGGGACCGCACCGATCCTCAACCTGCACGTGGTCTACGACCGCCCGGTGCTGCGCCGGCCCTTCTTCGCCGCGCTCGGCAGCCCCGTCCAGTGGGTCTTCGACCGCACGGACGCCTCCGGCATGTCGGAGGCGGGGTCCCGGGGCGACGGCGGCGGGCGGCGGGCCGGACAGTATCTGGCGCTGTCCCAGTCCGCGGCCGAGGACGAGATCGACACCCCCGTCTCCGTCCTGCGCGAGCGCTACCTTCCCGAGCTGGAACGGCTGTTGCCCGCCACCCGCGGGGCGGAGGTACGGGACTTCTTCGTGACCCGGGAGCGCACGGCGACCTTCGCCCCCGCCCCCGGTGTCGGTAGGCTCCGGCCCGCAGCCCGTACCAACGCCCCCGGCCTCTTCCTGGCCGGGTCGTGGACCGCCACCGGCTGGCCCGCGACCATGGAGGGCGCCGTGCGGAGCGGACTGAGCGCCGCCGGTGCCGCGCTCGCAGCCCTCGGCCGCCGCCATGAACATCCGCTCGAGGAGGCGGCATGAGAACCACGTCCGGAACCAGAGGAGAGAAAGTGCCGACTGCGCCTTCGGCGAACCCGGCTGTCGACACCGCGGCCGTCACCGCGCTGCTTGAGCGTGGGCGGACGATGTCCACCCCGGTGCTGCGCGCTGCCGTTGACAGGCTCGCGCCCCCCATGGACACCGTCGCCGCCTACCACTTCGGCTGGATCGACGCCCACGGCCGTCCCGCGGACGGCGACGGCGGCAAGGCCGTGCGCCCGGCGCTGGCGCTGCTGTCCGCCGAGGCGGCCGGTGCGGCGCCCGAGGTCGGCATCCCCGGGGCCGTCGCCGTCGAGCTGGTGCACAACTTCTCGCTGCTCCACGACGATCTGATGGACGGTGACGAGCAGCGCCGTCACCGCGACACCGTGTGGAAGGTGCACGGCCCCGCCCAGGCCATCCTCGTCGGCGACGCGCTGTTCGCCCTCGCCAACGAGATCCTGCTGGAACTCGGCACGGTGGAGGCGGGCCGCGCCACCCGCAGGCTCACCACCGCCAGCCGCAAGCTCATCGACGGCCAGGCCCAGGACATCTCCTACGAGCACCGGGAGCGGGTCACCGTCGAGGAGTGCCTGGAGATGGAGGGCAACAAGACCGGCGCCCTGCTCGCCTGCGCCGTCTCCATCGGCGCGGTGCTCGGCGGCGCCGACGACCGCACCGCCGACACCCTGGAGTCGTACGGCTACCACCTCGGGCTCGCCTTCCAGGCCGTCGACGACCTGCTCGGCATCTGGGGCGACCCGGAGGCCACCGGCAAGCAGACCTGGAGCGATCTGCGCCAGCGCAAGAAGTCCCTGCCCGTCGTCGCCGCGCTCGCCGCGGGCGGCCCCGCGTCGCAGCGGCTCGGGGAACTCCTCGCCGCCGACGCCAAGGCGGATCCCGACGAGCGGCCTCCGGCCACGGGCGACTTCGACGGCTTCTCCGAGGAGGAGTTCGCCGCCCGGGCGGCGCTGATCGAGGAGGCCGGCGGCCGCGACTGGACGTCGCAGGAGGCCCGCAGGCAGCACGCCATCGCGGTGGAGGCGCTCGACCGGGTGGACATGCCCGAGCACGTCAGGGCCCAGCTCGTCGCCCTCGCCGACTTCGTCGTCGTACGCAAGAGATGAGCACCGGTGCGCGGACGGCGCCGACGGAGATGATCACGATCAATCGCATATGAGTTCGCAGTCGCCGGCCGGTGCCCTCACGGCACCGGCCGACGGCAGACCCGAAGCAGCACGTCCGACTGCACGAAGGGGAAGCCATGACAGCGACGACCGACGGAAGCGGCGGGACCCCGGCGTCCCGCGCAGCCTCGGCCAGCGAACGCACGACCGACCACCGTTCCGTTCCGGTGGACTCCGGGAGCCTCGGCACCACCGCCCTGCTGACGGCGCAGCGCTCCGTGGAGCACCTGCTCGGCAGGCAGGACACCCAGGGCTGGTGGAAGGCCGATCTCGAGACCAACGTCACCATGGACGCCGAGGACCTGCTGCTCCGTCAGTTCCTCGGGATCCAGGACGAGAAGACCACCGCAGCCGCCGCCGTGTTCATCCGGGGCGAGCAGCGCGAGGACGGCACCTGGGCCACGTTCTACGGCGGCCCCGGCGAACTCTCCACCACCATCGAGGCGTACGTCGCCCTGCGCCTCGCCGGCGACCGCCCGGACGATCCGCACATGGAGCGCGCCGCCGCGTGGGTCAGGGCGCAGGGCGGCATCGCCGCGAGCCGCGTCTTCACCCGGATCTGGCTGGCGCTCTTCGGCTGGTGGAAGTGGGAGGACCTGCCCGAACTGCCGCCCGAACTCATCCATCTGCCCTCGTGGTTCCCGCTCAACATCTACGACTTCGGCTGCTGGGCCCGCCAGACGATCGTGCCGCTCACCGTCGTCTCGGCCACGCGCCCCGTACGGCCCGCACCGTTCGCTCTCGACGAGCTGCACACGGACCGCCACCACCCCAACCCGCCCAGGCCCCTGGCCCCGGCCGCCAGTTGGGAGGGGATCTTCCAGCGCCTCGACCGGCTGCTGCACGGCTACCGCAAGGTGGCCCTGCGCCCGCTGCGCCGCGCGGCCATGAACAGCGCCGCCCGCTGGATCATCGAGCGGCAGGAGAACGACGGCTGCTGGGGCGGCATCCAGCCGCCCGCCGTCTACTCCGTGATCGCCCTCCATCTGCTCGGATACGACCTCGACCACCCGGTGATGCGCGCCGGGCTGGAGTCGCTGGACCGCTTCGCCGTGTGGCGGGACGAGACCACCGGGCCGGGCGGCCGTCCGGAGGGCCCGGCGAGGATGATCGAGGCCTGTCAGTCGCCCGTGTGGGACACCTGTCTCACCGTCATCGCCCTCTCCGACGCCGGAGTGCCGGCGGACCACCCGGCACTCGTCAGGGCCGCCGACTGGATGCTCGGGGAACAGGTCACCCGGCCCGGTGACTGGTCCGTACGCAGGCCCCGTCTCGCCCCCGGCGGCTGGGCGTTCGAGTTCCACAACGACAACTACCCCGACGTCGACGACACGGCCGAGGTCGTCCTGGCCCTGCGCAGGGTCAGGCACCCGGACCCGTCCCGTGTCGAGGAGGCCGTCGCCCGGGCGGGCAACTGGACGCTGGGGATGCAGTCGAGGACCGGCGCCTGGGGAGCCTTCGACGCCGACAACACCAGCACCTTGCCGAACCGGCTGCCGTTCTGCGACTTCGGCGAGGTCGTCGACCCGCCGTCCGCCGACGTCACGGCGCACGTCGTCGAGATGCTGGCCCACGAGGGACGGGCCCACCACCCCCGCACCCGCCGCGGAGTCGAGTGGCTGCTGCGCGAACAGGAGCCGAACGGCGCCTGGTTCGGCCGGTGGGGTGTCAACCACCTCTACGGCACGGGCGCGGTCGTCCCGGCGCTCACCGCGGCAGGGGTGCCCGCCTCGCACCCCGCGATCCGGCGGGCCGTCGGCTGGCTGGAGTCCGTCCAGAACGACGACGGCGGCTGGGGCGAGGACCTGCGTTCCTACCGCGACGAGGCGTGGATCGGCCGGGGGGTCTCCACCCCCTCCCAGACTGGCTGGGCGCTGCTGGCTCTGCTGGCGGCGGGGGAGCGGGACGGCAGGGCCGTCGAGCGGGGCATCGCGTTCCTCGCCGCCGCGCAGGGCGAGGACGGCTCCTGGGACGAGCCGTACTTCACCGGGACCGGCTTCCCCTGGGACTTCTCCATCAACTACCACATCTACCGGCAGGTCTTCCCGCTGATGGCCCTCGGCCGTTACGTGCACGGAGAGCCGTCCACCGGCCGGAGCGGGGGCTGAATGGCAGCCTCCCCGGGCACGCCGCCCGACGACGCCCCGGTCCCGCCGCTGCTGATCGCCTGCGCGCTCGGCATCGAACGGCTCGCCCTGCGCGCGGGCGGCCGGGGCGGCGCGCCGGGCCCGGTGACCGTACTCCGAACGGGTATGGGGCCGAAGAACGCGGAGCGTGGCCTCGCGCGGGCGCTGGGTGACGGCGTGGAGGGCGGGGGAGACCGTACCGGGACGGTGCCGGCGGCCGGGGTCATCGCCTCCGGTTTCTGTGCGGGGCTGGCTCCCGGGATGCACCCCGGTGACGTCGTGGTGGCCGACGAGACCCGCGGGCCCTGGGGCGTCACCCCCTGCACCGCCACGGATGTGCTGACGGAGGCCCTGGCCAGGGCGGTGCCCGGGCGGACCGTGCACACCGGCCCGCTGACCGCCTCCGACCACGTGGTGCGCGGAGAGGAGCGGACGGAGCTGGCGGCGACGGGGGCGATCGCGGTGGACATGGAGTCGGCCGCGACGCTCCGCAGTGCCCTGCGAGCCGGAGTGCGCCCGGTTGCGGCCGTCCGGGTGGTCGTGGACGCTCCAGAGCATGAGCTGGTCCGAATCGGCACGGTGCGCGGTGGAATATCAGCTTTCCGTGTCTTGTGTGCCGTAATGCCTGCTTTCTTCGAATGGCACCGTTCTTTGCTGCTCCCCAGGAGGTGAGCCAGATGGCCATGCCGCTCCGCCAGACCATCAGGGTCGGGACCTATCTCTTCCAACAGAAGCTCCGCAGGCGCGAGAAGTTCCCGCTGATCGTGGAGCTGGAGCCGTTGTTCGCGTGCAATCTGAAGTGCGAGGGCTGCGGGAAGATCCAGCACCCGGCCGGGATCCTCAAACAGCGGATGCCGGTCGCCCAGGCCGTGGGCGCCGTTCTGGAGTCCGGTGCCCCGATGGTCTCGATCGCGGGCGGCGAGCCGTTGATGCACCCTCAGATCGACGAGATCGTGCGGCAGTTGGTGGCGAGGAAGAAGTACGTCTTCCTCTGCACCAACGCCTTGCTGCTGCGCAAGAAGATGGACCGGTTCACCCCCTCGCGGTACTTCGCCTTCGCCGTCCACATCGACGGGCTGCGCGAGCGGCACGACGAGTCCGTCGCCAAGGAGGGCGTCTTCGACGAGGCGGTGGAGGCGATCAAGGAGGCCAAGCGGAGCGGTTTCCGGGTCACCACCAACTCCACCTTCTTCAACACCGACACCCCGCAGACGGTCGTCGAGGTGCTGAACTACCTCAACGACGAGCTCAGGGTCGACGAGATGATGATCTCGCCCGCGTACGCCTACGAGAAGGCACCCGACCAGGAGCACTTCCTCGGCGTCGAGCAGACCCGCGAGCTGTTCCGGAAGGCCTTCGCCGACGGCAACCGGCGGCGCTGGCGGCTGAACCACTCCCCGCTCTTCCTGGACTTCCTCGAGGGCAAGGTCGACTTCCCCTGCACCGCCTGGGCGATTCCGAACTACTCGCTCTTCGGCTGGCAGCGCCCCTGCTACCTGATGAGCGACGGTTACGTCCCCACGTACAAGGAACTGGTCGAGGACACCGACTGGAGCAAGTACGGCCGAGGCAGGGACCCGCGCTGCGCGAACTGCATGGCCCACTGCGGCTACGAACCGACCGCCGTCCTGGCCACCATGGGCTCCCTGAAGGAGTCGTTGCGCGCCGCGCGGGAAACCGTGTCGGGTAGCGGGAGCTGAGGCCGGACGGCGGACGCCGGCCGCCCCTGCCGGAGCAACGGATCAGAGAGGGGGCACGAGCGTGCCGATTCTGGAGCACATCCGGGAGCCGCGCGACCTCGAGGCGCTGACGGAAGGGGAACTCGGCGAACTGGCCGAGGAGATCAGGGAGTTCCTCGTCCGGGCCGTCGCCAGGACCGGCGGTCATCTGGGACCCAACCTCGGGGTGGTGGAGCTGACCATCGCCCTGCACCGGGTCTTCGACTCGCCGGCCGACCGGATCCTCTGGGACACCGGTCACCAGAGCTACGTGCACAAGCTGCTGACCGGCCGGCAGGACTTCTCCAAGCTGCGTGGCAAGGGGGGCCTGTCCGGCTACCCGTCGCGTGCCGAGTCCGAGCACGACGTCATCGAGAACTCGCACGCCTCGACGGTCCTCGGCTGGGCGGACGGCCTGGCCAAGGCCAACGAACTGCTGCGGAGGGACGACCACGTCGTCGCGGTCATCGGTGACGGGGCCCTCACCGGCGGCATGGCCTGGGAGGCGCTGAACAACATCGCCGACGCCGAGGACCGCCCGCTCGTCATCGTCGTCAACGACAACGAGCGCTCCTACGCGCCGACCACGGGCGGCCTCGCGAGCCATCTGGCCACGCTGCGCACCACCGACGGCTACGAGCGCTTCCTCGCCCGCGGCAAGGACCTCCTGGAGCGCACCCCCGTCGTCGGGAAGCCGCTGTACGAGACGCTGCACGGTGCCAAGAAGGGCCTGAAGGACGTCGTCGCCCCGCAGGGCCTGTTCGAGGATCTGGGCCTGAAGTACGTCGGCCCCGTCGACGGCCACGACATCGTCGCCGTGGCGTCGGCGCTGCGCCAGGCCAAGCGCTTCCGCGGGCCTGTGCTGGTCCACTGCCTCACCGAGAAGGGGCGGGGCTACCGCCCGGCCCTGGAGGACGAGGCCGACCGCTTCCACACCGTCGGCGCGATGGACCCGGCGACCTGTCTGCCGCTCGCCCCGGCGGGCGGCCCTTCCTGGACGTCGGTCTTCGGGGACGAGCTGGCGGCCATCGGCGCCGAGCGGCCCGACGTCGTGGCGATCACGGCGGCGATGCTCCACCCGGTGGGGCTGACGGCGTTCGCCGAGCGCTTCCCCGGCCGTGTGTGGGACGTGGGCATCGCCGAACAGCACGCCGCCGTCTCCGCCGCCGGGCTCGCGACCGGCGGACTGCACCCCGTCGTCGCCGTGTACGCCACGTTCCTCAACCGGGCCTTCGACCAGCTGCTGATGGACGTCGCCCTGCACCAGTGCGGTGTGACCTTCGTGCTGGACCGGGCCGGCGTCACCGGCACGGACGGCCCCTCGCACAACGGCGTGTGGGACATGTCGGTCCTCCAGGTCGTCCCCGGCCTCCGGATCGCCGCCCCGCGCGACGCCGAACAGCTGCGGGTCCAGCTCCGCGAGGCCGTCGACGTCTCGGACGCGCCGACCGTGCTGCGCTTCCCCAAGGAGTCCGTCGGGGAGCCGGTGCCCGCGCTGGAGCGGATCGGCGGGATGGACGTGCTGCACCGCGGCGCGGATCCCGAGGTGCTGATCGTGTCCGTCGGGGCGACGGCGCAGGTGTGCCTGGGGGCAGCCGAGCTGCTGGAGGCCCGGGGTCCGCGCTGCACCGTCGTCGATCCCCGCTGGGTCAAGCCCGTCGACGAGCAGCTCGCGCCCCTCGCGGCCCGGCACCGGATCGTCGCGGTCGTGGAGGACAACAGCCGTGCCGGCGGGGTCGGTTCGGCGGTGGGACAGGCGCTGCGCGACGCCGGCGTGGACGTGCCGCTGCGGACCTTCGGCATCCCCGACGAGTTCCTCGCCCACGCCAAGCGGGCCGAGGTCCTCGCCGACATCGGGCTGACCCCGGTGGACGTCGCCGGGCGGATCGCCGCCGCCCTCACCCGGGGGAAGCGGCCGGACCCACCGGTGTCCCGCCCTCGGGCCGGGACGGCTTCGCCCACGACCGGGACGACCCGGACGGCCCGGACGGCCGGGCCGACCCCCGACACCGAGCAGTCCGAGCCACCCGAGAAACCCCAGGAGCGCCGCGGATGACCACCGAGTTCGACCTCGCGAAGCTGCTCGCGGAGCGGGGCGGTGAGCGGTACGAGCTGCACGCCCGTCACCTCAACCACCAACTGCCCCGCATGCTTCGGACGATCGGCTTCGACAAGGTGTACGAGCGGGGGGAGGGCGCGTACTTCTGGGACGACGAGGGCAACGACTACCTCGACATGCTCGCCGGGTTCGGCGTCATGGGCCTCGGCCGGCACCACCCGGTCGTCCGCAAGGCGCTCCACGACGTCCTGGACGCCTCGCTCGCGGATCTGACCCGCTTCGACTGCCCGCCCCTGCCCGGACTGCTCGCCGAGAAGCTGCTGGCCCACAGCCCCCACCTGGACCGCGTCTTCTTCTGCAACAGCGGTACGGAGGCGGTCGAGACGGCCCTGAAGTTCGCCCGGTACGCGACCGGCCGGCCCAGGATCCTCTACTGCGCCCACGCCTTCCACGGACTGACGGCCGGCTCGCTCTCGGTCAACGGCGAGGCGTGCTTCCGGGACGGGTTCGCCCCGCTGTTCCCGGACACCGCGGTCGAGCTGGGCGATCTGTCGGCGCTGGAACGGGAGCTGGCCCGCGGCGACGTGGCGGGCTTCGTCGTGGAGCCGATCCAGGGCAAGGGCGTGCACGAGGCGCCGCCCGGATTCCTGCGCGCGGCGCAGGACCTGCTGCGCCGGCACGGGGCGCTGCTGATCGCCGACGAGGTGCAGACCGGCCTCGGCAGGACCGGGGACTTCTACGCCCACCAGCACGAGGACGGTGTGGAGCCCGACCTCGTCTGCGTGGCCAAGGCCCTGTCGGGCGGCTATGTTCCGGTCGGCGCGACCCTGGGCAAGGAGTGGATCTTCAAGAAGGTCTACTCGTCGATGGACCGGGTGCTGGTGCACTCGGCGAGTTTCGGCTCCAACGCCCAGGCGATGGCGGCCGGTCTCGCCGTGCTGTCGGTGATCGAGGACGAGCAGGTCGTCGCGAACGCCCGGGTCACCGGGGAACTGCTGCGGACGCGGCTGGCCGCCCTCGTGGACCGTTACGAGCTGCTCCACGAGGTCCGCGGGCGCGGGTTGATGATCGGGATCGAGTTCGGCCGGCCGTCCTCGCTCGGGCTGCGCAGCCGCTGGACGATGCTGCAGGCGGCCCGCAAGGGGCTGTTCGCCCAGATGGTGGTGGTGCCCCTGCTGCAGAGGCACCGCATCCTCACCCAGGTCTCGGGCGACCGGCTGGAAGTGATCAAGCTGATTCCGCCGCTGATCATCGGGGAGCCGGAGGTCGACCGGTTCGTCGAGGCGTTCACCGCCGTGATGGACGAGGCGCACGGCGGCAGCGGGCTGATGTGGGACTTCGGGAAGACCCTCGTGAAGCAGGCGGTCGCCAACCGCTGAGGCGGTGCGGCCGGGAGCACGACGGCACGGTCACCGGGCCGCGCACGACGGCCCGGAGCGGGCCCCGCCGCGCCGGTGTGCCGGGGGCGGCTCCCGGCCGAGCCGGCCTCCGCCGTCAGACCGTCCCGTCGACCAGGCGCTCGCGGAGCCGCTCGCGCGTCGCCGGGGTGAGGCCGAGGCCGTCCGTGAGATAGCGCTCGGTGCTGCCCCACACCTCGTCCATGGTGTCGAACGCCGCGGCCAGGTACTCGGCCCGCGCGTCGAAGAGCGGGCCCAGCAGCTCCATCACCTCGGGCGACATCCCGGCGGGGGAGCTGTCGCTGCGGCGCACCTTGTAGCGCCGGTGGGGGTCGTTCGACTTGAGGTAGTCCGCCTCGATCGCGTCCCGCTCGACTCCCACGGCCAGCAGCGAGACGGCGATGGAGAGGCCCGCCCGGTCCTTTCCCGCGGCACAGTGCATGAGAGCCGGGGTGCTGTCCTCGGCCAGCGCGTGCAGGACACGGCTGTGCTCGGCGGTGCGTTCCTTGATGATCAGGCGGTAGGAGGCGATCATCCGCCCGGCAGCCTGGCCGTCGGCGAGGATCGACTTCAGCTGGTCCAGGTCGCCGTCGCGGACCATCCGCCAGAACTCGGCCCCGTCGGCGGGGTCGGACAGCGGGATGTTGACGTTGCGCACCCCGGCGAGCTCGACGTCCGGGCCCTCCAGCCGCTGGTCCGCGCTGTTGCGGAAGTCGAAGATCGTGTGGAGCCCGAGCGAGGAGAGGAAGGCCGCGTCGGTGTCCGTCGCGTGTGCGAGGTGGCCGCTGCGGAAGAGCCGTCCGTACCGCACGCGCCGTCCGTCCACGGTCGGCAGTCCGCCCACGTCCCGGAAGTTGCGCACACCGGAGAGCTCGGGTTCGGTCGACGGGGTCTGGGGCAGCTGCTGCGTCACGGGGGCTCCTCCGTGTCTGCGGTCGGCGCTGCTCGCCGACGATGGCGCGGTGCTGACACTACGACATCGATTCCTCAGGCAATTATTTCGACCCGTCCCCGCCCGCCCGTTGCCCTGCGGCCGAACCTGCCCGATGTTGTGCCGAGTTGTTCGATTCTGATGGATCTGGATGGTCGAGACGATCGGCGCCGATCGGATCCGGCTGCTGTTCGGCAGGAGGAGCCATGACGCACTGCTCCTCACCGACCGGGACGAACTCCTCCATCCGCACCGGGAGCAGCGCATCGGCCCGGCCGACGCCGAAGGGCCGGCCGCCGACCCCCTCGCGCCGTACCGTTCGAGTCGCCCCTGGACGGGCACGAGGATTACCCGGTCGGGAGCGGCCCCCGCTTCGTACGCCGGCGCTGTCCGTGCGCACGCCCGAGCGCGTGGCACCGAGTGGCGTCTCGTCACGGCACACGGGGCCGACGGCGGGGAGGAACTGCGGCCCGACTCCGAGGGCGGGTTGCACGGGCTCGCGCTCGGCCCGCGCCACAGCCTCCGCGACGACGCGGACGTGGTCGAGCGCTGGGGCACCGTTTCGTCAGCGCGACGGCCGGGACGCTCGGCATCGGCGGCGATCTTCCCGCATGGAGCGAGGAGGAGCCGGCGGAGGGCGCGCGACTCGGTGGAGCTCCGCAAGACGATCGGGCCGCTCGTCCAGCACGGCGAGCTGTACCGGCTGCGTCCGCCGGGGGACGCAGCTGAGCGCCGTGCAGTACGTCCGCGGCGACGAGACGGCCGCCCTGGCCTGGCTGCCCTCGCAGCGTTACGGCGAGCGCCCATCGCGGCTCCGGCTGCGCGGCCTCGACCCGCGGCGGAGTACGCGGCCAGGACACGGCCGCCGCCACCGCGGCGCCGTGCCGCTCCACCACGGGCTCCACACCGGTCTCCGCGGGGACCTCGACGCCAGGGCGCTGCGCTGCCGTCGCGTGTGAGTCACGGCACGTGGTGCGGGGGCGCCGGCCGGGAGCGGTCCGGCGCGGTGTGAGCGGGTGGGATGAAATCCGGCAATTGACCCGTCGCGTGAATGGGATTCCTGCTGGACGGGCGGAAGGCGTTTTTCCGCGCCAGTCGCACCCGAAATTGCATTCCATCCATAATGGGCGATGTGTCCGAATTGGTCGCTTTCGGATAGCGCGCCCCGGTTGCAAACGAGATGGCAACCGCCCGTGAGCTGAATCATATCCGTGACGTTCCGTGGAGTGCGCGCAGGTCCAACTCCCTTGCCCGCGTGGGATGCGAAGATCCGTAGTCCACGGAGCGTGACCGGGAAATGTGCGCTGATATCCGGCAGATCGATTCAGGGGGGAAATGACGGCTTGTTCGCCCCGACCCGACTCGCTTACGGTCACCGCAATCCGGTCGGAACGCCTAATCCTGCCGCCGTCCGGAATATCGCACCCACCCACATGTGGCAGGAGCGGGGGACCCAGGTACTGCGCCGTTCCGTGACCCAGGACGGCTCGGGGTGAAGCCGTGTGCACACACGGCCGGGCAGCTCCAGCCCGAACCCGACAGCTCACCTCGCAGGCGACGGAGAGGAATGCGCCATGCCCGGTAAGGGGAAGCACCGCCGTCCGAGGACCAGCCCGTTCAAGCGCGGATTCGTCGCCGCCAGTACGGGCGGAGCCGTCATCGCCATCCCGTTCATCGGTGCCGCCGGCGCGAACGCCGCCGGGCAGTCCGTGCCTGCCGCCGGACACGCCGCCCCGACCACCCACAAGGCCCTCGTCCCCCAGGCGCCGCAGACGGGCAAGGCCGCCAAGGCCTACACCGTCGTGGCGGGTGACCATCTGTCGAAGATCGCGGCCGAGCAGCACGTCGCGGGCGGCTGGAAGAAGCTCTGGGCCGACAACCGCGCCGCCGTCGGGGAGAACCCCTCGCTGATCCACCCGGGGCTGAAGCTCAGCCTCCACGGCAAGCCGAAGGCCACGGGCGACGTCAAGCCGCAGGCGAAGGCCCAGTCGAAGCCCGAGCGCAAGGCCGACGCCCCGGTCAAGTCCGAGGCCGAGGCGCAGGCCAAGGCGCAGGCCAAGGCCCAGAAGCCGGCAGCCTCCGCCGAGCGCGCCTCCCGCACCGCCGAGCGCGGCGCCGCGGCCCCCGCGGCCGCCCCGGTCCAGGCCCCGGCCGCCGACACCGCCGTCAAGAACCTCCCCTCGGGCTACTTCGCCCCGGTGGTCGGTGGGATCAGCACCTCGTACAAGACCGCGGGTGCCATGTGGTCCAGCGGTTACCACACCGGTGTGGACTTCATCGCCTCCACCGGCACGTCCGTGAAGTCGGTCGGCCCGGGCACCGTCGTCTCGGCCGGCTGGAGCGGTTCGTACGGCAACGAGGTCGTCATCAAGCACAACGACGGCACGTACTCCCAGTACGCCCACCTCTCCCAGCTCTCCGTCTCCTCCGGGGAGGGCGTCACCGGCGGACAGCAGATCGGCCTGTCGGGCTCGACCGGCAACTCCACCGGCCCGCACCTGCACTTCGAGATCCGCACCAGCCCCGGTTACGGATCGGACATCGACCCGCTGGCCTACCTGCGCCGGCACGGGGTCTCGATCTGACGCTGCGTCGGTACCTCGCGCAGCGTCCTCCGTCCGCCGGCCCCGCGCAGGGGGCCGGCGGACGGCTTCGTGTGCCCCCACCCCGGGCCGGGCGAAGTGGGGCGCGGCACGCGACCGGTGGCTATTCCCGCTTTGCCGAAAACTGACCTGGTGGTCTATATCACGCGTCGTCAACCCCTCCCTACGGTGGCGTAGGTCACTTCGCGGGGTGAATGATGACTCGACGTGGCAGATGATTCGCGATCACGAGCAAAGGACTCCTTCGGGTCGTACGCGGCGATCGGTGACAGCTTCACCGAGGGCGTCGGAGACCCCGGACCCGACGGGCGGTTCGTCGGCTGGGCGGACCGTCTCGCGGTCCTGCTGGACGACCGCCTACCGGAACACACCTTCCGCTACGCCAATCTCGCCGTACGCGGCAGGCTGCTCGACCAGATCGTGGAGGAGCAGGTCCCGCGCGCCAAGGAACTCGCCCCCGATCTGGTGACGTTCTGCGCCGGCGGGAACGACATCATCCGGCCCGGCAGCGATCCCGACGACGTCGCCGAACGCTTCGAGCGGGCGGTCGCCGACCTGACCGCCTCGGTGGGCACGGTGATGGTGACGACCGGGTTCGACACCCGCGGGGTGCCCGTGCTCCGCCATCTCCGGGGCAAGATCGCCACCTACACGGCGCACGTCCGTGCCATCGCCGACCGCTACGACTGCCCCGTCCTCGACCTCTGGTCGCTCAAGTCGGTGCAGGACCGGCGGGCGTGGGACGGCGACCGGCTGCACCTGTCACCGGAAGGGCACACGCGCGTGGCGCTGCGGGCAGCGCAGGTGCTCCGTCTGGACGTCCCGGCCGACCCGGACCAGCCGTGGCCTCCGCTGCCGCCGCGCGGCACCCTCGAAGTCCGCCGCGACAACATCCAGTGGGCCCGCGAGCATCTCGTGCCGTGGATCGGACGGCGGCTCCGCGGCGAATCGTCGGGCGATCACGTCGAGCCGAAGCGCCCGGACCTGCTGCCGCTCTGATCGCCCGGGCGCGAACCGGGACGTGGACGCGGGCCGGAATCCTCCGGGGCCGAGCCGGGGGCCGAAGGCGGGTCCGGATCCGTCAACGGGCCCGGGCCAGGGTCCGGGGCGGAGCCCGGGCCCTGGGCGGGAGCCGGACGGGTGTGCCCCGGGCCGGGTCCGCGTCCGACGCGCCGCGCCCGGTCCGGGGCGCTCCCGCCGCCGGGAACCGGGCCGGGATACCCCGCCGGGATCCGCTCCAGGACCCCGCCCGCGAACACGTCGTACAGCGGCAGCGACTCCAGATGGACATAGCCGATGTGGCAGTCGCACACCGCGAGCGGGCAGGCCCGCGGTCCCAGCGCCGCACGGTAGGAGCCGTCGTAGAGGTTGCCCAGCCCGGAACGCACGAAATGGCAGCGCCGCACCGTGCCGTCGCCGTCCACCGAGACGACCGACTCGCCCGTACGGCAGGGCAGTCCGGCCGAACGGTGCGGATGCCGGCTGTACGGGAAGAGGGGGTCGAGCGCGGTCCAGCGGGCCGCCTCCTCGTCGGTGTAGGTACGCCCCTCCGCCGCGTTGACCCACAGATAGACGTGGTCCGGGAGGTCCGCCCGCAGTCGGCGTGCGGCCTCCAGATGCTCCTCGAAGCCGACGATCCCGACGCTGAACCTGATGCCGCGCGCGACCAGGTCCCGGCACTTGCCGAGGAAGCGGTCGTACGGCGTCTGCCCCGGGTGGTACGTGCACCACAGCGCCAGCGTCCCCGGGTCGGCGTCGTCCAGCCAGTCCGTGCGGCAGCTCAGATTGGTCTGGACGGCGACCCTGTCGATGTGCGGCAAACGGGACAGCCCGGCCAGCGTGCGCCGGTACCAGGAGCGCACCAGCGCCTCGCCCCATGGTGTGAACAGCAGTGACAGCCGGTCCTCGCCCTGCCGCTCCGCCGCCCAGCCCGCGAACCGCTCCAGCGCCGTCCGGTCGGCCCGCAACTGCTCGCGGCTGTCCCGCCGCTTGGCGAACGGACAGTAGGGGCAGTCGTAGTCGCACGACGCCAGTGGCCCGCGGTACAGCACGGTCAGATCCATCGGCGCCTCACTTCGGCTCGTACGCGGACATCGCGTCACGCACGGCGGGCGAGAACAGCTCGGGACCCAGCGCGTCCGAGTACGCCAGCCCCTCCGGCGTGAGCCGCAGCAGCCCGCCGCTCTCCTCCAGCCAGCCGCGTGCGGCGAAGGCCGCCAGTTCGCCGGGGAAGTCCTCGGCGGGCGCGCTGCCGAAACGGTCCCGGTACCCGGCCACCTCCATCCCCTGTGCCTGCAGCAGTGACTGCAGCAGATGGCGGCGCCGTGCCTCGCCGTCGTCGATCCGCCGCCCGACCTCGGCCCGGGTGAAGTCGGCCGTCTCCGTGTAGTCGTCGATGATCGTGCGTATCCGGCGCATGTCCACGGCGTAGTCGAAGGAGTAGTGCAGGCCCGAGGTGTACGAACGGGCCCCGCAGCCGAGGCCGATCATGCCGTCGGTCTGGCAGGCGTGGTCGTCGGGGCCGCGCCGCGCTTGGTCCTGTGCGCCGGTGCGGCGGAACATCCGCATGGAGACCTGCTCGTAGCCGTGCGCCAGCAGATGATCACGGCCCAGCCGGTAGAGCCGCAGCCGCTGCTCGTCCCAGGCGGCCTCCGTGTCCGCCTCCGTGCCGGCGTGCCGGCCGAGTCCGGTCAGCGGCCGCACGTAGAGCGGGTACAGATACAGCTCCTCCGGGTGCCAGGCGAGCGCCGCGTCGAGGGAGCGCCGCCAGGTCGCCTCCGTCTGGCCGTCGATGCCGTAGATCAGGTCGATGTTGAGGACCGGGACGCCGGTGTCCCGGATGCGGCCGAGCGCGGCCTCGACGTCGGCGCGCCGCTGCGGGCGGACGGCGGCCCTCGCCTCCTCGTCCACGAAGCTCTGGACGCCGATGCTCAGCCGGGTCGTGCCGCGCTCGGCGAGCACGGCGAGGCGGTCGGCGGTCGCCGTGGCCGGGGACGTCTCCACCGACAGCGGTACGGCGCGCAGTGCGGCGCCCATCCGCTTCTCGGCGATGTCGCAGAGCCGCTCCAACTCCCCGGCGGTGAGGAAGGTCGGGGTGCCACCGCCGAACGCGGCGGCCGCGAACCGGACCGGGTCCGCGTCGCCCAGTGCCTCCCGGACGGCCACGGCCTGCCGCTCCAGCGCGTCGAGGTACCGCGTCGTCAGCTCGTCGGGGGCGCCGATCCGGGTGAACAGATTGCAGAAGCCGCAGCGGACCTCGCAGAAGGGGATGTGGAGGTACAGGGAGAGCGCGTCCTTCCCCTCCCCGGCCCACAGGTCGCGCAACCGGGGCCGGTCCGGCAGCGGACGGTACGACGTCTTGTGCGGGTAGGCGTAGACGTAGCTCCGGTACGGGCGGATCCCGTGCGCCGCGCCGCTCACCGGGCGCCCTCCGGGGCATCCGGCCCGGGCAGGAGGAACTGCGCGTACGGCACCGTCCACACGACCTCGTGGCCGAGCCGGTGGCCGGTGTACCCGTCGTCGCCGTACGCCGTGCCGTGGTCGGAGCAGACGATCGCGAAGCACCGCCTGCGGCGGGCCGCCGCGGCGAAGAGCCGGCCGATGTGCCGGTCGACGTACTCCAGCGCGGCCGCGTGGGTCTCGCGGGAGTCCCCGGCCTCCCGCGTCGCGCCCGGCAGATGGAACCAGTTGGGCTGGTGCAGGGCCGAGACGTTGACGAAGAGGAACAGGCGCCGGTCCGCGGGGAGTGCCGCGACGACCTCCTCGGCCCTGGCGACCTGAGCCTCGAAGGAGGTCGGGGAGGCCACGCCGAACTCGGGCTCCCAGTGGCTCTCCTGGAACATCCCCGGCAGCACGGTGCCGAGCGGTCCCTGCCGGTTGAAGAAGCCGACACCGCCGATGCACACCGTCCGGTAACCGGCGCCGGCGAGCCCGGAGACCAGGTCGGGCGTGTCGTACACGAACGTGCCGTCGGCGGTCGTCTCACTGCCGGCGAACCGCGCGGCGAACAGCCGGGGATGGGGGCCGGGCGCGGCGGGCGTCGGGAGGAAGCCCGCGAAGATCGCCTGGTGCGAGGCCCAGGTGAAGCTGCCCGGGGCGTGCCGCCGCTCCCAGCGGCCACCCGGCAGATGACGCGCGAGGTTCGGGATGCGGCCGGCGGCCGCGAGTTCCTCCGCGACGTCGAAGCGCAGCGTGTCGAGGGTGACGAGCAGCAGGTCGTCCGTGCCGACGACCGACCGCATGTCCGGCGAGGGCGCTGCCGGGACGACGCCCGGGGATCCGGCCGGGTCCGTCGTGCCGGTCGCGGCCGCCGTACGGGCGGGCTGCGTCATGCCGGCCGGACCGGTCCGGCCGGGAGAGGCTGAGTGCATGGTGGTTCCTCATGGTGCGGATGTACGGCGGCGACCTGCGCCGCATAGGTGTCGAGGCCCTCGCTGCCGCTGCCCGGCAGTCCCGTGAGCCCCGGCAGGAGGTCGCCGAACGCGTTGACCTCGCCGACGGCGAACCGGCGCCAGCCCGTGGCCGGCAGCAGGTCGACACCGACGCACAGGGTCCCGGGGAAGCTGCGGGCCGTGCGCTCGCACAGTCCCAGCACGTCGTCGCGCCAGCTGCGGCCGGCAGCCCGCACGGCGGCCCTGGCCTCGGCCAGGTCGCCCCGCAGACCGCCCAGATGGAGATTGGTCAGCGGGGAACGGCTGGTCCGCACGACGGCGTGCGTGGCCCGTCCCGCGACCACCACGACCCGCAGGTCGGCGGCCCTTCCGTGCTGGACGGCCTTGGGCAGCCAGCGCTCGATGTGCAGACCGTCGG
The DNA here is from genome assembly GCF_030406905.1 of Streptomyces sp. HUAS CB01. Lineage (NCBI taxonomy): Bacteria > Bacillati > Actinomycetota > Actinomycetes > Kitasatosporales > Streptomycetaceae > Streptomyces > Streptomyces chengbuensis. The sequence continues at coordinate 7,166,873 of NZ_CP129137.1, forward strand.
GCGCGAGGGCGTCCACGATGGCGGCGATCTCCTGCTCGGACGTGTAGCGGCGCAGCCTGAGCGAGTTGAACAGTCGTCCGTCCGGCGTCCGTTCCACCGACGTCGTCGCCCGGATGCGGCCGCCGCCGGCGAACTCCACCGCCAGGACCCCGGATGCCGATGAACCGTGGGCGAGCTTCACGAACGCCCGGCGGTACCCCGGTTCGGCGAGCACGGCACGGACGTCGTCCCAGCCGCGCACGGCGGGTGCCGCGGCGCCGGACGTGGGCGACGGCGGCACCGCCACGCCGGACGCCGTGAGCCGCTCGTGGCACAGGCGTTTGTCGAACAGCACGGCGAGCTCGTCCGGGTCGTCGAGCAGGGTGCCCCCCGCGGCGCGCACGGACTCCGCCACGTCCCGCACGGCGTCCGTGAAGCGCGCGTACCAGCGGCCGGTGCCCTCGACCGCGGCCGGGTCGCCGACACCGCGCAGCAGCCGGTCCACCTCCGGGTCCTCACCGGGGGAGTCGATCCGCACGGTCTCCCCGGCCTCGAAACCGGCCCGGCCCCGCAGGACGTCCAGCCACGGCACCACGCGCGCCTCGGGCAGCCCCGCCGTGCGCAGTGCCCGCTGGAAGAAGGCGACCCGGCGGTTCCCCGGGACGCCGACGACGGCGAAGCGCCGTGACGCCCCCGGTCTCACTCCGCCACCGCGGTGAACCGGCCGTTGTCCTCGTCGTCGTCCCAGGGCTCCTGCACGCCGTCGAGGTCGACACTCACCCCGGAGGGCTCCAGCGCACGGCGTATCCGCTCGGCCATCGGCTCGCTGAGGAAGTGGTGGTGCAGGTCGAGCTTGCTGAGGTGGGTGAGGGGCTGTCCCTCGAGCAGCGCCGCCGCCCCCTGGTCGCCCAGGGTGCCCATCGACAGGTCCAGGATCTCCAGCCGGGCGACGACCGGCGCCGCCGCGAGGGCCGAGGCGATCTCGTCCTGGATCTCGCTGTTGCGCAGAGCGAGACACCGGAGTCCGGGAAGGCGGGTGCCCGCGAGGAACGGCCCGAGGTCGCCGAGCTCGGCGTCCCCGCCGTAGCCGGAGGTACCGAGCCAGAGGTCCAGGTGCTCCAGGGAGGGCAGCTCGCAGGCGGCCACGCCGCGGACCACCCCGGCCGGCAGGCCGCCGCTCTCGATCACGAGGGTCCGCAGACGCTCGTGCCGGGCAGCGCCGAACACCAGGCCCATGCCGCCGCGCACCCCGAACTCCTCCAGCTCCGGGAAGGCGTCGAGCAGCGGGGTGACATCGCCCTGGTTGATCCAGGAGATCTCGCACTCCTCGAACGTGATGTCGCCGACGAACAGCGCCCGCAGCTCCGGCAGCCGGTCGCGTGCGGCGAGCAGCGCCGAGAACACCTCGTCGGGGCCGCTGTCGTACACGTCGCTCCAGGCGCCCACGATCAGGGCCCGGACCTTCGTGGTGTCCACGGCGGCGGCGAAGCGCGCGAAGGCGTCCTCCCACGCCTCCTCGCTGTCGTACGCGTCCACACCGATCCGCCAGGCGACGGACGCGGGGTCCGGCAGCTCGCCGGCCTTCGCGTCGGCGCCCGGGAAGTCGAACGCGGGCAGGCCGTGCAGCTCCTGCAGATGGACCCCAATGGTCATGACGATGCTCCAGACAGCGGACGGCGATGATCGGCTGATGTGCGAGCAGTTCTACCAAGCGCCACTGACAGGGCCCCCCGCGGGGCGTCCACAACGTCCGACGGCCGCCGGGCGGCTGGGAGACGACCGTGCGAACGCCCCCGGGCCGTGGGGAGCATGGGGTGCCGTGCGCACTCCGGGTCCGCGGGGAGCATGGGGACGGGCGGGGGCGTGCGAACCACCGCCGGGTCCCGGGGCCACAGGGGCGCGGGCCGCCCTGCCGGGACGTCCGGTGCCGGTCCGTCGGGAGCGCTTGCGTGGTTCCCGCGCGTCACGCCCGAACCGGACGCGGCCCGGCCGTCTCACGCAGTCGCAGTCGCAGTCGCAGTTGCGGCTGGGGTCCGGCCGTCCGGCCGCGCGTGACGCCCGAACCGGATTCGCGGGGGCGGCCGTCCCATGCCGTCGCCGTCCGGGCGTCGGCGCCGGTTCCGCGGTCCGGCCCACGCGCGCGAGGCCCCGCCGCCGGTTCCCTCCGGTCCGGGTGCGGCCCCGTGCCGGACCGGGCCGGGCGGGTGACGTCGCGTCATTGTCAGACCCTGCCTCTAGCTTCGATCACAGCCCGGCGCACCAGGCGCCGACGGTCGAGGGGAGAGCCATGTACCGGCAGGGAGATGTGCTGATCGTGCCCGTCGCGGAGGACGCCGTCCCCGCCCGTGCCGAGGACGCGCAGGGGGAGCCGAGGGACGGCCGCGGTCGGCTGGTCCTGGCGCTCGGCGAGGTCACCGGTCACGCCCACGCCGTGACGGGCCCGGGACGGCTCTTCCGCGACGCGGGCCCGTCCGGGCCCATGCTCCTCCATGTCCCCGAGGGCGGCCGGGTGGTGCACGAGGAGCACGCGCCGATACCCCTGCCCAAGGGCTGGTACCGCGTGGTGCGCCAGCGGGAGTACATCCCGGGCGCGGTGCGGATCGTGGCGGACTGAGTGCCGGGCAGGGGCCGGCAGCCGCGAAGGACCGGCGGGACGCGTGACGCAGTGGCGGGAACAGGACATCAGGGGGCGGGACTTCGGATGCAGTACATGGACAAGTGGCGGGCAGTGGCGGCGGCGACGGGGCCGGCCGACCGGGCCGCCGCGGAGGAGGGGATCGCGCTCGCCTACCGCACGGCCGGGCTCGCCGAGCCCGAGCGCTACGTGTGGGTGGACTCGCCCAGAGCCGCCGTGACGGCGGTGCGGTCGCTGACGGACGCCGGCCGTTCCGTGCGCGACGAGGTGAGGACCGTGCCCTGGGCCGAGGAGCGCCGCCGGGTGCACGACGCCCTCGGCCCCGCGGGCTGGACGGAGTTGTGGGGGAGGAGCGGCGCGCTGCTCTGGGACACCACGCGCGCGCTCGCCGAGCGGATACGGACGGGGGTGGCCGACGCCCTGGCCGAAGAGGCCGCCGTCCTGGCAGGGGACGACTCCGAGGCCGCGGACGCCGAACGGAAGGCGGTCCGGATGGTCCTGCTGGACGCGGTGCTGGGCCAGCACGACGCCGCCTGGCTCGCCGCCTTCGACGGCCGCAGCGACCGGCTCGCCGGCCTGACCCGGGTGGCGGAGCACGCCGGCTGGTGGTGGCCGTTCGAGAAGGCGGCGGTGATCTGCGAACGACCCGTGGAGCTCCACCGTGACGAGGCCGGGCGGCTCGACCGCGGCGACGGCCCGGCACTCGCGTTCCCGGACGGATTCGCGCTCCACGCCTGGCGCGGCATGCCCGTCCCCGCCGACTTCCTGGCCGGACTGGCCGCACTCACCCCGGAGCGCATACGCACCGAGGAGAATGCCGAACTGCGCAGGGTGATGCTGGAGTTCTACGGCTACGACCGCTATCTGACCGAGTCGGACGCCCGGCCCGTGCACCGCGACGAGACCGGTGTGCTGTGGCGGATCGCCCTCGCCGACGACGAGGACGTCACGATGGTGGAGGTGGTCAACTCCACGCCCGAACCGGACGGTACGCACAAGACGTACTGGCTGCGCGTACCGCCCACGACACGGACCGCGAAGGAGGGGGTCGCCTGGACCTTCGGCCTGGACGCCGAGGCGTACGTCCCCCTCCGTCAGACCTGAGCGGAAGCCAGGCCCTCGCGGCCGATCAGCGCAGAACTGCCGTGTCCCGTACAGGCGTAGGCACCGGCGACCGCGCCCAGCCGTGCGCACTCCTCCAGACGGCGGCCCGCCAGCCGTCCGTAGAGGAAGCCGGAGACGTACGCGTCGCCCGCGCCGTTGGAATCCACCACCGGTGTGGGCGGCACCGTCGCCGGTATCGGGCGGGGAGTGCGCCCGCCGTCGCGCGTCATCAGATACGAGCCGCCGGCCCCGGCCGTGGCGACGACGGCCTCCGCCCGGCCCTCGCGCAGGATCTCCCGCATCACCGACGCGATCCGTTCGCCGGCCCCGGCCGCGCTCAGGAACACCACGTCGGAGCGGAGCGCGAAGTCCCGGTGGTGGTCTTCCACGCCGTCCCAGTCGTGGAGATCGGTCGACACCGGCACCCCGAGCTCCGCGATGTCGTCGTACAGGAACCGGGCGAAGTGCACGATCGACAGATGGACGTGCCGGGCCCGTCGCAGATGAGGGAGGTAGAAGTCGCGAGGCATGCGCAGATCGCCCGGGTCGCGGGCGTCGTAGAACGACATCCTGCGGCCGGTGTCGTCGACCAGGTTCACCGCGCGCCGGGTTCCTGTGGGGGAGACCAGATGCTCGAAGTCCACGCCGCCGTCCGCCAGCCGCTCCCGCACCTGTCCGCCCGCGAGATCGTCGCCGATGAAGTCGAGGAAGGTCACGCCGAGTCCGAGCGCCCTGCAGCCGAGGGCCACATTGCCGCCCGTCTGGCCCGCCCACTCCCGGATCGGCGGCACTCCGACCGAGTCCGCCGGCGGCACCGGCAGCGATCCGACCCGTACGACCGTGTCGACCCCGCTGCCGCCGACCACGAGTACGTCGAGGGCGGACCGTTCCGTGCTCTGTGCCGACACCGTCTTCCTCTCCGCGCGCCCGTCCGTGCGCTAAGCACTCTGCCGGGTCAACGCCGCGCGGTCGAGCCCCAGTTCACGGGCGAGTGCCTCCTCGGCCCACTGCAGCATGCCGGCCCGGCTCAGCGAGCCCGCATACGACGTCATCTGCACGGCCAGGCCGTCGAGCAGCGCCGTCAGCCGCCACGCCGCCGCCGAAGGGTCGGCGCACCGGAACTCGCCGGCCGCCGCGCCCTCCGCGATGACCGCCGTGAGCTCCGCCTTCCATCGGCGGTCGAGATCGCGGGACACATCACGCAGGGCGGGCTCCCGCAGTGCCACCGCCCAGCCCTCGATCCACAGCCGCCACCCCTTCGCCTGCCCGGTCGGGGCGTACCAGCGCACGGCGGTCCGCAGCCGCCGCACCGCCGAGGTCCGACGGCCGAGGATCTTGCGCAGATGGGCCAGATCGCCCTCCGCCGCATAGGAGAAGGCGGCGGCGACGAGCTTCTCCTTCGAGGAGAAGTGGTACAGCACGAGGGCGTTGCTCACACCGAGAGCGGACGCCACGTCGGCGATCCGGACGGCGGCCACCCCGCGGGCCTCGATCTGCTCCACGGCGGCCCGCAGCAGTTCCTCCCGCCGCTCCGCCACGCTCAACCGGACTCTCGCCACCCGGTCACCCTACACACGCCCCGCGGACCCGAGCGGTCGCCGGTCCGTGGCGTGCGGCTGGGCGAGGTCGGGGAGTTCACCGGCGCCGCCGGTGCCGTGCGCGCAGCCGATGCCGTGCGGAGGAGGGACCGCCGAGCCCGTACCGACGGCGCCCGGGCACGGCCCTCGCCGCACTGCCCCGCCCGGACGCGTCGGCCTCACCTACCGGCCGTACGAGCCGAAGCGTTCCATGATGCGCGGCAGCCGGTCGGCCACGATCGCGTGGGCCGCGGCGCGCGGGGTCGTGCCGTCCTCCTCGGCACGCGTGAGCATCCGGTCGACCAGGGCTCGCATCGACCGCCGCGTGTGGGTGAACGCCTCCTCCGCGTCCGCACCGATGTCACCGAAGAGCGTCCACCACCACCAGGCGTTGGTCCCGGAGTTCACCACGACGTCCGGCAGCACGGTGACCCCGCGCGCCCGCAAGCGCTCCTCCGCCTCGGGAAGGACCGGCATGTTGGCCGCCTCCGCGATCCAGCGTGCCCGGATCACGGACTGGTTGGCCGGGTCGACGGCGTACGAGACCGCGGCGGGCACCAGGACCTCCGCGTCCGCGGACAGCCAGGCGTCACCGGGCAGCTCGAGGTCGCCGGGGCGCAGCGCCGAGCGGTCCACCGTTCCGAACGAGTCTCGGGCGGCGAGCAGTGCCTCGACGTCCAGGCCGTCCGGGTGGACGATCGTCCCCTTGATGTCGGCCACGGCCACGATCCGCAGACCGGCGTGCGACAGGAAGCGGGCCGCCGCCCCGCCCATCGTGCCGAAGCCCTGCACGGAGACCCGGGCCCCTTCGTGAGGGACGCCCGCCCGCTCCAGGGCCGTGAGCACGGACTCGGCGACTCCGCAGCCGCCGACCAGCTCGTCGAGCCCGATTCCGTCGACGTCGACGGCGAACGCGTCCGCCAGTCGCCGGCGCGCCGCCGACTCGTCGTCCAGCAGCGGATACACGGCCTGCACCGTCGAGACCAGCCCGGCCTCGGCGGCGGCCTCGTCGATCACGTCCTGGGTGAGCCCGAGGTCCTCACCGGTGGTCCACATGTGCTCGATGTAGGGACGCATCGCCCGCAGGTAGCGGACCAGCACGCCGTACGCCTCCGGGGCCCTCGGGTCGCAGTCGATCCCGCCCTTGGCGCCGCCGAGCGGGACGTACCTGCCCTCCGGGTCGTAGTGGAGGGCCTCCTTCATGGTCATGCCCCGGGCCAGTCCGGCGACCTCGTCCAGGGTGCAGCCCTCGCGCATCCGCAGCCCGCCGCTGCACACGCCGCGGACGAGGCGGTCGATCACGAGGTGGCCCCGCCGCCCGGTGACGTGATCGGTCCAGGTGAGCGAGACGAGCGGGCCATGTTGGGACACGGAGGCCTCCGGATAGGACTACGAACTGAACCGTCGGTCAGTATCCGGAGCTCGGCCGCGGCCTGTCAACGCGCGTCGCCCGCAGCGGCCGCCCCGGCCGGCCCGCGCCCGGGCACCTCGCAGTGGTCCTTGAACCCCTGGCTGGTCAGACCGAGCGCGGAATTCATCCGCGACCGCAGGTTCTCCACCGCGATCATCGCCGTGAGCTCCACATGGGCGGCCTCGCCCAGAGCAGCCAGCAGCCGTCCCGCCAGCTCGTCGGTGACCTGCGGCGGATTGGCCGTCATGGCCTCCGCGTACTCCATCACGTCCCGTTCCAGCGGGGTGTACACGTCACTCTCCCGCCACACCGGCACGTCGTGCACCTTGCGGACGTCCATGCCCCGACGCTGGTTCTCCCAGTACCCGAAGTCCATGCACCAGCTGCAGCCGATCGAGGCGGCCGACGCCATCACGGCCAGCGCCTTGAGGTCGGCGTCGAGCCGGTTCCACTTCGCGACCGCGAGCTCGAACCGCAGGTCGGACCTGAGCACCTTCGGATTGTGGGCGAGCGCCTTCGCCGGGTCGAGGACCTTGCCGTACGTCCGCTTCGAGTACCAGTCCACCGCGCGGGAGAAGAGCGTACGGGGCGGGGTGAGAGAAATGCGGGCCATGGCGGGGCTCCTCGATCGTCGCTGTGTGCCTTCACCGGTACGACGGACGGGGCGGCCCGGATGTGACAGGGACAGGCCTCAGCCCCGGCATTTTTCCCGGGCCCCGTTCGTTGCGGTTGCCGTGGGAGGCTCGTGCCCCCTGGTTCAGGGACGGCGGCGTCCCGTGGACATCCACCGATAATGGAACGAACCGAAGACCTCAGGAGGTCCCGTGACCGGCGCAGGTTCCCCGCCCCCGCTGCGCTCCCGGCTGCGATCGATGCGGCCCGTCGCCTTCGGGGCCGACCCCGCCGGAGAGCGGATGGAGCGGATCCGCCGCTCCCCCCATTTCGCCGACGGGGTGTTCCAGAACCCCGTGGGAGCCCGGACGAGACCGTCAGGGTCCACGCTCGAGTTCGCGAAGATCTACTTCCGGAAAGAGGCCCGCAGACGCCGCGGCCCCGCCGCCCCGATACCCCTGCACCCCACCACGCTCGAGGACCTCGCCAGGCCCCCGGCCTCCGGGCTCCGGCTCACCTGGATGGGGCACTCGAGCGTGCTCGCCGAGATCGACGGCAAGCGGGTGCTCTTCGACCCGGTCTGGGGCCGGCGCTGCTCACCCTTCGCGTTCGCCGGACCGAAGCGGCTCCATGCCGTGCCCCTGCCGCTGGCGGCGCTCGGCCCCGTCGACGTGGTCGTGATCTCCCACGACCACTACGACCACCTCGACCTGCCCAGCATCCGCGCGCTGGCCTCGACGGACACGCTCTTCGCGGTGCCGCTCGGCGTGGGGGCGCACCTGGAGCGCTGGGGCGTGTCGGAGAGCCGCCTGCGGGAGCTGGACTGGAACGAGTCGACGCAGGTGGACGGCCTGCGGCTGACCGCCACCCCGGCCCGGCACTTCTGCGGCCGCGGCCTGCGCAACCAGCAGCACACGCTGTGGGCGTCCTGGGCCGTCGAGGGGCCGTCCGGTCACCGGATCTACCACAGCGGTGACACAGGGTACTTCCCCGGCTTCCGGGACATCGGTGCGGAGCACGGCCCGTTCGACGCCACCATGATCCAGATCGGTGCCTACAGCGAGTTCTGGCCCGACATCCACATGACCCCGGCCGAGGGCATGCGGGCCCATCTGGACCTCCAGGGCGGACAGCCGTCCGGGGTGATGCTGCCGATCCACTGGGGCACGTTCAACCTCGCGCTGCACCCGTGGGACGAGCCGGGCGAGGGCACGCTCGCGGCGGCGGAGGAAGCGGGCGCGCGGGCCGCCCTGCCGCTGCCGGGCCAGCCCTTCGAGCCCACGGCGGGCGGCGTTCCCTCCGCGCCCTGGTGGCGAGCGGTGGCCCACGCCCCCGCCGCCGGCCGGCCGCTGCAGACCCCGGCGACCGGGACCCGGCACGGCGTCGCCGCCTCCGGCTCGGACACACCGGAGACGGCCCCGACGCCGTAGCACGTCATCGGACCGTGCGGGCCGGTGGCGGTCCGCACGACCCGGTACGTCCCCGTGACCGGCCTTCGGGGGTGCGGTGGCGGCATGCGCGGTGGGGCGCCGGCGTTCGCACGGTCCCTTGCGTGCCCGGTGCGCCGCACCGCGGCACGGGACGGGGACCGGCCCTGCGAACCGTCCGTGCCCGCCCGGCCCGCTTCGCCCCGGGGCCCCGTCACTGCGGCCCGGGCGCCGAACGCGCCACCGCTCGAAGGCCTTCCGCGCCCACCCGGTCCGATGCGCGTCCGGAGCCGGGAGCCGGCGTCCGGCGCCCAGTGGCCAGTGCCCCATGCCAGGAACCCGGCGTCGGGTGCCCGGCGTCCGGTCCCGGAACCCGACACCGCAGCCGGGCTCCGTGGGCGGTGCCGACGGCAGCCCTGCCCGTCGTGGCCGGGCCTGACCTTCGCGGCGTCCGGGGCCGAGCGCATTGCCTGGGGCCCTCCCGGTGCGCGCGGCCGGGCCCTGCCCTCGGGAGTCCGCCCGGGGCCCGATGACCGACTGCGCCGTCCAGCCGGTCCAGCCGGTCCAGCCGTCCCCCCAGCCGTGCACCCGCCCACCCGCCGCCCGTCACCCCCGTCCAGTGACCGGCAGGCGGCCGGTCGGCCGGGTCCCGCGCCCGGGGGATTCATCCCACGGCCGTCCCTCTCGCGAATTGTCCGGACACTCCGCCCCATCAGCCGAGGGTGTGGACGTACCCGGGCACACACCCCCGCTGTCGGCCCCGGAATTTCGGCTGTGCGTGCGAGCCCTCATACCAGAGCGGGACGCTCTACGGGGAAGTTTGTCAACTGCCCACCGCACATGAACGGTTCACGACTACCGTGTGTGTCCGGTGATCAACGGTGGGCTCTCACACACCTTGGCGCCGCGCACACCGATCGGTACACGATTCCTGGGCCACGTACCAAGGACGCTGATGTCTCAACTACGCGCACCAGCCGCGCGGCCGGACCGCCGCGAGGGCGGGCGGCACGGCCGGTCAGGCTCCCGCGCACTCTCCTCCGCGGGCAGGCCGCAGTCCACGCCGCCGAACTCCGAAGCCCGCATACGCCCCCAACTGATGCGAACCGCCGTACTGCCCGCCGTCGTCGTGTCGCTCAGCGGCGCGGCCGCGGTGCTGTTCACGATCCGTTCCACCGACGCGCGGCCGTCCGCCGCGCTGTGGGTCGCGCTCGCCGGCTCTGCGGCCCTCGCCGTCGTCGCCGTGGCGGCGGCGGCGCTGGGGGCGGAACGCACGGCCAGAACCATGCTCGACCGCGCACAGCACCTGCGCCGGTCCAGTGCCCGCAGGCAGGCCGAACTCACGGCCGTGGTCGACGGACTTCGCCGGGGCGAGCGCCCGCCGCCCCGTGAGAACCTTCCCGCCCCGGCCGCCGGCGGCGACGAACTCGACCTCCTCGCCCAGGAGCTGACGCGCTCCCACGACGCCGCGGTGACCGCCGTGGTGCAGGCCTCCCGCCTCTCCAGCAGCGTGGGCAACGAGCAGAAGGTCGAGGTCTTCGTCAATCTCGCCCGCAGGCTCCAGTCGCTGGTGCACCGAGAGATCCAGCTGCTCGACGAGCTGGAGAACGAGGTCGAGGACCCGGAGCTGCTCAAGGGCCTCTTCCACGTCGACCACCTGGCCACCCGGATCCGCCGGCACGCGGAGAACCTGGCCGTCCTCGGCGGTGCCATCTCCCGTCGCCAGTGGTCCAACCCGGTCACCATGACCGAGGTCCTGCGCTCCTCCATCGCCGAGGTCGAGCAGTACCCCCGGGTCAAGCTGGTGCCGCCGATCGACGGCACCCTGCGCGGCCACGCCGTCGCCGACGTCATCCACCTCCTCGCCGAACTGGTCGAGAACGCCACCCTGTTCTCCGCCCCGCACACCCAGGTGCTGCTGCGCGCCTCGCACGTCACGGCGGGCCTGGCCGTGGAGGTCGAGGACCGGGGCCTCGGCATGCCGCTCTCCGAGCAGAACAAGATGAACGCCCTGCTGGCCGATCCCGACCAGGTCAATGTCGCGCACCTCCTGCAGGACGGCCGCATCGGACTGTTCGTGGTCTCGGCGCTGGCGCGCCGGCACGGCATCGCGGTCCGCCTCCAGTCGAACATCTACGGAGGCATCCAGGCGGTCCTGGTGCTGCCGCAGGGGCTGCTCGGCGCCGAGCCGGGCGCCCACGGCGGCGCCGAGCAGCAGGGTGCCCAGCGCCACGCCGACCATCCTCCGGCCGCGGCCGCCGCGGTGGCGGGCGGGGTCGCCGGCCGGGAGCGGGCCGCCGCCCCAGGGGGCGCCGCTCCCCACCCCGCCGCCGAACCGGCGCACGCCGCGGACCTGCACCACACCGGCGGTCAGCGCACCCTCACCTACGCGACCAGCATGCCGGGCATGCCGCATCAGCAGTCCGCGGCGGACTCCGCCGCCACGGGGCCGCTCCCGGTGCGCGGCGAGCACCCGGACCGGCCCAACCCGGCCACCGTCCGTACCGGTACGGCTCACCCTGCCGCCCCGCCGCCGCCCGTACAGACACCCGCGCAGCCACCTGCGCCCCGTCACGCGTCCCCGCCAGCCGACTCCCAGGCCGTACGCGGCACCATGGGCCGCCCGCAGCTGCCCAAGCGGCGCGCCCAGGAGCACCTGGTGCCCCAGTTGCGGGACGAACCCGCCCCGCGCAGGCCCGAGGAGCAGGCACTGCACGACCCCGGGCTGATGGCGGCCTTCCAGCGGGGCATCGGCCTCGCGGAGTCGGGGACACCGGGAGAAGCGGCTCCGGCCCCGCACGAACCGCAGCAACAGGACGAAACCCACAAGGAGTAGATGCACCATGGCGAGCGATGTGCCCACGGGCCATTCCTCGGATCTCGACTGGCTGCTCAGCGGTCTGGTCCAGCGAGTGCCGTACACCCGCAACGCGGTTCTGCTCTCCTCCGACGGCCTGGTGAAGTCCGTGCACGGCCTCGACGCCGACAGCGCCGACCACATGGCCGCGCTGGCGTCCGGGCTGTACTCGCTCGGCCGCAGCGCCGGCGCCCGGTTCGGCGACGGCGGGGAGGTCCGCCAGGTCGTGGTGGAGCTCGACTCCACCCTGCTGTTCGTGTCCACGGCCGGTTCGGGCACCTGTCTCGCCGTGCTGGCGGGGCGGGAGGCGGACGCCGCGGTCCTCGGGTACGAGATGGCGATGCTGGTCAAGAGCGTACGGCCGTATCTGGTCACACCGGCCAGACAGGCCGCCGGGGCGCCGAGCGCCACGGGGCTCTGACCGTGCCGTCCCCCAAGGACGGGCCGTGGCTGGACGATGCGGCAGGCCGATTGATCCGCCCGTACTCGGTGATCGGGGGCCGTACCCGTCCGACGGCGGCCCTCGACCTGCTGTCCCTGGTGATGGCCACCGGCACGGTCCCGCACGGGGTGCTCGGACCCGAGCACGCGCTGGCCCTGGGCCTGTGCGACGGCCCGACGTCGGTGGCGGAGATCTCGGCGCACTTACGGCTCCCGGCGGTCGTCACCAAGGTGCTTCTGTCCGATCTCGTGGACTGCGGGGCGGTCACCGCACGGGCGCCCCGCTTCCAGGAATCCCCGACCGACCGTTCCCTGCTGGAGGCAGTGCTCGATGGTCTACGACGACGGCTCTGACCACCGCCCTGACCACACCCCCGAGCAGGGCCAGGGCCCGCGTGACCCCTTTCCCACCGCCCTGAAGATCCTCGTCGCGGGCGGTTTCGGGGTGGGCAAGACGACCTTCGTGGGCGCGGTGAGCGAGATCGAGCCGCTCAGTACCGAGGAACTGCTGACTGCGGTCAGCGTCGGCACCGACAGCCTGGCGGGCGTGGAGTCCAAGACGACGACCACGGTGGCGATGGACTTCGGCCGGATCACCCTCGACGACCGCCATGTGCTGTACCTCTTCGGCACACCGGGCCAGGAGCGCTTCTGGTTCATGTGGGACGAGCTGTCCGAAGGTGCGCTCGGCGCGGTGGTCCTCGCCGACACACGACGGCTGGAGGACTGCTTCTCCGCCGTGGACTTCTTCGAGCGGCGCGGCATCGGATTCGTCGTCGCCGTCAACGAGTTCGACGGCTCCTACCGCTACGAACCGGAGGAGGTGCGGGCCGCGATCGACCTGAAGCGGGACGTCCCCGTCGTGCTGTGCGACGCGCGGATCGCCGGCTCAGGGATCGGCACCCTGGTCACCCTCGTCCAGCATCTGCTCACCACCACCCCGGCACCGGCAGCGGCGCCGAGCTACGGAGCTCAGTCATGACGTACGACCCGACCGGCCATCTCCTGCTGACACCCGTCGACCGGGAGGCCCCCGCCCGGGTGCGGCGGCTGCGTCAGCTCGGGCTGGGGGAACGGCCCGAGCCGGCCTTCGACGAATTCGCGCACAAGCTCGCGGAGGTGACCGGAGCGCCCTACTCGATGGTCAACTTCATCGACGAGCACCGGCAGTTCTTCGCGGGCCTGCACACTCCCGCGGGCACCCATGCGGGCGGAGGCGACCTCGCGGCGGCCGGCGGCGGGGACGTGGGCCGCTTCATGGCGCGCGACCACGGCTACTGCCCGCACGTGGTCGTACGGCGCAAGGCGCTCGTGCTGGAGGACGTGTGCGACTACCCCCGGTTCGCGGGCAATCCGGTCGTGGACGAGATCGGCATCCGCTCGTACCTCGGGGCACCGCTGATCGACCGCACGGGCATCGCCCTGGGCACGATCTGCGTGGTGGACACCGAGCCGCGGCCGTGGGGCCGACCGGGACTGGAGACCATCAAGTCGCTCGCGGCGGAGCTGGTCGAGCAGATCCACCGCCGCGAGGACGGGCTGCTGTGACCGTGGCGCGGTGACGTCCCCGGGACCGCCGTACGGCTCCCGGGGACGTCGTGTGTTCGCGTCCCACGTGCGGGACTCCTTTCGCCCGCCCCGAGGTCAGACCAGGGCCTCCATGCACGTCAGCTCGGCCAGCCGCTCCGACCACTGTCCCTTCGACTGGCCCAGGGCCACCTCGGCCAGTCTGAGCAACTGGATGTCGGAGGTGCCCGCGGGCGCGAAGATGTGGTGCGCGTCGCGGAGGTAGCGCTCGATCGGGCGCTCGGTGAACAACCCGGACGCGGCGTGTACCTCCATCGCGTTGCGCGCCGAGTCGAGCACGGACTCGACGTTGACCAGCTTGGCGTTCATCAGTTCCGCGTCGCAGGCCAGCCCCTGGTCGAGCAGATGCACCGCGTGGTACGCGGCCAGCCGTGCCGTCATCAGCCGTGACTGCAGCTGTCCCAGCTTCAGCTTGACGGACGGCAGTTCGTGCAGCGGCTTGCCGTAGCGGTGGCGCTCGGCGCAGAACCGCGTGGTCTCCTCCAGGATGGCCCGGTGTATGCCGAGCGCCACGGCGGTCAGGTTCGCGCGTCCGTAGAGCACGCTGGAGGAGTAGGCGACCGCGAGGCCGTCACCCTCCTCGCCCAGCCGGTTGGCCGCCGGCACCCGGCAGTCCTCGAACAGGAGCTCACCGAAACTGAAGCCGTGCAGCCCCATGGTCGGCTTCTGCTCTCCCGTGCGGCACCCCGGGCGGCCGGACTCGACCAGGAAGGCCGTGAGCCCCTTGGAGCCCGGTCCGGTCCGGACGACGACACCGTGCAGATCACCGACATGGCTGTTGCCGACGTACACCTTTCGGCCATTGATGACGTAGTCGTCGCCGTCACGTACGGCGGTGGCGCTCATCCCCAGCACATGGCCGCCCGACTCGGGTTCGGTGACCGCGATCGTGGGCAGGCACTCGCCCGCCGCGATCAGCGGGAGCCAGGTCTTCTTCTGCTCCTCGCTCCCGAAGTGGACGATCTTGGCGACGCCCAGCTGGGAGGCCTGGACCATGGCTCCCATCGCGGCGCTCACCCGGGACAGTTCCTCGATGATGATGGTCTTGGCGAGATGGCCGACGCCCATCCCGCCGTGGCCCTTGCCGATCGTCGCTCCGAGCCAGCCCTGCCGTGCGATGAGCCGCGAGAGTTCGCGGTGCACCGTACGGGCCGCCTCCATGGCCGGAATGCGCGGGCGGACCTCGCACTCGGCGAAGTGCCGGACCTGGTCCCGGAGCTGATGATGAAGTCGACTGGCGAAGTACCCGTCCATCGCGAGCCCTCCTCTGCGAAACGCCTGCTCGCGCGAGTGTTCGAGCAGGTGGTGCATCGGCATGGTCCCGTCCCGTACAGGCCGACCACCTCATGGTGTTGATCGCTAACAGGTGGTACAACTCGGTGGCCAACTTTGGCCGAAATGCAAGCCATTGACGTGTGATTGACGCTGTGGCCCTGGTGGTAGCGGCCCGTCCGGTTCGCCCGCAGGCATGCCCACGGGTCTTCTTTCTGCCACATGCCTTCGGCAACGGTTTCCGCGGCATATGGCACCGAGGGACAGCATTCCGCTTCCGGTGGCGGACGACCAGGCCTCAGGAGTACGGAATTGCCCGCAACTCATCCGGATTCGACGGTTGTTGAGCGCACGTCTCGACCGGCGTACAGGGGCGCTGACCGGCGCACGCGCCCCACCGGGTGCACGCCCCCGGAGCCGTGCGGCGGCACCCGCGGGCCTCCGGGCACCTCCACGGCACCACCCGCCGGCTCATGCGTGGCGCTCCAGCACATGCGGCGAGGCGGCGAGCCCCAGATCCGAGTCGGTGGGGCCCGAGCCCATCAGCCGTACCCGCAGCCTCCGCGAGCGCGCAGAGCCTGCGGGACAGACTGAGCACGTGCCGGGCGCACGCGGCCGAACGCGTACGAGGGCGGTACGCGACGGAACCCAGGGGCGCGGTGGGCGACTGTGACCGCACCGCGCCCCCGGCCCCGAGGCCCGTGACGGCCGGCTTCGACCGAATCCCGTATCTGGGATATCGTGCCGGATATGAGAGAGGGTGCGGAATGCGGGCCACGCGACCCCGTCGATGTGCGACTGGCCGAACGGCTCGCCGGACTGCGGGCCGAGCGCGGCTGGTCGCTGGACGAACTGGCGCGCCGCAGCGGGGTGAGCCGGTCGACCCTGTCGCGGGCGGAGCGGGGCGAGATCAGCCCCACCACCTCGCTGCTCGGCAGGCTGTGCGCGGTGCACGGCAGGACGATGTCCCAGCTCCTCGGTGAGGTGGAGGCCGAGCCCGCGCAGCTCGTCCGGGCGGGCGACCAGACGGTCTGGACGGACGAGACGGCCGGCTTCGTCCGCCGGTCCGTCTCGCCGCCGCACACCGGCCTGCGCGCCGAGATCGTCGAGTCCCGGCTCGCGCCGGGAGCCGACCTCGCCTATGAAGCACCCCCGGTGCCCGGTATGGAGCAGCACATCTGGATGCTCGACGGCACGGTCGAGATCACCGTCGGAGAGGCGACGCACGAACTGCGGGCCGGCGACTGCCTGCGATTCCGTCTCCGGGGCTCGACGCGCTTCCGCTGCCCCGGCCCGGACGGCGCCCGCTACGCGGTGGTGGTGGTGCCGTGACCGGGTTCACCGTCTTCCGGCTGGACGCCGGCGAACTGGCCCGCACGGCACCGCGGCTGGCCGATCTGCTTCTCGACGCGGTCGACGGCGGTGCCTCCGTGGGCTTCCTCGCCCCGCTCGATCGCGCCGACGCCGAGAGGTGGTGGCACGAGCACGTCCCCGCGGTCGCCGAGGGAGGCCGCGCCATCTGGGCGGCGCGCGACGGCGAGCGTGTCGTCGGCACCGTGAGCGTCGGCTTCACGGCGTACCCCAACGGCCGCCACCGCGCCGAGATCGCCAAACTGCTGGTCCACCGCGAGGCCCGCGGACGGGGGCTGGGCCGGGCCCTGCTCACCGCGGCGGAACGCGGCGCCGCCGAGCGCGGCGCCACCCTCCTCGTCCTGGACACCGAGACGGGCAGCCCCGCCGAGGGGCTCTACCGCTCGGCCGGGTGGACGGCCGCCGGGGTCATCCCCGGCTTCGCCGCCGACCCGGCAGGGACCCTCCGCCCCACGACACTGTTCTACAAGCAGCTCGTCGCCGAGGCCCGCCTCGCCACCGCGCCCGCGGTGCGCTGAGACGGCGCGCGGAGGCGCCGCGCGGAGACCTCGCGCGGAGACGCCGCGCGGAGACGCCGCGTGGAGCCCCGTACCGGCCCCGCCGACTCGGCCGCTTCCCGATCGCCGCCACCCCGGCCGGGATCGAGTCGTGCGCGACGTTCGTGACCTTGGAGAAGACCAGGACCCGGTACTCGGCCGCCTCCTCGGCCCGCGGCGTGGCGGTGAGGCCGAGTCCGAGGACCGGCGCCGGCAGGGCCGTGAGGACGGTGACGGGGGACGGAGTCCTTCGACTGCTCATGGCGCTCCCGGTTGCTCGCGGCGCTCCCGGTGCTGATGAGACGGCTGGGGGGCGTCGTGTCCAGAAAGTGCTTTCTGAGTGCGTCGCACAGCGTGGTCTCGGGGTTCACAGGGGGTCAATGGGTCGGGAGCGACCGGTGCGGCAAGCGCATTCGGAGTCCGGGGGGTGTGACCGGCGGCGACCGGGGGAGGGACCCCCACGTACCCGTGACCGTCCGAACGAGGAGGCCGGCCCCCATGACCGCGACCGCATACCGCCCCGGACTGCTGGACGCCGCCGACGGCGTGCAGATCGCCACGTACTCCTGGCTACCGGAGAGCGGGCGTCCCCGTGCCCTGGTGCAGCTCGTCCACGGAGCGGCCGAGCACGCGCTGCGGTACGACCGGTTCGCCCGCCACCTCGCCGCCCACGGCTACGGCACGATCGCCTCCGACCACCGGGGGCACGGGGCGACGGCCCCCTCCACCGGCGGTTACGGCGTCGCGGAGACGCCCGGCGCCGCGCCGGCCGACGACTACGACAGCTGGCGCGCCATGGTCGAGGACATCAAGGCGGTCGGTGACCAGGCCCGGCTGCTCCACCCGGGTGTTCCCGTGGTCGTCCTCGGGCACAGCCTGGGCTCCATGCTCGCCCGCGACTACGTGCAGGAGTACCCGGACGACCTCAGCGGCCTGATCCTGTCCGGCACCTTCCGCTCGCTGCCGGGTGCGGACATCGAGGGCTCCCTCGCCCGCCTCGGGGAGCGGGCGGCCACCGAGGGCCGCGCCGCCCCCTCCACGTACGTCTCCGAGCTCTTCGCGTCCTTCAACGACCCGTACCCGCACCGGACGGGCTTCGAGTGGCTGTCCCGTGACGAGGACGAGGTCGACGCCTACGCCGTGGACGAGCGCTGCGGCTTCCCCTTCAGCACCGGCCTCGTCCTGGACTGGCTGCGCGCCGTGCGGAAGATCAACGACCCGCGCAACCTGGCCCGTGTCCCGGCCGACCTGCCCGTCCACGTCGCCGTCGGTACGGAGGACCCCTGTCACCAGGGGATGACCCTGGTCCACGAACTGCTCGAGGACTTCCGCTACATCGGCACCGAATCGCTCACGTGGAAGGCGTACGAGGGCGCGCGCCACGAGATCCTCAACGAGACCAACCGCGAGGAGGTCCAGCAGGACCTGGTGGCCTGGCTGGACAAGCGGGTCTGACCGGAGGCGGCCCGAGCCGTGGGGCGGGTGCGAGCGGAATGCGGGCGCGGCGGCGCCCGCCGCCCTCGGGCCCCCGTGCCGCCGTGCCGCCGCTGTCCTCGGGCCCCCGTGCCGCCGCCGCCCCGTGGCTCCCGGGCGTTGTCGGTGGGGCGTCGTACCGTCGGAGGATGGCCACTGCCGACGACGTACGCAGGATCGCGCTCGCACTGCCCGGCGCGGTGGAGAAACTCGCCTGGGGCATGCCCACGTTCCGGGCGGGTGAGGGCGGGAGGATCTTCGCCTCGCTCGACGACGACGATCAGGTGATCGGGGTCAAGTGTCCCAAGGGGGACCGCGAGGAGCTGATCGCCGCGGAGCCGGACAAGTTCTTCATCCGCGCGGGGCACGACGACAACCACGCCTGGCTGCGGGTGCGGCTCGGCGCGCTGGACGACGAGGAGGAGCTCCACGCCGTCCTGCTGGACTCCTGGCGGCAGGCGGCTCCGCGAAGGCTCCTCGAAGCCCATCCCGAGCTGGGTGGGGTGTCCGGTCCCTGAGCCCGGCCGCCCGGTGGAGGGGCTCGACCGCCGCGGTGCGCGGCGCACGGGTGCGGGAGCGCGGGGCACCGAGGCACGGCGGGCGCACACCGGGGCGCCGGTGCACGCCGCGCACGAGCACGCGGGATCCGCGCGCGGGCCGGTGCACGCCTGTCACGCACGGTGATTCCGTGTGTGCGGCTCACGGACGGGCGTGACGCACGGTCATGACACGTACGCGGGTGACGGAAGTGTGTGACACATGGTCATGGCGTGTACGCGGAGGAGACGCGCGCGTGACGGACGGTCATGGCGTATGTGCGCGCGATCACCGGTGATGGCTCAACTCGCCCGTCTTCACGGGATGTTCACAACGGTCTACACCAATCAGTGCTCTCATGAGGGAACCCCACGCATTCCCCCATCCGTCTACCGATGGGGCGATCCTGTGGGGTCCGTCCGCTGTGACGACATTCACTGCCAGCACGGCCGGAAGTAACGGATAGTAATGAGTGCCCTACATCATCGGCACGTACTGTTACGTGTGCCCAGACAGTCGACGAAGGAGACTCATGCGACCGTTCGTACTGAACTACGTACTTCCGGCCGAGAGTCCTGCGGTGACCCTGCCGTACACCTACGACTCCGCCCTGCAGCTGAACGTGCTGCCGGACGGGCGGCCGGCCATCGTCGACCGCGATCTGATCCTGGTCACCGGCACGACGACGTCCACGGCCGGCTCCAAGACGCACTTCGACGACTGACGGACCGGCGCAGCAATGACCGTACTGATACTGACGTGCCGTCAAGACGTCACCGCGGACATGGTGATCGCCAAGCTGCACGACCGGGGGGTGCCGCTCGTGCGGCTCGACCCCGCCGATCTGCCCGGCGAGGCCGCCCTGTCCGCCGAGTACGTGCACGGTGACTTCTACGGTCATCTGTCGACCGACGGCCGGCTGCTGAGCATGGGCGCCCTGCGGTCGATATGGGTGCGCAGACCCGGGGAGCCCGCCGCCCATGCCGAGGAGCCCTCGGCGTGGCTGACGGCGGAGACCGAGCAGGCCCTGTACGGCATGCTGTACTCGGCCACCGCGCGCTGGATGAACCACCCGTGCGTGTCCGCGCAGGCCCGCTGCAAGCCCTGGCAGCTCAGCCTCGCGCACCGCAGCGGCTTCGCCGTGCCCCCCACCGTCATCACCACGTTCCCGCGCGTGGCACGGCAGTTCGCGGCGCAGTACCAGGACATCGTCGTGAAGTCCGCCTCCGGGCCGCCGCCCGGCGATCCGCCGGTGTCCCTGCCCACCACCCGCATTCCCCCCGACACCGACTTCTCCGGGGTGGCCGCCGCGCCCACGCTGCTCCAGCAGTACGTTCCCAAGCAGGCCGACATCCGTCTGACCGCCGTGGGCACCCGCCTGTTCGCCGCCCGGAAGCTCTCCGCGGACGGACAGGTGGACGGACGGTACGGCGACACCGGTCAGCCCTGGAAGGCCGTCGACGTACCGGGGCGCATCACCCGGTCGGTGCGGGAGTACATGAGCCACTCCGGACTCGCCTACGCGGCGTTCGACTTCGCCGAGGACGAGGAGGGGCTGTGGTGGTTCCTCGAGTGCAACCAGGGCGGCCAGTTCGGGTTCATCGAACTGGAGACCGGTTTGCCCATCGCCGAGGCCGTCGCGTCCTGGCTCGCCCCGACGGTCAGGGAGCAGGGGTGACGGGGAGGGTGAGGGCCAGGGGGAGGCCGTGCCCCCGGGGCTCGTCCTGACGATCTCCACGTCGGCGGGCCCGTGTCCGGACGCCCGGCCGACCGTGGGACGGCCCTCCCCGCCAGTGGTGCCGCCTCGTCCGGGTGCCCGGGCGCGGACGGTCCGGTCGCTCGCGAAGCGGGGCACGAGCGGCCGCGGCCCCGTCGGTGCCGGTCCGGCGACCACGTCGATCGCCGACCGCTCGCGGAGGGCGACCGCGCCCCGCGTCACCGGCGCCATCAGGCATTCCAGGCCCTGGTGGTCGTGCCCGCGGCCACGCCTCGCGCTGGGCCCCGTGATCGCATCGGGCCCACCGCGCGACCTCAACCACACTTCAGGTCCTCCGGCAATCGGTTCGTGACCACCCGGCGAAGTGCGGTATGGTTCTCGTGCGCGTTCGGCCGGGGGAAATCCCAGGTCAGACGGGCACCGGGACGTGGCGCAGCTTGGTAGCGCACTTGACTGGGGGTCAAGGGGTCGCAGGTTCAAATCCTGTCGTCCCGACTTTTGAAGTCGCAGGTGAGAGGCCGTGTCGGAGGGATCCGACGCGGCCTCTCGTCGTCTTTCGGTGCCCTGCGGTGTCCGTCGGCGCCTCACGGTGACCTTCGGCGGCTCCCGCCCGGCCCTCGATCGACCAAGGCTTCCGGCCCTGAGCCGGCCCGGCTCGGCCCTCGCGCCCGGTGCCGTGTTCGTCCTGGTGGAGCGTGCCGTCATGGCGCAGGGTCCTGATCTGCATGCCGGCCTCGTCCACCACCGCGGGCCGGGCCGCGGCCGGTGGCACGTACAGGACCGTCCGCCGGCGCGAGTCCGCGGCGGTCCGCCCCGTCCGCGGGCCGAGGGGCCGCGGTGCGGTCCCGCATCGCGGCGTGCGGTGATCGTCACGCCGCCGCGGTGCGGTCCCGCATCGCGGCGTGCGGTGATCGTCACACCGGGCAGGGCGCCGCGCAGGCCCGGCAGGGCGCCCCCCGGCGGCCGCCTCAGCCGGCCGCCGGACCGTCCGCCGGTATCGCCGGCGGCCTCAGCCCCGGCCAGGCGGTCAGCGCGGTGGCCAGCTGCGCCCGCGAACGGACGTCCAGCTTCTGGTAGATGCGGGTCAGCCGGGCCTCGACCGTCTTCACGCTGAGATACAGCCGTGCCGCCGCCTCCTGGTTGCTGGCACCCTGCCCGACGAGCAGCGCCAGATGCAGCTCCGCCTCCGTCAGGGACGACAGCGCCCCGTCACGGGAGGGCGCCGGCTCGGCCGCGCCCGACGGCGTCTCCGACGCCAGCGCCAGCCAGGGGGTCGCGCCCGACCGCTCGAAGACCGTCGCCGCCGCCTGCAGCGCCTGCTGGGCCGCCGAGCGCCGCCGCCGGCGGCGCTCCACCCGGGCGAGGGCGATCAGCGCCCGGCCGCGCTCCAGCGGCAGCCCCGCCTCCTCGAACCGGTCGGCGGTGTCCGCCAGCAGTTCGGCCGCCTCGTCGGACTTCCCGCCGGCCGCGAGGCACAGCGCGTACACCCGGGCACAGCCGAGCAGCACCGTGGTGCGGCCCAGTCGTTCAGCGACCGGCCGGACGTCGGACAGCACCCCGGCTGCCTCCTCCGGGGCGTCGTTGGCGAGCAGCGCCTCGGCCAGCTCCTCGTGCCAGCGCAGCATGGACGGGTCCACGGCGGACTGGGCCCGCTCCCCGGCCTGGACGCGCCGCAGGGTCTCCAGGGCGTTGGCCACGTCGCCGGTGACGAGCTGCACCCGGCCGAGCGCGTAGAGGCTGCGGGACAGGAAGACGTGGTCGCCCTCCTCCTCGGATGCCTGGGCGCTGCGGCGCGCATAGCCGGCGGCGCGGGCGAAGCTGCCGCCGGCCGTCTCGGCGAGGGCCAGCGAGTACCAGGCGGGCCCGGGGGAGAGGCCCGCCTCCAGGGTCAGGGCCAGCGACCGCCCGGCGTGCGACAGTGCCGCCGCGCACTGGCCCCGGCGCGCCTCGACCTCGGCGGACGTGTTGAACAGCTCGATGGCGTCCTCGACGGTGCCGCGCCGCTCGACCAGCGGCAGCAGCGCGTTGAGCTGGTCACGGGCGTCCCCGAGCCGGTCGTCGAACAGGGCATGACGAATCGTCAGTATCTGGGCGGCGTTGCGGACTCCGAGCGGCCGCTCGACCATCTCCAGCGCCCGCGCCTCGGCGAGCACCCGTTCCGCGTCCGGCGACCCCAGGAAGCGCTCCATTCGCGCCCGGACGGTCAGTGCCCTGGCCGCCGTCTTCCCGTCGCCGACCGAGGACGCCAGCTCCGCCGATTCGACGGCGGCCGCCCGTGACCGCACGGGATCGCCGTCGGCGAGCACGTACTTCACCGCGAGGCGGAGTTGGACGGCGGCCCGCAGCGCGGTGTCGCCCTCGGAGTCCTCCATGGCGTGCACATAGATCTCGTCGAGACCGGTGAGACCCTGCCCCGCGGTGTCCAGCACCGCGAGCCGGGCACGGACCCGGTCGGCGGGGGCTGCGTCCCGGGAGAGGAGATCCGTGGCGGCCCGCACCGCCAGATCGGCCCGCGCGGCACGGGCGGCCTCCTCCGCCGCGTCCACGAGCCGGGCGATCCGCTGCTTGCCCTCCCGTCCCGGGGTGGACTCCGCGGCGAGCAGGGCGAGTTCGGCCGCCAGGGCGCTGTTGCCGCGGCGCCGTGCCGCGTCGGCAGCGTCGGCCACCTCGGCCGCCAGCCGTTCGTCGGGGACGTCCGTGGCGAGTGCCCGGTGCCGTACCTCCTCCACGGGATCGTCCACGACCCCCGCGAGTGCCGCGTGCCCTTGGCTGCGCTCGATCCAGCAGGCGTCGTGCACGAGTGTCGACGGCAGCACACCGGCCGTGAAGGCCACCGTCCCGTCCTCGGTGAGCGTGATCAGCCCCGCGCGCTCCGCCGTGGCCAGATCGGACTCCGCGGTCGGGCGGCCCGCCCGGCGGATCAGCGACGCCGAGGGCCGCAGTGCGAGCGCGGCGAGCAGCAGGGTGGCCCGCACATCGGGGGAGGCCACGCCGAGCAGCTGGCGGGCGAGGTCGCGGGCGCGGCCCGACAGGGACAGCGCCTCGGCGTGGTGCACCGGCGTCCGCGCGTCGGCGAGGGAGCGGCCTATGGCGAGCGCGAGCCGGGGGTTGCCGCCGCTGGCCCGGTGGATACGGCCGGCCATCCGGGACGGGAGCCGGTGGTGGATGAGGAGTTCGGCGATCTCGTCGGCGTGCAGCGGAGCCACGTTCAGCACGTCGGCCTCGGAGGGAACCCACAGCGGTTCCGGGCCGTCGGCGGGGGAGCCGGGGGCGTACGCCTCCGCGTCCGGGGTCTCCACGGCGATGACCCGCAGCGCCGGTGGGGCGAGGTGGAGCGCGAAGCGCAGCAGGTCCGCGCTCTCCGGATCCATCCGCTGGACCCCGTCGACGACGAGAAGGACGGGACTGCGGGCGGCGAGCGTACGCAGGATCCCGGCGAGGGCGAGGCGCAGGGCGATGCGGTCCCAGCCCTCCTCGGGCACGGGCGCCTCACGGCACAGCATGGCGACGGCGGCTCGCTGGGGGCCGGGCAGCGCCCGGAGGGCGTCCTGGTCCGCGGCCGTCCTCCGGCCGTTCGCCGCGGGGGCCGTCTGAGGCCCGGGGTCGGTCGCCGACGCGGCCACCGACGCCACGAGCGCGGCCGCGGCCGCGCCGGGGATCCCCCGGTCGGTGGGGAGCGTGGCGAGCCACAGCACGTGCTCGCCGCGTGCCTCGGCGCGCGCCGCGATGGCCAGCGCGACCTCGGACTTGCCGACCCCCGCGGGGCCGGTGAGGAGGGCGCGTCCGCGGGTGTGCAGGACGCGGTCGAGGCGGTCGAGGAGTTCGGCCCGGCCGACCGGTACCGGGGGTCCCCCCACACCGGCGCGGGGGAGGTACGCACTGACGTTCACGTACCCACCACCACCTTCCGGCGTGCGCGGGCCCCCTGCCCGTTCGAGCAGAGGATACGAATCAGATCGGCCCCGTCCAGGCCTCGTGTCCGGCATGCGGACAGGTCTGGACCGGGCCGACAGCGGGGCGCGCCCGCGGATCATGCCCGCGGACGCGCCCCTGACCTGCATGGATGCCGGTCGCGCCGGTGTCTCAGAAAGTGAGACTCCAGCTGTCGATGTAGCCGGTGTCACCCGATGCCACGTCGCGGACCTGCAGCTTCCAGGTTCCGTTGGCGACCTCGCTGGAGGCGTCGACCGTGTACGTCGCGAGGACGTTGTCCGCGCTGTCCGAGCCGGACGAGGCCTTCAGGTTGCGCACGGTCCCGTCGGGGGCGACCAGGTCGACGACCAGGTCCCCGCGCCAGGTGTGCTTGATGTCCACGTCGACCTTGAGGGCGGCGGGGGCGTTGCCGGTACGGCCGGTGACGGCGATCGAGGACGAGACGGTCGAGTTGTCCGCGATCGTGACGTTCGTACCGTTGGTGAAGGTCGTACCGCCGGGCGTGGTGCCGCTGACCGCGTTGACGGTCTTGGTGGCGTCGGCGATTCCGGTGCCGCAGCCGCCGGTGCAGGTGCCGGGCAGCGGACGGGCGTTGGCCTTGATCGCCGACTCGATGTCGGCCGGGGTCAGCGTCGGCTTGACGGACTCCAGCAGGGCGGCGAGACCGGCGATGTGCGGCGCGGCCATCGAAGTGCCCTGGTAGGGCTTGTAGTTCTCGCCCGACTGGGTGGTGGTGCCCGAGTTCAGCGTGGAGAGGATGCCGTTCTCGGGGGTGGTGACGGTGCCGGGCGTGTCGGTGGCACGGCGGGTCTCGCCGCCGGGAGCCGCCACGTCGACGATCGAGCCGAAGTTGGAGTAGAAGGACCGGTTGCCCTCGCGGCTCGTCGAGGCCACGTTGATGATGTTGGCGCAGTTGGCGGGGGTGAATCCGGAGGCGTTGGCGTTGCTGTTGCCGGCCGCCACGACCACCGTGGTGCCGCGGGACACGGCGCCGTTGATGGCGTTCTGGTAGACGCTCGGGCAGGTGGAGCTGGCGCCGCCGAGGCTCAGGTTGACCACCTTCGCCGGGGTCGGGTTGGCCGGGACGCCCGGGACGCTGCCGCCGGACGCCCAGGTGATGGCGTCGGCGATGTCCGAGGACGAGCCACCGCACTTGCCGAGCACCCGCACGGGCTGGATCTTCGCGTTGTACGCGATGCCCGCGACACCCTTGCTGTTGTTCGTGGTCGCGGAGATGGTGCCCGCGACGTGCGTGCCGTGCCACGAGGAGTCGCCGGCCTTGGAGCCGAGGCCGCACTCGTTGTCGGTGGCGTTCCAGTCGCCCTCGTCGTTGGCGTTGCTGTCACGGCCGTTGCCGTCACGGGCGTCCGCGGAGCTGGAGATGAAGTCGTAGCCGGAGACGACGTTGGCGGCCAGGTCCGAGTGGGCGGCGTAGCCGGTGTCGATGACGGCGACGGTGACACCGCTGCCCGTGGTCTTGTCCCAGGCGCCGGGGACGTTCATGCCGCCCGTGGCCTCGAACAGGTCCCACTGCTTGGTGTAGTCGGTGTCGTTCGGGGTGACGGCCATCGCGTACGCGCGGATGTCCGGCTCGACGGAGGCGACCGAGGGGTCGGCGCGGAACGCGTCCATGACCTCGGCGACGTCCTTCTTCGATGCCTCGCCGCCCAGGTCGACCAGGGCGGCACCACCGGCGAGCCGGCGCTCGAAGCGCAGGTTCTCCCCGGTCTCGGAACCCTTGGCCTTGGCGTCCCCGGCAGCGGCGGTGTTCGAACCCGCCTCCGCGGCCTGGGACTTGTAGGTGACGATGACCTTCTCGACGGGCGAGGAGGGGATTGCGGTCATCGACTGCGAAGCCGGTGCGGGCTTCGGCGAGGGTTCCCCCGAGGCGGCGGCGAACGCCACGGAGGAAGTGGCGGCGGCACCCAAGATCGTGGCGCTCGCGGCCACGACGGATATGAGTCTCCGTCCGGAACCGTTCAAGATGATCCCTTTCAACTGACGGTGCGGAACGCAGAGGGGCGGCGCATGGGTCCCGCGGTTCGCTGTGGGGGTGCGATCCGTGGTGCCCCGGGCCGGGTGTGCCCGTGCGCCGCCTCCTGCGCGACGGCCCCTGGTCAAGAGCCGCCACCGGACGTCACCCAGCATTAACATGCACCTGACATTCAGGTCAGTTGGCCGGGATTCGCCGGTGCGGCAGACAGTAGGGAACGACGGGGTGAACCCGATACGGGGAAAACCCTTGTCACCCCCCGCCTGGCCCCCACAGCCGATCCGGGCTCCTCCTGTCCGCCCCGCTGACCTGCGGCGATGCTCCGACCTGATCGTTGCTCCGGGCCGGTGGACAATGGAGGCGGAGACCATCGCTCCGTCGAAACCCGGGAGGCAGGCATGGATGTCCTGGTCCTGATCGGGCGCATCCTGTTCGCGATCGTGTTCCTCTCCTCGGCGGTCGGGCACCTCACCCAGCACAAGCAGTTGGGTGCCTACGCCGCGGCCAAGGGCGTGCCCGCCGCGGAGGCCTCGACCGTGCTGAGCGGAGTGGTCATGCTCCTCGGCGGCCTGAGCATCGTGCTCGGCGTCTGGGCCGACCTGGGTGCCCTGCTGATCGCGGTCTTCGTCTTCCCCACCGCGCTGATCATGCACGCGTTCTGGAAGGAGTCCGACTCCCAGACGCGCCAGACGGAACAGATCTCGTTCCTGAAGGACACCGCCCTCGGTGGCGCGGCGCTGGTGATGCTGGCCTTCTTCGCGTACGCGGGCCACGACCTCGGACTGACGCTCACCGGGCCCCTGTTCCACCTCGGCTGAGCGCGGACGCGAGTGCCGGGCCTGCCGGGCCGCACTCGCGGACGGACGGCGCATCCCTACGTCGGTGCGGTCTCCCGTACGCCGGTCCGGTTTCCGGCACGTCGGCCCGGTTGCGCCTACGTCGGTGCGGTCTCCCGTACGCCGGTCCGGCCCCTGGTGCGGGCCACCCGGATTTCCGTGACCAGCCGCCGGGATTCCGTGACGAACGGGCCGGTCCCGTACGGATGGTCCGGCTTCCGGAGCACCCGGGCCGCCGGAGGGGTACAGGAGCCCCCACCCCGGGCCCGTCCCCTCGGCCCGTCCCCTCGGCCCGTCCCCTCAGCCGGGCCCCTGCGCCCGGACGAGCACCTCGCCCGCGGCGGTACGGCGGTAGAGGACGGACCGTCCGTCGCGACGGCGAACGGCGAGACCGGCGTCGAGCAGCACCCTCAGATGGCGGCCCACCGACCCCAGCCCCTGACCGGTCAGCGCGACCAGCTGCGTCGTGCTCTTCGGCGTGCCGAGCAGTACCAGGACCCGCGCACGGGCCGGGCCGAGGAGCCGCCCCAGCGCCTCGGGCACCGGGGAGCGGTCCTCGCCGGCCAGCACGCCCGCGCACGGATAGACCACCGCGTAGCGGTGCGGGTGCTCCCACGCCACCCAGCCGTGGTCCTGGGTGACCGGCACGAACAGCAGCCGCGCCCCGGCGATCTCCCGCGGCGGACGGTCGTGCGTGTTGATCTGCAGCCTCCCCCCGCCGAGCCACACCAGCCCCGGGCGCATCCCGCCGATCACCGCGGCCCAGCCGCCCCGGCTCAACCGTCCCGCACGGGCCACCACATCGGCCTCGAGGACCCTCCGCCGACGGGGCCAGTACGGCAGCACCGTCCGCTCCCAGACCCACTCCAGCAGACCCGCCGCCCGTTCGGGCAGATCGTCACGGAGCAGCGGACCCGGCAGGGGACCGCCGAGCGACACCTCCAGATCGGCCCGTGCCGCGGCCGCCGGGGTGTCCCGTATCCGCTCCAGCTCCTCCTCGAACACCGGGTCGACGACCGCTCCCGGCGCCGGGGTGAGGAAGTCCGCGATCCAGGAGCGGCCGAGCGCGGCCCGTACGAGCTGGGACGTGACCGGATCGGCCTCCAACCGCTCCCGGTAGGCGGGCAGATGGGTCTCGAGCCAGGCCCGCCCACCCGGATGCCCCGAGGTGCGCCGGGCCAGGGACATCAGGCTCGCCGTCGTCTCCGCCAGCGGCGACACGACGAACCGGCTCTCCGCGAGCGTGTCCGCGCCGACCTGCCACCAGCCCATCGTTTCGCCTCCCCGCGAAACAGTAACGCCGCCGGCGCGGTCCGCTCAGACTCCGCCCATGCGTACCTACCGAGAGCTCTTCCGCGCACCGGAGTTCACCCCGCTGTTCCTCGGCACCACCGCGCAGACCGCCGCCTCGACCACGGGCGGCCTGGCGCTGGGCACACTCGTCCATGCCGCGACCGGCTCCCCGCTGCTGTCCGCCCTGGCCGTGTTCGGCCCCTCGCTCGCCCAGGTGATCGGCGCGACGACCCTGCTGTCCGCCGCCGACCGGCTGCCGCCGCGCGCCGCGCTGACGGCGCTTCCGCTGCTGCTCGCGCTCGGTACCGCGGCCATGGCCGTACCCGGACTGCCGGTGTGGGCGGTCTTCGCCGTGCTGTTCGGCCTCGGGCCGCTCGCGGCCCTCGGGGGCGGGGTACGCGGGGGACTGCTCCACGAGACGCTCACCGCCGACGGCCATCTGCTGGGCCGCTCGGTGCTCAACATGTGCGTCGGCGCCATGCAGATCTGCGGATTCGCGGCAGGCGCCGCACTGCTCACCGTGCTCTCGCCGCGTGGCACGCTCCTCGTGGCCGCCGCGCTGTACGCCGTCGCCGCGGCCGTCGCCCGCACGGGGCTGACCCGCCGGGCGCCCCGGGCCGCCGGGCGGCCCTCGGTGGCCGAGACCTGGCGGAACAACGCACTCCTGTGGTCCTCCGCCCCACGGCGCCGTGTCTACCTCGCGCTCTGGGTGCCCAACGGTCTCGTGGTCGGCTGCGAAGCACTCTTCGTGCCGTACGCGCCCCGGCACGCCGGACTCCTTTTCGCGGCGGGCGCGTTGGGCATGCTGGTGGGCGACACCGTCGTCGGGCGTTTCGTACCGCCCGGGCTGCGCCGCCGGCTCGGCGCCCCGCTGCGGCTGCTGCTGGCCGCGCCGTACCTGCTGGTCGCCCTGCACCCACCGCCGGCGCTCGCCGCCGCTGCCGTGGCCCTCGCCTCCACCGGCTTCGCGGCGAGCCTGCTGCTCCAGGAGCGGCTGATGGCACTCACCCCGGACGATCTGCGCGGCCACGCCCTCGGGCTGCACACCTCCGGCATGCTCACCGTCCAGGGCCTCGCGGCCGTCCTCGCGGGCACCCTCGCCCAGCACACGTCGCCCGCGACCGCGATGGGAGTGATGGCCGCGGCCTCGGTCGCCGTCACGCTGCTCCTCGCGCCGGGCCTCGTGGTGCGGGACCCCGAATCGGACGCCCCGGACGCCCCGGACGCCCCGGACGCCCCGGACGCGGCGGACGCGGCGGACGCGGCGGACGCGGCGGGCCGACGGTCCCGGCAGGCACGGTGACGGTACGCCGCGGGCGTGAGCACCAGGAGAGGCCGTGAACGCGGCCGACCACGCGGTGGTCCTCCGCGCCCGCGTCCCGCCGGACCACGCGGTGGGCCTCGGCCCGCGTCCCGCCCGAGCCGTGCGGTGGTCCTCACCGCGCGCCCGCGTCCCGCCCGACCACGCGGTGGGCCTCCGCGCCCGCGTCCCGCCCGAGCCGTGCCGCGCGGAGCGTCAGATGGTGCCGTTCCGGCAGGCTCGTCGTACGGGCCGCCGCCGCACGGTAGTCACGCGCCGCCCCCGCGCGGTCGCCGGCCATCTCCAGCAGGTGCGCCCGTACCGCGTACAGCCGGTGATGACCCGTCAGCCGACCGCTCGCCTCCAGATCGGCCACCATCCGCAGGCCGGTCTCGGGACCGTGCACCATGGCCGCGGCGACGGCGCGGTTGAGCCGCACAACGGGACTGTCCGACAACTGCTCCAGCACCCCGTACAGCGCGAGGATCTGGGGCCAGTCCGTGTCCTCGACCGTCTCCGCCTCGTCGTGCACGGCGGCCACGGCCGCCTGCACCTGGTACGGCCCGAGCCTCCCGCGCGGCAGGACCTCGGTGATCAGGGCCACGCCCTCGGCGACCGCAGCCCTGTCCCAGAGCGTCCGGTCCTGTTCGCCGAGCGGGACCAGCTCGCCGCCGGGCCCCGTACGGGCCGCGCTCCGAGCCTGGGTGAGCAGCATCAGCGCCAGCAGCCCCGCGACCTCGTCGTCCTTCGGGAGCAGCCGGTGCAGCGCGCGGGCCAGCCGGATCGCCTCCACCGAGAGTTCGACGCGCTGGAGATCGTCGCCGGCGCCGGCCGCGTACCCCTCGTTGAAGATCAGGTACAGCACGTGCAGCACGGCGTCGAGCCGGCGCTGCCGGTCCTCCCCTCCGGGCAGGCGGAACGGCACCCCGGACGCCCTGATGCGCTGTTTGGCCCGGCTGATCCGCTGGGCCATCGTCGCCTCCGGCACCATGAACGCCCGTGCGATCTCCGCCGTCGTCAGTCCGCCGACCGAACGCAGGGTCAGCGCGATCGCCGCGGAGGGCGTGAGCGCCGGGTGACAGCACAGGAACAGCAGGGTCAGGGTGTCGTCCCGGCCCGTCGCGTCATCGTGGTCCGCCCCCGGCGCCGTCCAGTGGTCGGCGGGTTCGCGGACCGCGGCGAGATCCTCCCGGCGGCGCCGCGCCTGCTCACTGCGCACCTGCTCGGTCATGCGCCGGCTCGCCACCTGGATGAGCCAGCCCCGCGGATTGCGTGGAAGGCCCTCTTCGGGCCACTGCACCGCGGCCGCGAGCAGCGCTTCCTGGACGGCGTCCTCCGCGGCGGCGAAATCCCGGAAGCGCCGCGTGAGCACACCGACGACCTGCGGCGCGAGCGCACGCAGCAGGTCCTCGGCGTCGTGTTCACCGACCGGCGCGCCCGCGCCGGCCGCGTCCCCGGTCACCGGCGCGCCCGCGCCGGCCGCGTCCCCGGTCACCGGCTCGTCCGCGCCGGCCGCGTCCCCGGTCACCGGCTCGTCCGCGCCGGCCGGAACACTCACAGGTCCTCGGACGGCGCGGACATCACCTGGCGCACCTCGATCGGCATGTTCAGCGGAGCGCCGCCGGGCCCGGGAGCGGACGACACATGGGCCGCCAGCTCCACCGCCCGCTCGGGCGTCTCGCAGTCGACGATCCAGTACCCCGCCAGGAACTCCTTGGTCTCCGGGAACGGTCCTTCGGTCACCACCGGCGCGACGCCCCCGGACCCGGCGCGGACGATCTTCGCGGCCTCGGGCATCGCCAGGCCCTGGCCGTCCACCCACTCACCGCTGTCCGCGAGCCTCTTGTTCACGTCGTTCATGAACTCCATGTGCGCCCGGATCTCCCCGGGGGTCCAGGCTTCGATCCGGGGAAAGTCGACGGTCGACTCGCTGAACTGCATCAACAGCATGTACTTCATGGTCCGCTCCTTGTCCTGCGGGCGCCCCTGCGACGCTCTCACGGGTAGGTAGAAGCAGGCGCCGCGTTCTCGACGTCCCGACGCGCCTTTCTCGCAAGATCTTTTCGCGCGTCCCTCCCCGTGAGCCGGACGCCGGTGGCGACGGGGGCCGCCGGCCGGGCCCGGGGCGGCGGGCCCGGCCGGCGACGTCAGCCGAGCTTGTCCACCGCCGTGCGCGCGGTCCTGCGGAACGCCGCGACCGGGGCGTCGTCGAAGTCGCCCATGCCGCCCCAGGTGACCACGGTGACGGTCCGCCCGTCCCGGCCCACCGCGAACAGATGGACATCGGTGGCGCCGAAGTCGTGCGCCGTGTGCACCCCGTACAGCCGGGCGCCGTCCTCCACCGGTACCCGGCCGTAGTTCCTTCCCTCGGCCCGGGTCCGCGGATCCTGCTGCTCGACCCGCGCGGCACAGCTGCGAACGGCCTTGTGCCACAGGGCGACCAGCGAGCGGGCACGGGCCGCGTCGCGTTCCACGACGACGACCTGGGAAGCGCCCGCGTCCAGTTCGGTGCGGAACACACGATGGCGGGCGATGGACGCGGGCAGGGCCTCACCCACGCAGAACGGCAGCGGGTCCGGTACGCCCGCCGTCACCGGCCCGGCCGTCCAGGGGGACGACGGGTGCGGCGGCAGGTCACGGGGCTCGAGGAACGCGGGGTGGGCACGGGCCGGGGTCGCACGCTCCGGTGCGACGGCGGACGCGGGCGCCGCCGCCAGGGCGAGCAGGGCGGAGGCGAGGGCGAGGGCTGCGGCGGATCTCATACGGGTCTCCGTTCGGCGGGAGGGGCATGCGGCACGGGCTCCCCGGATCGGTCCTCGGGTACGCACGGATCGGTCCTCGGGTACATATACCGACACATCGGCATGCCGCGCGGTTGTACGGAGGAGTGTCGACCGGGTCCCCGGAGTGACGACTCAGCCCGCCCGCAGCCGCGGCGCCCGGCCCGCCGCCGGCACCGGGCTCCCGTCCCGCCCCAGCTCGTCCCGTAGCGCCGCCGCCCAGCGGGTCAGCCCGCCGACGTCGATCCCGTACGGCCGCCCGGTCGCGTACGGGGCGAGCGAATCGGCGCCCCGGGTCAGCAGCGCGGCGCCGCCCGTGCGATTGCCGCGTGCGGCGTGGGTCAGCCCCACCGCCAGCTGCGCCAGCCCCCGCCACAGCCCGCGCTCCTCGTCCGGCCCGGACTTCCAGGCGTCCTCCAGCACCTCGTGGGCGTGGAACGGCATGCCCGCGTCCAGCAGTCGCTGGGCCTCGGCCAGCGTCTGCTCCGGCGTGCGGACCACCCCTTCCGGCTGCCGGTCCACCCCTTCCTCCCCGTACGGAAGCGGCCGGCCCAGCGCGTCCCGAGGACGCGCGTTGCGCGCCCGGCCCTCGTCATCGCGATCCCTCGACGTCCTGGTCACGCCCCGATTGTCACTCCTCACCGGCCATCGGGCCCAACGGGCGGGCCCGCGGCGCACGGCGGGGCCCGTGTCCTCGAGCAGGGCGCGGATTGGGGTAATGTTCTCTTGCGCGCTCGGCCGGGGCCCAGCCCCGGGGATGCACGCATCGGGACGTGGCGCAGCTTGGTAGCGCACTTGACTGGGGGTCAAGGGGTCGCAGGTTCAAATCCTGTCGTCCCGACTTTTCGAAGTCGGCGTCGCTGTTCGGCGACGAGGAGGCCGCTTCCGGAGTTCGTCCGGGAACGGCCTTCTGCCGTTCCCGGTTCCTGTGCCGTGCGTTCCCGGTTCCTGTGTCACGGCGAGGGCGGGAGGATCCCCGGGGGAGCCCGCGTCCCAGGTGATCGACGGGTCCGGGCGGCCGGGCGGCGGCGCCGCCCGCGCGACGGGCACTCCGGCCCCGAACTCGCGGGACCGGCCCCGTGTCCGGCCGGCCGCACCGTCAGCGCACGATCGCGACCGCCGTGACCACGAGCCCCGACTCGACGAGCCAGCGTCCGTCGAAGCCCGTGAGCGGACGGCCGTCGACGACCGGGCCCTCGACGAGCAGCCGCGCGTGGAACGTGGCGTCGTCGGGGTCGATCGTGAGTGCCGCCTCCTCGAAGTCCAGCCATCGCCGGGCCAGCGGGTACCAGGCCTTGTAGACGCTCTCCTTGGCGCTGAACAGCAGCCGGTCCCAGCAGACTTCAGGGCGAAGGGCGCTCAGCCGGTCCAGCGCCGCGCGCTCCCCGGGGAGGGTGACCAGGTCGCGGACTCCCGCGTCGGGCAGGGGCAGATGGGGCTCGGCGTCCAGGCCGATCGTCACGACGTCGGCGGCACGTGCGACCGCCGCCGCCCGGTAGCCCTGGCAGTGCGTCATCGCGCCGACCGCGCCGGCCGGCCACTGCGGAGCCCTCGCCGCTCCCGGCAGGATCGGCCCCGGGGCGAAGCCGAGTTCCTCGAGCGCCCTGCGGGCGCACGCCCGTACCGTGCCGAACTCCCGCTGCCGTTCGGGCACGGCGTTCGCCACGACCGCACGTTCCTCGGGGTACATCTCCGACACCTGCGGGTCGCCGAACACCTCGCAGACCGCGATCGGCGGGGGCAGCAACTTGCCGATCATGCGCACGCTCCGTCCGGCACCAGCGGGAAGACCTCCACGGGACGCCCCGGCGTACCCGGCCGTTTGCGCCACTCCCGCGGATAGC
Organism: Streptomyces sp. HUAS CB01; assembly: GCF_030406905.1. Lineage (NCBI taxonomy): Bacteria > Bacillati > Actinomycetota > Actinomycetes > Kitasatosporales > Streptomycetaceae > Streptomyces > Streptomyces chengbuensis. The sequence continues at coordinate 7,201,388 of NZ_CP129137.1, forward strand.
CGAGGGACACCTCCTGGTGCGGCACGCCCTCCCACCAGACCAGCCGGGGGATGTGCAGATGGCCGTGGACGACGGCGGCCGCACGGAACCGGCGCGGCCAGTCGGCCGTCGCCTCCGTCCCGCACCACAGGGCGAACTCCGGGTGCCGCAGCACCCTGGTGGGCTCGCGCACCAGCGGAAAGTGATTGACCAGCACGGTCGGCAGCTCCGGCGGCACATCGGCCAGCCTGGCCTCCGTGATCTCCAGCCGGGCCCGGCACCAGGCGTCCCGTGACGGATGGGGGTCGGGGTGCAGCAGGAACTCGTCCGTGCACATCACACCGGCCCGCTCCGCGATCGCGAGCGCCTCCGCTGCGGAGCGCGCTCCGGCGGGCCGGAAGGAGTAGTCGTACAGCACGAACAGCGGGGCGATCGCCACCGGTCCGCCGGGTCCCTCCCAGACCGGGAAGGGGTCCTCGGGAGTGACCACCCCCAGCTCCCGGCAGAGCCGCACCAGGTGCTCGTAGCGCTCCTCGCCGCGAAGCCGCACCGGGTCGCCGGGGGGCGTCCACAGCTCGTGGTTGCCCGGCGTCCAGACCACCTTGGCGAAGCGCCCCGCCAGTAGCTCCAGCGCCCGGCGCACGTCCTCGACGTGCTCGCCGACGTCACCGGCGACCAGCAGCCAGTCCTCGTCCGACTCGGGGCGCAGCCTCTCGACGATGCCGCGGTTCTCGGCGAAGCGGACATGCAGATCGCTGACGGCCACGAGCCTGGGGCCGCCCCGAGTGCCGTGCCCGGCGCCGGTCTCCGCGGCCACCGCCGGGCCGCCACGGACCTCATAGCTCACGGTGCACTTCCCAGCTCCTCGGCGACACGGCGGTACGACGGCGGTACGGCGGTTCAACGCCGGCGGTACGGCGGCTCAACGACGGCACGCGCCGGGCCGGTTCCCCGGAACGGCGGCGCACACCGGGGTGCGTCCCGCAGCGGGTGCGGTCCGGCGCCCGGAGTCAGGATAATGCGATCAGTTCACGGTGTGAGACCGCTGCCGTACGGGGCGTACAGATCCAGCAGCCTCACCCGGGCCGAGTGCAGCCGATGCGCCAGGACGCGGCCGACCCACTGGCCGATCGCCGAGCCGAACGCGGGGTCGGCGTCCATCAGCATCCGGACGGGGACCGCGTCGAACTCCTGGGCGCGTACCGGGGTCATGGCCTCGGCGCCCAACTGCCAGACGTACGGCGGGAACAGCCATGACCACCCCACGAGTTCGCCGAAGCCCAGGTTCTCGATCACGGCGGGTCGGCGGCCGGGAACGCGGATGTCCAGTGTGACGGTGCCGGACCGGATGATCCAGAACCGGTCGGCGAGGCGGCCCTCCTCGAAGACACGGGCCCCTTCGGGGAACTTGACGTCCCTGGCCATCTCCATCAGCCTGCCGCGGTGCTCGGTGGACAGGGCGGCTGTGATCCGTATCGAAGAGCTGCTCATCGCGGTGCCTCCGTTCGCCTCAAGCCCATCGTGAGGCGTCCGGGCGCCGAACGCACGGCCTGCCGCCGGAACCCCCGGCCCGCGGCCCGAACCTCCTGCCCGCTGCCGGGAACGTCGGCCGTCTGCGGGGAGCGTCGGCCGTGGACGGATCCACGGGCCGGGGGCCCGACCGCACCGGAACCGACGCCGCAACGACCTGCGGTGTCGGCCCGCGGCCCGTTGCGGGTGCCCGGGAGGCACCGAGGTTTTCCCCGCGCGGCCGCCCGCTCGTGGGGCGGTCGATCACTGGACGGCCGCGTCCCGGAGCGCGTCGAGCAGACCGCGCAGCGCCGGGGTGTCCGGCGCCGTGTCGCGGACGGCCGCGTGGACGGCGCGCACCGGCTCGGGCCGCCGCACCTTCCGGACCACGACACCGGGGTGGGGGGAGCGCAGTCCGGTCAGCGGGATCATGCCGATGCCGAGGCCGGCCGCCACGAAGCCCTGCGCCGTGGCGTAGTCCTCGCTGTCCACGACGAAGTCCGGGCGGAATCCGGCGGTGGCGCACGCGTCGACCACGGCGTCCAGGCACGGGCCGGGCCATTCGCTGCGGACCCAGGGCTCGTCGGCGAGCTCGGTGAGATCGACGACACGTCTCGTGGCCAGCGGGTGCCCCTTGGGCAGCACGGCCCGGTACGGGTCGTCGAGCAGATGCTCCAGGCGGACGCCGTCCACGGACCCCTCGTGCGGACGCACCACGAGGGCCAGATCGGCCTCACCCCGCACGACCTCCGGCAGGGGGTCCGACGAGCCGGTCAGCCTGAGCTCCACCCGGACGCCGGGGCGGTCGCGCCGCAGCCGGGCGAGGGCGGGCGCGACCAGCGGCGCGCCGACCGTGGCGAAGTAGCGCACGGACAGCCGGCCCGTGCGGCCCTCCCGCAGATCGGCCAGGGCCGTCTCCGCCTCCGCGACCTGGCGTCCGATGGCTGCGGCGTGCTCGGTGAGCAGCAACCCGGCCGCCGTGGGCCGTACGCCCCTGCCGACGCGTTCGAGCAGTGCGATGCCTGCCTCCTTCTCCAGGGTGGCGACCTGCTGGCTGACGGCGGACGGCGTGTATCCGAGCCGTGCGGCCGCGGCAGTGACCGAACCGCTGCCGACGACCGCCCGCAGGATCTGCATGCGCCTCACATCAAGCATGCAGTACAGGTTAATGGTGTGTGCACGACTTTTCACTTTTCCTGTCGAAAGGGAGGGAGGACCGTGGTGGTGGGCGACAGGGAGCACCGGCGAGGGGAGACGGGACATGACGAGCGGTGGACGGGGCGCGAGCGGACCGGGCGGCCCCGGACGGGGCGGTGCCGGGCGATGGACGGCGGGACGGTGGACGACGGCACGAGCAGGAGCCGGCCGACGGACGACCGGGCTCGGCGGAGCCCGGTGGGGCTCACCCGCTCGAGGGGCCACCGGTGGCGGGGCGATGGGTCGGGCGGCGGCCCTGGTCGGCGGCGCCCGGCGGGGCTCATCCGGTCGAGACGCCACCGGTGGAGGCGCCACCGGTGGAGGCGCCACCGGACGCGGCGCCGCAGCACGGCACACCGGCCGTGGTGACGGCATCGGGACCGTCGTGCGGATGGCGCTGCTGGCCCTCCTGTGGGGCTCGGGCTTCCTCTGGATCAAGATCGCGCTGAACCACGGTCTGTCCCCGCTCCAGATCACCGTGGCCCGCTGTGTCCTCGGCGCCGCCGTCCTGCTCGCCCTGGCCTTCGCCTCCGGCCGGCGGCTGCCGCGGGACCGGGGCACATGGGGACGGCTGGTCGTGGCCGCGTCCCTGTGCAACGTCCTGCCGTTCCTGCTCTTCGGCATCGGCGAGCAGACGGTCGACTCCTCCGTCGCGGGCGTGCTCAACGCGACCACACCCCTGTGGTCCCTGCTGATCGGCATCGGGCTCGGGACGGAGCGCGGACTCGGCCGCGTCCGGCCGGCGGGGCTCCTCCTCGGCTTCGTCGGGACGGTGCTGATCTTCGCCCCGTGGCGGGAGTCCGGACTGGTCGGCCCGGGCGCCCTCGCGCTGCTCGGCGCCGCGCTGAGCTATGCCGCCGCCTTCGCGTACATGGGCCGCACCCTGACGGGCCGGGGCATCGACCCGCTGGCCCTCGCCGCAGCACAGCTCGTCACCGCGAGCGGTCTGAGCCTGCTCGCTCTCCCGGCGACGGGCGCGCTGACGACGCCCGTGCGGGCCGATGCCACCGCGTTCGCCGCGGTCGCGGTGCTCGGGATCCTGGGGACCGGGCTCACCTTCTTCCTCAACTACCGGCTGATCGCCGACGAGGGCGCCACGGGCGCGGCCACCGTCGGGTATCTGCTGCCCGTGGTGTCCGTGGCGCTCGGCGCGCTCGTCCTCGGCGAGGACATCGGGCCCCGGGTCGTCCTCGGGATGGCCGTCGTCCTCGCGGGTGTCGCGATGACGCGCCGCACGCGCCGCGCGGTGCGTGGGGAGCCCGCCGCCGTACCCCCGCGGGACGACCCGGCCCGGCGGCACGGTGCCACGGCCTCGTGCCGGTGAGCACCCGCGCGCGCGGGGTCAGTGCGGCCAGTCCTTGGTGATCTCGAAGCTGTGCGACTCGCAGCCGAGGATCCGGCCCTCCTTGTCCGCGAAGGTGCCGGTGACCTGGTAGACGTCGCGGGCCATATGGCCGATCGGCAGCCGCTCCGGCGGCAGCACGATCTCGTACGGGCCCCCGCGGCGGTAGTCGCCGAGCAGGATCTCCTGATGGCCGACCGTCATGCCCTGCCGGGTCCGTTCGTCGATGAACCGCAGACCCTCCAGGTCCCGGCCCGCGCCCACGGCGAACTCCAGCCGCACCCGGAACTCCGACCCCTCCCGCAGTACCAGCGGTGCGGGGGGCGGCTCGGCACCCGGCCCCTGAGCGGGCGCCAGTCGTACGGGCATGTCGGGGCGGCCCTCCACCTGGATCGTCACGCCCAGCAGCTCGAACTCGGAGGTTACGTTCATCGCATGCGCCAGCTTTCGCCGCTCGTGAGAAGAACCGACGGGTATTTCAGCCTAGCCAGGCGAGCGCGGGGTAGTCGCCGCGTGGGGACCCGAAGCGCCCGGCGATGACCGAGGAGGGCCCGGACGGCCGCGCACCGCGTTGCGGCCGCCGAGCCTGAGCGAGGTGGGGGGAGGCAGTGCCATAGTCGGGGTCACCGGCAGGGACGGACGGAGAACCGGCAGGGACGGACGGAGCACCGGCAGGGACGGACGGAGCACCGGCAGGGACGGACGGAGAACCGCGCATGGTGTCAGCACAGGACGGTTGGCCCGGCAGCAGCAGCGGCGGCGGCCGGTTCACGGTCACGGCCCGGCCGGGCCCCGAAACGGGGATCGTGGTCGTCGAGATCTCCGGAGAGCTCGACCACGACACGGCGGAACCGCTGCGCACGGTCCTGGACGAGGCGGTCGCCGGCGGGGCGCGGCGGATCCTGGTGGACTGCGCGGAGCTGCTGTTCTGCGACTCCACCGGGTTGAACGTGCTGCTGCGGGCGAGGCTCGCCGCACAGGGCGGCGACGCACAGGTGGAGCTCGCCGCGCTGCGCCCGCAGGTCGCCCGCATGCTCGCCATCACCGGTGCGGGGGCGGTCTTCCCCCGGTACGCGAGCCTCGGCGAGGCTCTCGCGGGCCGACGGCAGGAGTAACCGTGAGCGCGGCACTTCCCCAGCAGGGCCAGACCCGTCGCCTCGGCATCTCGGGGACGAGGGGCGTGGTCGGCCGCTGCCGGGACTTCAGCGCGACCGCCCTCGCCGACTGGGAATGGCTGCCTCCGGACGGTCTCGCCAGGCCCCCGGGGGACGATCCGTACGCCTGGGACACGAGCACCGACACCGCACCGGACTGGGACGAGGAACGGCGGGCGGTCGCCGAGGACGTCCTGATGGTGGTCTCCGAACTGGTCACCAATGCCTGCCTGCACGCCGGAGGGCCGCTGGAGCTCGTCCTCAACTGCACGTCGGAGCGGCTCCGCATCGAGGTCAGCGACGCCAGCCCCGTACCGCCCCGGCCGCGTCCGCACGCCGACCCCGCCGTGCCCGGCGGGCACGGTCTCGTGGTGCTGGGCCGCCTCGCCAGGGCGTGGGGCTCGGCCCCGCGCGACGCGGGAAAGACGGTGTGGGCGGAGGTCTCGGCCCCCCGCCGGCCGTGAACGGGCACGGGGCGCCGACCCGGGCTGCCCGTGCGACAGTCGGAAAGGAGGCCGGGACCGGCGGATCGCACGCCGGGCGGGGCCCCGGCCACGGGACGCAGCACGAATCGGCACACGAGGTCGGCCATGGATGAACCCGGACACACTCGTCCCTCCGCGGGGCGCGAGTCCCTGGAAGAGGTCCGGCCACCGGCGGAACTGAGCGAGGAAGGGCTCAGGAAGCTCCTGGCCGGGCTCACGGCCGTGCGCGACGGCGACTTCTCCGCGCGGCTCCCCGAGGAAGCCCACGGGATCATGGGCGAGATCGCCGCCGTCTACAACGGCATGGCCGACCAGCTGTCTCTGGTCACCTCCGAGGTCACGCGGGTCGCGCGCGAGGTCGGCGGCGAGGGCCGGCTCGGCGGGCACGCCCGGGTGAAGGGCGTGGGCGGCGTCTGGCAGGAGCTGACCACCGGCGTGAACACCATGGCCGACAACCTCACCTCGCAGGTGCGGTCGATCGCCCAGGTCGCCTCCGCGGTCGCCCGGGGCGACCTGACCCAGAAGATCCGGGTCGATGCGCGGGGCGAGATCCTGGAGCTGAAGGACACCATCAACACGATGGTCGAGCGGCTGTCCTCCTTCGCCGAGGAGGTGACCCGGGTGGCCCGTGAGGTGGGCACCGAGGGCGATCTGGGCGGCCAGGCCACCGTCCGCGGGGTGTCCGGCACCTGGAAGGACCTCACCGACAACGTCAACTCCATGGCGAACAACCTGACCAACCAGGTCCGGAACATCGCCCAGGTCACCACCGCGGTCGCCCAGGGCGACCTCACCCGCAAGATCGACGTGGACGCGCGGGGGGAGATCCTGGAGCTGAAGACGACCATCAACACGATGGTCGACCAGCTGTCGTCGTTCGCCGCCGAGGTCACGCGGGTCGCGCGGGAGGTGGGCAGCGAGGGCCGGCTCGGCGGGCAGGCGGAGGTCGAGGGCGTCTCCGGCACCTGGAAGCGGCTCACGGAGAACGTGAACGAGCTGGCCGGGAACCTCACCCGCCAGGTCCGCGCCATCGCCGGCGTCACCAGCGCCGTCGCCGAGGGCGACCTCACCCGCTCCATCACGGTGGAGGCGCCGGGCGAGGTCGGCGACCTCAAGGACAACATCAACATGATGGTGGAGTCCCTGCGCGCCACCACCCGCGCCAACGAGGAGCAGGACTGGCTCAAGACCAACCTGGCACGGCTCGCCGGACTGATGCAGAGCAGCCGCGACCCCGTCCAGGTGGCCCACGTGATCATGGAGGAGCTGCCGCCGCTGGTCTCGGCCCAGTACGGGGCCTTCTTCCTGGCGGCGACGGGCGACGGCGAGGGCGACGGCGAGGGGCGGGCCGGGACCGAACTCGTCCGGATCGCCGCCTACGGCGCACCGCCCGCCGGCCCGTCCGGGGCGCCCGTCCGCTTCCGGCTCGGCGAGTCCCTGGTGGGTCAGGCCGCGCTCAGCCGCCGCACCATCGCCGTCGACGACCTGCCGCCCGGCTACGTCACGATCTCCTCGGGACTCGGCGCCGGAGCCCCCGGAGCGCTGATCGTCCTGCCGATCCTCGTCGAGGACCAGGTCCTCGGCGCCGTGGAACTCGCCGCGCTTCGGCCCTTCTCCGGCCTCCACCGCGACTTCCTCGACCAGTTCATCGAGTCGGTCGGCGTCATCGTGAGCTCCCTGATCGCTCACGCCCGCACCGACGAGCTGCTCGAGCAGTCCCAGCTGCTGACCGCCGAACTCCGCGCCCGCTCACAGGAACTGCAGGTGCGTCAGGAGGAGTTGCAGAGCTCCAACGCCGAGCTCGCCGAGAAGGCCGCCCTGCTGGCCGACCGGAACCGCGACATCGAACGAAAGAACCTGGAGATCGAGCAGGCGCGTCAGGAGCTCGAGGAGCGGGCCAAACAGCTCTCCCGTACATCGATGTACAAGTCCGAGTTCCTCGCCAACATGAGCCACGAGCTGCGCACCCCGCTCAACAGCCTCCTCATCCTGGCCCAGTTGCTCGCGCAGAACCCGGAGGGGAACCTGACGGAGAAACAGGTCGACTACGCGGAGGTCATCCACTCCGCGGGCTCGGACCTGCTGCAGCTGATCAACGACATTCTCGATCTGTCGAAGGTCGAGGCGGGGAAGATGGACATCCACCGCGAGCCGTTCGCCCTGGGCCAGTTGCTGGAGTACGTCGAGATGACCTTCCGCCCCCTGGCGACCGAGCGCGAACTCGAGTTCCGGGTCGTCACCGTGCCCGGGGTACCCGCCGAGATCACCACGGACGAGCCGCGGCTTCGGCAGGTGCTGCGCAACCTTCTCTCCAACGCACTGAAGTTCACCGAGCGCGGCGGAGTCGAACTGCGGGTCCAGAAGGCGTCCGACGACGAACTCCCCGAGCAGATGCGCGGCATGTCCGTGGTGGCCTTCCGGGTCCGGGACACCGGCGTCGGGATCGCGCCGGAGCACCTGGACACCATCTTCGGCGCCTTCCAGCAGGGAGCCCTCGCCATCGGGCGCCGCTACGGCGGTACCGGACTGGGGCTCTCCATCAGCCGCGAGGTCGCCCAGCTCCTCGGCGGGGTGATCGTCGCCGAGAGCAGGCTCGGCGAGGGCAGCGAGTTCACCTTCTACGTGCCCGTCGGCGGCACCGTGCCGCGCGGCGCGGCGTCCGGGGTCCCGCAGGGGCCGCCCGCACCCGCCGGGGAGACCTCGGCCGCACCCGGTGGATCGCTCGCCGGACGTGTGGTGCTGATCGTCGACGACGACGTACGGAACGTGTACGCGCTCACCGAGATCCTGGAGGCGGAAGGAGCGCACGTGCTCACCGCCGCAGACGGGCGCTCCGGCATCGAACTGCTCACCGCCCACCGGGAGGTGGACCTCATCGTGATGGACGTGATGATGTCCGGCATGGACGGCCACACCGCCACCGCCGCGATCCGCGACATGCCGGGCTTCGACGACGTGCCGATCATCACGGTCACCGCGAAGGCGATGCCGGGAGACCGTGCCATGAGCCTGGAGGCCGGGGCGAACGACTACATCACGAAACCGGTCGACGCCCACGACCTGGTCGAGCGCGTACGGCACTGGCTCGACCGCGACTGACCGCGACTGACCGGGGCGAGGCGGGGCGGGCCGGGGCGACGGCCGACCGAGCCGCTCGGCGAGCGCCGACATGTCGGTGGACGGCGGGCGAGGGCCGTCGGACGCGGACGCGAGCGGGTCGGCGGTGGCCGACCGGAACCGCCCCTGCCCGCAGGGCATCCCAGGTCTCACGAGACCCTGACGACCACCAGGCTCGTGTCGTCCTCCGTGTCACCGGTGACCGCGGCCAGCAGCGCGTCCGCCTGCTCGTCCAGACCGGCCGGGTCGAGCCGTTCCACCGCCCGCCGCAGTGTGTCCAGGCCCTCGTCGATACCGGTGTGCCTGCTCTCCACCAGCCCGTCCGTGTACAGCATCAGCGTGTCCCCGGGCTCCAGCCGTGTCACCGTCTCGTCGTACGCGGCGGCCGGCACGGCGCCCAGCAGGATGTTCCGCGGCGGTTCGAGCAGGTCGGCGACTCCCTTGCGCAGCAGTACCGGCGGCAGGTGACCTGCGCTGGCCCAGCACAGCGAACGGTCCGACGGGTCGTACAGGCCGCAGACGGCGGTGGCGGTCGGATGCCCGTGCGTCTGCAGCGTGACCTCGTTCAGCCAGGACATCAGCCGGCCCGGGGTGTGGCCGGTGAACGCCAGTCCCCGCAGAGCGTTGCGCAGCGCCACCATGCCCGTCACCGAGTCGATGCCGTGCCCCGCGATGTCCCCGGTGGCGACGAGCACCCGGCCGTCGGGCAGCGGCAGCACGTCGTACCAGTCACCGCCCACCCGGTACTCCTCGGCGGCCGGACGGTAGCGGGCCGCCACCTGCAGCCCGGGCAGCCGCTGCAGTTCCGGTACCTCGGGGACGATCGCGTGCTGCAGCTGGAGGACGAGCTGGTGCCGCAGCGCGGCCTGGGTCTGGGCGGCGGTCAGCCGGTCGAAGGTGGCGCTCAGCGCGATCTCCGTGTGGTGCTGCGCCGAGACGTCCTGGTACACGCCGGTGATCCCGGTGAGCACACCGCCCGTCATCAGCGGCTCCGCGGCGATCCGCACGTGGCGCAGCCCGCCGTCCTCGCGGACCGCCCGGACCACGGTGTGGGCGCCTTCCCCTCGCTGGGTCAGTTCCATCAGCAGTTCGTTGAGCTTGCCGGTGTCCTCCCGGTGCAGATGCGGGGCGAGCCGCCGCAGCGGCACCGGGGACGTGCCCGGCTCGAGCCCGAAGATCCGGAACGCCTGCTCGCTCCACCGGGACTTCCCCGTGATCAGGTCGTCCTCGAAAGCGGCCACGTTCTCCAGCCGGCCCAGCACCCGGCTGAGGGCCAGCCCGGGATCCGTGGCGCCGTGCCAGAACACCACCGTGCGGTCGGGGCCGACGGGGAGCACGCGTACGTCGTGCAGGGGGTCGGGGTCGCCCGAGCGGTGCTCGACGGGCACCCGGGCCGCCCGCTGCGGCGCCGCGGACTCCCGCGCGGTGCGCGCGAGCCGTACGAGGTCGGCATGCATGGCGGGGAACACCTCGGCGAGCGGCCGTCCGGCGGGACCGTGCACCTGGCGGGCCGAGTCCAGCGCCGAGCGGTTGAGGTGCTCGATGTGCAGGATCCCGCTCTCCGGGTCGGCGCGCAGGGCCATCGCGGGATGCGTCAGCAGATCGAGCAGCGGGGCGAGCACCCCGGGCTCGGGGGTGCCGGGAGCGCCGGCGTCCAGGATCCGTGCCGCCGGTACGGCGAGCCCGGTCAGCGCCCGCCGGACCGCGTCGTCCAGGGGCGCGGGGCCGGGCCAGTCGACGAGGGCGAGCCCGGTCACCGCACCTCGCTGCCGCAGCGGCAGCACCGCCCGCGCGGATCCGGGTGCCGGACCGGGCAGCGCCTCGGCCGCGGATGTGCCGTCGGGCAGCCACAGCGGCGTGCCCTCGCTCAGCACACGGTGCAGAGTGCTGCCGGCCGCCGGCGGCACCCAGCGCCAGTGGGCCGCCTCCAGCCGGTTCACCCCGGCCTGGCCGGCCAGTTCCAGGCAGTCCGTCTCGGTACGGCGGAACAGCCACAGTCCCCGGGCTCCGAGCGGGCGCATCCCGCCGTTCAGCAGGGTCGCCGCGATCTCGTCGACCGTGCCGCCCGTCTGCGCCGCCGCCTCGGCCGCCGCCTCGACGAACCGCGCCTTGCGGCCCGCCGTCCCGCCCACGTCGGCTGCGGCCCGCGCCGCGTCCGCCGCCCGAGGGCCGGCGTCGCCTTCCGTCCCCGGGCCGGTGCTCCCTTCCGTGCCCGGGCCGGTGCCGCCTTGGGACGCCGGACCGCCCGCCGCGCCCGATGGGCCGGTGGCTCCGTTGACGATGTCGGCGGCGAGGTCCTCCGGGCCGACGTCCATGGTCTCGGCCAGCTGGGCGAGGTGGTCCGCGGCCTCTCCCGGGGTGAGGGTGTGCTGTGCGACGAGCACCCCGCAGGCAAGGTCCAGCAGATGACGGCGGGCGACATCGCGGCGCAGCGCGGCCAGTTCGGCGGTGAGCTGCGTGACGGCGTCCGTCAGCCGGTCGGGCCCCGGCTCGACCGGCCCTTGCTCGGGCATGGTCATGTCGTCTCCAGCGTGACGAACCGGATTCTACCCGTGCACAACGCCCGGGGCCTCGGGCGGGCGGGCGGCGGACGGCCGCCGAACCCGATGGCGGGTCCGGCGGCCGTCACCACGGCGGTCAGGTGCCACGCGGCCGGTCCGCCCGCCGGCCCTGCGGCCCCTGGGGGCCGCGCCGCTGTGGCCGGTGTGTCTCCTGTCGCGCGTGCGGCGGCGGCCTCTCCCCGGCGCCTTCGCCGGTGTCGATCCGGCGGCGCAACTCCTCCGCCCTGCGATGCAGCCGTTCACGGTGTTCGGGGTCCTTGCAGCGCTCCGCGCCGCGGGTGAGCTCGTCGGCCATGAGCCGGAGCTCCTCCGACGTCCTGACCGGTTCGCGTGCTGTGCTCATGGCTCCTCCTTCCGGGCCCGGCTGCCTGAGGGCGCCGGGCCAGGGGCCATGTGTCAGGCAAACACGGCGGGGCCGCCGCCGCATCCGCTTTCGTCACCGGGTGTGACGAAAGCCCCGTCTGCCTGCGGTGTTCCTCCTCCGGTCGGGCCGGCCGCCCGTCGGGTCCCGGGGAAGATCCCGTACGGCCCGCTCGGGCGGCTCCCCGCCGCGGACAACGGGGCCGTGTCCGATCCCCAGGGCATTCCGAGGGCCTCGGGGCCTCGGGGGACTTCGGGCAGCTCGGGGACTTCGGCGCCCTCGGGGACGGAGGCACGGCCGGCGCGGCGCGTCGGCTGCCCGGCCCGCTCCCGGACCCTCCGCGCCCGCGTGCTTCGGTCCCGTTCGCCGGCCATGACTCCCCGGCTTCCCGCCCTTTTCCGGGATAACCGGGAGGAACCCGGGCAGGCGCGGGGTGTCAGGGAAGGGAGTTGGGTCATGACACAGCTGGTGAAGGACGTGATGACGACCGGAGTGCTGACCCTCCCGCCCGAGGCGTCGCTCGTGGAGGCGGCCCGGCTGATGCGTGACATGGACGTCGGGGACGTCCTCGTCGCGGACCAGGGCCGGCTGCTCGGGATGCTGACGGACCGGGACATCGCGGTGCGGTCGGTGGCCATGGGCCACAACCCACACGTCATGCCGGTCCGCTCCGTCTGCACCCCCGACGTTCTCACGGTCGCTCCGGACGCCGACGCCTCCCAGGCGATGAAGGCCATGAGGGATCACGGGGTGCGCCGGCTCGCCGTGGTGGAGGCCGGCCATCCGGTCGGTGTCGTCAGTCTGGGAGACCTCGCACGGGCACGGGAGCCGGGATCAGCCCTCGCCGGGATCAGCGCGGCACCGCCGAACAACGGGGCCTGAGCCGTCGCGGAGGCGGTGGCCCGGGCGGGGAGTGGGGCGATGGCCCCGGCGGAGAGCGGAAGGAAGTCCGGCCGGACTCCTCGGGGGTCCGGCCGGACTCCTCTCGTGTCGGCGCCGGGGTCCTCTGGCGTCTCGTGTCAGCGCCGGGGTCCCCTGGCGTCAGCGCCGGAGCCGTTCCTCCCGCGACAGCGCGGGTGCGTCAGGGATGTCGAACTCGTCTGTCACATGTGCCGGTTCGCGTAGTGCTGCTCGACGAGCCGGACCGTGGCGGGATCGTCGGCGTACCGCCCCTGCTCGAAGTCCGGCGCCTCCTTGATCTGCTGCTTGGAGCAGTCGAGGTGCACCACTTCCTGTTCGCGGTCCACGCGCGAGACGACGCCGGCCGGGATCAGCCGGCGGTGGCCGAAGATCCATGGCCCGGTGTCCACGACGATGTGGCAACGCCCCACGTCCTCGGAGTGCTTGTCGACCCTGCCGACGGATCCGTCGGTGGCCTCCACGCGGTATCCGACGAGCTCCGCGCCGGGTGCGTGTCCCGCGCTCTCCGGGAAGCCCCACATGTCCGCGCCCATGACGCCGTCCTTTCCGCCGGGGCCGCGAGTCCCCGAACTGGGTGGCCCCGCGCGGGCCGGCCGTGAGCAGGCGGACGCTCCCTCGGTGCTCCGGCGTTCAGTGTCCCGGCTTCCCGTCGTCCGCGAGCAGCGCCTCGCGCAGATCGGCCAGGACGCGGGCCAGCAGCCGGGATACGTGCATCTGCGAGATGCCGAGCCGTTCGCCGATCTCGGACTGGGTCAGGTCCTCCCCGAACCGCAGGGACAGGATGGTGCGTTCGCGTTCCGGCAGCCGGGCGATCAGCGGCTTGAGGCACTCCAGGCACTCGACGACGTCCAGGGCCGGGTCCTCCTGGCCGAGGCGCCGGGCGAGCGGGCTCTTGCTCTCGTCGTCCTCGAGCGGCTCGATCGAGCGGGCGACATAGCCGTTCGCGGCCTGCTGGCCCTCGACGACCTCCTCCTCCGCGAGGCCGAGATGGGCGGCCAGTTCAGCCGCCGTGGGGGCGCGGCCCAGGTCCTGCTCCAGGACGTCGTACGCCTTGGCGAGGTCCAGCCGGAGCTCCTGGAGGCGTCGCGGCACGCGCACCGCCCAGCTGGTGTCGCGGAAGAAGCGCTTGATCTCACCGACGACGGTGGGCAGCGCGAAGGAGGTGAACTCGACCTGGCGCTCCACGTCGAAGCGGTTGATGGCCTTGATCAGGCCGACCGTGCCGACCTGGACGATGTCCTCCATGGGCTCGCTGCGGCCCCGGAACCGGCCGGCGGCGTACTTCACGAGGCTCAGGTTGAGCTCCACCAGCGTGTTGCGGACGTACGAGTACTCCGCCGAGCCCTCGTCCAGCGTACGGAGCCGCCCGAACAGGGCGAGCGAGAGGGCACGCGCGTCCAGCGCGCTGATCTTCCGGAAATCCGGGATCTCCGGAAGATCGTCGAGCGCCGCCGGCCGGCTCGGCCGGGCGGCACCGACGTCGGGTTCACGGGTGATCGGGAAGCTGGACATGAGCGTCCTTCGACGGAAGGGGGCCGGCGCCACTGGCTGCGGCGGGACCGTCGGTCGGGCTCTGTCGGCCTGATACCCAAATGTGCCTATTTTGACTCATTCGGCGTTCGGGCATCCCTTTTCGATGCCCGAAACCCCTGAGAAGCGGCCATGCGCCTACGTGCGGTGAGGGATCGTCCACCGTCGGTGGAGGCGACGTCCGCGAGCGGCCCGCCGTCAGGGCAGGTAGCGCTCGAGCGCGGCCGCGCCCTTCTCCGCGATCTCCTTGCGGGCACGGGCCACGTTCTCGGGCGTGCACTCGCGGCCGGACGCCATCACCAGGTCCTCGGGGTCGAAGGGCCGTTCCGATCCGGTGAAGAGCTGAACCGGCCGCTGCCTGCTCTCGGGCTGCTGCTCTCCGGTGTTGTCCTGCTTCATGATCTGCCTCCGGGCGAATCCCGTAGCGGGGGACTGAATACCAGCATCACGCGGTATCCGGCGAGGTGCAGCCCGGCAGGCGAAACGGGCCGGGAATCCGGCCCGTTGTGAGCGGACGGCTACGCGGAGCAAGGGGGCGGCGGGTCCCGTCCGGTCGGTCCCGGGGAGGGTGTTCCGGTCCGGGAGCGCGTCCCTGCCGTCCGGCGTGCGTCAGGCGATCGACGCCGAGACGATCGCCGCCACCGCGAGGTTGCACGACGCCGTGACCCAGACCGCCGGGTGCGGCTCGGGCTCGACCAGCGTCGCGCCGAGCCTGCCCGGCGTCACCAGGTCCACCACCAGGAAGGCCACGGCCATCAGCACGAGCCCCAGCACACCGAACGCGGCCGTCGACACCAGGCCCTTGCCGAAGTCGTCGTACGTCGTCCAGATCGAGGTGAACACGATCCCGCCGATCCCCAGAAGCGCAGAACTCAGCAGTACCGCCGCGTTGCGGTTGCGCTCCTCCCAGATCTGGCGGCCGAGCTTGCCGGGCGTCAGTACGTCCACCAGCACGATGCCGAGGATCAGCAGCACGACGCCGAGGGCGCCGTAGGCGGTGGCCCGGCCGAGTCCGTTGACTATGTCCGTCATGGGGAAGGCTGTCTCCGTCGTCCGAGAATGATCGTGGTCAAGGCGCGGCAAAATGTATCGCACGCACCTCGTGGCGGGGACGGACTCCGCCCGGGCGGGCGCCGCCCGAGAGGCAACGGGCCCGGTGGGCGAGAGCCCCGCACGCCGTTGTGGCCAGGAGGCCCCGGACGCCGTTGTGGCCGGGCGGGCACGACGTCCGGAGCCGTGGAGTACCCGCGCCCGGACAGGGAGCCGGCCGGTCGTGGGTACGTGCCCCACCAACGCCCGCGCGGCCCACGACGTCACCCCCGGCGACCCGTTCCTGCGCCGCCGCGTTCGTGACCTGCGTCTCCTCCCCGCCCAGGTGCGCTAATTCAGTACGCAAGTGCCCTTCCCGCAGCCGAGAATCAAGGCTCACGAACGGGAGGACACATGAGCCAGGCGCACCTGACTCTTCATGAGCTGCTGCCGCCGCAGGAACTGGCCGCTGCCATCGACGCGGGTCACGTGACCCGCAAGAGCCACCCCCGGCTGCCGCTGTCGATCTACACCTACACGAGGACGTGCCAGTACGAGCGGGTGTGGAACCGGGTGACCACGCGCTGCCGCGGTCTCGTCGCCGACGACGAGACCGGTGAGGTCGTCGCACTGCCGCTGCCCAAGTTCTTCAACGTCGGTGAGCACGAGGCCGGTCAGCCCTACGCGCCCGCTCTCCCGGACGAGCCGTTCGAGGTGTACGAGAAGGTCGACGGAAGCCTCGCCGTGGTGTTCCACTACGCGGGGCGCTGGCAGGTCGCGTCCAAGGGGTCGTTCATCAGCACCCAGGCCCGCTGGGCCCAGCGGCTGCTCGACGGCAAGGACACCTCGGCGCTGGTGCCGGGAGTGACCTACCTCGCCGAGATCCTGTACCCGCAGAACCGGATCGTCGTCGACTACGGCGACCGACGCGACCTGGTGCTGCTCGCCGCCTTCGCCCACGACGGCCGCGAGATCCCGCTGGACGAGGCAGCCGCCGGCTGGAAGGGCATCGGCTCCGTCGTCACCGTGTGGCCCGCGATGCCGCTCGCCGAACTCCTCGCGCTGGCCGACTCCAACCGGCTGCCCGGGGGCCGGACGGCCACCGGAACCGACGCCGAGGGCTTCGTGCTGCGCTTCGTCTCGGGTGTCCGCGCCAAGGCGAAACTGGCCGAGTACGTACGGCTCCACAAGGTGCTCACCGGTGTGACGGAGCGGGACATCTGGCGCGGCCACGGCATCCAGCGCTTCGCCGGCCGTCCCGCGAAGCAGCTGGCCCAGGCGCTCAACTGCTCCCCGGCCGACATCGAGGCGTCCGGCGGCAGGCCCCTGGACGCACTGCTGGAGCAGGTGCCCGACGAGTTCGACGCCTGGGTGCGGGAGGTGATCGCGCGGATCGACACCGAGGTGGCGGAGCGCGAGCACGCCATCGACGAGGCGTACCGCTCCCTCGCCCATCTGGCCGGGGACCGGGGCGCGTTCGCGCGCGCCGCGAAGGCACTGCCCGACGCCGCGGTACGGCCCGCCGTGTTCCAGCGCCTGGACGGCCGCCCCACCGACCTGATGACGTACCGGTCCGTCCGGCCCCAGGCGTCCGACCCGTTCACGTCCGACGAGGAGAACTGAAAGTGCCCGTAGTACACGTCATGACCGGACTTCCGGCCTCGGGCAAGACCACCGCGGCGCGCGAGCTGCAGGCCGGGGCCGAGGGCAGGATGCGCCGCGTCAACCTCGACGACCTGCGGCGGATGCTCGACGTTCCGGCACCCGAGCGCGGCCGGTCGCACGCCCATGAGCAGACCGTGCTGGCGATCCAGGACGCCGCGGTGCGGGCCGCCGTGGAGGGCGGCTTCGACGTCGTCGTGGACAACACCCATCTGACGCCCCACATCCCCAAGCGGCTGAAGGCGGCGGTCGCCGGGCAGGCGACCTTCGTCGTGCACGACTTCACCGACGTGCCCGTGGAGGAGTGCGTCCGGCGTGACGCCGGGCGGGAGCCGGCGGTGGGCGAGGAGATCATCCGGATCCTCGCCGACAAGCACACCAAGGCCACCCGGGGCGGCTGGCGGCTCACCGCCGAGTGGCTGAACGACGAGCCGGCGGTCGAGCCGTACGTCCCCGACGCGGCGCTGCCGGCGGCCGTGATGTGCGACATCGACGGCACCCTCGCCCTCCGCGGCGACCGCGGGCCCTACGACTTCACCCGCTGCGAGGAGGACCTGCTCAACGTGTCGGTCCGCAACGCCCTGGGCTCCTTCCGCCGTGCCGACGGCGACGTGATCGTGCTGCTGTCCGGCCGCGGAGAGGAGCACCGGGAGCGGACGGAGGCGTGGCTGGAACGGCACGACGTGCCCTACGACGAACTGTGGATGCGCGCGGCGGGCGACCCGCGGCGCGACGACGTGGTGAAGGCGGAACTCTTCGACCGCCACGTCCGCAGCCGGTTCGCCGTACGGGTCTCGCTCGACGACCGCGACCGTGTCGTCGCCGTCTGGCGGCGTATGGGCCTGCCCACCTGGCAGGTCAACTACGGCAGCTTCTAGCCCGGGCCTTCACCGACGGCAAGATCTCCTTCGCCTTCGACGCCGAGGTCGCCGAACTCCACGAGGAGAACGGCATGCGGTACCCGGCCCTCGTCCGACGTCGTCGCGCCGCGGCTCGCGGTCCGGTGACGTCGTCGGCGGACGTCCTGGGGCCGCCGGCCGGCCGCCGGCCGGCGGTGGGCGCCCGGTCGGCCGTCCCGGTCGTCCGGCCGGCGGCCGTCAGCGGCGGCCCGTGTGCCGGCAGCCGCCTGTCCACGACGAGCGCCGGTGCCGGAGACGGCCGTCACCGGCTCCTGCGGCCGTGCGTGCGTTCGTGGACGGGCGGGGCCGGGGAGGACGCCGCGCGTGGTGTGTCCTGCGACAGTGCGTGCGTTCGTGGACGGGGCGGAGGCCGCCGGCCGGCGGCTGCCCGCCGGTGGCCCTTCGGCGCACGGTCGTCGGCCCGGGCCGGGCATGGGCGACCGCCCTACGCCCGGCCGTCCACGGGCGTTGGAGCCGCCGGATGACCTGCGGCGCCACCGCCCCGCGGCGGTCAACCGCGCTTCCTCCGGCGGCGCGCCCCGAAGAGCACCAGCCCGGCGGCGACGATGCCGCCCGCCGCCAGGGCCGTGCCGGGCCGCTGCCGTACGGCGGTGGCGAGGGTACGGGCCCGCCCGCCGGGTCGTGTGTTCAGGTTCTGCGCCACGGCCGCCGTCCCGTGCCGCGTCGCGGTCCGGGCCGCGACGGACTTCTCGCGTGCCCGCGCGGTCGCCCTCAGCGCCTTCTCCTTGGCCTGCGCGGCGACCACCGAGGCCCTCGCGCTGATCCGGGACTTCGCATCCATCCTCGCCGTCGATACCGCCACGGTGTCACCTGCTTTCGTCGGAATCCGAGGTCGTCCCCGGTCGGTTACCCGCCCCCGACCGACGCACACGGGCGCACACGGGGACGTCTCCGGCGGGTGCCCACGGGGACCGACCCCGGGGGGTTGCCGTCCGTGGGGCGGCTCCTGACCGTCGGTCGGGCCCGTACGAGCCCCCGGCCGCAGGACGCTCAGCAACCCGCCCGGCGCTCGTCCTCCTCGCTCCACGCCGAGGTGTCCCGGGGCTCGACGTACAACTCCGCGTCCTCAGGACGACCGCCGGCGATCGCCCGCCGGCGCGCGAGTTCGGCGTCGAACTCCAGCCCGAGCAGGATGGCGAGGTTGGTGATCCACAGCCACACCAGGAAGACGATGACGCCGGCGAGGGCCCCGTAGACCCGGTCGTACGAGCCGAAACGTGACGCGTACAGCGCGAACCCGCCCGATGCCGCCAGCCAGATGAGCACGGCCAGGGCGCTCCCCGAGGTGACCCACTTGAAGCCGTGGGCGCGGGCGTTGGGTGCCGCCCAGTAGAGAAGCGCGATCATCAGCGTGACCAGGACGACGAGCACCGGCCACTTCGCGATCGACCAGACCGTGACCGTGGTCGCCTCGATGCCGAGCGCCTCCCCGGTCCTGCGGGCGAGACCGCCGGTGAACACGACTATCGCGCCGCTGAGCACGGCGAGCACCATCAGGACGACCGTGAGGGCCAGCCGCAGCGGGGCGATCTTCCACAACGGCCGGCCCTCGGGCACGTCGTACACGGCGTTCGACGCGCGGATGAACGCCCCGACATAACCCGACGCCGCCCACAGCGCGGCGGCGAGGCCGATGACGGCCAGCGCCGACCCCAGCCCCGTGTGCGCCTGCAACTGCTGCACCGCGCCGGTCAGGATCTCCCGCGCGGGGCCCGGGGCCAGCTTCCTGAGCATGCCGAGGATCTGGGTGGTGAGCCGCTCGCCCGCGGCACCGAGCAGAGCCACCAGGAGGAGCAGGGCGGGGAACAGCGACAGGATCCCGTAGTAGGTCAGCGCCGCCGCCCGGTCGCCGAGCTCGTCCGCGCGGAACTCCTTGATCGTCCCGCGCAGTACGGCCGCCCAGGACTTCCGCGGCGTCCCGGTGGGCTTGTCCGGCGCCCGGCCTCGTGCGGCCTCCGGCCCCTGAGGTCCCCGGTGCTCACCGCCCTCGGTTTCGCGTCCCGCTTCGTCCGGCGCACCCGGCCCCGATATGTGTGTCATATCCCGCAAATAACCGGCACTCAGGACCGCAAACGGCAACGCCGTCGGCGGATCAGTGGATCACGGGGCGTGCGGCCCGCTGTGCCTCTCGTGCGAGAACCGCCGCCCGATGACGAGCAGGTCCACCGCCGCGACCAGCGCGAGGACACCGCACACGACGGCCAGTGCGACGAGCACCGCCGGTCCGGGGGAGTCCAGGGGGCCGGACGTGCCGGCCCAGATCGCGAACAGGACGGTTCCCGCGACGAAGACGGGCAGGGCGACGAGGGAGAGCACCAGGCGCAGGGTCAGTGCGCTCCGGGCGGTGACGGGCTCCGTTCCGGTCCGGTGCGACATGGGGCCTCCCACACTGGTACGGGGCGGATGTCGCGCCGGGCGAGGCCCTCGCGGCCGGCCCGGCTCGTTCCTCCCCCTCCCGGACGTACCCGCCGGGCGCCGCGCCGACACGGTGACGGGCCCGGTCGGCGACCTCGTA
Source organism: Streptomyces sp. HUAS CB01 (assembly GCF_030406905.1). Taxonomy (NCBI): domain Bacteria; kingdom Bacillati; phylum Actinomycetota; class Actinomycetes; order Kitasatosporales; family Streptomycetaceae; genus Streptomyces; species Streptomyces chengbuensis. The sequence continues at coordinate 7,221,670 of NZ_CP129137.1, forward strand.
CCGAGGGCTCTCCGTCCGTGTCCCGGATGACACGGGCAGCGACGACCGTACGCCCGCCCCGGAGCGGTTGTACGGTGAAGGGAACTGCTTGCCGTGCGCCGCCGGAGGTCGCGGAGGGGGACCGGTCGGGGCGCCGATCCGAGCGCCGTCCACGGCAGGTGCGAACAGCGGCACCCCGGGTGTTGGTCCTCCGGCCGAAGCGAGGCGACTTTCGATGTTGATGGCACACCCTGCGGTCCTGGACCACCTCGTGGAGCAGTACGAGACGCTCAGACTCCTGCACGCCGAGAACGGCAACGAGGCCGTGCGCCGACGCATGGACGACGTGGCGTACACCCTGTGCGTGTCCACGGGGACGAGCGACGTCGACGCGGCGCTGATCGCCGCGCGGTTCCACCTTCCCGGGGCCCGGCCGGAGGACGACTCCGTCCTGCCCGCCTGACCGCACCCGGCACGGCACTGCCCGCCGAGAGGCCCGCCCGGGCTGGATCGCCCGGCACCGGCCGTCGGCGTACCGTCGGAAAGAGGGCATACGGGGTGCAGCTCCGTCCGCCGCGGCGAGGTGGGGACGGGACGGCCCGGCGAAGTGAGGCGAAACGCGATGAGTGCCATCAGCCGCGACGATGTGGTGCGCAGTGTCTTCTCGACGACGGACGCGGAGCAGGGCAGGGAGTATCTGGCCTCCGCCTACGGTGCCGACATCCGCATGGGAACGCCGTCCTCCGCCGATGCGCCGTTCCGGCACGAACGGCGCGCGACGGCCGGACTGTCCCTGGACACGGTGCGGATACCCGCGGAGGCCCGCTACTTCCTGGAGCCCGTGCGGCAGCTGCTGATGACCGAACTCCTCTCGGGCCGTCAGGACGTCGAATGCGCCGGCAGCGACAGCAGGTGGCTGCCGGGCGACGTCATGCCCGCCGGCCGGCCGGAACTGCCCCACTTCACCTACGCCGACCACGTCGAGACGCGTACCGCGCGGATGGAGCCCGAACTGCTGCGCGACGTCGCGGGCTTGGGCGAAGAGGAACCGCGCGAGCCGATGCGGATGTCGCGGCCCCAGGCGCCTCCGCCCGCGGCCGGGGCGGCCGTCTGGCACGCCGCGACGCGCCGGGCCTGGGACCTGTTCGGCGAGGACAGCGTCGCCGGCACACCGCTGTCGCGCGACGCGGCGGCGCGCATGGTCGCCGCCGTGGCACTGTCGATGTTCCCGAACAGCTACACCGAGCACGACCCCCTCGCCTCCGGCACCGGCAACGTCGGGGAGGCGACGGTCGACCGGGCGGCACAGTACATCCACGACCACGCCGACCGTCCGATCTCGCTCACGGAACTGGCCGCCGCGGCGGGGGTGTCCGCCAGGACCCTCCACGACGGCTTCCGCCACTTCCACGACACGACCCCGATGGGCTACCTGCGCCGGGTACGACTGGAACGCGCACACGGCGAACTCCAGGCGGCCGAGCCGGGGTCCGGTGAATCGGTCGGCACGATCGCCGCACGCTGGGGCTGGGACGACCAGGGCACCTTCTCCGCCGCGTACGGCCTGGCCTACGGGATCCCCCCGACCCGGACACTGACAACCGCGGGCGCGCCCGGCGGGGAGGCACGGTGACGGAGGGGCGGCATCGCCGGGCCGGAGGCGGTCACAACGTCAGCCCGCCTGCCGCCAGTCGATCACGCACGTCGCTCACCAACCCCTTGCCCGCACTGTCAGTTGGGGTGAGCAGTTCTTCGAAGGCCCGAAGGCGACGGAACGTCACTGCGTACACCGTCTGCTTCTCCAGGGGAAGCCGGAGCATCTGGAGACGCCGGATGCCGACCCTCGACGAGCTGATGGCATGGGTGCCGGCCTGGCGCCCGTTGGCCGGCGCGCACAGACAGCCGGCCAGGAAGTGGGCTTCCAGCTTCTCCGCATCCACCCGCAGGAGGTAGAGCTGAGGGCCCAGGGCCATCGGCGGTCCTTCGTGGACCCACGCCTTGAAGGCGCGAGCCACTCCGGTGACCACGACGTCGCCCTCCTCGGCGATGGCCGGGGCCGAGCCGGTGGGGACCACCCCGCTGGGAGTCCCGTTGTGCAGAAGGTCGGCGATGGTGAGCAACGGGACGGCGGCCCCGCGAGCCGCTGCGGCCGACTCCGGCGGCTGCTGGCCGGCGCGCAGTGTCAGTGCCCCGGCTTTGACGAGGTCCCCCACCGTCGTGGTGGTCTGTGAGGTCCCGGCCTCTCGAGTGCGGACAGATGCCGCGCATGATCGGCCATGTCGGTCAGCAAGGACCCGAACTCGTCCCACTTGCCGATGAGTTCCCTACGGGACGGTATTGGTGTTCTCGTTGGTGTCACGCTGCCAGGGTGAGTGCGGGTCGCAGAAGTAGATCGTGAAGCCGGTCAGCTCTTCTATTTCCTCGTGGTGGTACAGCTCACGGCCCTGGTCCCGGTGAGTGTGCGCCGCAGGGAGGCGGGCCATCCGGCGGTCTGGGAAGCCCCGTACAACCGGGTCCGCAGCCGTCTACCCACTCCCTACCGCGAGCACGACGTACGGCCGTCGTTCCTGGTCAGCGGGCCATCCGCCCTGTCAGGCTGACACTGTGACCCACCATCAACTCACCGACGAGGCGAAGCCACCCCTCACTTCCGTCCGCCAACTGACCCTGCGTTTCAGCAGCACGAGACGCGGCGCCCGCCTCGCCCGCCAGCTCGCCGCCCAGCAGTTCACGGAGTGGACGGGACTCTCGTACGACTGCGACCCTGCCAGTGCCGTCGCCCTGGTCACCGCCGACCGTTGGGGATGCGCCGTCCGCGACGCGCATACGAAGACGGTCTGGGCGGAGATGCCGCTCCGCACCACGGGCTCGTGAGGCCGGCCCACCCCTCGTCCGGGACAGGCCCGGCGGAAGCCGCCGCGACGCCTACGAAGGCGACCCGTCAGTGACCGGCGTAGTGCTCCGCTAGCTTCTCGATCTCCCGGGTCCACAGCAGCAGGTTGTCCCCCGACCGCTTGTACGGTGCGCGCCGGGCCAGCTTGAAGAAGCCGCCGGACGGCCAGCCGCTGTCCTTCAGCACCACGAGCGCCGACAGCAGGGGTAGCGATCCGTCCGGGCTCTCCCGGACGGAGGCGTCCTCCAACAGGTAAGGCATGGGGCCCTCGTAGGCGGGGACGTGATGACCGAGCCGCGTCAGTTCGCTGCTGAGATCACCGTACGGAATGGGCACCGCGCCCTGGCGTGCTCGTGAACGCAGGATCTCGATCACGGCGTCCAGAGCCTGCTCGTACTCAGGCGTGCCCTTCTGCATGTCCTCTCCCGACCTCGAATTCCGATGACTGTCGAACCTATGCCACCGGCGGTGCGAGCACGGCTCGAATGCGCGAAGTGCAGCATGCGGCCCTTGTGAACTGAGTGCATGGGTCCCATGCTGATGGCGATCGACCGCCGCCCACCCTCTCGGCGGGCAGGCGCGCGTGGCCGGGGGGAATGCGTGAACGGGTGGCGCGGCCTGGCAGCGTGTGCGCTTCCCCGCTCCGCAGCGATGGCACCGGCTGCCGGGCGCCACGGTGCGGCAGGCCAGGAAGTCGGGTCGGGCCCGAGTTGCGCCGGCCGACGACGCCCCGGCCCGAAGAGGTTCCGAACCATGAGGAACTGGTGTCTGCTTGGACCTCGACTCCACCTCGGCGAACGGGAAGCGTGCCCTGGCCCTGTCCGGGCCGGCACCTGACTCTCCCGCATCGGGAGACCTCGGCCGTGCCCGGCGATCGCCGCACGCACCCCGACCAACCACAACTGCGACAGGCGACTTCAGGAGCGGGCGATGGACAACGAGATCCAGCTGGTCAGCGACGATGACGGACTGATGGTCATCGGGAACGCGGCCGATGTCGACCGCTTCCTCATCTCGGAGGGGCTGTCGTCGTCGAAGGATCTCGGGCCGCAATGGCTCAGGTCCGTCTTCGGTGCCGGAGCCGCGGTCGCGCAGGCGGGTTCGGAGTTCGCCGCGGAATCCGGTCGCTGGGTGAAGCTGACTCCGAAGTCGGCACAGCTCGTCAAGAAGTACGGGCTGAGGGAAAGCGCGAAGACCGGCTTCGGTACGGGTGTGGTGAAGGGGCAGAAGGGCCAGATCAGAGGATTCGTGGAGTTCGTGAAGGGACCCCGATCGTTTCTGACCAACCCGGCGGCTCTCGCCAACGCCGCGAAGCTCATGTCGCAGGTTGCGATGCAACAGAGCATGGACGAGATCACCGACTATCTCGCCGCGATCGACGCGAAGGTCGAGGACGTGTTGCGCGCCCAGAAGGACACGGTGTTGTCCCGCATGATCGGAGTGGGCATCGTCATCGACGAGACCATGACCATCCGCGAGGTGAGGGGCAGGGTCGACGAGACCATGTGGTCGAAGGTGCAGGACGCGCCGACGTCGATCGCGGAGACCCAGGTGTACGCCTTGCGTCAACTCGACGCGATCGCGGAAAAGATGGAGCGGCAGTCCAAGATCGGTGGTCTCGCCGCGACGGTCAGGGAAGCCGAGTCCCCGGTTCGGGAGTGGCTCGTCGTTCTGGCTCGCTGCTTCCAACTGCAGGACGCGATCGCCGTGCTCGAACTCGACCGGGTGCTGGACGCCTCCCCGGAGGAGCTGGACGGTCACCGCCTCGGACTGAAGGCCGCCCGGCAGGACCGGCAGGAACTCATCTCGCGGAGCACCGAGCGGCTGGTGGCGCGGATGGATGCGGTCGCCGGCACGGCCAACGCGAAGGTGCTTCTGCACCCGGCCAAGTCCCCGGCTGTGGTCCAGTCGAGCAACCATGTCTCGATCGGCGTCCATGACTTCCACGAGCGGCTCGGGATCGAGTCCGGTCGCCGGTCGTCGGAGGCGAGACGATGGGTGGACGCGGCGGCCGAAATCAGGGACAAGGCGCTCGAGACAGGAGCGAGGGGTGTCGATGCCGCCAGAAGCCGCGGCAAGGTGACCCTCGACCGGGCCAACTCGGTCACGGGGCAGACTCGCCGGCGGGATCGCCGAGCGAGCGCGCCGTCGGCGCGGGGGCGAGGCGGACGGGGACGAGCAAGGCTGAGTGAGCGCCGCCCGACTCGTCGGGCGAGCTGACCTGCTGACCCTCGCGGTGCCGAAATCCCGTCGAGTTCCTCCCGGGCGGCGCGTACCCTGCCGACATGTCCCACGCGAAGACCTCGTACGTCTGCCTGCCCTGCCGGGCCTCGTACAAGCAGCCGTACGACCGTGACAGGGAGCGGATCTGCCCCCGCTGCACGAAGTCACTGATCCACGTGGGCTCCGCTTTCGCCGCGCCCCGCCGCCGGGACACCGCGGCCTGGCGGACGCTGTCGGTGCTGCTGCACGCCGGCGTCCGCTTCCACAAGAGTTGTTGCGGCGGTCCCGGCTACCGCCCCCGCACGGTGAGGGAGGTCCGCGAGCGGATGACGTACGCCCGGCGCAGCGGCGAGCCCTTCGCGCGGTCGCTCGTACGGTACGACGTGCCCTCATCCCCACCGCACAGTTGAGACGAGCAGGCGCGGGCGGGGACCGAGCCATGCGTGCGGAGGCTGGTTCTTCAACCGACCGGCACAGGGAGCGAGAAGGCGACCCTGTGGTCGAGCCCGCGGATCGTGGGCGGCGCCGTGAGCGGGCCGATTGACCGGATCAGCTTGTTCCGGGTTGCGGCGGCCGGCGCGTGCGGCAGGACCTCGTGATGGACAGTTGGGAAAGCGATTTGGCTGGACCGGAGGTCCTGGAGGCGATCCTTCTGGCAACGGACCGACCGTGCCCGCATCGGTCACGGAGCCGGTCCGCCGCAACACCCGGCGTCGGGCACCCCCGGCTCGGACCGCGCAGCCCGGTCGCCGAAGGAGCATCAGCCACGCTGGATCGAGGTGCGGCGTCACCCGGCGATCAGGACTGCTGCCTGCGACGGGCCCGAGAGGCGCGCAGATTGACGGCGTTGCCGCACACGCGTACGTCGTGCCAGACCCCGCTGTTGTTCCGCGAGCGGTCGAAGAAGGCAACGGCGCACTTCTCGTAACGGCAGGTCTTCAGCCGCTGCCAGGTGCCGTTGCGCTGCGCGTCGTACATCTCGCCCAGCAGGGCCGAGGCGACCCATCCGACGCCGCGCCCTTCCGGGTGCGCCTCGATCCGGCCGTCGGAGCTCAGGCTGAGCCGCAGCGAACCGGTCGGCCCCGGGATCGGACCGGACGGGCCGTGGTGTTCCAGGATCCCGCGCAACCGGTCACGGAGTGCGCGCAGCCGGGACAGGTCCCGCTCCGTGAGCGCGATGTCGTGCGGAGGACCGCTGCCGGTCGCCTTCGTCCACTGCTCCAGTGCGGCGTTCAGCCACTCCTGGGCGCACTCCACCTCCCCCAGCAGGTCCGGGTGGCTCGGCCCACCCACACCGATGGTGTTGAGCAGCTCCTGCACCAGGGCGAGCCCGTCGGGAGCGGGTTCCATGCCGAACCGTTCAGTGGCCGTGTAGGACATAGGCAAAGCCTAATCGGTTGCGTTGCACTTCACGTTGCATGACATAGGTAAAAGTCTTACGGTTATGTCGAGTGGGGAGGGGCGGAGCGGCAACGCCGCCGCTCCGGCCGACCGCATCCCGCCGAACGAACGGACACGTCATGCCGGTACAGCCGCAGGATCCGCACGTCAGGCAGCTGCTGCGCGAGGTGCTCTCGGCGCACGGAGGGCTGGAACGCTGGAGCCAGGTGCGCACGGTGCGGGCCACCATCGTTACCGGCGGCTCGCCGTGCGGGATGGAGGGCTTGATGCAGGACCGCGTCCGCGGGAGATGACGGTCTCCGCCCCCACCCAGCACGCCTCCGTGCACCCGTTCGGCGCGCCGGACCAGCGCACCGACTTCAGTCCGGGCCGCATCGCGATCGAGAAGCTGGACGGCAGGACCGTGGCGGAGCGCACCGACCCGAGGGCGTCCTTCGACGGCCATGGGATGCGCCGCCCTGGGACCCCCTGCACCGTGCCTACTTCAACGGATACGCGCTGTGGACCTGGCTGACCACGCCGTTCTTCCTGGCCATGCCCGGCCGCCTACCTGGGCGACGCGAACGGATCACCCGTCCACACCGAACTGCTGGTCGCGATCGACATCGGCGACCTACAACTCGAAGGAGTGATACAACCTCATGAACACAACTCTGGGAACCGCTCTGATCACCGGCGCATCCTCCGGCATCGGCGCGGTGTACGCCGATCGCATGGCCCGGCGCGGACACGACCTGATCCTGGTGGCGCGCAACCGGGAGAGGCTGGAGGCAGTCGCTGAGCGGATCACACGCGAGACCGGCCGCTCGGTACAGGTGCTGACCGCGGACCTCGGCCGGGCCGAGGACCTGCGTCGCGTCGAGCAGGTGCTGCGTGAGAACGAGGACATCTCGGTGCTGGTGAACAACGCCGGGTTCGGCGCGGTGGCACCGCTCGTGGATTCGGACGCCGACTCCATGGAATCGATGATCGCCCTCAATGTGACCGCGCTGACGCGGCTCACCTACGCGTTCGCGCCCGCCGCGGCGTCCCGGGGCGGTGGCACCGTGATCAACATCGGCTCGATCGTCGCCGTCGTCCCCGAACTGCTCAACGGCGTCTACGGTGCCTCCAAGGCGTTCGTGCTCGCGCTCAGTCAGTCGCTGCACCACGAGCTCGGGGAGAAGGGGCTGAAGGTGCAGGTCGTGCTGCCCGGGGCCACCGCGACGGACTTCTGGGAGATCGCCGGCAACCCGGTGGAGAACCTGCCGAAGGAATGGGTAATGGATGCCGAAGACATGGTCGACGCCGCGCTGACCGGTCTGGACTTCGGCGAGTTGGTGACCATCCCGGGACTGCCCGACGTGGCACTGTGGGACGCCTACCAGTCCGCACGACAGACGCTGAGCGGCAACCTCTCCAGCTCGCGGCCGGCGGAACGGTACCTGCGCACCCCCGCCGCGCACTGAGGCTCCCACCCGGTCCACCCCGGCTGCGGTGCAAGGACCCACATCTGGGTCGGCAGGGGCGGGTCGTCGCGCAGCAGGATCATCTGCTCGCGCGGCGCCACCTCCATGGTTTCCGCAGGTCAGAGCACTCCTCCAGCAAACGGTCAGCATCGGGGGCGGGAGTGTCCCAGCTCTGCCGACCTGGTGCCCTTCCGCTCCGGCCATCGCGGCCTCGCCCGCTCCGGGGGCCTTTTCGTCCGCTGCGGCGCCATGGGCGGCTTCGACACCGTCGTCATTCCAGACACGGAGACCGAAGCCGCAGCCGACTCACCCCGGCGGTGGCCCTCCGCGTGACCTGATGCGTCATGATCACCTGTGCCCGCGAGGCTGGTGGTGGTCGTGGGTCGGCAGGGTGGCCAGCTGCCCCGCCACCTGACGCTGCACGGGTAGGCCATGGTGCCCTGGGTGCCCTCTGGGGGAGATGGCCGAGGGATGGTCGGGCGGCGCCGGCCCGCACGTACGACAAGGAGCTCCGTATCCGCCATGCTGCTGCTTCCGAGCAGCGATACTGGATGCATGGACACGACGTTCACGGACCGCTCCGAGGTGCTGCGGGACCGCTACCGCAGCCGCCTGCCCGAGCGCTTGCAGGAGCTGGCCGGGCCCGTCGAGGGCAACGTGGACCTGCCACTTCACATCGTCTGGTCCGGGCGGACGAGCTACAGCCTGGACCGTCCGAAGTCGCGGATGACGCTCCACCGCACCGTCCTCGCCGAAGGACTGGGTGAGGACCTGGTGGTTCTCCTGCACCACCGGCTGCTCACCGAGCAGTGGGCCGTGCTGCGGCGCTTGATCAGTCCCTACATCCGCGAGGTCTGGGAGGACGCCTTTCCCGAGCTGCTCGGCACCGCTCCGGCCGACACGACCGCCGCGTGAAGCTCACTCCGCTCCACGAGCGTCTCCTCGCCGACATCCTCGATCTCGGTTCCCCCTACCCTCTGGTCCTCACCGGCGGATACGCCGTGCAGGCCCACGGCCTGGTTGAACGCTTCAGCCGCGCCTTCGACGTCGCCACTGAGAACCCCGCTCCGATGCAGGAGATCGTCGCCTCGCTCACAGCGGGTCTCAGCGCGCGCGGATGGCGGACCACGCACGTGCAGACCGATCCGCTCAGCGGCCGGTCCTCGTCACCGATCCGGGCACCGGCGAGGAGTGCGAGGTCGACGTCCTCAAGGAGGCGTTCTGGGCTCCGCCCGCCCAGACCCCCTACGGCCCCGTTCTTTCCCTCGACGACGTGATCGGCACCAAGGTCCGTGCCCTCGCCGACCGCGGCACCGTCCGCGACTTCATCGACGTCCAGGCCGCCTCCCGCCACCGCTCCACCGCCGACCTCGAATCCCTCGGGCGCCGTCGCGCCCACGACGAGTTCAGCCTCGAGACCTCCGGGACCGGCTCATCGGCGCCGACTGGTACGAGGATGAGGACTACGCCGCGTACGGGCTGACCTCCCGGCAGATCGAAGAACTCAAGGCGTGGGCGCTGGAGTGGGCGGAGGATCTGGGTGCGCGGATCCATGACGAGAACGCCTGAGAGGCGGTCACGCGTCCATCCCGTCTACCGCCGTAGCAACGAGAGGATGCGGTGCAGCCGGCAGGCTGCAACCCGGAGCCGTCCACGGTGGTGGCTGCCCTGCACGGCGGATGTGTAGGTCGGGAGTTTCCGCAGGCCAGGGCCCTGATCGCCGCCTCCGGTGGAGCAAACGGTCTGCATCCGGCCGGACGGTGCGCGGCTTGCTGTTCTCCGCCGGGGCAGTGGCCTGCTTGGGGGCCCGGCGCCCTGCTCGGAAGGCTTGGTGCGGGGCACTGCTTGATCGACGGCATCGGCGCACCCGCAACGGAGTCGTGTGCCTGTTTCGCCCGGCTGCCGCACGAAGTCCGGCCCCTGTGAGCGGGGGAACACGGCCCTATACTCCCCACCGTGCCATCCATCGGGGACTTGTCGACGCACGGCACTCCGCTCCGGTTCGCCGTGCTCGGTCCGCTCCAGGCCTGGCGCGGCGACGTGCGGCTGGACCTCGGTCCGGTACGCCAACAGGCCTTGCTGACGGCGCTGCTGCTGCGGCTGGGCACCACCGTCAGCCGGCAGCAGCTGCTCGACGGTGTATGGGGCCCGGAGCCGCCGGGCACCGGGGCCAAGGTCATCCCGGTCTATGTGCACCAGCTGCGCCGGCGTCTGGCCCCGGAAGCAGGGAGTACCTCCGGGTCCGTGATCGTGACCGACCGGGGTGGCTACCGCTTGGATGCGCGCAGCGTCCGGACGGACGTGGCCCGACTGAGGGAGATCGTCGAAGAGGCCCACAGCGCGAGGGATTCCGGTGATCCGGCCGCCGCGGTGACTGCGTGGTCCGCCGCTTTGAACCTGTTCCACGGTGAACCCCTGGCGGCGCTCCCCGGGCCGTTCGCCGAGGCGGAGCGTCTACGGCTGTCGGAGTACAGGCTCGTGCTGGTGCGGGACAAGGTGGAGTGCCAGCTGCGGCTGGGCCGGCACTCCGAGGTCGTCGCGGAGCTCTTCGCTCTGTCCGCGACGCACCCCCACAACGAGTCTGTGGCCGCCCTGTTGATGCGCGCCCTCTACGCCGCCAACCGGCAAGCCGATGCGCTCTCCGTCTTCGCCAGGGTGCGCCGCCGTCTGGTGGAGGAACAGGGGGCGGAGCCGGGCGGTGAACTGCGGCGGGTGCACGAGGCAGTGCTGCGCGCTGACGAAGTCCTCCTCGTCGGCGCACCCCCGCCGGCAAGCCGATCGACGGACCGGCGGCCGCCGGCCGCGCGCCCCCGTCGGCGCATGCGGGACGAACTACCGGTCGACGTCGGAGGTTTTACCGGACGCAACCACGAGCTGGACGCGCTCCTCGCGCCGATGGACGAGCAGGCGGTGACAGTCCGTGCGGTGGACGGCATGGCCGGAGTCGGCAAGACCGCGCTCGTGGTGCGCGCCGCGCGGGCGGTACGCGACCGGTTCCCGGACGGCTGCTTGTTCGTCGACCTCAACGGTCACCGGCCGGGACGGGAACCAGCTGTGCCGGAGCGCGTGCTGCGCCGATTGCTGCGGGCGGTCGGCGACCTCACGGAGGGCGACGACGATCCTTCGGGGGACGTCGAGGGCCTGGCGACGTCCTGGAGAGCGGCCACCGCCTTCCTCCGGCTCATCGTGGTGGTCGATGACGCACGCGCCGCACAACAGGTGCGCCCACTGCTGCCCGCCGGTCCGGGCAGCCTCGTGCTGGTGACCAGCCGCCGGCGGCTGACCGGGCTCGACGTCGATCGCAGGATTTCGCTGGCGCCGCTGGAGACGGACGAGGCGGAGGCCTTGCTGACCGGTGTCGTCGGCGGCACGGCGTCCGATCCGGAGCGTGCCGCGGTGCGCGAACTGGCCCGCCTGTGCGACCGGCTGCCGCTGGCTCTGCGGGTCGTCGGAGCCCGGATGCAGAGTCGCCCGGTGTCGGCGCTGGAGCGCATGGTGGTCCGGCTGACCGACGACGAGCACCGTCTCGCCGAACTCGCGGTCGAGGACCGCAGTGTGGAGGCGGCCTTCCAGGTCTCCTACGATCAGCTTCCCGACGTGCAGGGTCGGGCGTTTCGTGTACTGGGCCTCTCGCCCACCGTGAGTTTCGACCGGCTGACCCTGGCCGCCCTGCTCAGCCTCACCCCGTCCGCCGCCGAGCGCGTCCTGGAGAGCCTGGTCGAGGCGAGTCTCGTCCAGGAGGCCGTCACGGGACGCTACCGCCTGCACGACCTGGTCGCGGTCTACGCCCGGCGCGTAGCCGCCGCGCACCCCGCAGAAGTCGCCGCGGCGCGGGCCGGGGTCTTCCGGCTCTACGTGGCCGCCGCCCGCCGTGCGAGCGACTGGGGCCCCGTCGCGTTCCCCACCGGCCCGAGGGCCGACACGGCGCCCTTCGCCCACGGGGAGGAGGCGACGGAATGGCTGGATGCGGCGGGCGGCGAACTGGTCGACGTGGTCGCCCAGGCGGCGGCCGTGGGCCACGTGGACGACGCCGGCCGGCTCGCCGAGGGATTGTGCGACTACTTCACCCGGCAGGGCCGGTACCACGAGTGCCGGGCCGCCGTCGAGATCGTGCTGCCTCTCACGGAGCAGCTCACCGACCAGCGCATGGTCTCCCAACTGCGCACCTGCATGGGCATCGCGTACGGGCTGCAGGGGCACTACGGGCAGGCGCGCCGCTGGCTGGGCGAAGCGCTTCGGATCAGCCGCCGCACCGGGGACGTCCTCGAGCAGGCACGGGCTCTGGGTTCCCTCGGCATTTTCGCGAACGCGGCAGGGGAGCCGGCCGAGGCCGTTGCGCTCCTGGCCGAGTCCGCTGACCTGACCCGGGCGGTGGAGGACGACTGGCTCGCCGTGATGTACCTGGCCAATGTGGGCGCCGTCCACCACCAGGTGGGAGAGACGGACAAGGCACAGGAGTGCTACGCGGCAGCGGTCGGTCTCGCCGAGAGGATCGGCAGGCCCCGGATCCTGAGCAAGACGCTCTTCCGTATGGGGACGCTCCAGCTGGACCGCGGGCACCACGTGCAGGCCGCCGACGCTCTGACCAGGGCAGCCGAACTCGCCGAGCGCGTGGGGGACACCCCCCTCTTCGCTGCGGTCCTCGGCAGACTCGCCGCCGCAGAGGAGTGCCTGGGCAACCCGGCCGGAGCGGCCCACTTCCACGCCGAGGCACGCGCGGCGGTCGGCGGACGGCCCGGCGCCGGGCTGAAGGCCGAGATCCGTAACCGGTTGGGCTGGCACCAGGCCGCGACGGAGGACCTCCTCCAGGCGCGCGACCGGTTCGAACGGGCCGTCGCCCGCTCCCGCACCGCATCCGGTGAACTCGCGTAGGACCGCATCCGTCACAGACGGCTGTTCCTCATCGCCCCGCCGCACCGCTGCCCTCGCATCCGGCCGATGAACCGGATTTCATCCGTATTTCAACGCCCCTGGCCAGCATGGACTCATCGCTCATCGTGTGAGCCGCGCCTGCATCCACAACGAAGAGGACACATGGGGCTGTTACATGCCTTGCGTATGCAGAAACTCGTTTCGGACGCCCGAACCGCCTATGGCAGAGGCGACGCGCTTTTCGTCGCCGGGTTCGACATCGACAGCCGGGCCAGGGTGTCCATGAAGGCGATCCGCAAGGAGATCAACAAGATCATCGCGGCCGTGGAGCCGATCGGCTGGGAGTGCGTCAGCGTACAGCCGTTCCTCGCGTCGGTTGAGATCGACTTCATGCGCCGAGAGTGAGCACGAACCCGGAGACCTCCCCTACGGAGGAAGCGAGCCCCCGAACAGTAGGAAGCGAAGGAGACGAACGATGACAACGCGAGACGCCGGCGCACCCTGGGGCATCACCCGCATGGCACCGTATGCCGAGACGCGGCCGGTTCCCCCGTGCACCGCGGTGATCGACCCGGAGACCCAGATCGCCGTCGTGATCGACGAACACGGCCAGGCGGTCGAGCTCCACCACCAAACGGGCAGCGGCACGTCGAGCTCCACGAGCACCGGCTTCGCCGACAGCTATGACTCGGACAGCTCGTCGGACTCCGACCACGACTGATGACGACACGCCCGCTCGGGCCGGTGCTGGTACTGACCAGCCTCCACGACGTGACCGCAGACGTGGTCCTGCGCATCCTCGCGGAACAGCAGGTCCCGGTGGTCCGTCTCGACCCCGGCACAGACCTGCACACAGGTGCCGCGCTCACCGCCACGTACCGTACTGGTGATCAACGCGGCACCTTGCGCACGCCGACCCGCGAGCTCGACCTCACCGAGGTGCGCTCCGTCTGGACGCGGCGTCCCTCCCCCTACGAGGGGCCGCCCGACCTGGGCGGCCAGGAGCGCCGGTTCGCTGCCTCCCAGTCCCTGTGGGGCGTCGGCGGCATCCTGGCGTCGCTTCCCGGAGCCCACTACGTCAACCACCCGTGGAGCAACCGGGCGGCCGAGTACAAGCCGGCCCAGCTGGCCACAGCACAGCGCAGCGGCCTGTCCGTCCCGTCCACACTGATCACCAACGACCATGAACGTGCCCGTGAGTTCGCCGCCCAGCACTCCGGTGCCGTGGTCTACAAGCCGTTGTGGAACACGCCCTGTGCGATCGACGGCAGGGCACAACAGGTGTGGGTTCGCGAAGTGCGCCCGCACGAGATCACGCGCGCCGTGGCCGTCTGCCCGCATCTGTTCCAGGCCAAGGTGGAGAAGGCGTTCGACGTACGCATCACAGCTGTCGGCAGCCGGGTGTTCGCGGTCCGCATCGACAGTCCGGACCTTGACTGGCGGCAACGGCAGTCCCTCATGGAGTGCACGCCGATCGCCGTCCCCGCCCGGATCGCGCGCTCGGTGTCCGCGTACCTCAACACCTTCCGGCTGGTCTTCGGCGCCTTCGACTTCGCCGTCACGCCCGCCGGCGACTGGTACTTCCTCGAGTGCAACCCCAACGGACAGTGGGCGTGGCAACCCACTCCGGTGACCGACTCGATCGGCCGTGCCATCGCCGACGAACTGCAAAGGGCCTTGGAGCATGAGCCGGCCCGTGCCGACAACGGTGCGGAGGCGCGCCCCCGGCGGCCAGGGTCGCTCCCGCCGTATACGTCGAGCGGTGATCAGCCACCGGTCACCGTGCAGGAGTACGGCGACGTTCCGGAGCCGCTGTGGCCTTCGACGTTCATGTAGTGGGTGCCCGTTCCGCCCGCCGTTCCCCGGCCCAAGAACACCAACGCTCCCTTCCGCGGCCTCGGCACCAGCAAGGACACCTCCCGCACGGCGCCGGCGGCAAGTCCCGAAAGGCCGGCGAGGCCCGCAAGCTCGCCGAGGCCCGCAAGGCCGCCCTCGTGCGTCGCAACGGCTGAGAGTCGTTGCCCTGTCAGCGAATCTCCTGGTCACGGGACCGACAGCCCCCGGCCCGGCCCGAAGCCCGTCCTGTGCCCCCACTACGCAGCGAACGCCCTCGGCCGCGAGAGGGACACCCGCCGAACGGAGCAGGATGATGTTGCCGGCACCCGCACTGTGCCCGGCATGACAAGCTGTGCTGGCCCACCCCCGAACCCAGGAGGTCCCCATGACCGCAGAGCCCGTAACGACGGAAGGTTCGGAGCCGGCTGCCCCCGAGACGTCCTCTCTGGCGCCGGACAGCGACGGCAACTACGACCTCAAGCGCAAGTTCCGCGAAGCCCTGGCCCGCAAGCGCGGTGCGCAGGCGGACGCGGCCGATGTTGCCGCCAACCCGGATGCGTCGAAGGTGCGCGCGGCGCACGGCCCCGCTGCGAGCCAGCGGTCGTTCAGGCGTAAGAGCGGCGGCTGAGTCGATCGGTCCCGCGGTCCGCCGCTTTACCGGCACTGTGCGCGCTGTCCACCGCGTGCCCGGTGCCGTGGCCCGCAACGTGCGCGTGTCCGTGTGCGCGTTGCGGGCGAGGCGTAGCCGGCGGTCTCGCCTGTGGGAGGGCCCCGACTGCGGCCGGCGCGGGTCGGTGGCGCCGCCGCACTGGCATCCCGGCCAGGACGTCCGGCCGCCGACGTCTCCTGTCCCACCCGCAGCCGGCGCAGCCCGCCTGATGACTCGTCACGAAAGTCAGCACTGGGTCAGTGTGAGAACTGAAACACGTTGGGACAGCTGACCGGGCATGCGAATCGTTGTAATCTCCGGAGACCGCCCTTGACCTGCAGAAGCAGGCAGGGAGCAGACAACTCGGGAGTTCTCCGTGATTCGAACCATGTTCAAGTCCAAGATCCACCGGGCCACCGTGACCCAGGCCGACCTGCACTACGTCGGTTCCGTCACCGTCGACGCCGACCTGATGGAAGCGGCCGATCTTCTTCCCGGTGAGCTCGTGCACATCGTCGACATCGACAACGGCGCCCGACTCGAGACGTACGTGATCGAAGGGGAGCGCGGCTCGGGCGTCATCGGCATCAACGGCGCCGCCGCTCATCTCGTGCACCCGGGTGACCTGGTCATCCTCATCAGCTACGCACAGGTCGACGACGCCGAGGCCCGCGCGCTCGTGCCCCGTGTCGTCCACGTCGACGGCCGGAACCGCATCGTCGAGCTGGGCTCGGACCCGTCCCGGCCCGTACCCGGGAGCGACACGGAGAGCAGCCCGCACGCCGTGCCGGCTCCAGCGGCCCGATACTGAACCGACCCGCCGGCAAGACCGCTGACCGAGGAGAGCACGATGGCTGACCACGAACTCCGTGACGATCGTGAGAAGGGCCGGCTGGAGGCGTACGAGGACGGCGAGTTCGTCGGCCACATCGCGTACTTCACGCTGGTCTTCGACCCCGCCGCACTGGTTCCCGTGCACACGATCGTCGAGCCGGCGCACGAGGGCAAGGGCATCGGAAGCACCCTGGTGCGGGAGTTCTACGCGATGGCCGCCCGGGAGGGAGTGCCGGTCGTGCCGCTCTGCCCGTACGCCGCGAAGTGGGCGCAGCGGCACCCGGACGAGGCTCCCGTGCCGTCCGCCGAACTGGTCAAGGAGGCCGAGCGGCAGGCGAAGGAGCACCCGGGGCTGTGACGGACCTGCCGCCGCGGGCCGACCGCTCGCACAGGGCCGGCCTCGGGCCGGCGGACCGCTCGCCCGAGGCCGGTCCGCCGGGGGCAGCAGGGCCCGTGCTGGCCCTGCTGCACACCTCCCCGGTGCACGTACCGGTCTTCGACGCGCTGCGCGACCACCACCACCACCCGGGCCTGCGACTGCGGCACACCGTCGACGAGGAACTGCTGGCCCGGGCCAGGTCGCACGGCCCGGAAGCGGTGACCGGCGCCGTACGCGCTGCGCTGGCCGAGGCCCTGTCCGGGGGAGCGGGCGCGGTCCTGTGCACCTGTTCCACCATCGGTGCGGTGGCGGAGCGGTTGGCGGCGGACGTCGGCGCACCCGTGCTCCGGGTGGACCGTCCCATGGCCGCGGCCGCTGCCGCCCACCGGCGGATCGCGGTCGTCGCGACGGTCGAGAGCACCCTGGCGCCCACGGTCGCGCTGATCGGGGAGGAACTGGCGCGCGAGGAACCCGAAGACGGTGGGCGGACGGGGGAGCGCACGGCGTCGAACGGCTCCGGAAGGATTCGCACCCACCTCGCCGAGGGGGCCTGGGAACGCTTCGCTTCCGGTGACCACGACGGCTACCTGGACGCGATCGCCGCCGCGGTGGACGCCGTCCGCGACGCCGATGTGATCGTCCTGGCCCAGGTGTCCATGGCCGCCGCGGCCGCCCGTGCCACTACCTCCGTGCCCGTGCTCTCCAGCCCACGCCCCGGCCTCGCGGCGGCGGCGCGGGTGGTGGAGGGAGGGGCGGTGGAGACCGAGGGCGAGGCGCCGCCGGTGGCGCGGGCCCTGGTACCGGGGGCGGCAGGCCGCTGAGCAGCGCCGTGAGCACCGCCGGAGGGCGCAACACTCGTGCGTCCTTGACCGGGCCGCGGACCAGGGGCTCGACCTCCGGCCCCCCCGCCCCGGGCCCGCGGTCACCAGGACCCTCGGTCGGCGCAAGCGCCTGACCTCCTCGGCGGGCGCGGGCCCTGCGGTCCGAAGGGCCTGGCCGTGTGTCCCGCCCCGGGTCCCCGCCCCGGGCCCGCGGTCACCAGGACCCTCGGTCGGCGCAAGCGCCTGACCTCCTCGGCGGGCGCGGAGCCCGCGGCCAGGGGCCGAGCCGGTGGATCCGCCGGCGGTCCGTTCCTCCTCAACCCTTCGCGCGTACGTGCCGATGACTGGACCGGGCGCGGGTGGGAAGCCGCATGCATGGAACCCGAAACGCGCCGTCCGGCCGATCCGACGCCCGGCCGACCGAACCCCCGGGGAGACCGTCATGACACAACCGCCGCCCGACCCGGCACCCCCCACGCCGCCGCCCGACCCCGTACCCCCGGACCCCGTACCCCCGACGCCGCCACCGGACCCCGTGCCACCGGCTCCCACGCCGCCGCCCGACCCCGTACCCCCGACGCCGCCACCGGACCCCGTGCCCCCGGCTCCCACGCCGCCGCCCGGGCCCGGTCCCGGGCCGGCCCCGGGGCCTCCGCCCGGGCCCGTACCCCCACCGCAGCCGCCGCCCGGCCCCGCGCCGGACCCGATCCCGAAACCGCCGGGACCGGATCCCGTGCCCGGACCGGACCCCCAGCCCGGCCCGCTGAGCTGACGCCGTACGGCCCGGCTCGACGCCCGCGCCACGGAACGCGGCGCGACACCACGTGACGTGTCGCGCCGCGTCCGGCGCGGGTTCAGCCGGTGCTCACCTCCGACCGGTCGCCGCCCCAGAGGGTGTGGAACGACCCCTCCCGGTCCGTGCGCCGGTAGGTGTGGGCGCCGAAGAAGTCCCGCTGGGCCTGGGTGAGCGCCGCCGGGAGCCGGCGTGCGCGCAGCGCGTCGTAGTACGCGAGCGCCGCGGAGAAGCCCGGCGTCGGCACGCCCTGGCGTGCCGCGGTGGCCACCACGGCACGCCAGTCGTCCTGGGCCGCGCCGATCTCCTCGGCGAACTGCTTGTCCGACAGCAGGCTCGGCAGGTCGGGCTGGGTGTCGAACGCCGTCCGGATCCGGTCCAGGAAGGCCGCGCGGATGATGCACCCGGCCCGCCAGATCGCCGCCACCGCACCCAGGTCGATGTTCCAGTCGTAGGTGTCGCTGCCGGCCTGGATCTGGTGGAAGCCCTGGGTGTACGACACGATCTTCGACGCGTAGAGGGCATGCTCGACCTGTGCGGCGAAGCGGGCGGCGTCCGCCTCGCCCAGCGGTTGCGGCGTCGGTCCCGGCAGCGACTGCGACGCCTCGCGCAGACCGACGTGCCCGGACAGCGAGCGGGCGAAGACGGCCTCCGCGATGCCGGACACCGGCACGCCCAGGTCGAGGGCGATCTGCACGGTCCAGCGGCCCGTGCCCTTCTGCTCGGCCCGGTCGGCGACCACGTCCACGAACGGCTTCCCGGTCACCGGGTCCGTGTGGGCCAGCACCTCGGCGGTGATCTCGATCAGGTACGAGTCGAGCCGGCCCGTGTTCCACTCGCGGAAGGTCTCGGCGATCTTCTCCGGTGAGTACCCGGCGACCGAGCGCAGCAGATGGTACGCCTCGGCGATCAGCTGCATGTCGGCGTACTCGATGCCGTTGTGCACCATCTTCACGAAGTGGCCCGCCCCGTCGGGGCCGATGTGCGTGGTGCAGGGCGTGCCGTCCGGGGCCTTCGCGGCGATCTTCTCCAGCATCGGACCGAGCGTGTCGTAGGACTCGCGGGAGCCGCCCGGCATGATGCTCGGGCCGTGCAGCGCGCCCTCCTCACCGCCCGACACGCCCACGCCGACGAAGTGGATGCCGCGCTCGCGCAGTTCGCGCTCACGGCGGCGGGTGTCGTCGAAGTGCGCGTTGCCGCCGTCGATGATCTGGTCGCCGGGCTCCAGCAGCGGCGCGAACTCCTCGATCACCGCGTCCGTCGGGGCTCCGGCCTTGACCATGATCATGAGACGGCGGGGGCGCTCCAGCGCGGCGACGAACTCCTCGGCGGACTCGGTGGGGACGAAGTCCCCTTCGTCGCCGAAGGACTCGACGAGTTCGCGGGTGCGGGCGGTGGTCCGGTTGTGCAGGGCGACCGTGTAGCCGTTGCGCGCGAAGTTGCGGGCGAGATTGCGGCCCATCACCGCGAGCCCGGTGACGCCGATCTGGGCGGTACCACTCATACGTGTGCTCCTGGAATCCGTCGACTGCGTGCGGTCATGCGGAAGTGCGCCTCCCCGTGGCCAGTATGAATACGCGTCACCGGTGTGCGGCGTTCATGGGACGTCGAGTCGCGCGAGGGGCGCATCGTCCACCGATTTCCCCCGTACGGCGGTGCACCTTGCGCCGGGGCGCCCGCACGCACCCCCTTGTCATGTCTTGTGGCGAGCCAATAGCTTTGGCGGCTGCTGAGGCGTTCGAGGGGGACTCATGGCCGTTCGTGGACGACACCGCCGGTACCAGCCGAGCCGTATCAACCGGGCCTCGCTCACGGTCACCGCGGGTGGCGCGGGCATGGCGCTGCCGCTGATCGGCGCGGGAACGGCCGACGCGGCGCCCGAGGACGTGTGGGAGAAGGTCGCGGCCTGCGAGTCCACCGGCAACTGGCAGATCAACACCGGCAACGGCTACTTCGGCGGGCTCCAGTTCAGCCAGTCCACGTGGGAGCAGTACGGCGGGACGGTCTACGCCGCGCGCGCGGACCTCGCCACCCGGGACCAGCAGATCGCCGTCGCCGAGAAGGTGCTGGACGGCCAGGGGCCGCGTGCCTGGCCGGCGTGCTCCACACGTGCGGGGCTCACCCGCGATGACGACACGCCGGACGCCTCACCCGAACGGCAGCTCCGGGCGCAGGCCGCGTTGTCCCGGCGCACGGTCCCGCAGGCGACGCCGACCACCGTCCCCACGCGGCGTGAGAGCTACACGGTGACGTCCGGCGACTCGCTCTCCGGCATCGCCGCCTCCGAACGGGTCGAGGGCGGCTGGCAGGCGCTCTACGACGCCAACCGGAAGGTCGTCGGCGACGACCCCGATCTCATCCACCCCGGCCAGCGGCTGATCGTGCGGGGCACCGCCCCCGCCCCGTCGGACAGCCGCCCGGCGGCCCGTCCCGCGTCCCCGCCGAAGGCGCAGCCGCCCCGGGCCGCGCAGCCCGTCGCCCCGCCGCAGCAGAGCGACGAGAACCGGCGGAACCAGCAGGCGAAGCCGAAGCCGAAACCGAAGCCCCGGCAGGAGCAGCGGCAGCAGAAGCGTCCGGACCGCGCCCAGCGCAGCGTCGGCCTGAGCGCACCCGTCGCCGCCGGCACCGGCACCCCGTACGGCAAGTCCGGATCGTCCTGGTCCAGCGGCTATCACACGGGCGTGGACTTCCCCGTGCCGACGGGCACCTCGGTGAAGGCCGTGGCCGAGGGCCGGGTCGTCTCGGCCGGCTGGGCGGGTGCGTACGGGTACCAGATCGTCATCCGCCACGACGACGGCAAGTACAGCCAGTACGCCCACCTGTCGGCGCTCACCGTGCGAGAGGGGCAGCGGGTCAACAGCGGTCAGCGGATCGCCCGTTCAGGGTCCACCGGCAACAGCACCGGACCGCATCTCCACTTCGAGGTGCGCACGGGGCCGGGGTACGGGTCCGACATCGATCCGCTCCGGTACCTCCGTTCGGGCGGCGTCAGCATCTGACGCCGCCCCGTCGCCGCCGGGACGGGGGAGAGGGGCACGGCCCGCGGCGCGGGGCCCGTCCGAGTCGGCGACGAGAGCCGTGTCGCGGGCGGTGACGAGAGCCGTTCCGTGACCGGGAGCGGGTTCCCCACCCGGGTCGGTGACGAGAGCCGTTCCGTGACCGGGAGCGGGTTCCCCACCCGGGTCGGTGACGGGTTCCGCGTACGGTCCGTGCTCTGGCACGGAGTTCGCCGCGCGCCGGCGCCCGGCGATGAGCAGCAGCAGTCCGCAGGCCGCCGCGGCGGCGCACACGAGCGCCGCCGTGGTGCCGGCCGCGCCGTGGCGGAATCGCTCCCCGAACAGCGCGACGCCCACCGCCGCGGCCACCACCGGGTTCACGACCGTCACCGTCGCCAGCGGAGCGGCCAGGCCCGCGCCCCGGTACGACGCCTGCGACAGCAGCATTCCCGCGCCGGCCGGCCCCGCGATCATCAGCAGTTCCGGCAACAGCCCGGGCAGCAGGCCGCCCCAGGGGCCGTCCGCCGACTCCTCCGCGACGATCTTGGTGAACACCGATGCCACGCCGAACGACACACCAGCTCCCGCAGCCAGCGCCACCGCGCGGGTCCCGGACCGCCGTGCGCGGTGCGCCATGAGGAACAGCGCCCCGATCACGGCCGCCGACACCCCCGACAGCACGGCCCGTTCGGCCCCGCCCGGCGCACCGGCACCGGTGGTCTCCGTGAGGGCCGGCAGCCAGGCGAGCCCGGCGGTCGCCAGGACCGCGCCCGCCCAGGTCCCGGGCCCTGCCCCGCCCCGCGGACCGCCGCTCCCAGCCCCGCCCCGCACCGACAGCGCCGCGAGAGGCAGGGCGATCACGAGGGTCAGCGTGCCGAGCGGCTGCACCAGACTCAGCGGCCCGTACGCCAGCGCCGCCACGTGCAGCAGTCCGCCGGCCCCGTTGAGTCCCACGGCGGCCCACCACGCGCCGCTGCGCACCGGTGCGTACCGCCCCACGGGCCCACCCGCGGCGACCCGCTCCTGCACGACCGCCGCCGTCGCGTAGGCGACCGCGGAGACCAGGGACAGCAGCACGGACAGGGCGAGGGAGCTCATGGGCCCAACGATCTCCCTCGCGGGCACCTCCCGTCGTCGTTCTCGAGCAGGCACTCGCGCGTACTACCGGAGGAGTAGGGGAGTACGGGACCACACGGCCGGCGGCGCCGTCCGGCAGCCGCCGTATGCTGCATCCACGGCAGACACCGGGCGCGCGGGCACTCAGTCCCGGGGCGTTGCGGGACGACGGAGCGAGACCGGGCGGGGCACGTGGAGCGGACGGAGACGGAGTCGATCGGCGGCTTCTTCGCGACCCGGACCGGCGAGCCCGGCCCCGGCCATCTGCCGCTGTCCCGGCTCCACGCCGGTGAACTCGCGCCCCTCACCGCCCGCGTCGACCGCGTCGCGGCCCGGCTGCGTACCCCGGAACGCCGGGTCGCCGCCTCCATCGCCCACCTCGGGCTCGCCGCCCGTCTCTGGTCCACGGCGCTCGGGCCCGCCGCGCTGCACGGCGAGTTCCCCGACCCGGCCGCCGCAGGGCTCCACTGGGACCCGGAGCTCACCTCGCCCGACGACCTGTGCTGGACCCGGCCCGGGACGCTCCCCGGCACCGTCGACAGCATCCGGGAAGCCGTCCAGTTCGGCCACCTCGTCCCGCTCGCCGAGGCCCTGCGGAGCGAGGTCCGCATCTCGCACCGGCTGCTGTGGGGCAACGCCGGTTCCGCGCTCGCCGGAGCCCTGCGCGAGATCCACCGCTGGGCGCGGGAACGCGACCGCCCCGATGTGGCCGAGCGCGCCACGGCGCTCGCCACGGGCCTGCTGGACCACCCGGACCTGAGCGGTACCGTGCGCGGAGCGGCGCTGCGCCGCACCAGCTGCTGCCTCTACTACCGCTGCCCGGGCGGCGGTCTGTGCGGCGACTGCGTCTTCGACCGCGCGCCCCGCCGGCAGCGGCCGTAGCGGACACCGCCGACGGCCCCCGGCAAGCACCGGAGACGGCCCCCACCACGGCCCCGCAGCGGCCGTACCCTCCGCCGGCCCTGGTGTGCGCCGACCCCGGTATGCGCGGGCCCGGCACGCGTCGGCACCGCCACCGCACCCGGCGGCCACGACCGTGACCCCTGCCGGCACCGCCCGCAGCACCCGCCCGCAACACCCCTGCCCCCACCGCGGATCCCGCCCCCGCCCGCAACACCCCTGCCCCCACCGCGGATCCCGCCCCGCCCGCAGCGGTCTTCCGCCGCGGCCCCGTCTGGGTGACCATCGACGTATGAGGGTGGGACTGCTCACACGCGAGTATCCGCCGGACGTCTACGGCGGGGCCGGGGTCCATGTGGAGTTCCTCGCCCGGGAGTTACGGGCGCTGACGGAACTCGACGTGCACTGCTGGGGCGAGGCGGGCACGGTGGACGGGGTCGTGCGGCACGCCGCCCTCGCCGGGCTCGACGGCGCCAACGACGCCCTGCGCACCTTCTCCGTCGACCTGTCGATGGCCGCGGCGCTGGCGGACCGCGATCTCGTCCACTCCCACACCTGGTACGCCAATCTCGCCGGCCATCTCGCCAAACTGCTCCACGGCGTCCCGCACGTGGTCACCTCCCACTCGCTGGAGCCCCTGCGGCCCTGGAAGGCCGAGCAGCTCGGCGGCGGTTACGCCCTCTCGGGCTGGGCCGAACGGACCGCGATCGAGGCCGCCGACGCCGTGATCGCGGTGTCCCACGGCATGCGCACGGACATCCTGGGCTGCTACCCGGCGCTCGACCCGGCCAGGGTGCACGTCGTCCACAACGGCATCGACACCCGTCTCTACCGGCCCGACCACGGAACGGACGTGCTGCGCGGCCTCGGTATCGACCCCGGCCGGCCGTACGTGCTCTTCGTCGGCCGCATCACCCGGCAGAAGGGCGTCCCGCATCTGCTGCGCGCTGCGCGCGCCCTCGATCCCGGTGCCCAGCTCGTGCTCTGCGCGGGAGCGCCCGACACCCCCGAGATCGGTGCCGAGTTCCGTGACCTCGTCGACGAACTGGGCCGCGCGCGCGACGGGGTGCACTGGATCCCGGAGATGCTCCCACGCCCGGCCGTCGTCCAACTCCTCACCCATGCGGCCGTGTTCGTCTGCCCGTCCGTGTACGAGCCGCTGGGCATCGTGAACCTGGAGGCCATGGCCTGCGGCACGGCGGTCGTCGCGTCGGCGGTAGGCGGCATCCCGGAGGTCGTCGACGACGGGCGGACCGGGCTGCTCGTCCCGTACGACGCCGAGCACCCCGAGGAGTTCGGGACGGCACTGACGGCAGCGCTCAACCGGGTGCTCGACGATCCCGGCACGGCCCGGCGGATGGGCGAGGCCGGGCGGGAGCGTGCCGTCCGGGAGTTCGGCTGGGACCAGGTGGCCCGCCGCACGCACGAGCTGTACGAGGAGACGCTCCACCGGGCAGTCCGGTGACCCGGCGGCCCGGCAGGCCGGTAGTCCGGAACGGTGCGACCACAGGATCAGACGGCGCGAGCCGACGGCGTGAGGGGGCGCGATGCGCGGTGGACCTTCGGTGCTCGGGATCGTCCTGGCGGGCGGGGAGGGCAAAAGGCTGATGCCGCTGACCGCCGACCGCGCCAAACCGGCGGTCACCTTCGGCGGCACCTACCGGCTCGTGGACTTCGTCCTGTCCAACCTGGTCAACGGGGGCATCCTGCGGATCTGCGTCCTCACCCAGTACAAGTCGCACTCCCTGGACCGCCATGTCACCACCACGTGGCGCATGTCGAGCCTCCTGGGCAACTACGTCACCCCGGTGCCCGCGCAGCAGCGGCTCGGGCCGCGCTGGTACCTGGGCAGCGCCGACGCCATCCTCCAGTCCCTCAATCTGGTGCACGACGAACAGCCCGACCACATCGCCGTGTTCGGCGCCGACCACGTCTACCGGATGGATCCGCGCCACATGCTCGAGCAGCACGTCGAGAGCGGCGCCGGGGTCACCGTGGCCGGGATCAGGGTGCCGCGCTCCGAGGCGTCGTCCTTCGGGGTGATCAGCGCCGCCGCCGACGGCACCCGCGTGGAGCGGTTCCTGGAGAAGCCCACCGACCCGCCCGGTCTCCGGGGCGACCCCGAGCGGGTGTTCGCCTCCATGGGCAACTACGTCTTCACCACGAAGGTGCTGATCGACGCCCTGCACCGGGACGCCGAGGATCCCCGGTCCGTGCACGACATGGGCGGATCCATCCTCCCGATGCTCACCGAGCGGGGAGTCGCCCAGCTCTACGACTTCGACGGCAACCACGTGCCCGGGGAGAGCGCGCTCGAGCACGGCTACTGGCGGGACGTGGGGACCCTCGACTCGTACTACGAGGCCCATATGGACCTGATCGCCGAACGGCCGGTGTTCAGCCTGGAGAACCGCCGCTGGCCCATCTACACCCACTCCGGTCAGCTGCCGCCCGCCCGGTTCTGCGCGGGCGGGATCGCGAGCGAGTCGGTGGTCAGCCCCGGCTGCGAGATCCGGGGCCAGGTCACCCGCTCCGTGCTGTCCCCGGGCGTGGCGGTGGGGCAGGGGGCCGTCGTGCAGGGTTCCGTCCTCCACGACAACGTCCGCGTCGGACGTGGCGCCGTGGTGCGCGGGGCGGTACTCGACAAGAACGTCGACGTCCCGCCCGGCGCCACGATCGGCGTCAATCCGGAACGGGACCGGGAGCTGTACACGGTCTCCGAGGGCGGGGTGATCGCGCTCGGCAAGGGGCAGCGGGTGCTGTGACGTCCGCCGCCCGTTTCCCACGGTGACGCTCCGCTCGCGGAGGGTCGTCGCGCCGGGGCCTCCCTCCGAACGGTTTGGCCCGCACGCCCGCCTCTGAAGTAAAGTTCCGCTTTTGGAATCCCCAAGCGGCACGCGAAGAACACAGGGAACGGCAGCGGCGATGACGGTGACAGACGACAGCCTGGACTTCGGCCCCGGCATCGACCCCGAGCGACTGGCCGTCTGCCTGGGCGTTCTCGAGGAGCTCGACCGGCTGGAGGTCGACCACCCGGACGCGGTCACGGTCCGCAGGGCCACCGCCGGGATCTACCGCACGGTGAAGCAGCGCCGCCGACAGGAGCGCCGGGCCGCCAAGACCGCCCACGACAAGGCGGTCACCGAGGCCACGGCGACCGGCTCCGCGGAGCGCATCGACGACGAGACCCAGGGGCTGCTGCCGTCCTCCTCGGTGACCGGGGAGATCGCGGGCATACTCCAGCGCCCCCGTTCCTGCTACATCTGCAAGACCCGCTACGTCGAGGTCGACGCCTTCTACCACCAGCTGTGCCAGAAGTGCGCGGCCGAGAACCGGGCCCGCCGCGACGCGCGCACCGATCTGACCGGGCGGCGCGCGCTGCTCACCGGCGGCCGCGCCAAGATCGGCATGTACATCGCGCTGCGACTGCTCCGGGACGGCGCCCACACCACCATCACCACCCGCTTCCCCAACGACGCGATCCGCCGCTTCAAGGCCATGCCGGACAGCGACGAGTGGATCCACCGTCTGAAGATCGTCGGCATCGACCTCCGCGACCCGGCGCAGGTCGTCGCGCTCGCCGACTCGGTCGCCGCCGAGGGGCCGCTGGACATCCTGATCAACAACGCCGCGCAGACCGTGCGCCGCTCCCCGCAGGCGTACAGCGAACTCGTCGTGGCCGAAGGCGCCCCGCTGCCCGCGGGAGAGCTGCCCGCCGCCGAGGTGATCGGCACCTTCGGCAGCGGCGGGGTGGACCGGGTCGCGGCCCTGCCCGGGCCCCGGTCGGAAGGGCTGAGCGCCCAGGACGTCACCGATCTCGCCCTCGTCTCGGGTTCGGCGTCCCTCGCGCGGATCGAGGCGGGCACCGCGATCGACGCGGGCGGGCTCGTCCCCGACCTGCACGACACCAACAGCTGGATCCAGACCGTCTCCGAGGTCGACCCGGTCGAACTCCTCGAAGTGCAGCTGTGCAACTCGACCGCGCCGTTCATCCTGATCAGCCGGCTCCGCGCGGCCATGGCCGCCTCCCCGGCCAGGCGCAAGTACGTCGTGAACGTCTCCGCCATGGAGGGCGTCTTCAGCCGCGGCTACAAGGGCGCGGGCCATCCGCACACCAACATGGCCAAGGCGGCCCTGAACATGCTGACGCGCACCAGCGCCCAGGAGATGTTCGAGGCCGACGGCATCCTGATGACCGCCGTCGACACCGGCTGGATCACCGACGAGCGTCCGCACCCGGACAAGGTGCGCCTGGCGGCCGAGGGCTTCCACGCCCCGCTCGACCTCGTCGACGGCGCGGCGCGGGTGTACGACCCGATCGTGCGCGGCGAGGCCGGCGAGGACCTGTTCGGCTGCTTCCTGAAGGACTACGACCGCGCGAACTGGTGAGTCGCGACGTAACCCGAACGGCGGATTCCCCCGGGCGAGCAGGACTCCCCGGGGGTTTCCTGTACCCGATGGGCCGTCACCTTGGGGCGTTTTCCCGTAAAGAAACGCCCAATGTGACGTAATCCATCGAGCGCAGCCGCGCTCATTTGGTTAGTCTGGAGCCAACGGACGGTCGGCAAGGGGGCCACGAAACCCCCCGAGACCGCCCCGGGACAGGTCCGCACCCTCGGCCGCGATCCCGCCAGAAGAACGGCGCCACCGCGACCGGACCGCCCTTGTCCCTGTGACGCGACACTAAGGAGTGCGCGGTGACGACTGAAACGAAGAAGACCAAGCCCTCGGCGGAACCCGGCGAACGACCCGGGCGGCCGGACGAGCTCGGAAGCCTCGAGGTCTGGGCGCGTTCCGCGCCGATCAGACTGGCCGGCTACGAGGACGACCTCGCCGAGCCGCACATCCTGCAGGGCATCGACTGATCTCGCGCCCCACGGCTGTCACCACCCCCGGTCCCCTTCGGACCGGGGGTCCGTGCGTCCCGTCCCGGTCCGTGCCCCGTTACCCGGACCCACGCGCGGGACGGACGGTGCCGGCGGGCCGGCTCAGACCCGCTCCGTCGGGACGTCCGTGGTGGCCAGCCGGGTCGGCGGCAGATACTCGCGCAGGCAGCGCCGCTGCCACCACGCGCCCGTGGAGCGCAGTTGTCGCCAGTCCGAGAACGTGTAGTGGTACAGCCGGGCCCTGACGTAGGTCGGCGGCGCGTCCGGGAACGGATTGCGGCGCAGCAGCTTCAGCGTGTCCCGGTCGTTCTCCAGCAGCCGCTCCACGAAGCCGCCGAACCAGGACCGGGCGTACGCGGGGGAGAGGGCGGCGAACCACATCAGCCAGTCGAGGCGCAGATGGTACGGGGCGTACTGCCGGGGCAGCCTCCGGACGTCCCCGGGCTTTCCCTTGAACTCGTACTCCCGCCACACGGTGCCTGGGCGCGGGACCGGCTCGTCCGTGCCCTCGATGACGACCTCGTGCCGGACCCTCCCCACGGTGCCGAACGCGCCGTAGGTGTTGACCAGGTGGAACGGGTCGAAGGAGCGGTTCATCGCCTGCCGCCGGGAGATCAGGTTGCGCACCGGGTGGTAGCTCAGGGCGAGGACGAGGACGGTCGCCGCGATCACCAGGACCTCGTACCAGAGCGGCGGGGCGGGGAGCGGGTGCGGCGCGGTGAACGCGGAGAGGTCGAGCGCGGACAGCGCGAGCGCGATCGTCAGCCAGTTGAGCCAGGCGAAATTGCCGGACAGCACCAGCCACAGCTGGGTGACGACGATCAGCCCGGCCGCCGCGGAGGCCAGGGGCTGGGGAGTGAACAGGAGTACCGGCACCAGGAGTTGGGTCACGTGGTTGGCGGCCGCCTCCACCCGGTGCAGCGGTCCCGGCAGACGGTGGAAGAACCAGCTGAGCGGTCCCGGCATCGGCTGGGTCTCGTGGTGGTAGTACAGGCACGTCAGCCGGCGCCAGCACTCGTCACCGCGGATCTTTATCAGCCCGGCGCCGAACTCCACCCGGAAGAGCAGCCAGCGCAGCAGCCACAGCACGAGCACCGGGGGCGCGGCGCGCTCGTTCCCGAGGAAGACCGCGAGGAACCCGGTCTCCAGCAGCAGCGACTCCCAGCCGAACGCGTACCAGGTCTGCCCGACATTGACGATCGAGAGGTACAGCGCCCACAGCACCGCCCACCAGAGCATCGCCGTCCACAGCGGGAGGTGGTCGGCCGCGCCCCCGAGCAGCGCGGCCGAGAGCACCGCCCCCGCCCAGGCGCAGCAGGCGAAGAACCGGTCCGAGTAGTGCAGTTGGAAGATGCTCGGGGCCCGCCGCATCGGGGCGTACCGGAGGTAGTCGGGCACCGGGAGCATGCCGCGCTCGCCGATCAGGGCGCGGAACTGGAGGGCCGCCCCGACGAAGGCCGCCAGGTACAGGGCGGCCAGCGCCCGCTGGAAGACGAGTCTGCTCAGCCAGTAGTCGGGTGCCGAGAACCACTCCATCGCGGACCTCCCGTACCCCCAGTATCCGCCCGGGCCGCCAGTCGCCGCAGGGTGGCGCCCAGCCGTCGCGCGTACATCCGCTGCAGCACCGGGACGAGCGGCCCGGCGAGCCGCGAGTACCAGCGGGCGGGCCTGCTGAAGGCCGTCACCGTGAACCACACGGAGCCGTCCTCCGCCAGGTCCGCGACGAAGCTCTCCTCACCGCACTCGGGATGGCCGGTCAGCGTGCCGTAGGCGAAGCCGACGCGGTCGGGTCCGTACGCGGTCCAGATCACCCGGCAGGGGGCCCGGAACCGCAGCGGGCCCACCCCGAGCGAGACCTCGACCGAGGCGCCGGGTTCGGCGCGGGCGGCGGAGGCGGTCACCCGGGCGCCCGACGCGCGGTGCATCTCCCAGCGCGTGATGGCGGCGCCCGCGGTCTCGAGGGCGGCGCGGCCGTGGCCCACCGGCACGCGGACGTGGAGGTGGTGGTAGCCCGCCGGGAGGGGGCGCAGGCGGGTGGCGCCGGCCTCGGGGTAGTTGAGTCCGTCGGCGAGGGGCACGCGGTCGTCCTTCCCGGTCCTGTCGGTCCCGCTTGTGCGGTCGTGATCCGGTCGCGGTCCGTTCATGCGGTGGTCTCCTTCAGTCGCCGCCAGGCCAGGAGCGAGCACAGGGCGAAGCCCAGGGCGTTGCCGAGGCCATGGGTGGCCGCCATCCAGGTGAGGTCGGGGTGCGGCAGACCGGTGGCCTCGCCGAGGGCCCAGCTCAGGGCGAGGAGCATGGTCGCCACCAGAACGGCCGTCGAGACCCCGAAAAGCTTGCGAATCAGCCGTTCGGCTCTGCTCGTGCGTACATCGCGCCAGGTCAGCAGGGCGATGGCCCACATTCCCGCGGTCAGCACCACCGCCCCGGCCAGTTCGAGCCAGTCGCCCGTGAAGTAGCCGGCGAGCACCAGCAGGGTCCCCGTCGGCACGCTGACGGCCGCGAACCGGCCGGCCGGTCCGCCGGCCGAGCGGCAGACCAGGCCCGCGACCAGCGCCGCGGCGAAGCCCGCGAAGTGGAAGTGCGGCACGGTCAGGGCCAGGATCTCCAGGTCGAATCCGAGCAGTTCACGGCCGGCGCGCTCGGCCACCAGGGCGACTCCGGCGACGGACGGGGAGACCAGGGCCGTGAGGACGGCGATCTCCGCGGGTGCGAGCGAGCGGGTCCGCCGCAGCCGGGCCGGGGCGTGCAGTGCGAGGGCGAAAGCGGCGAGGGCGTATGCCGAGGCCAGGGCTGTGGCGAGGGGGCCCCGGGGCAGCCACGGGCTGACGGCGCCGGGCAGGGCGAGCAGGGGCCAGAGCCGGTGGACGAGGCTCGGTTCCGGGCCAGGCACCAGCCGCAGCCCCAGCGGAACGATCACCAGCATGCCGAGCACCACGATCGCGTTGACCAGCGAGGTCATCGCGCCACCCCCAGCTTGAACGCGTTCAGTTCCGGGGGTGAGCCTAGGGCGATTCTTGAACGTGTTCAAGTCGCGGTTCCCGGAGACGTGGGGCAAGACAG
This sequence comes from Streptomyces sp. HUAS CB01, assembly GCF_030406905.1. NCBI lineage: Bacteria > Bacillati > Actinomycetota > Actinomycetes > Kitasatosporales > Streptomycetaceae > Streptomyces > Streptomyces chengbuensis. Next base: position 7,252,756 of record NZ_CP129137.1, read on the forward strand.
GGAGTGATCACTCCGGGTACACCACACAAGAGGCGGGAGATGGCGGGGCATGTTCGTGCGCTCACCGATGTATCGCCGGCACGCCGGGCTGGCGACGTTGTCGGCCGGCCTGTCGGCCGCACTGCTGGTCACGGGTTGCAGCAGTCTGACGGATCAGGGGCAGTCGGGCTCGACCCCCTCGCAGGAGGTCCGTCTGCAGCCGGCCGCGGAGCCCGGCCCCGATCCGTTCACCCCCTCCACGGCCACCGCGACGGCCGTGTCCCGTCAGCTGCCGGCGCCGCGCGCCTCCGCCTCCGGGGCGAAGGACGTCGACGTGCGGTCCATCCGTACGGTGCTGGGCTCCACGCCCGGACTGTACGGCGGCACCCGGTCCGTCGCGAGCTGCGACGTGGAGCAGCAGATCCGCCTCCTGGTCGCCGACCAGGGCAAGGCGCAGGCCTTCACCGAAGGTGTCGGCGTCGGCCAGGAGGACATGCCGGGGTTCCTGCGGGGGCTCACTCCCGTCGTGCTGCGGGCCGACGCCCGCGTCACCAACCACGGCTACCGCGACGGCGTCGCCCAGCGCCACCAGGTGGTCCTCCAGGCAGGGACCGCCGTGCTCGTCGACGAGCACGGCTCGCCCCGGGTCCGCTGCGCGTCCGGGAGCCCGCTCGCCTCGCCGGTGGTGACCGCCGGGCCGGTGAACGAGCAGGGCAAGGCCTGGCAGGGGTACGACCGCGACCGCGTGGTCGTGATCACCAGGGCCGCCCACGTGATCGACACCCTGGTGCTCGTCGACATCGCCGCCAACACGTGGATGGAGCGCCGGAGCGGGTCGGACGGCGAGGCGGACCAGAACCCGAAGGTGCCGCCCGCGTACGACCCGGGGCTCCACGTCGCCGACGCGCCCCAGGGGCCCCAGCCGGCCGGACCCGGGGTGCCGAGCGACCCGCCGCCGCCGAGCCCCGACGCCTCCGGTTCGCAGTCAGCGTCCCCGGGTGCGGTCCGACCCGGTGTCCCGAGCGCGCCGAGCCGCGGCCCGGACGGTCCGCCGCCGATCCTGCCCGACGCGCCGCTGCCCGACGGGGCCGGTCAGGGCATCGGTGGGCCGGACGCGGGCGGTCAGGGCGGGTTCGACCAGGGCGGCGCGGGTCAGGGCGACGGCGACATCCTGATCTCGCCGGACTCCGGCGGCGGCATGGATCAGGGCTCGGGCGCCGTCGGCGGCGCCGGCGAACCCCAGGGCGGGCCCGGCGTCATCCTTCCGGACGCGCCGCTTCCGGGCGGTGCCGGAACCGGTGCCGACGTGCCCGCCGGCGGCGGCGGGAGCATCCCGGGCTGAGGCGGCGGCCCCGCTCGCTCGATAAATCGGACAAATGATGGCAGAGTGTCACCATGGCTGATCGGGCAGCGGGGGCCCTGTCGCTTCCCGACGACTGGCCCGCCAACCCGGATCTGAGCCTGGCCCTCAACCGCATGGGCAGCTTCGACTGGGACCTCGACAGCGGGCTGATGCATCTGGATCAGCCCGCTCTCGACGTGTTCGACACGCCCGCCGACCAGTACGACGGCCGTCCCGAGACCCTGGCCCGGCGCTTCCCGCGCGGCGAGGCGGCCCGGCTGGACGAGTTGGTCTCGCAGGCGCTGAAGAACGGCAGCGCCCACTACGGTGCGTACTTCCGCATCCGCCGCCGCAACGGCACCCTGCGCTGGACGCACACCCAGGGATCGGTGCTCCGTGACGCGACGGGCCGGCCCCATCGCATCATCGGCATCGTCCGCGACGCCACCCAGGAGCTCGCCGAGTCCTCCGCCCGCGTCGAGCTCGACGCGGAGCGCCGCCGCCAGACCAGCGTCGTGGAGAGCACCACGGCGGCCCTCGCCCACGCCAGGACCGTCAAGGACGTCATCGACGTGCTCAAGGACTCGCACGGGCTGGAACACCTCGGCGCCACCAGCCTGGTCATGGGGCTCCTGGAGTCCGGCCGCATCCATCTCGTCGCGGAGGGGCCCGAGGGCTCCTTCGTCCCCGGCACCCGCTTCACCCGGGTCGACGAGCAGTACCCGATGAGCGAGGTCATCCGCACCCTGGTGCCCCGGTTCATCGAGTCCAAGGAGGACTTCGCCGGCTCGTACCCGCGGCTGTGGCCGCACATCAGCGGACTCGGCATCACCTCCGCGGCCTACATGCCGCTGATCGCCCAGGCCCGGCCGATCGGCGCGCTCGGCCTGCTCTACCGGGAGAAGACCGGTTTCACGACCGAGGAGCGCAATCTGCTCGTGGCGCTGAGCAGCAGCATCGCGCAGAGCCTGCAGCGGGCCATGCTCTTCGAGCAGGAGCACGACCTGGCCGAAGGGCTGCAGCAGGCGATGCTTCCCCGCCGCATCCCGTCGGTGCCCGGGGCCCGGATCGCGGTGCGCTACCGCTCGGCCCGTCTCGGCCGTGACATCGGCGGCGACTGGTACGACGTGATCCCCCTGCCCGGCGGCCGGGTCGGCGCGGTCATCGGCGACGTACAGGGCCATGACACCCATGCCGCGGCCGTCATGGGGCAACTGCGCATCGTGCTGCGCGCGTACGCGGCCGAAGGGCACACCCCCGCGACGGTGATGGCCCGCGCCTCGGTCTTCCTCCACGAGCTCGACACCGACCGCTTCGCGACGTGCATCTACGCGGAGGCCGATCTCACCACGGGAGTGGTGCAGATGGTCCGCGCCGGCCATGTCGACCCGCTGCTCCTCGACTCCGACGGGGAGGGCCGCCGGGTCCCGGTGGAGGGCGGGCTGCCACTGGGGCTGTCCGCCGAGTTCGGCCGGCTCGAGTACCCGGTCGCCACCGTGGAACTCGACCCCGGGCAGACCCTGTTGCTCTACACCGACGGACTCGTCGAGCAGCCGGGCGCCGACCTCGACGACGGCCTGCGGCAGCTCACGGCCATGATCCGGGACGGCTCCAAGAACCTCCAGCTGCTGGCGGACCAGCTCTGCGAGGAGGTCGACGAGCGGGGCGGCGACGACGACGTCGCCCTGCTGCTGCTCCAGCGCATCGGCGCGTACGCCCCGCGCACCGGCGGGCGGCTCCAGCAGCACGTCGCCCAGAACGACCCCGACGCCCTCAGCTCCGCCCGGCACATGATCCGGGCGGCCGTACGGGCCTGGGGAGCGGCGGACCGCTCGGACGAGATCGAGCTCGCGGCCGACGAACTGATCACCAACGCGCTGATGCACACCGACGGCGGGGCGATCGTGACCGTGCGCGTGCTGACGGGGTCCGAGCGGCGCCTGCGGGCCGAGGTCGAGGACTCCTCCAGCGCCCTGCCCCGGCGGCGGGAGGCGGGGGACGCCGGGGTCTCCGGCCGGGGGCTGATGCTCGTGGACCGGCTTGCGGACGTCTGGGGTGTGGAGTCGCGCGGTACCGGCAAATGCGTGTGGTGCGAGTTCAGCATGCCCGACCGGCCGGCGACCTGAAGACTACCCGACGGTAACCCTATGTAACCTGATTGCACTTGACCGTAACCGACCGCAGGCGATTGACTGCTGATTCCTGTGTTCCGGCCTCCTAGGACATGAGGACCCCCTTGAGCACCGAGCTGCTGGCACCTCTGGATCTGGCCTTCTGGCACCTCGAGTCCGCCGACCACCCGATGCACCTCGGCGCGCTCGCCCACTTCGCCCCGCCCGCGTCCGGGGACGCGGCCACGCCCGCGTGCGGCAGCGAGGAGATCCTCGCCCTGCTCGCCTCCCGTGCCTCGGCGATCCCCCGGCTGCGCATGCGCGTCCGCGACGTCCTGCTGCCCGTGGGCGGTGCCGCCTGGACGGCCGACAAGGACTTCGACGTGCGGCGCCATCTGCGTCAGGTCCGGCTGCCGGCGGGCGACTTCGCGGTGTCGGCGGCGACGCTCGCCGGGGAGCTGATGGAGCGCCCGCTCGAACGGGGGCTGCCGCCCTGGGAGATGTACCTGCTCACCGGAGGCCCAGGGGACCCGTTCGCCGTCCTCGTCAAACTGCACCACGCCCTCGCCGACGGCATGCGGGCCGTCGCCATCGGCGCCGGCATCTTCGACGAGATCGCCGGACCGCTCGCCGCCCGCGCGCGCAAGCACGGCCACAGGTCCGGCCGGAGCCCGGCCGCCGTACCGCCCCGCTCCTGGCTGCCCGGTCCCTGGCAGGTCGCCGGGATGGCCCGCGGCCGCATGGAGGAGCTGGGCCGGGCCTTCGGCGTCGGTGCCTCCCTCGTGGGCGCCTCGCTCGCCCGGGCGGGCCGCCTCGACCCGCGCGGCGCCGCGGCCCTCAGCGCCGGTTCCAGCGGCACCCGCAGGCTCGCCACCTCGGTGCTCGACCTGGACGAGGTGCACGAGGTCCGCCGGGTCGCCGGCGGCACCGCCAACGACGTCCTCCTCGCCACCGTCGCCGGCGCGCTGCGCCGCTGGATGACCGAGCGGGGCGACGCCCTGCCTCCCGCCGACCCCAGTGCCCTCGTCCCCGTGTCCAGGCGCCGGCCGGGCGGTCCGCCCGGCTCCGGCAACAAGCTGTCCGCGTACCTGCTCGACCTGCCCGTCACCGAGCCCGACCCCTGGGCCCGGCTCTACGCGGTCCGCGACCGCATGGACCGGAACAAGGCGGCGGGTCCGCTGCGCGGCGCCGGAGCGGTCGCCGTCCTCGCCGACCAACTGCCGCCGCTCGCACACCGGTTCGGCGCACCCCTGGCCGGGAACGCCGCACGGATGCTGTTCGACCTGCTCGCGACCAGCGTGCCGCTGCCCCGCTCCGCACTCTCGCTCGGCGGCTGCCCGCTGCGCGAGATCTACCCGATGGCACCACTCGCACGTGGACAGTCCCTGGCGGTGGCGATGTCCACGTACGGCGGCCGCGTGCACTTCGGCCTGGTCGCGGACGGGAAGGCCCTGCCCGACGTGGACCGGCTGGCCCGCGCGGTCGAGGAGGAACTGGCCGCGCTGCTGGAGCTCGTCCGCTGACGGAGCCGCCCGGCCGGGTCTGCGCGAACGGGCCCGGTACGGCAGGCTGGAGCCATGCCGGAACTGCCCGAGGTGGAAGCGCTCAGGGACTTCCTCGACGAGAACCTGGTCGGCAAGGAGATCGCCCGGGTGATGCCCGTGGCGATCAGCGTGCTCAAGACGTACGACCCTCCGCTCGGCGCCCTCGACGGGAGCGAGGTCACCTCCGTACGGCGCCACGGCAAGTTCCTCGACATCGGCACCGGCGGCGGACTGCACCTCCTCTTCCACCTCGCCCGGGCGGGGTGGCTGCACTGGAAGGACGTCCTGCCGTCGGTAGTGCCCCGTCCGGGCAAGGGCCCCCTGGCCCTGCGCGCCGCGCTCACCGGCGGGGACGGCTTCGACCTGACCGAGGCGGGCACGACGAAGCGGCTCGCCGTCCATCTCGTGCACGACCCGGCCGAGGTCGCCGGTGTCGCCCGGCTCGGACCCGACCCGCTCGCCGACGACTTCGACCGCGACGCCTTCGCCGCGCTCCTCACCGGGGAGCGCCGGCAGATCAAGGGGGCGCTGCGCGACCAGAGCCTCATCGCCGGAATCGGCAACGCCTACAGCGACGAGATCCTGCACGCCGCGAGGATGTCGCCGTACAAGCTCGCCTCCCGTCTCGGGGAGGAAGAGATCACCGGCCTGTACGAGGCGATGCGCACGACGCTCAGGGACGCCGTCGAGCGCTCGCGGGGCCTGGCCGCGGGCCGGCTGAAAGCCGAGAAGAAGAGCGGGCTGAGGGTGCACGGCCGCACCGGTCTGCCCTGCCCGGTGTGCGGCGACACCATCCGCGAGGTGTCGTTCCACGACTCGTCGCTGCAGTACTGCCCCACGTGCCAGACCGGCGGCAAACCGCTCGCCGACCGGAGGCTGTCTCGGCTGCTCAAGTGACGGCCGCGCGGGTGGGCGTGCGCCGGGAGGGACGTCCGGCGCCGGCGGTCAGCGGTCCAGCGAGACCAGGTGCTCGCCGCTGTCGGTACGCACCTCGAAGTGGCCAATCTCGTCACGCTGCAGGGCCGTCCCCACCTCCATGTCCAGCTCCTCCTCCGCCCCCGGGGTGTCCGTGCCGTAACCGGCCGCGGGCACCGACCAGCTGGTGACGTCGTACTCCCTGCCGTCCCTGGCGACGGCGACCAGCCGGCAGGTCCGGGGGCCGGACAGCTTCGCCATGCGCAGGGCCACGGCCGTGCCCCAGCCCTTGGTCCGCAGATCGACCGCGCCGTACACACCGGTGGCGCCGTCCGTGGCCGTGATCCGCTCGTCGGGGCCGCCCGCGACCGGGCCGTCCTGCCCACGGGACAGGCCCGCCGCCACCGCGGGCAGCGCCACGATCAGCGCGGCCGCGGCCGCCACCAGCCGCAGCCTCCGCCGCGAACTGCGCCGGCGCAGCGCCGCGACCTCGCCGAGCAGACGCTCCAGCAGCCGCGGCGCCGGGGGTTCGTCGGCCCGGCCGGGCCCGGCGAGAGAACCCAGCGCGGACGCGACCGGGGCGAAGTCGGAGAGCCGCAGGGCGCACAGGCCGCATTCCGACAGGTGCTCCTCGAAGCGGAAGGCGTCCGCGGGGTCGAGGACGCCCAACGCGTAGGCGGCCACATCCCGGTGCTGCTCCCGCAGATTCATGGACCAATCCTTCGGCTCGTCGGCTACGAACGGTCCATACGCGTCGTACGCACCGTGGGTGTCGCCCTGGAATACGCAGCGGAGCCGTGCCGTGCTCAGCGGCGGAGGGGGAAAGTGCGACCGGGTCGTGCAGTGGTGCGACCGTGGCGCGGAGTTGTGGAGAACACCGGCAGAATGGGTGGGTGAACGGTGGAAACTCGGGCGTCCGTATGACCGGGCGCCCTCCCGGCAGCCCTCATGTGGAGCCGCTGCTCGGCGCGTATGTCCTCGGCGTGCTCGTCCCCGCGGAGGAGGCCCGGGTGGCCGGGCACCTCACCCATTGCGGCCGGTGCCGTGCGACCTACCTCGGCATGGCCGACGCCCAGGCGCTGCGGGCGGCGTGTGCGCGGGGGGACGCCTTCGGCGACGGAGCCGGAGCCGGGGGCGGGGGGCGCGGAGAGTACGGCGGGACCGGCGGCCACGGGGGCGCAGGCGGGCGGGGCGGGCGCGCGCGGTAGACGCGGCCCGTGCCTAAAATCCGCAGCATGCTGCGCGTACTTGCGGTCGACGACGAGAAGCCGGCGCTCGGGGAACTGCTCTACCTCCTGCGCTCCGACCCCCGGGTGCGCAGCGCGGACGGCGCCACCGACGCCACCGAGGCGCTGCGCCGCATCAGCCGGGCGCTCGACGCGGGACCGGACGGGGAGGAGGGCATCGACGTCGTCTTCCTCGACATCCACATGGCCGGGCTCACCGGACTCGACGTGGCCCGGCTGCTCGCGGAGTTCGCCCGGCCGCCGCTGATCGTGTTCGTCACGGCCCATGAGGGCTTCGCCGTGCAGGCGTTCGACCTGAAGGCCGTCGACTACGTCCTCAAACCGGTGCGCAGGGAACGTCTCGCCGAAGCCGTACGCCGGGTCAGCGATCTGACCGCCGCCGCACGGGGGGCCCGGCAGCCGACGCCGGCGACCGGTGCCGACCCGGGGCAGGGGGCAGGCGGGGCGGCCCCGGAGCGGACCGGCTCCGCCGCCGCCGGCCCGCTGGTCACCGGGTCCACCGCACCCGGCACCGCGCCCGAGCAGATCCCCGTGGAGCTCGGCGGCGTGACCCGCTTCGTCCCGATCGACGAGATCACGTACGTCGAGGCCCAGGGCGACTACGCGCGCCTGCACACCGCCGAGGGCAGCCATCTCGTCCGTATCCCGCTGTCCACGCTGGAGGAGCGGTGGGCGTCCCGAGGTTTCGTGCGGATACACCGGAGCCATCTCGTGGCCCTCGGCCGGATCGACGAACTCCGGCTGGACGGGGGCGCCACGACCGTCCGCGTGGGCACGGCGGAGCTCGCCGTGAGCCGTCGCCACGCCCGTCAGCTGCGGGATCTGCTGATGCGCCACGCCCGGGGCTGACCGCCCGTTCCTCCGTCGGGGAACCGACGCGCCAACGATGCGAAGGTCTCCGGGACGGACGCCCGCCGCAGACTGGAAGGACCCGGTTCGGCCGAACAGAGCCTGTCCCGCTCCGGCGGGTCCGTGGTGCCGAGGCAGGGCCGGGCCGGAGAGCCGCTGCCGGCCGCCTCACGCGCCGGGGAGGCCGGCGGTCCGGCGCTCCCGCAGCCGCGAGTGACGGGAGAGAACGATGGCGGAACGACGCGTACCCCCGCAGGAGACGCCGCCGGCGGAGGCGTCCATCGCCGAGGCACACCAGGAACGTCCGGACGGCGGGCTCTGGGAGCACCCCGTGGTGATCCTTTCGCTGATCGTCGCGTGCTGCGTGGTCTTCGCGGCCCTGTTCATCGGATGGACGTTCACGCTCTGACCGGCGCGCACCCCCCTCGCCGTGGGTCAACCGGAACTCCGGGACGGGGCTCGCAGGTCCGTGACCGTGACCGTGACCGTGACCGCGGGGCCGAGCGCCGCCCGGCGCCGCCGGCCGTAGCACGCGGTGCACGGCCCGGTCGTCGCTCGCGCTCCACCGGGCCGTGGACGCGGCCCCGCGCGAGGAGGGCGGGCCCCGGCCGCCCGCCGCGCGGCGCACCGGCGTCGCCCGGCCGCTCGCCGGGCCCGGTTGCCGGGCGCCAGTACGCGGACGGAACACGAGGCTTGCCGGTGGACGGACCGGACGAGAGGACCGGCTTCCCCGCGCATCGGATGCGCCACCCGGGGTAACCGGTGGTTCCTGTCACCGTCGCCCCGGAGGCCGTGTCGTGATAGCCGCGTTCCTGCTCTGGCCCCTCGCCCTCTACCAGCACGCGTCCCATGCCGTACGGAAGCTCGCCGCCCCCCAGCCCTGAGAGCGGACGCGGCCGCCGCGCGGGCGACCGCTCGGCGCTCCCGTGGCGCCGTTCGTCGCCCTCCGCCCTCCGTACGGCGACGGTCCGACCCCGCTGACCGAGCCGCACCCCGGACCGGCACCCGCGTGCCGCGGCCCCGGCCTACGCTCGACCGGGAAACGGGGAAGGGGCCTGATGTCCGACATCGAAGCGCTGCTCACGGAGCTCAGCGCGTTGCGGGCCGTCCGGCCCACCGGTCCGGACGGCGTCGAGGCGCTCCTCACCAGGGCCAGGAGCGCCGCCGGCCGCTGGGCCGACGTGCTGTACGACATCCGGTGCTCGGCGCAGGGGCAGGTCGGGCCCCGCGCGGACGCGGCGCTGGAGGTGGCGTTCCGCCGTGCCGAGGAGTCGTACGTCGAACTGGAGATCGCCCTGGCGGACTGCTCGCACGGGCGGACCGGCGGCCGGTGAGACCGCGTCGAGGTTACCGGCGCCTGTACCTGCCCGCCCCACCTGCGTAGACTCCATGAACCCCAGCGGGCGGGCCGCCCGCCGCAGCGTGCGGCCGTCCGCACGAAACGCCGAGCCGACGCCGGGAGCGGACACCGATGTCTGCAGCACAGCCACCCCGCCGTGAAGTCGTCACGGGTGTGCCCCGCGGCGCCCGCCGCCGCCCCGGCCACGCCCCCGCGCGCTCCGAGATCAGCGAGCAGACCACCCTCGGCACGGTCTACGTGCGCTCCCTGATGCGCAGTCAACTCCGCGCCGCCCTGTACGCCCTGGGCACGCTCGCGCTCCTCGTCGGCACCCTCCCGCTGCTCTTCGCCTTCCCCGTGGCCGTCCTCGGCTCGTTCTCCTCGCCCGAGCCGTACGTGTGGGTGGTGCTCGGCGTCGGCGTCTATCCCCTGATGTGGCTGATCGCCCGCTGGTACGTACGCCGCGCCGAGCGCAACGAAGAGGACTTCACCGGGCTCGTCGAAGGCCGCTGAGACCGCCGGTGGGGGACGACCTGTGAACCAGACCTATGCGGTGACGGCCGTGACCTTCGTCGTTCTGGCGACGGTCCTCATCGGCGCCCTGGGCCTGCGCATCTCCCGGACGACCTCGGACTTCTACGTCGCCTCGCGCACCGTCAACCCCGGGCTGAACGCCGCCGCCATCAGCGGCGAGTACCTCTCCGCCGCCTCCTTCCTCGGCATCGCGGGCCTGGTGCTCCTGCAGGGCCCGGACATGCTCTGGTACCCGGTCGGCTACACCGCCGGCTATCTCGTGCTGCTCGTCCTCGTCGCCGCGCCGCTGCGGCGCTCGGGCGCGTACACGCTCTCCGACTTCGCCGAGGCACGGCTCGAGTCGTCCGCGGTACGACGACTCGCCAGCCTGTTCGTCGTCGGCATCGCCTGGCTCTATCTGCTGCCCCAGCTCCAGGGCGCGGGGCTCACCCTGGAGATCCTCACCGGTGCGCCCGACTGGTTCGGCGGACTCCTCGTCGCCGTCGTCGTCACGGGCGCCGTCGCCGCGGGCGGCATGCGCTCCATCACGTTCGTGCAGGCGTTCCAGTACTGGCTGAAGCTCACCGCCCTGCTGGTTCCCGCCCTGTTCCTCGTCGCCGCCTGGGCGGGCGACGACGCGCCCCGTGCGCGCTTCGACGCGCCCGCCGTCCTGCGCGAGCACACGGCGGTCCGGATCGACGACACCGTACGGATCGAACTCGACACCCCGTTGTCCGTCGGGGTGGCCGGCACGGTCGACGGCACCCGGCACGAGGGGCGGCAGATCATCCTCGACGAGGGCACCCACCGCGTCGAGTCGGGCACCACGCTCACCTTCCCCCCGGGCACGGACATACCCGAACGGGCGTCCACCGGCGCCGACCCCGCCAGCTGGTCCCAGCCGCTCGCGGGCGGACGCGACGGGTACCAGCTGTACGCCACCTACGGGCTGATCCTCGCCACGTTCCTCGGCACCATGGGCCTGCCGCACGTCGCCGTCCGCTTCTACACGAGCCCCAACGGCCGCGCGGCGCGCCGCACCACGCTCGTCGTCCTCGGCCTGATCGGCGCGTTCTACCTGCTCCCTCCCGTGTACGGGGCCCTCGGCCGGATCTACGCCCCCGAACTCGCCCTGACCGGCGACGCCGACGCCGCCGTGCTCGTCCTGCCGGAGCGGATGGTCGGCGGACTCGCGGGCGACCTGCTCGGCGCGCTCCTCGCCGGCGGTGCGTTCGCCGCCTTCCTGTCCACCGCGTCCGGGCTCACCATGTCCGTCGCCGGAGTCCTCAGCCAGGACGTCCTCCCCTCGCGCGGCGTACGGCACTTCCGGCTCGCGACCGTCCTCGCCATGGCGGTGCCGCTCGCCGTCAGCGTCGTCGCCACGAACGTGCCGGTCGCCGACGCCGTCGGACTGGCCTTCGCCGTATCCGCCTCCTCCTTCTGCCCGCTGCTCGTCCTCGGCATCTGGTGGCGCGGACTCACCCCGCCCGGCGCCGCGGCCGGACTGGTCGCCGGCGGCGGCGCCGCGCTGACCGCCGTCATGGCCACCCGCGCGGGACTCGCCCCCGAGGGCTGGCCCCACACCCTCATGGCCTGGCCCGCCGTCTGGTCCGTACCGCTCGGCTTCCTCACCATGATCCTGGTGTCGCTCGCGACGCCCCGCCACGTACCCTCCGGCGCCGCCGCGATCCTCGCGCGCCTCCATCTGCCGGAAGACCTCGTCGGACGGCCGCAGAACGAAGGGGTACAGCGATGACCGGGACGGCGCTGGCGGCACTCGCCGCGGCCGCGGCCGTGCTGCTCGCCGCCGGTTTCGCCCTCGGCCGGGTCACGGCACGCCGCGGCGCCGGAACCGGACCCGACCTCGGCACGCCGGTCGAACGGGCCACCTTCCACACCCTGCACACCGCCTCCCTCGCCGCGCCGCCGCTGCGCGCCGGGCTCACCGAGGACACCGCCCGCAAGGCGGCCCGCCGGCTGCGCTCACTGCTCGGCACCCAGGCGCTGTGCCTCACCGACCGGGAGACGGTCCTCGCCTGGGACGGGATCGGCGCGGACCACCACCAGGAGCGCGTGATGCACCGCGTCGGCGACGTGCTCGAATCGGGTCGCAGCCAGAGTGTCCGCACCGGCTGCGACGACGTGGAGTGCCCGCTCCGCTGGGCCGTGATCGCCCCCCTGACCGGGGAGGAGGGCGTCCTCGGCGCGCTCGTCGCCTACGGCTCGGGGGAGTCGGCCGTCCTCGTACGAGCCGCCACGGAGGTCGCCCGCTGGGTCTCCGTGCAACTGGAACTCGCCGAGCTCGACCGTTCCCGCACCAGGCTCATCGAGGCCGAGATCCGGGCACTGCGGGCACAGATCTCGCCGCACTTCATCTTCAACTCCCTCGCGGCCATCGCGTCCTTCGTCCGCACCGACCCGGAGCGGGCGCGGGAACTGCTCCTGGAATTCGCCGACTTCACCCGCTACTCCTTCCGGCGGCACGGCGACTTCACCCACCTCGCCGACGAACTGCGCTGTATCGAGCAGTATCTGGCCCTCGCCGGGGCCCGCTTCGGCGACCGGCTGAAGGTGACGCTCCAGATCGCGCCCGAGGTCCTCCCGGTCGCCCTGCCGTTCCTCTGCCTCCAGCCGCTCGTGGAGAACGCGGTGAAGCACGGGCTGGAGGACGCCGGGCGGACCTGCCGGATCTCCCTCTCCGCCCAGGACGCGGGATCGGAGGCCGTGGTCACGATCGAGGACGACGGCGTCGGGATGGACCCGGCCGAACTGCGCCGGATCCTCGCGCGGGAGGCGGACGGCTCCTCCGGCATCGGTCTCTCCAACGTCGACGAGCGGCTGCGGCAGGTGTACGGCGACGACCACGGCCTGGTCATCGAGACGGGGGTCGGGGCCGGGATGAAGATCACCGTACGGGTCCCCAAGTACCGCGCGGGCGTGCACAAGACCGCCGGGGGAGCCTGAGCGGACAGGGCGGGCCCGCCGGCACCCGGTCAGTACAGATGGATGGCCAGATGGCCCAGCGGAAGTCCCAGTCGCCAGGCAGGTGTCCAGATCTGGGCGTGCTCCCCGGCGGCCGGGTCCACCGGAAGGGCCGGGTGCCACGGGTCGGTGCCGTCCCCGAGGTCGGCGGCGAGGAGTTCGGTCCGCTCCAGCCATCCCCATGCGTCCCGAGCCAGGTCGAGATCGGGGTCCGTGCCGGAGACGTCCCGGTCGAACGCCTCCCGCTCGGCCATGCGGTCGCGCACCCACTCGTGCCACGGATGCCCGTAGGCCGTGACGGACAGCCACTCGTCCAGCCGTGAGGCGGTGGGGACACCGGCCGGGCCGTCCTCGGCGCCGCACAGGTAGACCGTGAGTGCCAGTGTCTCCCGGCCGGCTCTGTACTCCAGCGATCCCGGCTCCACCAGACCGCCGGTGCGCAGCACCTCGTCGGCCAGGAACTCGGCGCACAGCCATGCCATGGGGACCGCCAGGCCGCCTCCGCTGGTGCCGTTCGTACTCTCGGGCCGCACTCTCTCCACCTTCTCCCGGGACGTGTTCGGGCACGGGTCTCGACGACGAGCCTCCACCTGAAGACACGTGTCACGGTTCCTCTTTACTCAACTCGAGCGGGTGGTTTCGAATCCGGTCGCCCGAGAACGTGGCCCCAGGGAGAGCAGGTGCCCTCTGGGAATCCGGAGACGGAAGTGACACGGCCGCACCCGGTGGTGTGCGCGCCCGCGCGCCTCCTGTTCGGCACCCGTGCCGCGCCCGCGGGCAGAGGTCCACGACGCACGCCCGGAACGACGCACGCCCGGAACGACGCACGGCCGGAACGAGGAACGCCCGGAACGACGCGCGGCCGGAACGAGAACGCCCGGAACGACGCACGCCCGGAACGAGGAACGCCCGGATCGGCGAACGGTCGCGTGGCACGGCGAACGGTCGCCCGCGCCCCCGCAAGGGCCGTCCCCGGCCGGCATCCGGGGCGTGCATCGGCCGGCGTCGCTCCGGGGCGTACCTGCGGACGCTGCGGCTCACGCCGCGGAGGCGAGCGGCCTCCTGCTGTAGCCGGGCAGACTGCGGGCCATGGCGCGCAGCGCGTGGTGCGAACGGGACTTGACGGTGCCCTGCGGGATGCCGAGCGCCCGGGCGGCCTCGGCGACACTGCGGCCCTGGAAGTAGATCTGCACCAGCACGGCACGGTGCTCGGGGCTCAGCGTCCTGACCGCGGCCCGCACGTCGAGCGCGGCGACCGCGCGGTCCGTCACGTCGGAGGGGTCCGGTGTCGCGGCCAGGACGCCGTCCCCGATCTCGGCCGGCCGCGCGAGCCGCGACCGGCGCGCGTCGATGGCGAGGCGCCGGCCGACGGTGAAGAGCCACGGCCGCATCGACTCGTAGGGCGCGTCGAACGCCTCGGGGTGCTGCCAGGCCCGCAGCAGGGTCTCCTGCAGCAGGTCCTCCGCGCGCTGCCGGTCCCCGTACGTCAGGCCGACGAGGAAGCTCAGCAGGGCGGGACCGTGTTCGCGCTGCAGCTTCGCCAGGGCCCGCTCGTCGGTCGTCGCCGTCGCCGTCGTCATCGTCGGCTCCCTTCCCGCTGGATCTTCCGAGAGTTCGGTGCTCCGAGTGCTTCGTGGCGTATACGAACGCATCGGCGGGCGGAGGGACAGGCGTCACACACAGGTGTGCGATGAGCGGTCGCACCGAGCGGCGAATGGTGCGGCGAACGGTCGGCCGGATCCGCTGACGGCGACCGCTCACCCGCCGGGAGGGTGCCGGACACCCGGCACGAGGGACGCCCACCCGCCGGGGACGGGGACGACGGCACGCGTCCCGTCCCGTCCCGGACGGTCCGGGACGGGACGCGCAGGATCACCCGTTCGGCTCCGCCGGGCGGGCGGCCTGCTCCTCCGCGAGATTCGAGTTCCGGTACGAGTAGGCGAAGTAGATGATCAGTCCGATGACGAGCCACACCCCGAACCGGACCCAGGTCTGCCAGTCCAGGAACGTGATCAGCCACAGCGAGAACACGACACCGATCGCCGGTACGAACGGCATGCCGGGGCAGCGGAACGTCCGCGGCAGGTCGGGCTGCCGGTAGCGCAGCACGATCACGGCGACGCACACCACGACGAAGGCCAGCAGGATGCCGATGTTCGTCAGCTCGGCCGCCTCGCCGATCGGCAGGAAGCCGGCGATCAGCGCGGAGCCGACACCGACGATCCACGTCACCCGGACGGGCACGTGCCGCGTGGGGTGCGTCTTGGCGAACCAGTGCGGCAGCAGCCCGTCACGGCTCATCGAGAACCACACCCGGGTCACGCCCAGCATGAAGGTGAACATCACGGTCAGGATGCCGATGATGGCGCCGATCGCGATGACGTTCGCCAGACCTTCCAGCCCCACCGCCTTGAAGGCCGTCGAGAAGCCGCTCTCCGGGTCGATCTCCGTGTAGTTCTGCATGCCCGTCAGCACCAGGCAGGCCAGCACGTACAGCACCATCGAGATCGCCAGCGAGTAGATGATCGCCTTGGGCATGTGCCGCTGTGCGTCCTTGGACTCCTCAGCGGCCGTGGACATGGCGTCGTAGCCGAACACCGCGAAGAACACGGTCGCCGCCCCCGTGAACGCCCCGCTGACGCCGAACGGGAAGAAGGGGTTGTAGTTCGCCGTGTCGATGTGGAAGAAGCCGACCGCGATCACCAGCAGGACGACCAGGACCTTCAGCACCACCACGACCGTCTCGAAACGGGCCGCGTTCTTGATCCCCAGCGTCAGCAGATAGGCGGTGAACAGGCACAGGATCATCGCGAAGAGATCGACCTGGTGGCCGGGACCCGTGCCCGGCGCGCCCAGCATCCACGCGGGCAGATCGAGCCCCAGCTGGCCCAGGAGGAAGCCGAAGTAGCCCGAGATCCCGATGGCGACCACCGCCACGATCGCCGTGTACTCCAGCAGCAGGTCCCAGCCGATGAACCAGCCCGCCAGCTCGCCGAGCACCGCGTACCCGTAGGTGTACGCCGAGCCCGCCTTCGGGATCAGACCGGCGAACTCCGCGTACGAGAAGGCCGCGGCGGCGCTCGCCACACCCGCGATCAGGAACGACACGACCACCGCCGGGCCGGCCCTGTCGTGCGCCACCGCGCCCGCGAGGGCGAAGATGCCGGCGCCGATGATGCCTCCGACGCCGATCGCGGTGAGCTGCCAGAGGCCGAGCGTTCTGGTGAGCTGCTCGCTCGGAGCGCCTTCTTGGATCTGTTCGATGGGCTTGCGGCGCAGTACGCCCTGTCCCATCCGGAGCCCTGCCATGACACACCTCTTCGCAGACTGCGGTCGGCCGATGGCGGCTCATGATGGCCCAGGCGGGGCAGGGGTGGAAGACGACATGCGGTGTCGTGGAGGTGAGGGTTCAGGTCGGGTTACGGGACGACGGTCACGGGCCACCGCCCGGCCTTCACCAGCCGTACGGCCACCGAGCCGACGATCCGGTGCCCCGCCGACTCCGACGCGCCCACCACCACGGCGTCCGCCTTGAGCTCGTCTGCGGCGGCCACCAGCCCGTTGTAGGGGTCCCCTCGGAAGGTGTGGAACTCCCAGCGCACCTCCCAGATGCCCCGCACCCGCTCGGCCGCCTCGCGGATCTCCGCGACCAGACCCTCCGCTATCTCCTCGGTGGTGTCCGCGACCGGGACGCCGAAGGCCGCGCCCGCCGTCATCAGCGGCTGCACGTAGACGAGCGCGAGCAGCGCGTTCTGCCGCCGCGCCAGACCGCTCGCGTACGACGCCGCCCGCAGGGACGACTCCGAACCGTCCACACCCGCGACGATCACCTTCGGGCCGTCCGTACCGCGCTCGAACCCCTGGGGCTGTCCACTCACACCACGAGGCTAAGGGGTGTGGCGAAAGTAGCTCCGTCCGCCCGGAGGGCGGGGCCTCGGCGTCCGGTGCGTGCGAGCGCACGGCGGAGGATCATCCTCGTACCGGACGAACCTGGATGACTCCGACAACGCAGCGAGCGTGCGTGCCAGGCGTCGCGGGTCAGGAGGGACTTTCGCCACACGGCCTACGGGGTGTCTTGTGGATCTTGCCAGGGCCCGTGCCCCGTGGACCACCCCGGCCAGCCCGACAGGCGGCCCGGCGACGCCCTCCCTAGAGTGCGGAACATGAGCGTCAGCGTGGCGGAGCGTGCGACCGCCGCCCGGAGCGGCCTCTCGGCCAGGGTGCCGGGCGCCTTCGCGATGTTCTTCGCCCTGCTCGGGGTGTACTGCGCGGTGATCGCGCTCATCGCCCCCCTGCGCCGAGTGCTGAGCCCTGTCTCCGCGTTCCTCGACCTGGTCGCCGTGCCCGTCAGCGCCAACCTGGCGTACGCCGTCTTCCTGCTCCTGCTGGCCGCCGCGATCGGTGCCCGCAAGAAGGCCGCCTGGTGGCTCGTCGTCGTCTACCTCTCCCTGCTCGTCCTCACCGACGTGCTCAGCCTGGCCCTGCTGCGGGACTGGTCCTGGATCCCCAACCTGGTCCTGTGCCTGCTCGCCCTCGGTGTGCTGTTCGCCGCCCGGGGCGAGTTCTACGCCCTGACCCGCCGCGGCGCACTGCGGCACGCCCTTCTCGTGCTCGTCCTCGGGCTCGCCCTGGCCGTCCTCGTCGGCTGGGGGCTCGTCGAGCTCTTCCCCAACGACCTGCCGCGCGAGCAGCGGCTGCTGTGGGCCGCCAACCGGGTCCTCGGCGGGCTCGTCTCCAACGCCCAGTTCGACGGCACCCCGCCCCGCGCCCTGTACTTCCTCCTCGGCCTCTTCGGCGCGCTCGCGCTGCTCAACTCCGCCCGGACCCTGTTCCGCTCGCAGCGGATGGAGGCCGCCCTGCACGGGGACGAGGAGCCGCGCATCCGCGCCCTGCTCGGCGCCTACGGCTCCCAGGACTCCCTCGGCTACTTCGCCACCCGTCGCGACAAGGCCGTCGTCTTCTCACCCAACGGCAAGGCCGCCGTGACCTACCGCGTCGAGGCGGGCGTGGCCCTCGCCAGCGGGGACCCGGTCGGGGACACCGAGGCGTGGACCCCCGCGATCGAGGCCTGGCTGGACGTCGCCCGCCGCTACGCGTGGGCGCCCGCCGTGATGGGCGCGTCCGAGGACGGCGCCCGTGCCTACGCCCGCTCGGGCCTCGGCGCCATCCAGCTCGGGGACGAGGCGATCCTGCACGTCGACCGCTTCGATCTGAACGGCCGGGACATGCGCGTCACCCGGCAGGCCGTCGGCCGGGTCCGCAGACTCGGGGCGACGACCCGCATCCGCCGTCACTCCGCCCTCGGCGCCGACGAGATGAAACAGATCATCGACCGGGCGGATGCCTGGCGCGACACGGAGACCGAGCGCGGGTTCTCCATGGCCCTGGACCGCCTCGGCGACCCCGAGGACGGCGACTGCCTGCTGGTCGAGGCCCTCGACGCCGAGGGGAACCTCGTCGCCCTGCTCTCCTTCGTCCCCTGGGGACGCGACGGCATCTCCCTCGACGTGATGCGCCGGGACCGCGACCACGCGCCCAACGGGATCATGGAGTTCATGGTCGCGGAGCTGTGCGCGGAGGCCCCGCAGCTCGGCGTGCGCCTGATCTCCCTCAACTTCGCCGTCTTCCGGTCCGTGTTCGAGGAAGGCGCCAGGATCGGCGCGGGACCCGTCCTCCGGCTCTGGCGCAGGCTGCTGCTGTTCTTCTCCAGGTGGTGGCAGCTGGAGGCGCTGTACCGCTCGAACGTCAAGTACCGGCCCGCCTGGTACCCGCGCTTCCTCTGCTACGGCGACGCCGGAGCCCTCGCCCGTATCGGCCTCGCCTCCGCGATCGCCGAGGGATTCGTCTCCGTGCCCCGGCTGCGCAAACGCTGGGGCAACGGCCGGACGCGCGGGATCGTCGCCGGGCCGGTCGCGGGCACCAAGGACCTCCCGCCCCTCGACACGCTCGAACTCGCCGGGCCCGACACCGTACGGCCCATGGGGGAGCGCCGGATGCCCGAACAGGTGCGCATCCGCCACCGGAAGCTGGAGCGCCTGCGCGCACAGGGCGTCGACCCGTACCCGGTCGGGGTCGCCGCCCGAACCGACCCGCTGGCCGCCGTACGCGCCGCACACCCGGAGGTGCCGGCCGGGGCCCGCACCGGCGAACGGGCCACGGTCGCCGGGCGGGTCATGGCCGTGCGCGACTTCGGCGGGGTCCTCTTCGCCGTGCTGCGCGACTGGTCCGGGGACCTCCAGATCGCCCTGACCCGCGACGGGTCCGGCCCCGCCGTGCTCACCGCGTTCTCCGCTGACGTCGACCTCGGGGACCACGTCACCGCCACCGGCGAGATCGGCGCCAGCGACCGCGGCGAGCTCACCGTCTTCGCCGACGCCTGGCAGCTCACCGCCAAGTGCCTGCGCCCGCTGCCGGACAAGCGCCGCGGACTGGCCGACCCCGAGGCACGGGTGCGCCGCCGCTATCTCGACCTGGTCACCAGCCCGGACGCCCGGAGCGTGGTGCGGGCCCGGTCCACCGCGGTCCAGGCGCTGCGGCAGGGGCTGCTCGACCGCGGCTACCTCGAGGTCGAGACACCGATGCTCCAGCAGATCCACGGCGGCGCCAACGCCCGCCCGTTCACGACCCACATCAACGCCTACGACATGGACCTGTACCTGCGGATCGCACCCGAACTGTTCCTCAAGAGGCTGTGCGTGGGCGGCATGGAGAAGGTCTTCGAGATGGGCCGGACCTTCCGCAACGAGGGCGTGTCCTACAAGCACAACCCCGAGTTCACGATGCTGGAGGCGTACCAGGCGTTCGCCGACTACGACGTGATGCTCGACCTGACCCGCGAGCTCATCCAGGGCGCCGCCACCGCCGCGTTCGGCGCTCCCGTCGCCCACAAGAAGGGCCCCGACGGGGGGCTCGTCGTCCACGACATCTCCGGCGCCTGGCCGGTCAAGTCCCTGTACGGAGCGGTGTCCGAGGCGCTCGGGGAGGAGGTCGACGCGGACACCGACGAGGAGCGGCTGCGAAGGCTCTGCGACCTGGCGGGAGTACCCCACGGCCCCGACGACACCCGCGGCGACGTGGTGCTGGAGATGTACGAACGGCTGGTGGAGGAGAAGACCAAGCTGCCCACCTTCTACAAGGACTTCCCCACCGAGGTGTCCCCGCTGACCCGCCAGCACCGCCGTGACCCGCGTCTCGCGGAGCGCTGGGACCTCGTCGCCTTCGGCACCGAACTGGGCACGGCCTACTCGGAGTTGACCGACCCGGTGGAACAGCGGCGACGGCTCACGGCGCAGTCCCTGCTCGCGGCCGGTGGCGACCCCGAGGCCATGGAGCTCGACGAGGACTTCCTCGACGCCCTGGAGTACGCGATGCCCCCGACCGGAGGGCTCGGCATCGGCGTGGACCGGCTGGTGATGTTCCTGACGGGGCTGACCATCCGCGAGACCCTGCCGTTCCCCCTGGTGCGCCGGCACTGAACGGCCGCCGAGCCGCTGAAGTCCCCGGGCGTGGCCGGGTTCCGGCGGGCGCCGACCGGGTTCACCGCCCGACCGCCTCTCCGTGGGATCCGCCTCGTCCCGTGTACGGCCGTCGGCGCCGCCCGGCCAGCCGGGACGGCGGCGTGCCCGGACGGCCGGATCACGCCCGGCGCCGGACGGACCGCTCGCGGCGGGCCGTCCGGCGGGGGAGGGGCGTCAGCGCGTGGCGACCATGCGGGCGAAGACGACGACGTTCCCGTCGTAGCCGGTGCCGCGCGAGTAGCCGCCGCCACAGGTGATCACCCGCAGCTCGGGGCTGCCGGTGTCGCCGTAGACCCGGGCGCCCGGGAAGCTGTTCTTCGAGAACACCTCGACGCCGTACACCTCGAAGACCGCCACACGGCCGTCGTAGCGGGTCACCTCGACGTGCTGGCCCTTCTGCATCGAGCCGAGCCCGTAGAACACTGCGGGCCCGCCGGCGTTGTCGACATGGCCGACGACCACCGCGGTGCCCTGCTGGCCGGGGGCGATGCCGTTCTGGTACCAGCCCGCGAGGTTGGGGTCCTGCGCCGGCGGGGCCTCGATCCAGCCGTTGGCGTCGAGCCCCACGTCCACGATGGGCGCGTCGACACCGACGGCGCGGATGGCGATCCGCGAGGCCGGGGCGTACGGCAGCGGCTCGACGGTGCCGGGCAGAGGAATGGAGTCCTGGTTGGCGCGGACGTCGTCCAGAGCGGCCGCCACGGCGGGCTGCGGCGGCCCCATACCCACGTCGACGCCGTTCCGCACCAGGGCGAGTCCTGTGAGCATGACAAGGGCCAGTACGCCCCACGGGGAGCGTCTCCTCGAATCCGACCCTGTGAACTCCTGCCGGCGCATGGTTCTCCCATCTCATCGTCTGCCCGCACGCTAAGCAGGTGGGGGAGAAGCCGCGACCTGAGAGGGGCGAACGGGTGGTACGGCCAGTCGGGGTGACCCATACGAGTAGACAGTCGGGCAAATTCTCTGACGGTCCGTGACCTGCGGCTCCGTCAGATGCGGGCTGCTCGCCACGGCGTGTCGCTCACCGGGGTGGCCGAGTCCCGAAATGCGACGGATGTGCAACGCGGTGAGGGTTCGTTCATGGAGGGCGTTCTCGTCGAAATCTCCGGAGCACCGTTCCGGGGCGCACCTCCGATGGAGGTTCAACCATGCGTGCTTCACGCGCTGTCGCGGTGGCGATCACCGCGTGTGCGGCCATGGGCGCCACTTCTCCCGTGGTCGCCGCCACCGCCACCGGAGGTGGCAACGGTCCGGCCAACGTCCGTCTCTCCCCGTCCGAGGTCCACCAGGGCTCGATCATCACGATCCTGGTCGACGGCTGCCACCGCGGCGGCACGGTGTCGTCCAACGCCTTCCCCGCCGCCAACCTCAGCGCCGACCGCGGCGGGTTCTACGGCCCGAGCGGCAAGCGGGCGGGAGAAGAGGGCAACCCGGACGCGAATGCCAACGGCAACGGGAACGGGAACGGGAACGGCAACGGGAACGCGAACGCGAACGGCTTCGGTCAGGACCAGGGCGGGGGCGGCAACGGCTTCGGTCAGAGCCAGAACCAGAACCAGAACGGGAACGGCAACGGCAACGGCCAGGACCAGGGTGGGAACAACAACGGCCGCCATGACCAGGGTGGGAACAACAACGGCCGCCATGATCAGGGTGGGAACAACAACGGCCGTAACGATCAGGGCGGGAACAACAACGGCCGCAATGACCAGGGTGGGAACAACAACGGCCGCAATGACCAGGGTGGGAACAACAACGGCCGCAACGATCAGGGCGGGAACAACAACGGCCGCAATGACCAGGGCGGCAACAACAACGGCCGCAATGACCAGGGCGGCAACAACAACGGCCGTGGCAACGAGGGCCGCAACGACAACCGCGGCAACAACAACGGTCGCGGCAACGAAGGCCGCAACGACAACCGTCGCAACGACAACCACAACGACAACCGTCGCAACGACCGGGACCGTTTCGACAACTTCCGGGGCGGGGAGGGCGTCGCCGTCGCCACGGCCCGCATCTTCGACCGTGCCACCCCGGGGCAGTACAACCTGGCCGTCCGGTGCCACGACAGCAACCGGATCGCGACGCGGACCTTCATCGTGCTCTCGGGTCGCGGCGCCCAGGGTGGTCTCGGTGGTTCGCAGGGACCTTCCGGTACCGAGATGGCCGTGGGCGGCGGTCTCGTCGCCACGGCGGCCGTCGGTGGCGCCCTCTACCTCCTCCGGCGCCGCCGGAGCATCAGCGGCGGAGAGGCCTGACCGGCCGAACCTCCCGGTCGGCCTTCACCGCCCGTCGCCCCGAGTCCTGAACCAGGACTCGGGGCGACGGGCGGTGCGGGCACGAAAGGCGAGGAGGCCGCAACCGGGAAGGTCAGTGCAGCCGGCTGCCCGAGCGGCGGCGCACCACGTAGACGATGCCACCGGACGCCGCCAGGACGAGCACGGCACCCGCCGCGATCTCCACGGCGTTCATGCCGCCGATGCTGCCGCCCAGACCGCCCTTGACGCCCTGGGGCTGGGGCTGGGGCGCGGCCGTGCTGGTGGAGCGGATGGTCGGTGTGGCCGCCGCGCCACTGCCGCCGGAGATGGTCAGGTCCGTGGTGCCGGTCTGGTTGTTGCACGTGAACTGGACCGAGTACACGGCGCCGCGCCGCGCGTCCAGGTCGACCCTCGCCGTGCCGGTCTGGCGCGGCGGGATGGTCACGGTGTCGAACACTCCCGACGAGGCCGTGGCCGTGGTGCTGCAGCCGGACACGCCCAGCGTGACCGTGCCGCCGGGGGCGACGGTCGAGGGGGTGACGGCGAACGAGAACGGCTGCTTGCGGACGCTGCCGCCGGCGCCGTCGGCGGTGTCAGCCGCCGCCGTGGGAAGGGTCAGAGCGAGGGCGGCCGCTCCCATGAGAGCGGCGGACGCGACGGGTATCGCGCGCATGGCAATCCTCCGTGTCCCCGAGGAGCAGTTGCGGAAGGGTTTTCCACAAGGGCAGGGAATGCACCTCGATGACCGAAACGCTAGAAGTGCGGATTCACCCCCGCGATCGCAGACGGACGAATGGGGCACGCTTGTCCCCCGGGTGGCGCACCGGCGGTCTCCCCGGCTTGCGCCGCCCGGAGATGTCGTGTTCAGCCGAGGACGTGCGGGAAGAGTTCCGTGAAGGGCCCTGGGGTGGCCGAGACGCCGCGCCCGAACGGCGCGTCGAAATCCCAGATCAGGAAGAGCAGGAAGGCGATCAGCGCACTGAAGAGGCCGGCCAGCAGCAACTCCCGGAAGGTCCGGCGGATCTGCAGCGTGAAGATCAGGCCGACGGTGACCACCGCGCCCGTGACCAGGCCGAACCACACCACCCCGGGCATCGTCGCCTCGGCGCCCTGTCCCCGGGCCCCCCGGGCGTCGTCGACCGCCGCCACCTGGTCGACGAGCGGCTGGTACGCCTGCCCCTCGTGGTCGTTCTTCGGCACGTAGTCCGTCACGTCCCTGCGCATCTGTTCGAGCAGCCGGGTCCCTTCCCCGGTCAGCTCGCCCTTCTCGACCATGTGGCGCCACTCGGTGTTTACGACGTGCGCGACGTACGCGTCCACGCTGTCGCGGATCCGGGTGCGCGCCTCGGCCGGATAGACCTCGGCGCGCGCTCTCACCTCGTGGAGTGCCTGGGCCTCGTGACGTACCGAGTCCTCCGCCGCGCCACGGGCCTCCCAGACGCCCGCGATGGCCAGGCCCAGCACGATCGCGTAGACCACGCCGATCATCATCGTCATGTACTCGATGACGTCGGGCGTCTCCGACGGGTCGTCGTCGTCGCCGACCCGTCGTTGGTTGATGACGGTGATGGCGAGGACGACCGCACACGCCGCGGCCATGGCGAGGGACAGTACGACCCACTCCGACAAGTGAACCTCCGGGAGCTAGCGGGATCGGGGACGCAGGAAGGCCGCGGCGAGCACGGCGGGCGCGGTCACCAGGAGCGTGAGCGAGACCAGGGAGGGTCCGCCCCGTGGTTCCTCGCGCTGGGGCGTGCGGTAGTGGGGGAGCGCGACCGGGGTGGGCCGCGGTGGTGCGGGGCGCGCCCTCGGGGACGGCGGTGGCGGTGGCGGTGGCGGCGCCGGGTCGATGCGGAGCGGCGCGGGCGGAGGCGGTGGTGGCGGAGGGGGTGGTGGCGGAGGTGGCGGAGGGGGTGGGGGTGGAGGCGGAGGTGGAGGCGGTGGAGGCGGCTCCGGCGGCGGGGGCGGCGGGGGCGGCGGAGGTTCGGGGACGGGAACCGGGCCCGCCGTGCAGTGGGCGCCGCCGGCGATCGCCACGGAGGAGTCCGGCCCGTTCGGCCCACCGGGGCCGATCGAGGCGTACGAGCAGGAGTCGGCGGCGGCGGGCAGCGGGGCCGTCAGCAGCCAGGTGAGTGCGGCGGCCGACAGCAGCCGCGCGACGAGCGATCCGTACACGCCGGGGAGCATGATCCACGAAAGGGCCGGCCACGCCCGCACGGAGGGGGATTCGCCTGATGGAGGGGATGTCGGGGGATCGTGTTTGGGATGCCGCGGAGATTTTTTCCGCCCCCCGTTGAACACACCCCGCCTCCCCGCGCGTACCTAGGGCCATGAACGGCGCACGAAGGCGCCACAACGGACACCGGGCTACTGGAGTTGACATGAAGACCTGGCGGAACGCCTCGCTCGCGGTGACTGCGGCGGCCGTACTCGCGCTGACGACGGCGTGCGGTCAGGAGACGGAACCGCAGCCGAACGGCCAGGCCGTCGGTGCGGTCAACCCCGCCGGACAACCGGCCGCCAACAGCGGCTACGGATCCGGTTACGGTGCCGGTGCGGGTGCCGGTGCGGCGGACGCCAAGCCGAGGACGGCGGGCCAACTCGCCGTGTGGGAGAGCAAGAAGCTCGGCAAGGTGCTCACCGACAGCGAGGGCCTGACCCTGTACCGCTTCGACAAGGACTCCGTCGACCCGGTGACGTCGAACTGCAACGGCGACTGCGCCAAGGCCTGGCCGGTGGTGGCCGCGGGAGATGTGACGCCGGCGCCCGGCACCGACGCCTCGCTGATCGGTTCGGTCACCCGTGCCGACGGCACGAAGCAGCTCACCGTCGGCGGCTGGCCGATGTACCGCTACGCGAAGGACACCAAGCCCGGCGACGCCAACGGCCAGGGAGTGGGCGGCACCTGGTTCGCCTCGGCGCCCGACGGAAAGAAGGCAGCGCTCGGCGGAAGCGGCGGCGAGGAGGCCGGCGGCGAGTCCGCGGACCTCGCCGGCCTTTCCGTCCGCAAGGACCCGAAGCTCGGCGAGATCGTCGTCGACAAAAACGGAATGACTGTCTACCGCTTCATGAAGGACTCGGCCTGGCCGATGAAGACCGCGTGCACGGGCGCGTGCCTGGAGAAGTGGCCGGTCGTGGCTCCCGTCGACAAGAACGACACCGAAGGCATTCTGAAGAAGGGCTTCGTCACGTTCGACCGCCCCGACGGAATCAAGCAGCAGACGATCGACTGCTGGCCGATCTACACCTTCGCGGGCGACAAGAAGCCCGGGGACACCAACGGTCAGGGAGTGGGCGGTACCTGGTTCGCCGTGTCGCCCCAGGGCAAGCCGGTCGGAGCGCCCAAGTAGGTCCCCACGCAGCGCCTCCGGCCACCGGCCCGCCGTCACGCCCCCCGCGTGCGGCGGGCCGGCTGTTTGCGGTGGTTCCGGCCAGCACGTGCCGGTGGCGTGTGACCAAGAACGGACCGTTAATTTCCGTTTCTGCTCGCTCTCTTGGCGGGCGATCAGTAGCCTCGGCTCGAACACCGGCCGCGAGAACGGCCGTTAATCCCCGTGGCGACTTGTTGGAGACATCAATGGAGCGTCCCGCCTGGGCCCCGCCGGGCATCGACATCTCGGTGCCGAGCGTGTCCCGCATTTACGACTACTACCTGGGCGGCTCGCACAACTTCGAGGTCGATCGTGAAGCCGCCCGGAAAGCGATGCAGTTCCTGCCCGGCCTCCCCAAGATCATGCAGGCGAACCGGGCCTTCATGCGCCGCGCCGTACGTTACGCCGTGAGCGAGGGCGTCAACCAGTTCCTGGACATCGGCTCCGGCATACCGACGTTCGGCAACGCCCACGAGGTCGCGCAGAAGGCCGACCCGGGGGCGCGGGTCGTGTACGTCGACCACGACCCGGTCGCCGTCGCCCACAGCCAGGCCGTGCTCGAGGGGAACGACGGGGCGGGGATCGTGCAGGCGGATCTGCGCAAGCCGGCCGACATCCTCGCGGACCTCGAGACCACCCGGCTCCTGGACCTCGAACGGCCCGTGGCGCTGCTGCTCGTCGCCGTGCTCCACTTCCTGGAGGACTCCGACGACCCCCAGCGGTCCGTCGCCGAGCTGCGCGACGCGCTGGCGCCCGGCAGCCTCGTCATCGTCACCCACGCCTCGTACGAGGGCATCCCGCTGCCCAAGGAGCAGGCCGGCGGTGCCGTCGGCGTCTACAAGGACATCCGCAACCCGCTCGTGATGCGGTCACGGGAGGAGATCGCCCGGTTCTTCGACGGGTTCGAGATGGTCGAGCCCGGACTGGTGTCGATGCCGGACTGGCGGCCCGAGACACCCCTCGGGCAGGAGGATCCATACGCGTTCTCCGGGTTCGCAGGGGTGGGGCGCAAGGCGTGATGACGCCGTCGCAGGCAGCGGGCTCGGCGGCGGGCCCGGACGACCTGGAGGACAGACTCAGACGGTTCGCGACCATCTGGAGCCGGGCGATCTTCCCGGTCACGGCCACGTCGCTGACCCGCCCCGAGTTCGAGCGGCATCTGCTCCCGCTGGCACGGCAGTTGAGCGAGGCGCTGCACACGCGCCCGTTCGACTCCGCGGCCGCCCAGCGGGTCGGCGCGGCCCTCGTCGACGCCCACTGCACGGACCCGGACGCCCTCAGCCGCACGCTCGGCGTCGTCGACGCCTACCTGGTCCTGTACTGCGGGAACGACCAGGAGTCCGCCGAGGACAGCCGGGCCCGCTGCGCCCGGCTGCAGCACGCGCTCGCCGCCGGGTACGCCCTCGCGCTGCGCGAGCGCACCCTCACCGAGCAGGAGGCCATCGCCCGGTCCGCGCTGGCGGCGCGCAGCGTGGCGATGGAGGCCCTGCACGCCACCGAGACGCGCTTCCGCGCCGTGTTCGAGGACGCGGCGATCGGCATCGGCATCGCCGATCTCGACGGCAACGTCCTGGAGGTCAACGACACGCTGACCCGGATGTTCGGCGGACTGGAGCACCACGTCCGCGGCCGCAAGGTCAACGAGTGGGCCCACCCGGAGGACCGCCCGCAGACCTGGAACATGTACGAGGAGCTCGTACGCGGCGAGCGCGAGCACTACCGGGTCGAGAAGCCCTTCTACCGCAACGACGGCACGGTGCTCTGGACCAATCTCACCGTCTCGCTGCTGCGCGACGCCGACGGGATGCCCCAGTACCAGCTGGCGTTGATGGAGGACACCACCGAACGGCGGCTGCTCAACCTCCGGCTGCGCTACGAGGCGACGCACGACGCGCTCACCGGGCTGCCCAACCGGACCCTGTTCTTCGAGCGTCTGGAGAAGGCGCTGGCGGCCGGCGAAGGTGCCCGGTTCGGGCTCTGCTACCTGGACCTCGACGGGTTCAAGGCCATCAACGACAGCCTCGGCCACTCGGCCGGGGACCGGCTGCTCGTCGAGGTGGCCGACCGGCTGCAGAGCTGCGCCACCGCCCCCGGTGAGATGGTTGCCCGGCTCGGCGGCGACGAGTTCGTGGCGCTGACGACCGGCCGGGAGACCCAGCGCGAGGTGGGCGAACTCGCCACCCGGATCCTCGCCGCGCTGGCCGCGCCCGTCACCCTCGACGGCCGGGAGATCAGCGTCCGGGGCAGCATCGGGATCGTCGAAGGGCCGGCGGCCGGGGAGCGGACCTCGGCGGAGGTCCTGCGCAGCGCGGACATCACCATGTACCGGGCCAAGTCCGCGGGCGGGAACCGCTACGAGCTCGCCGACCCGGAGGCGGACGCCCGCGCGATCACCCGGCACGGGCTGACCACGGCGCTCCCGGCGGCTCTGGAGCGGGGCGAGTTCTTCATCGAGTACCAGCCCCTCGTGCACCTCGGCGACGGCCGGGTGCACGGCGCGGAGGCGCTCGTGCGCTGGTCGCACCCGCAGCACGGGATCCTCGGGCCGGACCACTTCATCCCGCTCGCCGAGCACACCGGGCTGATCGTGCCGCTCGGTCGCTGGGTCCTCCAGGAGGCCGTGCGGCAGGCGCGCTCCTGGCACGAGCAGGCCGAGCCGGGCGGGTCCGCGCCGCCGCTGCGGATCAACGTCAACCTGTCCCCGACCCAGCTGCACCACCCCGGTCTGGTCGCCGACACCGTGGACGTGCTGGAGCGCTCGGGCCTTCCGCCCGGTGCGCTGTGCCTGGAGGTCACCGAGTCCGCGCTGATCGGAGCGGACGAGGACCTGCTCAAACCGCTGCGGCAACTCGCCGAGATGGGCGTCGACATCGCGCTCGACGACTTCGGCACGGGCTACTCGAACCTGGCCAATCTGCGGCGGCTCCCGGTGAGCGTGCTCAAGCTGGACCGCTCCTTCACCCAGGGCATGCAGCAGCACCCGGCGGATCCGGTGGACCGGAAGATCGTCGAAGGGATCGTCTCGCTGGCCCACAGCCTGGAGCTGGCGGTGACGGTCGAGGGCGTGGAGACCGGCGTCCAGGCCGAGCAACTGCGCGAACTGGGCTGCGACACGGCACAGGGCTGGTACTACGCCCGGCCGGGCCCGCCGGACCGCCTCCACACGCTGTCGCTCGCGGACGCGGTGTAGGGCGTGTGGCGGAAGTCCCTCCTCGCCCCGCGGGCCGACGGAGCTACTTCCGCCACATGCCCTGGCCGGGCCGACGCCGTCTCGGAGCACGGACGGAGCCCCTGCCGGACACCGGTGGGGGCGGGGGCCGCGGGGGGCCCGCCGAGGGACGCGACCGCCGCTGTCCCTGGCGAGGGTCGCCCGGGGCGCCCCCGTGCCGCCGGCCTCGGCGCCGGGGGACGTACCCGGACGACCGGCCGGGATCGACGCCGCCGCGGTGATCGACCGACGGGCAGGTCCCCGCGCCTCAGGCGTCGGCGCCCGGCTTCCGCGGAGCCGACGTGCGCGTCTGCAGCAGCAGGCGCTGGAGTTCGCGGGCCGCCCGCGGCGGGGCCACATCGCTGCGGTGGGCCAGGGCGATCGTGCGGCGCAGGCCGGGGCGGGCGAGGGCGGTGACCCGGAGGTCGCGGCCCGCGCGGGCGGCGGCGACCATGCGGGGCACGACCGCCACACCGAGGCCCGCCCGCACGAAACCGAGCACCGCGTCCATCTCTCCGCCCTCCACCGTGAACGACGGTTCGAAGCCCTCCGCACGGCACGCGGCGACCGTGAGTTCCCGGAGGTCGTACCCGTGCCGGAACATCACCAGCGGCTCGCCCTGGAGATCCGCGATCCGCACCGGCCGGCGCGGCGCGGGGGACGCCGCCGAGGAGACCACCACCAGGTCCTCCTGGAGCAGCTCCACCGTCGTCAGTGCCGGTGACGGCGTCGGCAGGGGCAGCACCACCAGGGCGAGGTCGAGCGCCCCGCGGGCCAGCTGCCGTACGAGATCGTGCGAGCCGCCCTCCTCGATCAAAAGTTCGATCCCTGGGTGGAGATCGTGGAAGGCGCGCAGCACGTCCGGCAGCAGGCCCGTGCACAGGCTCGGGGTCGCCCCCAGCCGCACCCGTCCCCTCCGCAGCTGTGCCAGCTCCTGCACCTCGTGCCGGGCGGTGTCGGCGTCGGCGAGGATCCGCCGGGCCAGCGGGAGCAGCGCCTCACCCGCGTCGGTGAGGGCGATGTTGCCGCGCGCACGGCTGAACAGCTCCGCGCCCAGCTCCTTCTCCAGCGCCCGGATCTGCTGCGACAGCGAGGGCTGGGAGACGTGCACCCGTTCCGCCGCCCGGGTGAAGTGCCGGGTCTCGGCGACGGCCACGAAGTACTGGAGCTGCTGGAACTGCATACCTCCCACGATAGACCCCGCCTATTGAGATCAGCCGGATCATGTCTTGGACCTCTCGGTGCCTTCCCGCCTAGCGTCTGTGTCCATGGCTCTCGCAACGCGGACGGGCCGACGGCCGTCCATGACGCGCACGCTCTGGCAGTCGACCGTCGGCAAGAAGACGGTCATGGCCGTGACCGGCCTGATCATGCTCGGCTACCTGGTCGTCCACATGCTGGGCAACCTCAAGATCTTCTTCGGCTCCGACGAGTTCAACGGCTACGCCCACTGGCTGCGCACGCTCGGTGAGCCGTTCCTCCACTACGAGTGGGCGCTCTGGATCGTCCGCCTCGTGCTCCTCGCGGCCGTCGTACTGCACGGCGTGTCGGCGTACCAGCTCAGCCGGCGGGACATCCGCGCCCGCCCGAGCAAGTACGTCCACAAGCGCCGGCGCGCGAGCTACGCCACCCGCACCATGCGCTGGGGCGGCATCATCCTCGGGCTGTTCATCGTCTGGCACCTGCTGGACCTGACCACGCTCACCGTCAACGAGAACGCCCAGCCCGGCAGGCCGTACGAGAACGTCGTCGCGACCTTCTCCACCCCCTACGGCAACGCCGTCTACCTCACCGCGATGCTCGCCCTCGGACTGCACATCCGCCACGGGTTCTGGAGCGCCGCCCAGACCCTCGGCGCGGGCAGCGTACGCCGCGACCGCGCCCTCAGGACCGCCGCCAACGGCCTCGCGCTGGTGCTGACGGTGGGCTTCATCTCGGTACCCGTCGCCGTCATGACCGGAGTCGTGAGCTGACATGAGTTATCCGCACTACGAGACCGGCGCCCCGATCGCCGACACCAAGGCGCCCGACGGCCCCATCGCCGACCGCTGGGACCGCCGCCGCTTCGAGGCCAAACTGGTCAACCCGGCCAACCGCCGCAAGCACACCGTGATCGTGGTCGGCACGGGACTCGCCGGCGGCTCGGCCGGCGCGACCCTCGCCGAACAGGGCTACCACGTCGTCCAGTTCTGCTACCAGGACTCCCCGCGCCGCGCCCACTCCATCGCCGCCCAGGGCGGCATCAACGCGGCCAAGAACTACCGCAACGACGGCGACTCCATCCACCGCCTCTTCTACGACACCGTCAAGGGCGGCGACTTCCGGGCACGGGAGTCCAACGTCCACCGGCTCGCCCAGATCTCCGTCGAGATCATCGACCAGTGCGTCGCCCAGGGCGTGCCCTTCGCCCGGGAGTACGGCGGTCTCCTCGACACCCGCTCCTTCGGCGGCGTCCAGGTCTCCCGTACGTTCTACGCCCGCGGCCAGACGGGCCAGCAACTGCTGCTCGGCGCCTACCAGGCGCTGTCCCGGCAGATCGCGGCGGGCAACGTCGAGATGCATGCGCGAACCGAGATGCTGGACCTGATCGTCATCGACGGGCGGGCCCGGGGCATCGTGGCCCGCGACCTGATCACGGGCCGGATCGACGCGTACTTCGCCGACGCCGTCGTCCTGGCCACCGGCGGCTACGGCAACGTCTTCTACCTGTCGACCAACGCGATGAACTCCAACGCCACCGCCGTGTGGCGGGCCCACCGGCGCGGCGCGTACTTCGCCAACCCCTGCTTCACCCAGATCCACCCCACCTGCATCCCGCGCACCGGCGACCACCAGTCCAAGCTGACGCTGATGAGCGAGTCGCTGCGCAACGACGGCCGGATCTGGGTGCCGAAGGCCAAGGGCGACACCCGCCCGGCCAACGAGATCCCCGAGGACGAGCGCGACTACTACCTCGAGCGCATCTATCCGTCCTTCGGCAACCTCGTCCCCCGCGACATCGCCTCGCGCGCGGCGAAGAACGTCTGCGACGAGGGACGCGGTGTCGGTCCCGGAGGACAGGGCGTGTACCTCGACTTCGCCGACGCGATCCGCCGCATGGGCCGGGCCGAGGTCGAGGCGAAGTACGGCAACCTCTTCGACATGTACGAGCGGATCACCGCGGAGAACCCGTACGAGGTGCCGATGCGGATCTACCCCGCCGTGCACTACACCATGGGCGGTCTCTGGGTCGACTACGACCTGCAGACCTCCGTGCCCGGGCTGTTCGCGATCGGGGAGGCCAACTTCTCCGACCACGGCGCCAACCGGCTCGGCGCCTCCGCGCTGATGCAGGGCCTCGCCGACGGCTACTTCGTGCTGCCGTCGACCATCAACGACTACCTGGCCCGCCATCCGCACCCGGAAGCCGTCGACGCGGCGCACCCGGCGGTCGCGGAGGTGCTCGCCGAGACCGAGGGCCGGCTGAACCTGCTGCTCTCCGTCGACGGCGACCGTACGCCCGACTCGTTCCACCGCGAGATCGGCGAGCTGATGTGGGAGTTCTGCGGCATGGCCCGCACCGAGGCCGGGCTGCGCAAGGCGCTCGACCGGATCCCGCAGATACGCGAGGAGTTCTGGCGCCGGATCAAGGTCCCGGGCACCGGAGAGGAGTTCAACCAGTCGCTGGAGAAGGCGAACCGCGTCGTCGACTACCTGGAACTGGCCGAGCTGATGTGCCTCGACGCACTGCACCGGTCGGAGTCCTGCGGCGGCCACTTCCGTGAGGAGTCCCAGACCGCGGACGGCGAGGCGGAGCGCAGGGACGAGGAGTTCTCCTACGCCGCCGCCTGGGAGTTCACCGGCACCGGCGCCGCGCCCGTCCTGCACAAGGAAGACCTGGTCTTCGAGTACGTCCATCCCACCCAGCGGAGCTACGCATGAAGCTCAGACTGCGCGTCTGGCGCCAGAAGAACGCCGACGCACCCGGCGCCATGGCCACCTACGAGGTCGACGGCATCTCCGAGGACATGTCGTTCCTGGAGATGCTCGACACCCTCAACGAGGAACTCATCCTGCGCGGGGAGGAGCCGGTCGCCTTCGACCACGACTGCCGCGAGGGCATCTGCGGCGCCTGTTCGCTGGTCATCAACGGCGACGCGCACGGCCCGGAGCGCACCACCACGTGCCAGCTCCACATG
The DNA here is from genome assembly GCF_030406905.1 of Streptomyces sp. HUAS CB01. Lineage (NCBI taxonomy): Bacteria > Bacillati > Actinomycetota > Actinomycetes > Kitasatosporales > Streptomycetaceae > Streptomyces > Streptomyces chengbuensis. The sequence goes on from NZ_CP129137.1 coordinate 7,286,112, forward strand.
CGTTCCTTCGAGGACGGCGACACGATCGACGTCGAGCCGTGGCGTGCCTCCGCGTTCCCGGTGGTGAAGGACCTGGTCGTGGACCGCTCGGCGTTCGACCGGATCATCCAGGCGGGCGGCTACGTCTCCGTCCCGACCGGCTCCGCTCCGGAGGCACACGCCACACCGGTCCCCAAGGCCGACGCCGACTCCGCCTTCGAACACGCCGAATGCATCGGCTGCGGGGCGTGCGTCGCAGCCTGCCCCAACGGCTCGGCGATGCTCTTCACCTCGGCGAAGGTCAACCACCTCAACGTGCTCCCGCAGGGCGCGCCCGAGCGCGAGACGCGGGTGCTCGACATGGTCGCCGCCATGGACGAGGAGGGCTTCGGCGGCTGCACCCTCACCGGCGAGTGCGCGACGGCCTGCCCGAAGGGCATTCCGCTCCCGTCCATCACGGCGATGAACCGCGAGTGGCTGCGTGCCACGCGGAAGGTCAAGCGGTAGGCCGCGTCCGGCACATCCCGCACGGCGGTCGGACACGGCCCAGCCGCACCCCACGACGGGGGAGCGGGCCGCCACGGGTCGTCAGTCCGTGAAGGACCCGTGGCGGCCCGCGCCACCCGTGAAGCGGTCCGCGCCCGACTGCGTCTCGCCGGCGGACAGGGGCACGAGACCGTGCCGGTACTCGCCCGCGAGCGCCTCGGGTTCGGGCAGGCCGTGCTGTTCGCGTACGGAGAGCCGGTCGTGGCGCAGGCACAGCCGGGGGAACGCGGCGATCTCGTGGGCGAGCGCTTCGGCCGCGCGCCGGGACTCCCCGGGCGGGACGAGCCGGTTGGCGAGCCCGATCCCGTAGGCTTCGGCGGCCGGTACGGGGCGGCCGGTGAGGATCAGGTCCATGGCGCGGCTCTCGCCGATGAGCCGCGGGAGCCGCACCGTGCCGCCGTCGATCAGCGGGACGCCCCAGCGGCGGCAGAACACCCCGAAGACCGCGTCCTGTTCGGCGACCCGCAGATCGCACCAGAGGGCGAGCTCCAGGCCGCCCGCCACGGCGTGGCCGGAGACCGCGGCGATCACGGGCTTGCTCAGCCGCATCCGGGTCGGGCCCATCGGGCCGTCGCCGTCCGCGGTGACCGTGTTGCCGCGCCCGGTGCCGACGGCCTTGAGATCGGCGCCGGCGCAGAACGTGCCGCCCTCGCCCCACAGCACGGCGACGGCGGCGTCCTCGTCCGCCTCGAACCGACGGAAGGCGTCGGCCAGCAGTGCCGCCGTCGGGCCGTCCACCGCGTTGCGCACCTCGGGGCGGCTGAGGACGACGGTGAGGACGGGGCCGTCGCGCTCGATCCGTACGGCCGGGGTGTCACCCATCGTTCGTCCTCCCGCTGATGCGCCTGCCAGGTCCGGTCGAGGATCCTTCCCGGGGCTCGGTGCCGGCACAACCCCCTGGCCGGCCGTCCGGCCGTCTGCATGGAGGTATTCACACCCCCGCTCTTGGCATATTTTCCGGACAGATTTTCCCTGTGACGCCCGGCACGTCCGATGGTCGCAACGTGAAGATTTTTCACACGACTGTCACATATGACTGCGGTTCTTGCGTCCGAACGACACATCCACGCCACGAACAGCAAGATCAGCACTGTTCAACCCTGCACTGTGTGGGGGGACTTGTCCGTATGGCGGCCAACCCGCCCGTCCCGGTTACGGCCCGGCGCCGGACGGCCTGTAGGCATGGTCACGGCGGTTCCGGCCCGACCACCGGAACCGCCGCTCCACCACATCCACTTGGGGGTAACGCATGTCCGGAATCACCCGCCGCCAGGCCCTGGGCGTCGCCGCGGGCACCGCCGCCGGCCTCGCCGCGGCCGGCGCCGCTCACGCCGCGGTGCGGACCGCGGATCCGCGGGAGCACGGCACCCGTGGCGCGGCCGCCGCGCCCGGTTCGTTCGACGAGGTCTACAAGGGCCGCCGTATACAGGGGGGTCCCGCGCACGACGGCGGTCACGGGGGCGGACACCACGGCGGCCACGGCGCCGGCTACACCGTCCGCATAGACGGCGAGGAGCTCCACGTCATGCGCAACGCGGACGGCACCTGGATCAGCGTGATCAATCACTACGAGCCGCAGGCCACCCCGCGGGCCCTCGCCCGCGCGGCCGTCACCGAACTCCAGGGCGCCGCCCTCGTCCCGCTCGCCCTCGGCTGAACCGGAGCAATACCGCCATGACCGTACGCAAGAACCAGGCCCAGCTCTCCGCCGACGAGAAGCGGCGGTTCGTCAACGCCCTCCTCGCCCTCAAGCGCAACGGGCAGTACGACACCTTCGTCACCACGCACAACGCCTTCATCATGAGCGACACCGACAACGGCGACCGGGTGGGTCACCGCTCGCCGTCGTTCCTGCCGTGGCACCGAAGATTCCTCATCCAGTTCGAGCAGGCACTGCAGTCCGTGGACCCGTCCGTGGCGCTCCCGTACTGGGACTGGACGGCCGACCGCACCCCCGCCTCCTCGCTGTGGGCCGCCGACTTCCTCGGCGGCACCGGCCGGACCCGCGACGGACAGGTCATGGACGGCCCCTTCGCGGCCGCGTCCGGGGGCTGGACCCTCAACGTCCGCGTCGACGGCCGCAACTTCCTCCGCCGAGCCCTGGGTTCCGGGGGCCGGCAGCTGCCGACGAGGGCCGAGGTCGACTCCGTCCTGGCCATGCCGACCTACGACGCGCCGCCGTGGAACAGCTCATCCGACGGCTTCCGCAACCACCTCGAGGGCTGGCGCGGCGTCAATCTGCACAACCGCGTCCACGTCTGGGTCGGCGGCCAGATGGCGACCGGCGTCTCCCCGAACGACCCGGTGTTCTGGCTCCACCACGCCTTCATCGACAGGCTCTGGTCCGAGTGGCAGCAGCGGCACCCGAACTCCCCCTACCTGCCCGCCGCCGGCACGCCGAACGTCGTGGACCTCCGGGACACCATGCGCCCCTGGAACGACGTGACCCCGGCGGACATGCTCGACCACCGGTCGTACTACACCTACGACACGGCGGCCTGACGCCTCCGCGGCCCGGGGCCGTCCGCGGCCCGGGGCCGTCCGCGGCCCGGGCCCGTCCGCGGCCCGGGGCCGGAAGGTCACGGGCCACGGGACCCGGCCGCGCCGGCACCGCCCCCGGAGGCGGGACGCTCAGCCGGCGGACCGGCCGAGGGCACGGGCCAGATACGGCGCGGTGCGGCTCCCCGCCGCCCGCGCCACCTCGGCCGGAGTGCCCTCGGCCACGATGCTGCCGCCCGCGTCGCCACCGCCCGGCCCCAGATCGACCACCCAGTCGGCCTCGGCGACCACGTCCATGTCGTGCTCGACGACGACCACCGTGTGCCCCGCGTCCACCAGCCCGTGCAACTGCCGCATCAGCACCTCCACATCGGCGGGATGCAGCCCGGTCGTCGGCTCGTCGAGGACGTACAGCGTGTGACCGCGCCGCAGTCGCTGCAGTTCCGTGGCGAGCTTGATGCGCTGCGCCTCCCCGCCGGACAGCTCCGTAGCCGGCTGGCCCAGCCGAAGATAGCCGAGACCCACGTCGAGCAGCGCCCGCAGGCTCCGCACGGCGGCTGGGGTGTCCCCGAACACCTCGGCGGCCTGTTCCACGGTGAGATCGAGGACCTCCGCGATGCTCCGGCCCTCGTATCTCACCTCCAGCGTCTCCGGGTTGTAGCGCGCCCCGCGGCAGTCCGGGCAGGGGGTGTACGTGCTGGGCAGGAAGAGCAGTTCGACGGAGACGAAGCCCTCGCCCTGGCAGGTCCCGCACCGGCCGCCCGCCACATTGAACGAGAACCGCCCGGCGCCGTAACCGCGCCCCCGAGCCTCGCCGGTGGCCGCGAACAACTTGCGGACGACGTCGAAGAGCCCGGTGTACGTGGCGAGATTCGACCGTGGCGTGCGGCCGATCGGTTTCTGGTCCACCGTCACCATCCGCCCCACCCCGGGCAGTTCGCCGGTGATGGAGCCGACGAGCGTCGACTTGCCCGAGCCCGACACACCGGTGACGGCGGTGAGCACGCCGAGCGGCAGCCGGGTCGTCAGCCCGCGCAGGTTGTGCCGGGTGACGGGCCCCAGCCCCAGCTCGCCCGACGGCTCACGAGGAACCCGCTCCGGCACCGGCGTCCGGTCGAAGAGGAAGCGGCGCGTCGCCGACTCGGCCACCTGCGCCAGTCGCTCCGGCGGGCCGCTGTGCAGCACCCGGCCGCCGTGCTCGCCGGCTCGGGGGCCCACGTCCACCAGCCAGTCCGCGTTCCGCACCACCTCCAGATGGTGCTCGACCACGAAGACCGTGTTCCCCGCCGCCTTCAGCCGGTTCAGCACGACGAGCAGCGCTTCGGAGTCGGCCGGGTGCAGGCCCGCGGACGGCTCGTCGAGGACGTACACGACCCCGAAGAGACCGGACCGCAGCTGGGTGGCCAGCCGCAGCCGCTGCAGCTCGCCCGCGGAGAGCGTGGGAGCGGTCCGGTCCAGGCTCAGATAGCCGAGACCCAGCTCGGTCACCGGCCCGATCCGGGCCAGCAGGTCCGCGGTGAGGGTACGGGCCGTCCCGTCGTCCGGCCCGGACCTCAGCACCTGGGCCAGCTCGGTCAGCGGCAGCGCGGCGAGCTCGGCGATCGTCCGGCCGGCGAACGACACCGCGAGCGCCTCCGGGCGCAGCCGGCTGCCCCCGCATCCCGGGCACGGCACGCTCGTCAGGAAGCGCTCCGCCTTCGCGCGGAGCGCCGGGCTCCTGGAGTCGGCGAAGGTGCGCATCACGTACCGTCGCGCGCTCGTGTACGTGCCCTGGTACGGGCGCTGGATACGACCCGCCTCGCGCACCGGGTGCACCGTCACGACCGGCTGCTCGTCCGTGAACAGGATCCAGTCCCGGTCCTCGCGGCTCAGCTCCCGCCACGGCCGGTCGACGTCGTACCCGAGGGCGTCCAGCACGTCGCGCAGGTTCTTGCCCTGCCAGGCCCCCGGCCACGCGGCGATCGCACCCTCCCGCACCGACAGCGACGGATCGGGCACCAGCAGGTCCTCGCCGGTGCGGTGGATCCTCCCCAGGCCGTGGCACTCGGGACACGCCCCGGCGGCGGTGTTCGGCGAGAACGCGTCCGAGTCGAGCCGGGGCGCGCCCGGCGGGTGGCTGCCGGCCCGGGAGAACAGCATCCGCAGTGAGTTCGAGAGGGTCGTGACCGTGCCGACGGAGGAGCGCGAGGTGGGGGAGGAGCGGCGCTGCTCCAGGGAGACGGCCGGGGGCAGCCCGTCGATCCCGCCGACCTTCGGCGCGCCCACCTGGTGGATCAGCCGGCGGGCGTACGGGGCCACCGACTCGAAGTAGCGCCGCTGCGCCTCGGCGTAGATCGTGCCGAAGGCGAGCGAGGACTTGCCGGACCCCGACACTCCGGTGAAGACCGTGAGGGTGTCCCGGGGGATGTCGACGTCGACGCCCTTGAGGTTGTGCTCGCGGGCGCCGCGGACGCGGACGAAGGGGTCGTGTGCGCTGTGCCAGGGGTCGTCAGGGCCGTGCATATCGGGAAGTCTAGGCGGAGGCCGTCGCGTTTCCCCTGGTCAGGTCCGCTATGTGTGCGAGTCGGCGGAAGGAGCCGAGCAGCGCCGCGCGATCGTACGTGCTCGTCGTCACCAGCACCTCGTCCGCACCGGTGTCCTTGATCACGCCCTCCAGGGCGTCCCTGACCACGTCCTCGGTGCCGTGGAGGTGACCGCGCAGTCCCGACTCGTGGAGGCCGCGCTCCTTCTCCGTCATCGTCATGGCCTCGATCCGCTCGGCGGGTGCGAGCGGCGGGAACGTGCCGTGCGTACGGGCGTGCGCCATCGCCCACGCCTCCGGCACGAGGAGCCGCCGGGCCTCCTCCTCGGTGGCCGCGACCGCGACCGTGCCGGCCACGACGACGTACGGCTCCGCGGCCCACGGCGACGGCCGGAAGCCGGTGCGGTACCGCTCGATCGCGGAGAGCAGCCGCTCCCGGTCCCTGAGGTCGCCGATCACCAGGGGGAGGCCCGCGGCCGCGGCGATGCCGGCCCCCTCACCGGTCGCCAGGACGAACGGCGGCACCCGCAGCCCCTCCGACGGGCGGGCGTGCACCGGCGGACGCGTCCCCTCGAACCAGCCCAGCAGCTCGTCCAGCTGCGCCCCGAAGTCCTCGGCGTCGTCCTTCTCACGCCCCAGCGCGCGGCGTACCCCGTCGGTGAAGCCCACCGAGCGTCCGAGTCCCATGTCGATCCGGCCGGGGAACAGCGACTCCAGCACCCCGAACTGCTCCGCCACGACGAGCGGTTGGTGGTTGGGCAGCATCACCCCGCCCGTGCCGACCCGGATCGTGGAGGTCGCCGCGGCGACGGCGGCCGCCAGTACCGTCGGCGCCGAGCCCGCGACGCCCGACACGCCGTGGTGCTCGGAGACCCAGAAACGGTGGAATCCCAGCTCCTCGACCTGCTGTGCCAGCCGCACGGTGTCACGCAGCGCCCGGGGGGCGTCCTGCCCCTCCCGGGTGCGGGAGCGGTCGAGTACCGAGAAGCGGGTCGAGGCGATGACAGAGCTCATGAAGGGTTCAACAGGGCGGGGGCGTGGGGATTCCCCGGCGCCGGCCCACCACGGGTGACACGCCGGGTGCGCTGTCTGCGCCGGGTCCGGCCGCTGAAGCAGGGGCTACCGGCGCCCGAGCCAGTCCCCGTAGTACGTCGGGCCCAGGTCGGAGCCGTCCGGCGCGGTCAGCACGTCTCCCGCCACCGGCGCCAACGGACCCGCCTGGTCGTCGGTGACCACTCTCCGGCCGTCCGGCCGCGCGGCCAGCGTGATCCGTCCCAGTTCGTCGAGAGGGAAGACCTCGGGGCCGCCGATGCTGCGGATGCCCTGCAGCGGGCTGCCGGTGGCGGCGCCCACGACCGCCGCGGACACGTCGGAGGCGGCGATCGGCTGCACGGGGGTGCGAGGCAGCCGGACGACGTCGCCGTCGGTGGTCCAGGACATGATCGCTTCGACGAACTCGAAGAACTGTGTCGCCCGCACGATCGAATAGGGTGTCGGCCCGCTCGCGAGGACGTTCTCCTGCGCGGTCTTGGCCCGGTAGTAGTCGGTGAACCAGGGGCAGCGGTCCGAGGCCTGGAAAACGGCGGTGAGGTCGTCCAGGAGGCGCAACCGCCCTCCGTTCCCGAGGGGCGCGCACGTCATGACCCTGCTGGTCGAGTTTCCTCCCGGAGACCCCGGAGACCCCGGAGACCCCGGAGACCCCGGCACACCGCCCCACCGGCACGTCGGACCGGCCTTCGGCTATGTGCTGGAGGGCGAGATGGTCGTCGAGCCGGAGGGCGAGCCGGAGAGGGTGGTCCGGGCCGGGGAGGCGTTCTGGGAACCGGGCGGTGACGTGATCCACTACCAGGACGGCAACCATCGCACCGACGCACCGCCCCGTTCGTCGTCACGATGACGTGCCTGCCGGACAAGCCGATGCTCGTCCTCGTCGACGAAGAGGAACTGGAGCAGCGCAGGGACAGGCGGGCGCCCCGGCCGTCCTGACGGATGCGCGGCCCGGCGGGGGCCGTACCCTTGGGGCCCGTGACGCAGCAGACGCAGACGATCCGGGGCGGCAGGCCGCTCGCGGTGTTCGACCTCGACGGGACCCTCGCCGAAACCGGCCACCGGCAGCACTTCCTGGAGCGCAGGCCGCGCGACTGGGCCGGGTTCTTCGCGGCGGCTCCGGACGACACCCCCCTCACGGAGGGGCTGCGGCTGGTCGCGGAGTCGGCGGAGGACTGCGAGGTCGTGTACCTGACCGGGCGGCCCGAGCGCTGTCGCGCGGACACCGTGGCCTGGCTGGAGCGCCACGGACTGCCCCTCGGTCGCATCTGGATGCGGCGCAACGACGACCGTCGCCCCGCGCGCACGACCAAGCTGGAGATCCTGCGGCGCCTCGAACGCACCCGCGAGATCCGCGTGCTCGTCGACGACGACGAACTCGTGTGCGACGCGGCGGAACGGGAGGGCTTCCGTGTCGTCCGCGCCCGCTGGGCCACGACCTCCACGGCGATGCGTGCGGCCCAGCAGACGGAGGGCCGCACCTGACGGCGCGCACGTGCACCGCGCGTCAGACGGCGCCGTCGCCCCTTCGGGGTGCGGCGCGACGGTCGCAGCCCACCGGAGCGACAGCGCCCGGCGGGTACCCCACCCCTCGTCGACGGGTCACGGCACGTGCTGGCGGATGCGTGTCGTGCCCCGTCACGGGCGGGACCCTCGCGCCGTGCCCGTGCCCGTGCCGTGGGGCGTGAGCCGTGTGACGTGACGCCCGCGCCACGCTTCGTTCCGCACGGCACCGGGGCCCGGCACACCCTCGCCCCCGCCACGTGGCGGGTGTCACACACCCGGTTCAGGGGCGGCCGCGGCGCCGTGGATCCGCGGGGGTCCGTGCGGCCGGCCGGGTGACGGCGTCAGCCCGCGCCCTCCGCGTCCTCGATCCGGAAGCCGACCTTCAGGCCGACCTGAAAGTGCTCGATCTCGCCGTCCGCGATGTTGCCGCGCACCTGCGTGACCTCGAACCAGTCGAGGCCGCGCAGCGTTTGCCCGGCGCGGGCGATGCCGTTCCGGATGGCCTGGTCGACGCCCTCGTGCGAGGTGCCGACGATCTCGGTGACCCGGTAGGTGTGGTGGGACATGAGGGCCGTTCTCCTCTCAGCCGTGCCGCTGACTTCACTCCACCGTGCCCCAGCCGGTCCCGCTCCGCGAGACGTCGGGGGTTGACCCCGGAACTTGGTCCAGACCAAAATCCCAGCCACGCGCAACCGTCACGAACCCTGTTCGTTCCCCCCACGTCGCGTTCACTTCCCCGTGCCCCCACGCAGAAGGTGACCTACGTGATGAACCGTTTCCTGGCCGGTGCCGTCGCCCTCGTGTCCGCAACCGCCCTCGCGGGCTGCGGGCTTCTTCCGGGCGGCGGTCCCGGCGACCGTACGGTCACCGTCTGGCTGATGAAGGACAGCGTGTCCGAGGACTTCCTCGAGCGCTTCGTCACCGAGTTCGAGCAGACCCACCCGGGCATCGAACTGGACGTCACCTTCCAGGAGTGGACGGGCATCGGACGGAAGGTCCTCACGGCACTCGACAGCGACGACGCCCCCGACGTCATCGAGGTCGGCAACACCCAGGTCGCCCAGTACGCCGAGAGCGAGAGGCTCCTCGACCTCACCCTGGAGTCCATCCGCGACCTCGGCGGCGAGGACTGGCTGCCGGGGCTCGCCGAGCCCGGCAGCGTGCACGGGACGCAGTACGGCATCCCCTGGTACGCCGCCAACCGCGTCGTCGTCTACAACAAGGACCTCTTCGAGGAGGCCGGGATCAGCCGCCCCCCGAAGACCCGCTCCGAGTGGCTCGAAGCCACCGAGAAGCTCGACTCCAGCGGAAACCAGGGCATATACCTGTCCGGACAGGACTGGTACACCCTCGCCGGCTTCGTCTGGGACGAGGGCGGCGACCTCGCCGTCGACCGGGGCGGCGCCTGGCAGGGCGCCCTGCACGAGCCGGCCGCGGTGCGCGGGATGAAGTTCTACAAGAAGCTCCAGGCACTCGGGGACGGGCCCGGGAACGCGGACGAGATGACCCCGCCGCAGACCGGCGTCTTCGCCGAGGGGAACGTCGCCCAGATCATCGCGACCCCGTCCGCCGCCACGCTCATCGTGAAGGAGAACCCGGCGCTCGAGGGCCGGCTCGGTTTCTTCCCCGTCCCGGGGAAGACCGCCGGGAAGCCGGGCGCCGTGTTCACCGGCGGCTCGGACCTCATCATCCCCGTGAGGGCCGGGGAGCGTGCCGCGGCGATCGAGGTGGTCAAGGCGCTGGCGGGGGAGCGCTGGCAGACGGACCTCGCGAGGACCATGAGCTACGTGCCCAACAAGGCCGGCCTCGCGTCCGTGATCGAGGGACAGGAGGGCACCGCCGCGATGGCCGCCGGCGCCGCGCAGGGCCGAGCGACGCCGAACTCGCCGCAGTGGGCGGAGGTCGAGGAGGACAACCCCATCAAGCCGTACATGACGGCCGTGCTGGGCGGCGCCGACCCCGAGACGGCGGGGCGGGCCGCCTCCGAGCGCATCACCAGCGTCCTCGCCGGCAGCTGAACCGTCTCCTCGCCCGGACGCCCCGCCCGGTTCCCGGGTTCGGCCGCCGAGTCCGTCGCCGCCCTCGCACCCTCGCCCGCGCTCCTCCTCCCGTCCCGTCCCGGGACACGGCCGCTTCCGGGAGGCGGGCCGTGCTCGGCGCGGCCCTTCCACCGCTCCCGCACGAGGTCTCCCGGCATTCAGACGGCGCACATCCGCGCTCCGCACCACCGTCATGTCGAATCCAGCCGGTCACGGAATTAGTTAGGGGCCGGACCGCCGCAGGCGCGGTCCGGCCCCACCGTCCGGCAGAGGAGACCGCCATGCCCGCATCGCCAGCCGTCGTCCCCGCCCCCCTCGTCGCCGCAGAGCCCCGCTACGTGGTCTCGCTCGCCCGTGACCAGGAGGGCGTACGAGCCGCTCAGCGGCTGCGCCACCAGGTGTTCGCCGGGGAGATGGGCGCCCGCCTCGAAGGTCCCGAACCCGGGCTGGACATCGACGCCTTCGACGCGTACTGCGACCACATCCTGGTGCGCCACGAGGACACCGGCGAGGTCGTCGGAACCTACCGCGTGCTGCCGCCGGAGCGTGCCCGGGTCGCCGGACGGCTCTACTCCGAGACCGAGTTCGACCTCTCCCGGCTCGCCCCCATCCGCCACGACCTGGTCGAGGTGGGCCGCTCCTGCGTCCACCCCGCCCACCGCAACGGGGCCGTCATCGCCCTGATCTGGGCCGGGCTCGCCCGCTACATGACCCGCACCGGCCACACCTGGCTGTCCGGCTGCTGCTCGGTCCCGCTCGCCGACGGCGGCGCGCTCGCCGCCGCGACCTGGGACACCGTCAAGGCCAAGCACCTCGCCCCGGAGGACTACTGGGTCACCCCGCACAAGCTCTGGAGCGCCGACGGCATCGCCCGCCCCCAGGGCCGAACCGAACTCCCGCCGCTGCTGCGCGGCTATCTCCGCCTCGGCGCCTGGATCTGCGGAGCGCCCGCGCACGACCCCGACTTCGGCGTCGCCGATCTCTACGTCCTGCTGTCGCTGCGCCGCACCAACCCCCGATACCTGCGCCACTTCCTGTCCCTGGCGCCCGTGAAATGAGCGTCTGGCTGCCCACCGCGCCCTGCACACCCGCCGACTGCGCGTCCCCGCGGTGGCCGACCGTGCGCCGGACCACCGCGGTCCTCCGTCTGTCCGCCGGTACGGCGGTGGTCCTCGCGGGCGTGGTGCTCGCCCCCGTGGCGATCCCCCTGGGCCCGGCCGGCCGCGCCCGCCTCGTCGTGCCGTGGTGCCGCGCCGTGCTGCGGGCCTTCGGCGTACGGATCCGGGTGACCGGCGCGGTCCCGGGGCAGCGGGGGCCCGGCGGTCCCGGCCCGGGCACGCTCGTCGTCCCCAACCACATCTCCTGGCTGGACATCCCGCTCGTCGCCTCGGTGCTGCCGGGACGGATGCTCGCCAAGCGCGAGGTGCGTCAGTGGCCCGTGCTCGGCCCGCTCGCCCGGTTCGGCGGCACCCTGTTCGTGGACCGCGACCGGCTGCGGGAACTCCCCGGCGTCGTCCGGACCGTGGCCGGCGCGCTGCGGCACGGCTCGCGGATGATCGTGTTCCCCGAGGGCTCCACCTGGTGCGGCCGGGAGCGGGGCCGCTTCCGGCACGCCGCCTTCCAGGCCGCCCTCGACTCCGGTGCGGCCGTGCAGCCCGTCCGTATCGCCTACGAGCCCCTCGGGGCGGCCGCGTTCGTCGGCGACGACGCGCTGGGCGCCTCGCTCTGGCGGGTCGTGACGGCCGCCGGGCTGACCGCGGAGATCACCGTGCTGCCGCCGATCCCCGCCGCCGCCCACCCCGACCGTCGCTCACTCGCCCGGGCCGCACAGCACGCCCTCGGCGGGGCGGCGGCGCCCGACGGCACCGCCGGCCCGCACCCGGCACACTCCGTGCCTCCGAGGATTCCCGCTCAGACCGCGGTCGACAGGGAGAGGGCGAACCTGCCCCCCGAGTCCGTCCACCACTCGGTGAGATTCATCCCGGCGGCGGCGAGTTCCGAACGCACCCCCTCCTGACGGAACTTCGCCGACACCTCCGTACGGATCTCCTCGCCCGCCTCGAACGGGACGACGAGGTCCAGCTCGCGGATCCTCACCTTCGTCGCCTCGCGTGCGCGCAGGCGCATCTCGATCCACTCCTCCTGCGCGTTCCAGACCGCCACGTGCTCGAAGCCGTCCAGGGGGAAGTCCGCGCCCAGCTCCCGGTTGACCACGGCGAGCACGTTCTTGTCGAACTCCGCGGTGACACCGGCGGCGTCGTCGTACGCGGCCACCAGCACCCGCTCGTCCTTCACCAGGTCCGTGCCGAGCAGCAGCGCGTCCCCGGGCGTGAGGAGCGCGCGCACGGACCGCAGGAACTCCGCGCGCTCACCGGGCAGCAGATTGCCGATCGTGCCGCCGAGGAACGCGACCAGTCGCGGGCCCGGGGTGTCCGGCAGGGCCAGTACGTGGGTGAAGTCCGCGATCAGCGCGTGCACATGAAGCCCCGGGCGGTCCGCCAGCAGCGACTCGGCGGCCCCGGTCAGCGCGCTCTCGCTCACGTCCACCGGGACGTAGCTGTGCAGCTCCGGCAGGGCGTCCAGCAGGAAACGGGTCTTCTCCGACGAGCCGGAGCCGAGCTCCACCAGGGTGCGGGCTCCGGTCGCGGCGGCGATGTCCCGGGCCCTGCCGGAGATGATCTCCCGCTCGGCACGCGTCGGGTAGTACTCGGGAAGCCGGGTGATCTCCTCGAACAGCTCGCTGCCGCGGGCGTCGTAGAACCACTTCGGCGGCAGTTCCTTGGGCGTACGGGTCAGGCCGTGCCGCACGTCGTCGCGCAGCGCGGCACTCGTGGCGTCCTCGGGCAGGGTGCGGGTCAGCTGGAACGGGCTCACGCGGACGGCTCCTTGAGCGGGGTCAGTAGTACATCGGTACGGGTCGCCGTGAGCAGCGCTCGGTCGGGCACCTCGCACCAGCGGGGATCGTCGTCGTACGGCTCCGACGCCACGACCGTGCCCCGGCCGGGTTCGGCCAGGTACCAGAGCGTGTCGCCCCAGGCGGTCGCGGCGATCGTCACGCCGTCGGTCAGCAGCAGGTTGAGCCGGGAGTCAGGCGCGGCCCGCGCCACGTCGAGCACGGTGTCGGCCACGGCCTGGCCGGGTTCGTCACCGTTCCGCAGCCGGTGCAGCACCAGCGCCCACACCAGCGCGGAGTCGCAGCGCGCCTCCAGCGACAGCAGTTCGCCGGCCGGCAGCGCGGCGGCGAGTGCGGCCATGCTGCCGGGCCAGCCCCGCACGGCGCCGTTGTGGCTGAACAGCCAGGGCCCGGCGGCGAACGGCGCGGCCGCGGCCTCGCCGTCCGCACCGGCCTCCGTCGCGTCGCGGACGGCGGCCAGCAGCGCCTCGCTGCGGACCACCCGGGCCAGATCGGCGAAGGACAGGTCGGCCCAGACCGGCCCGGCACGCCGGTAGCGGGCGGGTACCGGATCGCCGTCGGCGTACCAGCCCACCCCAAAACCGTCGGCGTTCACCGTCCCGTACCGCTGCCGGCGCGGCGCCCAGGACTGCCGCAGCAGTGCGTGCGGCGGCCGTACCAGCAGCTCGCCCAGTGCCGTCGGTCTCCCCAGGAAGGCGATGTGACGGCACATCACGCGTCCCGTGCGGTGCGGAACCCGGAGAAGATCTGCCGGCGCACCGGCAGGTCCCAGTTGCGGAAGGTGCCCCGGCAGGCCACGGGGTCCACGGCGAACGAACCGCCCCGCAGCACCTTGTGCCCGGGGCCGAAGAACACCTCCGAGTACTCGCGGTACGGGAACGCCGCGAACCCCGGGTACGGCAGGAAGTCGCTCGACGTCCACTCCCACACGTCACCGATGAGCTGCCGTATGCCGAGCGGCGAGGCGCCCTCGGGATAGGCCCCCGCGGGTGCGGGCCGCAGATGGCGCTGCCCCAGATTGGCGCGTCCGGGTGTCGGGTCCTCGTCGCCCCACGGGTAGCGCCGCGAGCGGCCGGAGGCGGGGTCGTGCCGGGCGGCCTTCTCCCACTCCGCCTCCGTGGGCAGCCGCCGGCCCGCCCAGCGCGCGTAGGCGTCCGCCTCGTACCAGCTGACGTGCAGCACCGGCTCGTCCTCGGGCACCGGTTCGGTCACCCCGAAACGGCGGCGCAGCCACTGGCCGCCCTCGCGCCGCCAGAACAGCGGCGCGCCGATGCCGTGCTTGCGGATCTGGTCCCAGCCCTCGGGCGCCCACCAGCGCTCGTCGGTGTAGCCGCCGTCCGCGACGAACGCCTGGAACGCGCCGTTCGTGACGGGGGTGGTGTCGATGAGGAACGCGTCCACCTGGCGGTGGTGGGCGGGCCGCTCGTTGTCCAGGGCCCACGGCTCGGCCGAGGTGCCCATCGTGAACGGGCCCGCCGGCACGAGCACTTCGGCCGGCAGCCCGGTCGTGCCGCCGCCGGGCGGCTCGGGCGCGTCGAGCGCCGCCGGGCCGCGCCGCAGCTGGTGGGTGATGAGCATGGTCTCGTCGTGCTGCTGCTCGTGCTGCGCGATCATCCCGAAGGCGAAGGCGGAGTCCACGAGCGCGCTGCCGTGCAGCGGGTGCGCCTCCAGGATGTCCAGCACCCGGCCGCGGATGTCGGAGGCGTACGTCCGGGACTCGGCGGGCGACAGCAGCGGCAGGGTCGGGCGCTCCGCACGCGGGTGCTCGAAGGCGTCGTAGACCGAGTCGATCTCGGGCCGGATCGCGTCCCGTCCGGCGACGGCCCGCAGGAGCCACTGCTCCTCCTGGTTGCCGATGTGCGCCAGGTCCCACACGAGCGGGGACATCAAGGGCGAGTGCTGGGCGGTGAGTTCGTCGTCGTCGACGCACTCCGTCAGCAGCGTGGTACGGGCCCGGGCCGTGGTCAGCGCGTCCAGGGCGCGCTTCCTGAGCACGTCGTCCGTGGCCACCGGGGTCTCGGTCATGAGCTGGTCTCCTTGCTGAGGAGCGAGAAGTCGTCGGCCGGACACCGGCCGGGCAGGACATGGTGCTCGTGGAACGCGGCGACCGCGTCCTGTACGGCCTGCGAGGCACCCAGCCTGGGGAGGGCCTCCAGGGCGACGGCGAAGCAGCTGACGGCGGCGCCGTGCAGTTCGGGGTCGGTCAGCCCGTTCCTTGCGGCACCCACCCACAGGGGGTTGCGCGGCGCGGGCCGGGGGCCGGCGGTCTCGGCGAGCGGCTTGACCGTGCGGTAGGCGGTCTCCGCGGCCTCCGGGTCGTCGAAGAGCGCCATGGTGACGGCGAGGGGAACCATCCACCCCGTCTCGCCCCGCTGCGCGTCGATCATGCGCAGTTCGAGGTGCCCGCGCGGCCGCACCGGCGGGAAGAGCGTGGTCATGTGGTACTCGAGGTCGGCGCGGGTGGGCGGCCGGGGCTCGCCGGACCGTATCCACTCCCGGAACGTCAGCCCCTGCGGCACCGGCCAGGGGCCCTCGGCGGCACGGATGCACATCACCGGTGTGTCCAGCACGTGCGCGGCCCAGGCCTCGCGCGGCGGCGCTCCGGGGGCCGGTGCCAGGGCCCGTGCCGGGTCCAGGTCGGTCCACAGCGACTGCCGGGTGGAGCGCCAGCCGGTGGGCCCGCCCGCTCCCGCCGGGGAGTTGGCGAAGGCCGCGACGAGCACCGCTCCCAGCAGGTGCGCCAACTGCCAGCGGCGGCCGAGCCCGAGCGGGCCGGGCTCCTCGTATCCCGCGTCCAGGCACACCTGCACGGACGCCGAGGAGCACATCATGGAGCGGCCCGCGGGGCCGGTCCGGTCGAGGCACGCCTCCATGGCGTCGTAGCGCGGCTCGCGCAGCAGTCGGCGCGGCGGGTTCCACGGATCGTGACCGTAACCGGTCAGTGTGAGTCCGGATCCGGCCAGTGCGGTCCGGACGGCGGCCAGATCAGCCGCTGTGGAGTCGATGCACTCCATGAGCGACCCGGCGGGCGGCGAGCTCAGCTCCAGCTGCCCGCCCGGCTCGAAGGTGAGGGCCGAACCGAGGGACAGGGCCCGGAGTCCGGCGAATGCCCGGTCGAGACGGGCCTCGTCGACGGGCAGGTGCGGCAGGTGCCGGTCGTGCACGAGCCATTCCAGCTCCACCCCTACCGTTCGGGGTGGGCCCGTCTTGAAGCAGATACATCGGAGCAGTTCTTCGGCGTCGTCCTCGGAGAGGCGCGGTCCGCTGCCCCCGCGGCCTGGTGCTGCCATGATCGACTCCTCCCGTCGAAGGCGTTCCGTCCACCTAATGCCACCGCTGCGGTTCGCACAAGAGTGCCCTTCGGACGGGTCGGGCCCGGCCTCGGAGCAGGGGTGAGCGGGGCGAGAACAGGCTTGCGGGGCGCCTCCTTGATCACTGAGGATTCCTGGCATGAGTGCACGTTTGCGGGGGATGGCACGGCAGACCCAGGAGATCGTCGAAGCAGGTCGCTACCGGGCACCGGGCGGCCGCACGGTGACGATCGGCGGGGATCTGTCCGCCGCGGTCGAGGGGACACGGATGTTCGGGCCCGAGCCCGTGCCGGTGGTCCCCGACACGGACCGTCTCAGCGTATGCGAGGTCACCGGGGAGAGCAGCCTGACGGCCGCGCGCAGGATGACCGGCCGGGACGCCGCCCCGGTCGCCGTCCTGAACTTCGCCTCGGCCCGCAATCCCGGCGGCGGGTACCTCAACGGCGCCCAGGCGCAGGAGGAGGCGCTCTGCCGGGCCTCCGCTCTCTACACCACGTTGCTGGCCGTCCCCGGGTTCTACACGCACCACCGGGAGGACCGGAGCCCCTTCTACTCCGACCGGGTGATCCACTCGCCGGGCGTACCGGTGTTCCGGGACGAGCGCGGCGGACTCCTCGACACCCCGTTCACGGTAGGGTTCCTCACCTCGCCCGCGCCCAACGCGGGCGTGATCGCCGCCCGCACGCCCGAGCTGGCCGTCCGGATACCCCGGGTCCTCGCCTCCCGGGCCGAGCGAGTCCTGGAGACGGCCGCGACGACGGGCTACCGGCGGCTCGTCCTGGGCGCCTGGGGCTGCGGGGTCTTCCGCAACGACCCGTCCCGCGTCGCGGGGGCCTTCCGGTCGCTGCTCACGGGGGACGGGCGCTTCTCCGGGCACTTCGACGAGATCGTCTTCGCGGTGCTGGACCGGACGCGGGAAGCGCGGACGCTCGGGGCGTTCCGGGAGGCGTTTCCGGCGGAGCGCGACGGCCGGTCCGGCCCCCCGAACGGGGCCGGCTAGATCCAGCCCTCCAGGGACGCCATGAACCCGTCGAAGTCGTCGCGGTGGATCACGTGGCCGGCACCCCTGACCGTACGGAGCGCGAAGCCCCGGGTGGCCAGCGTCCGGGCCCTCTCCCCGGACACCAGAAGGCTCGGGTCGGCGAGCTGGACCAGCGACGGTACGGCCGGCCCCGCCGGCAGCAGGTCCACACCGGCCGATCCCGACAGCCCGAACGCGGACGACTCGTCCCAGAGCGCCAGGGCCTCCAGCTCGACGTCCACGTCCTCGCGCGCCCAGCGCGGGTGCAGCATCCCGACGACGTCCCGCGTGGCGATCGACTTGAGCTCGGCGAACTGAGCGGGGTCGAAGCCCTCCTCCCGGGTGCCGAGGTGCCAGGCGGGATCGGAGTACACGGCCCGCCGCGGAGCCAGCCGTTCCACGGCGAGGGACAGGGTGAGCCCGCCGAGGGAGTGCCCCAGCGCGAGCTCGGCGCCCCGCGGCAGGGTCTCGGCCAGGTCGTCGGCGTGATCCTGTGCCGTGTATGAGGCGGCGCGCCCGCTGAGGCCGTGGCCGCGGAGATCGACGGCGACGACCCGGTAGCCGCGCTCGGCGAGCGCGGGCCCCACCCTCCGCCATGTGCGGTGGTCGGCCATGATGCCGTGGACCAGCAGCGCGACGCGGTCGCCGGCGCCCCACGTGTGGGTGTGCAGTCGCACGGACTCGCCTTCCGTCGGTTCCTTTCGGCCGCTCGGTCCACCTCGGGCCCGACGGCCCGGCGCGACGCGGGGGCGGCACAGGTCACCGCGGATCGAACGTACATGTTACTCGTGTCACCGCAAGGTGCCGCTCAGTTCAGGCCAACCTCCGGATCGGCCGCGGAGCCGGTCTGGAAGGATGCCGAGCGCGATGACCCAGACACCCAGAGAGCCACGAGAACGCTCCGTTCCGACCAGTGCCGACGTCGCCCGGCTGGCCGGGGTCTCCCGTGCGACCGTCTCCTACGTGCTCAACAACGCCTCGGCCGTACGCATCAGCGAACCCACCCGTCGCAGGGTCCGCGCAGCCGCCGAGGAACTGGGCTACGTGCCCCACGCGGCGGCCCGCACCCTGCGCGCCGGACACAGCCGGATGGTGCTGCTGCCGACCGCGCACGTCCCCGTCGGCCCGCTCTACAGCCGCTTCCTCAACGAACTCCAGTGGGCGCTCCGCGGCCTCGACTACACGGTCGTCCAGTACGGCAGCATGGGCCTCGACGGCGACTCGGCCGCCCGCGCCTGGGCGGAGCTGCGTCCCGCTGCCGTGGTCTCCCTCGGGGAGACCGTCCTGACCCCCCACAGCGTCGAGGTGCTCAAGCGCTCCGGCGTCAGAGCCGTGATCACGCTCGGTCCCCGTCCCGTGGAGGGTGCGCACTCCCTCGTCATGGACCAGCGGGAGATCGGCGCGAGGGCCGCGGAGCACCTGCTGGAGCGCGGGTACCGCCGACTCGGCGTGATCATGCCGGAGGAGCCGGGTCTCGGCCTCTTCTCCGAGCCACGCCTCGCCGGTGTCCGCGGGGCCGCGGAGCCGCACGGCGCGACCGTCCGCGCCGTCCCGCTCGCGTACGACGAGGAGGCCGCCGAGGCGCTCGCCTCCCGCTGGCGGAACCTGGGACTGGACGCGGTCTACGCGTACAACGACGAGTACGCCATGCTCCTGATGCGCGCCCTGCAGGACGCCGGCCTCTCCGTCCCCGGCGACACGGCCGTCATCGGGGCGGACGACCTGCTGCTCGGGCGGCTGCTGCGGCCGCGGCTGAGCACCGTGCGCATCGACGTGGTGACCGGCCGGCACCTCGCCGATCTCGTGGACCGCGCGGTCCGGGACCAGGACGGCGCACCGGAGCGCCACGGCCTGATGGGGGCGACGGCGGTGGGACGCGAGTCGACCTGAGACACCGCACGGCCCGACGACGGTGCGGCACGGACCGGGGTCACCGCGTGCCCGAAGGAGGCGGGAGCGCCGGCGCGGACATGCGTGACGGGCCGGGCCTGACTAGCGTCATGGCATGAGCACTGTTCCGCGGCGCTTCGAGATCCTGCTCGTGCCGGAGCACGTCGAGGACCGCGGTGGCGCGGCGGTCGAGGACAGCGCGGTCCGCACGGCCGTGGTCGAGCTGACCGGGGAACTGGGGGCGTCGGGCTATCCGCGTTACGCGGGGCACGGCATCGTCGCCGACGTCGACCCCGGGACGCGCACGGTGGAAGCGCTCCTCGTGGACGGCTCGGAGCTGGACTACGGGCTGACGGCCCTGGTCAGGGACTGGCAGCCGGAGTGACCGGCGCGCAGCCGCAGCCGCGGGCACGCGGCGCCGAAGGTCCCCGCGCGGGCGACGAACGGGCCTGCGCTTCGGCGCTCGCGGGCGTGCGGTCCGACGAACACCCGCGCGGGAAGCGGCGATCGCAGGCATGCGGACCGGCGCACGCCGGGACCCTGCAGGCACCCGGAGACACGGACGCGCCCGGTCCGCGGTGGCCGCGGTCCGGGCGCGCCCGCCGTGCTCACTGCTGCTTCGCCTCGTTCTTCTGCGCGTCCTCGATGGACTTGCGCACCTCGTCCATGTCCAGGCCACGAGCCTGGCCGATGACGTCCTCCAGGACGGGCTCGGGCAGCGCGCCCGGCTGCGCGAACACCGCGACGTTGTCCCGGACGATCATCAGCGTCGGGATGGACTGGATGTCGAACGCCGCCGCCAGCTCCGGCTGCGCCTCCGTGTCGACCTTCGCGAAGACCAGGTCCTCGTGGCGCTCCGAGGCGCCCTCGTACACCGGGGCGAACTGGCGACACGGACCGCACCAGGAAGCCCAGAAGTCGATCAGGACGAAGTCGTTCTCGGAGACGACCTGATCGAAGTTTTCCTTGGTGAGCTCGACAGTGCTCATTACCTACTACCTCTTCCTGGGGTGTCCGGTCGGCCCCGTCCCTCCGGCGCCCTCGCGGCCGAGGGGGACCTCCGCCACAACAGGCGCGGAGTACGGCCGTATTCCGCCTGCCCATGTGGCCGCGGTCCACACGTGCCACCAGACTGTCCGTATGACGGAAGCCGTGGAGTACGACGTCGTGGTGCTGGGGGCCGGGCCGACCGGCGAGAACGTGGCGGACCGCACACGGGCCGCCGGTCTCCGTACGGCCGTGGTGGAGAGCGAACTCGTCGGCGGGGAGTGCTCGTACTGGGCGTGCATGCCGAGCAAGGCGCTGCTGCGGCCCGTGATCACCCGCTCCGACGCGCGCAAGGTACCCGGCGTGCGCCAGGCGGTGCAGGGCCCGCTCGACACGGAGGCCGTCCTCGCCCACCGCGACGGGATGACCTCGCACTGGAAGGACGACGGCCAGGCCTCATGGCTCGACGGGACCGGCGCCCGGCTGTACCGCGGGCAGGGCCGGCTCCACGGCCCGCGCAAGGTCGTCGTCGAAGGGCCGGAGGGCGAACACCATGTGCTGACCGCGCAGCACGCCGTCGCCGTGTGCACCGGCAGCCGCGCGGTCCTGCCGGATCTGCCGGGCCTCACCGGGGCCAGGGCCTGGACGAGCCGCGAGGCGACCAGCGCGCACGCGGCGCCCGGCCGGCTGGTCGTGGTGGGCGGGGGAGTCGTCGGTGCGGAGATGGCGACCGCCTGGCAGGGCCTCGGCTCGCAGGTGACCCTGCTGGTGCGCGGCGGGGGGCTGCTGCCGCGCATGGAACCCTTCGTCGGCGAGTACGTCGCCGAGTCGCTCACCGAGGCCGGGGCGACCGTGCGGACCGGCGTGGGAGTGGCCGCCGTCAACCGGCCCGACCCCGGCGGACCGGTCACCGTCGTCCTCGACGACGGGGAGCTGATCGAGGCCGACGAGGTGCTGTTCGCCACCGGGCGCGCCCCGCGCACCGGCGACATCGGGCTGGAGACGGTGGGACTGGAGCCGGGCTCCTGGCTCCGGGTCGACGACAGCTGCCGGGTGGACGGCCACGACTGGCTGTACGGCGTCGGTGACGTCAACCACCGCGCCCTCCTCACCCACCAGGGCAAGTACCAGGCGCGGATCGCCGGAGCGGCCATCGTGGCGCGCGCCCGGCACACGCCGCTGCTGGAGACGGACCGTTGGGGCGCGCACGCGGCGACGGCCGACCACGACGCCGTCCCGCAGGTCGTCTTCACCGACCCGGAGGCCGCCGCTGTCGGTCTGTCCCTGGCGGAGGCCCGGGCCGCGGGGCACCGTGTCCGCGCCGTCGACAGGGACCTGGCCGCCGTCGCGGGCGCGAGCCTCTTCGTCGACAACTACCGCGGCCGCGCCCGTATGGTCGTCGATCTCGACCGGGAGGTCCTCCTCGGCGCCACCTTCGTCGGTCCGGGCGTGAGCGAACTGCTCCATTCGGCCACGATCGCGGTGGCCGGGGAGGTGCCGATCGAGCGGCTGTGGCACGCGGTGCCCTCGTACCCGACGATCAGCGAGGTGTGGCTGCGTCTGCTGGAGGAGTACCGGGACGGCCAGGGCGGCTGACGGACCGGCGTACGGGCGCGGCGGGCGCCGCCGGGGACGGGCTCGGAGGCCGACCGGCCGGCTGTGCGGGCGCTGCGGCGGCCCGGGCGCGGTGCGTCCCCGCGCCGGAGTCGCCCGTCACGGGACTCGCGCGCAGGTGGAGCGGCAGGCGCTGCCCACCACGGCGCCGGGCGCCGGTCCCCGGAACGGCCCGCCGGCCGGCGCCCGGCGGGCCCACACCGGCCGGAGCCGGGCGGGTGGCCGGCCCCGGACGGCGGGTCACCGCCTCACGGCACCTCGGGGAAGTCCCCGGACATCGCCGCCGCGATCCGCAGGTGGGGCGCGGCCTCGGTGTGCCTGCCCTGCCGCTCCAGAGTGCGGCCGAGCATCAGGCGGGCGTAGTGCTCGACCGGGTCGCGCTCGAGCACCGCGAGCAGCTCGGTCTCGGCCTTGCCGAGCCGGGCGGAGTGGTAGTAGGCGCGGGCGAGCAGCAGCCTCGGGGCGACCTGCTCCGGCGCCTCCGCGACGAGGCCGTCCAGGATCCGCGCGGCCGTCATGTACTCCTTGGCGTCGAAGAAGAACCGCGCACGGTCCCAGCGCTCCGCCGGGGTCCCGAACTCGTAGTAGGTGTCGCTCACTTCGTCTCCCTCTCCGTCACCTGCGGGTCTGCCGACGGCCCCCTGCACCGTCCCCCCGCGACGCCGTCAACCCGAGAAAGTGGTTGAATATTCCACATCCTCGCGCTGCGGCGCATCGGCACCACACAGGACTAGGTTGGGCGTCATGAGCAATCTTGATCGTCAGGCTGCGCTCTCCGTATGCGGCGGCAAGGGCTTCGTCGTCGCCGATCCCGTGCGTGAGCTCCTGACCCCCCGCCGCGTCCCGCTCGGCGAGTCCACCGAGGTCCGCCGGCTGCTCCCCAACCTCGGACGCAGGATGGTGGGTGCCTGGTGCTTCGTCGACCACTACGGTCCCGACGACATCGCCGACGAGCCCGGGATGCAGGTGCCGCCCCACCCGCACATGGGCCTGCAGACCGTGAGCTGGCTGCACGAGGGCGAGGTGCTGCACCGGGACAGCGTGGGCAGTCTCCAGACGATCCGGCCGAAGGAGCTCGGCCTCATGACCTCGGGGCGGGCGATCAGCCACTCCGAGGAGAGCCCGAAGAGCCATGCCCGCCTCCTCCACGGAGCCCAGCTCTGGGTCGCCCTGCCCGACGCCCACCGTCACGGGGAACCGCACTTCCAGCACCATGCCGAACTTCCGCACGTCACCGTTCCCGGACTGACCGCCACGGTCATTCTCGGAGAGCTCGACGGCGCGGTCTCACCGGGCTCGACGTACACGCCCATCGTGGGCGCCGACCTCGCCCTGGCCCGCGGCACCGAGACCAGCATCCCGCTCGAACCGGACTTCGAGTACGCCGTGCTCTCCATGTCCGGCGAGGCCCACGTCGACGGTGTGCCCCTGCTCCCCGGCTCGATGCTCTACCTCGGCTGCGGACGCGGCGAACTGCCCCTGCGGGCCGAGTCGGACGCCGGTCTGATGCTGCTCGGAGGTGAACCGTTCGAGGAGGAGCTCATCATGTGGTGGAACTTCATCGGCCGTACGCAGGAGGAGATCGAGACCGCCCGCAGGGACTGGATGGAGGGCTCCCGCTTCGGCGAGGTCCACGGCTACGCGGGCGACCGGCTCCCGGCGCCCGACCTCCCGCCGGTGCCGCTCAAGCCGCGGGGACGGGTGCGCTGACCGTCGTGCCGTCGTGCCGTCGCACCGCCATGACACCGACGACCTGACACCACACCGTTCCGGGACCCGCGGGTGCACGCATGGTCCTCGTCCCGGTGACACCGTCACCCGGCGGCACCGCCCCCTCGCACCACCCCGTGGGCGTCGCGGGGGCCCCGGCCCCGGACGCTACGCGCGCTCGGCGCGGTACAGGCCCCGGCCGGTCCGGCGGATGCGCGAGGTGCCGACCAGGCGGTCGAGCGTGCTGCGGACCGCGTTGATGGTGCCGCTGTCCGTGTCGCGGCCGAGGGCGGCGGCCACATCGCGGGCCCGTACGTCCGCGTCGCCGACCGTGGCGAAGTACTCCAGGATCTGCTCGGTGAGCCTGCCGTAACCGCTCTGCCGGTCGGCGTCGGTCGAGGTCGCCGACTCCTTGGCCCCCTGCCGGCTCCTCGGCCGCCGGGTCCGCGGCGCCGTCTTCGGTGCCTCGGCCGGGACCGCGGGGGAGGGCACGGCGGTCTCCGGTGCCACGCGCGCCGCCGCCTGCCGCCGGCCCGGCGCCACGGGGGTCTCCGCCGGTGCGACGGCCGGGTCGAGCATGAGCGACTGGAGGGCGCGGAGAGCCCGTTCGACGGAGCCGAGATGGGCCACCACCGCGGCCAGCTCCCTCTCCAGCGCCTGCTTCTGGACGTGAAGGCGGGCCAGGTCCTCCTGGAGGCTCTCGGCGGTGAGCTCGACGTTGTGTGCCACGTGGGTTTCGGAGACCATGTGTTCCTCTCACCTCGACCCCGGATGTTGTGTCCCTGTCGGCTCGCCGCCGGTACCACTCGGCAGGGCGCGGGATGGGTTCCCCGGGGCCATCATACGCAGCGGCACACGGAGGACCGGGGGAGAGAGCAGGAGCCCACCGTGTTCCGGGCGCCGCGGACACACGGAAGGACAGGGACCCGCCCGCGGTGCCACCGTCGGGGGCGGCAGGGAGTGAGGGTACCGTTCGTCGCCCACGTCCCGCCGCCCCGGCCCGGGGCACCGGTGGCCGCTGTCAGCCGGCCGGCGGCGGGGGCGACGACGGGCCCCGCCGGTTCCAGGCGCGGAGTTTGTCCGGGTTGAGGATGATCCAGATCTGGGTGGCCTGGTGTCCGGCGATGTCGAGGCAGATGACCGCGGCGATCTGGTGGTGGTGGCGCACGACGAGTCCGGTCCGGCCGTTGACGGAGCGGGTCCGCAGGGTGGTGCCGGCGAGGAGGGTGAGCAGGCTGCGGGCGACGGGCCGGGCGCCGCGGACGGGCCGGTCGAGGGCGCGGACCTTGCCGCCGCCGTCGAAGTAGGCGGTGGCGTCGGGGGCCAGGAGGGAGGCCAGGAGCACCGGGTTCCGGGTGACGCAGGCCCGGCGGACGGCGCGGACGACGGTGTCGTGCCGGCGTGGCGTGGTGGGTCCTGCGCGGGGGGCCCGGAGGCTGTGGCGTGCACGGTGGACCAGTTCGGTGCACTCGTGCTCGGGCCGGCCGACGATGCCGGAGACGGTGCCCGGTGGCATGCCGAAGACGTCGTCGAGGACGAACGCGGCCCGTTCGGCCGGGGTGAGGGAGTCCAGGGCGCCGAACAGGACCTCGTCGATCTCCTCCGCGAGCACGGCGTGCGGGCGTCGCGCGGGTGTCGCGGTGTCCGGTGCCGGGTGGTGGCCGGGTGTCGCGTGGCCGGGCGGGGCCAGCCGGTCCAGGCAGATGCTGCCGGTGGTCCGCACCAGCCAGGAGCGGGGTTCGGCGATGCGTGCACGCGCCGGGCGGGACAGCCCGTACCACTTTCGGTAGGCCTCGTCGACGGCGTGCTCGGCCTCGCTGCCGCTGCCCAGCATCCACCGGGCCACGTCCAGCAGATGACGCCGCTCCTCCAGCAACTCGGCCAGCGGCACCGAGTCCCTCGACACCCCGTCATCGGCACGGTCCATAGGGCATCCTCCCGTCCCCTCGTCAGTTCAGACCGGACAGCCGCCGGACTTGTGACACCGGACCGGTACGCGGTGCCGGGGGTGCGCTTCCCGCTTCCAGGCAGCGCGCACGGATTCCTCACATCGACGCGCACCGTGTCACATACGCACCGGCCGTTCGGTCTCGTCTACGACAGGCTGTGACTTTTCGGTACGGCTGCGACAGTGCGCGTTTCCCGCGCGTTCCTCGGCGAGGAGGTCCTCGTGAACTGGCGACTGGACGCGACATGCCTGGGCGAAGACCCTGATCTGTTCTTCCCCATCGGCATCGGCAACAGTGGTCCCACCCTGCTGCAGACCGCCGAGGCGAAGGCCGTGTGCCGGCGGTGTCCCGTGGTGGAGCAGTGTCTCGACTGGGCCGTCGAAAGGGGCCCGGTCGACGGAATCTGGGGCGGCACCACGGAGAGCGAGCGACGTGCGATCAGCCGGCGCAGGATCAGCGCCCGCACGAGCCGGGGCTGAGCGGCGCGACGACGGGTGAGCCATGGGCGCCGTCTGGCGCACCCATGGGCTCCCCGGGTCAGGCGGCGGACGCCTGGTCCAGCCGCACCGCCGAGACGTCGAGGACCAGCGTCACCTTGTCGCTGATGAGCACGCCCCCTGTCGTCAGCGCCGAGTTCCAGGTGAGTCCCCAGTCGGAACGCTGCAGGGTGGCCGTGCCCTCGAAGCCGATGCGGGTCTGCCCGCAGGCGTCCCTGCGGGTGCCGCCGAAGTCGACGTCGACGCCGAGGGGCAGTTCGATGTCCTTGATCCAGAGGTACCCGGCCAGGCGGAACGACCCGTCGCCGGTGGGGACGACCGAGGCGGAGCGGAAGGTCATCAGGGGAAAGGTCGAGGAGTCGAAGAAGTCCGCGCCCGTGAGGTGCCTGTCCCGGCCCGGTATGCCCGTGTCCAGGCTCTCGGTCTGGACGCTCAGATAGGCCTCGGACCGGGCGGGACGGGCCCCGTCGAGTTTGAGCAGCCCCTCGAAGGTGTCGAACTTCCCCCGTACGTTCGAGACCATGGCGTGCCGGACCGAGAAGCCGACCATGCTGTTGACCGGGTCGAGCGCGTAGACGCCGGTCACTCCTTCGTACGGACGGCTGCTGGGGACGGTGTCGTGCTTGCGGCTCCTGAGCATGGCGGGACGCTTCCTTCGTGCTGTGGGTGTTCGTACGCGGGCGGATACCGGTCGCGGCGGGGGCACGGCGGTCCGGGAGCGGTCCACCGGCCGGCCGGGTGGCCCCTGACGTGCAGGGGCCACCCGGGGGACCTACTGCTGACGCGCGAGCCAGTCGGTGAACCGGGTCCCACCGAGACGGGCGTCGGGGCCGGGCAGGAGGGTGTCCTCCTCCAACTCGGCGCCGAAGTACGTGGCGTGCGGGTCCGCCACGACCGTGCGGGGGTCGTTCCTCGCTGCGAGGCCCTCGCGGACGAGGTCGTCCAGCCGGTACCTGTCGGGGCCGGCGATCTCCACCACTCCGCCGACGGGCGTACCGACCGCGGTGCGGCCCACCTGGGCGGCCACGTCGCCGGAGAAGACGGGCTGGATCCCGACGGCGGCCAGACGCACGGTGTCGCCGTCGGTCGCCCCGTCCGCGATGCCGTTCATGAACTCGAAGAACTGTGTGGCGTGGACGATGGAGTACGGGATCCCGGACGCCTTGATCAGCTCCTCCTGCGCCTGCTTGGCGCGGAAGTAGCCGCTCTGCTGGAGCCGATCGGTGCCGACCACGGAGAGGGCGACGTGGTGGGTCACACCGGCTTCTGCCTCCGCGGCGAGAAGGTTCGTGGTCGAGGTGCGGAAGAACTCCATGACCGCCTCGTCCTCGAACGAGGGCGAGTTCGACACGTCGACCACGACCGAGGCGCCGTGCAGAACCTCGGCCAGGCCCTCACCGGTCAGGGTGTTGACGCCGGTGTCGAGTGCGGCCGGCACCGCTTCGTGGCCGTGCTCCGTGAGCCTGCCGACCAGCTGCGAGCCGATGAGGCCGGTTCCGCCGATGACGACGACCTTCATGATGGGGATCCTCTCGGAGGTTCATCACGTGCGGCGGGCATCGCGAAAGGCGATCCGCCGGCCGCACCGGAGAAATGTTGTCTGCTCCAGGAAAGACAGAAACGTGATCCGGTTCGTGACGGAACACTCGGTGGACGCGGAGTCTCTTCCCGGGATTTCCCGCACGTCATTCGGCGAGCTTTCCGTCGGTGGAGACGTCTTCCATGAGGGAGGCGATCTCCTCGGGCACGGGCGGGATGCTCTCGTGGGTGATGCCGGTGGTCGGGGACCAGACGAGGTTCACCTGGAGATCGGGGTTCGTGCCGGGGTAGTCGCTGCGGTTGTGGCAGCCGCGGGTCTCCCGGCGTTCGAGCGCGGCTTCGAGCGTGGCGCGGGCGGCGAGGGCCGCGGAC
The DNA here is from genome assembly GCF_030406905.1 of Streptomyces sp. HUAS CB01. NCBI lineage: Bacteria > Bacillati > Actinomycetota > Actinomycetes > Kitasatosporales > Streptomycetaceae > Streptomyces > Streptomyces chengbuensis. Next base: position 7,314,053 of record NZ_CP129137.1, read on the forward strand.
TTGAGGTCGAACGCGTGGGCGAGGTCCTGGTAGCCCGCGATGTCGGGGTGGACGCCGACGCGTTCCATGCGCTCCTCGATCGCGGCGAGCTCGGTGAGTCCGGTGCGCAGGCCCTCCTCGTCGCGGACGACGCCGGCGTGCTCGGTCATGGTGTTGCGGATGGCGCGCTGCAGCGCCCGGACGTTCTCGGGACCGTCGGCGGCGAGGAGGCCGTCGATCTCGGCGCGTGCCTCGTGCACGGCCGCGGCGGAACGCGGGTGTGCGGTGAGCGACGCGGAGTGGGCCGCGGCGGCCTGTGCGGTGATGCGCCCGTAGACGAGCAGTTCGATGAGGCTGTTGCCGCCGAGGCGGTTGGCGCCGTGCAGTCCGCTGGAGGCTTCGCCGATGGCGTACAGCCCGCGGACGTCGGTGCTGTGGTCCTCGGGCCGGACCCAGACGCCGCCCATGGAGTAGTGGGCGGTGGGTGCGACCTCGATGGGTTCGCGGGTGATGTCGAGCATCTGCAGGTCCAGCAGGGTCTGGTAGACGCGCGGAAGCCGGTTCATGATCGTCTGTCGGGGGAGGTGGGAGACGTCGAGCCAGACGCCGCCGTCGGGGGTGCCGCGGCCTTCCTTGATCTCGGTGTAGGAGGCCAGGGCGACCCGGTCGCGGGTGGAGAGTTCCATGCGCTGGGGGTCGTAGCGGGTCATGAACCGCTCGCCGAGGGCGTTGCGCAGGATGCCGCCCTCGCCGCGGGCGGCTTCGCTGACGAGTGTGCCGGCGGCGTTCTCGGGTTCGATGATGCCGGAGGGGTGGAACTGGACGAGCTCCGGGTCGCGCAGACGGGCGCCCGCTTCGACGGCGAGACGGAAGGAGTCGCCGGTGTTCTCGTCGCGCCGGGAGGAGGTGCGGCGCCAGATACGGGTGTGTCCGCCGGCGGCGAGGATCACGGCGTCGGCGTGTACGAGGTGACGGGTTCCGTCGGTGAGGTCGAAGCCGTAGGCGCCGAAGACGGTGCCGTCGTGGACCAGCAGACGGGTGATGTAGATGCTGTCGAGGACGGGGATGTCGAGCTGGGCGGCGCGCCGGATGAGGGTGCGCTGGATCTCCAGACCGGTGTAGTCGCCGGCGAAGGCGGTGCGGCGGTACTTGTGCGCGCCGAAGAAGCGCTGGGAGATACGGCCGTCGTCCTCCCTGGCGAACGCCATGCCGTAGCGCTCGAGGTCGTCGATGCCGCGGGCGGCGCCCTGGGTGACGATCCGGGTGGTGCGGGGGTCGCCGAGGAGGTAGCTCTCCTTGAGGGTGTCGGCGGCGTGCTGCTGCCAGCTGTCCTCGGGGTCCATGGTGGCCAGCGAGGCGTTGATCCCTCCGGCGGCCAGGGCGGTGTGGGCGTCCTCCTTGGGGCGCTTGCCGACCACGAGGACGTCGACACCGGCCTCGGCCAGTTCGATCGCCGCCCGCAGGCCGGCTCCGCCGGTGCCGATCACCAGCACCATGGTGGAGAGTCGTCGTTCGGTGGCAGCCATGATTGCTCCGATCGTTGGGGCCGTCACTGGAAAGACCAGGTCACCGACCGGTTTGTGACACCCCGCCCACCGGCGGGCCCGCATGACGCAGGGGTGAGGGGCGACGGCCGCCCGCGCCGCCGCCCCTCACCCCGGGGAGCGTCAGGGGACGAGGCTGTCGAGAGGCACCCCGGGGTCGGAAAGGCGGGCCTCGTCGATCCCCGCACCGGCCTGGATCAGGGCACGGATCGGATCGATGACGTCCCATACGTTGACGCTCATGCCCGCGAGGACGCGGTTCTTCGCCATCCAGAAGGCGATGAACTCGCGCCCGGCGACGTCGCCCCGGAAGACCACGCGGTCGTAGCCGCCCGGTTCCGCGTACCCGGTGTACTCCATCCCGAGGTCGTACTGGTCCGTGTAGAAGTACGGCAGCCGCTCGTACACGGCGTCCTGGCCGAGCATGCTCAGGGCCGCCGTGAGCGGCTGGTTCAGGGCGTTGGCCCAGTGCTCGACGCGGAGGTGCCGGCCGAGCCGCGGGTGGTACGCGTTGGCTACGTCGCCCGCGGCGTAGATGTCGGCCACCGACGTCCGCAGATGCTCGTCCGTGACGATCCCGTCCCTCACCTCCAGGCCCGCCTCCTGGGCGAGCCGGACATTGGGCGTGATGCCGATGCCCACGACCACGGCGTCCGCGTCCAGCCGGCTGCCGTCGGCGAGCCGCACCCCGTCCACGCGGCCGTCGGTTCCGGTGATGCTCTCGACCTCCGCGCGGGGGCGGAGATCCACACCGTGGTCCTTGTGGAGCCCGGCGAACACCTCCGCCGCTTCGCGCCCGAGCACCTTCAGCAGCGGCAGCTCCGAGTGCTCCAGCACCGTCACCTCGGCCCCGGCGGTCCGGGCGGCCGCCGCGGTCTCCAGGCCGATCCATCCACCGCCGATCACCACGATCCTCGCGCCCTCGGTGAAGGCCGCCCTGAGTCGTTCGCTGTCGCCGACACGGCGCAGATACAGCACGTTGTCGAGATCGGCTCCGGGAACGGACAGCCGCCGCGGGGACGAACCGGTCGCGAGGAGCAGCTTGGCGTAGGGCACCCGGCGCCCGCCGTCCAGCTCCACCTCCCTGGCCCGCACGTCGACGGACGCCGCGCTCGTACCCAGCAGCAGCTCGACGTCGTGCTCGGCGTACCAGTCCTCGGGATGCACGAAGATCGAGTCGCGCTCCTCCTTGCCCAGGAGGTAGCCCTTGGAGAGCGGCGGCCGGATGTACGGCCGCTCCCGCTCGTCGCCGATGATCACGAGCGGGCCGCGGTGGCCGTGCTCCCGCAGGGCCTCCGCGGCCTTGCCCGCGGCCAGTCCGCCTCCGACGATGACGAAAGTATTCTCAGGGGACACGGTGTTCCTCGTCTCGGATGTCGCACGCTGCGAGTCATGCGTTGAGAGTTGTCTAACAGACCGTGCGACGGCGGATCCTGTGACAAACCGGCTGTTCAGTCATTGGGACGCTCACGGCAGCACGGGCCCCCGGCGAGGTGCGGGCCGCCGGTCCGGAGGACCGCCGCGGTCCGGTACACGACGGCGGGCCCGGCTCCCCCTCCACGGGGCCGGCGTGATGGACGTGGGGGTCCCCTGCCGGGCCATCTTCGGGTACGGGCAGATCGCGTCGGCCTTCTCCGGCAGGGGCGCGGTGACCTCCTGGGGGACGCCCGGCCACTTCACCACCGGAGCGACGTGCAGCACGTACCCGCCGTCCTGGGGATCCCGCCCGAACGCCACCGTCGTCTCCGGGGAGAAACCGGCGGGTCGAGCGCCGCCGCCTGTCGCGCCACGAGACTCGGGGCCCCGTGCAGCAGGCCGCGAAACCGGCGGCGAACAGCTGCTCGGGGTGGGTCCCCCGGCCGTCCCCGCCGAGCTCGCGGGGCATGCGCAGGCGGATGTCCGGGGCCCCGTCGTCCGAGCGGGCTCTCCGGAGGCCCGTCCGCGCCCGGCGGCACCACCGGCGACGGTGACGGTCGTCGTGCAGCGGAGGGAGACGGACGACCCGGTGCAGTCCCTGGCGGTGGACAGGTCGGGCAGCGGGACCGGCCCGTTCACCGCGTCGCCCCGGTGTCGCCGCGGTCAGCGCTCCCGGTGCTGCTCCTGCCGATCCTCATGGTGTCCGCCCTCCAGGTCCGTGCGGTCCGGGAATTCCGGATGACTGGTTGACAGACGGCCCACCGCCCGTGTGACACCGCCGGGATCCCGCGGGGCGGTCAGTGGTCCAGCGACGCCACGAAGGGGGCCAGCTTGGCCGGGTTCATCACCCACATGATCTGCTCGATGCCGTCGGCGGACACGTCCACCGACAGGAGCGCGAACGCGTTGCCGTCGGACGACACGAGCACGGCCGGGAGCCCGTTGGCCTCGACCCACCGCACCTCCGCCCCGGGCCAGAACCGCGGTGCGAAGGCCGCGACGTACTTCGAGACGTGCGGACGTCCCACGACGGGGATCCGCGATGCCTGACGCACCCCTCCGCCGTCGGAGTAGCTGACCACGTCGGAGGCGAGGACGTCCTCGAGCGTCGACAGATCGCCCGTCTGCGCGGCGGTGAGGAAGACCTCCAGCAGGCGCCGGTGATCGGCCGGACTGACGGGTTCCCTGCGCTCGGCGGCCAGGTGCTTGCGTGCACGGCTCACCAGCTGGCGGGCGTTGGCCTCGCTCGTCTCCAGGACGTCCGCCAGCTGCTTGTAGGGGTAGTCGAACGCCTCCCGCAGGACGTACGCGGCCCGTTCCACCGGATTCAGCTTCTCCAGGAGGAAGAGGACCGCCAGTTCGACCGCCTCGGCCCGTTCCGCGCCCACCTGGGGGTCCGCACTCGTGTCGACGGGCTCGGGCAGCCACGGACCGACGTACGACTCCCTCCGTACCCGGGCCGACTGGGCGGCGTTGATGGCCAGACGCGTGGTGATCGTGGCCAGGAAGGCCGCCGGCTCGACGACGTCCGTACGGTCGGCGTTCTGCCACCGCAGCCACGCCTCCTGGACGATGTCCTCGGCTTCCGCCGCGCTGCCGAGCACACGGTAGGCGATGCCGAAGAGCTGCGGGCGCGCGGCGAGAAAGTCCCTCGCTGCCTGGTCAAGCGGGTCGGCGTCATCCCCAGCGTGCATGGTCGTCCCTTCCGGACCCGAGATCACCATGCTACAAGCCGGGACAGGGCCCTGCTTCTGCGGGCGTGGTGTTCACACCGATCACACGTGGGTGCACACCGTCACCCATGGTTGTGTCCGTGGTGCGCCCACGCGGTGACGCCTACGGTGGTCCGGGACGCCCGCCCCCGGCCGGTGCCCCGTGGACGCCTTCTGTCACAGACCCGCGGTGCACCCGGTCATCCCCGGCGGGGATGCTGTGTCCCCGGAGCCGGTGGGAGGCGAAATGAAGAAGATCGGACTGGGCGGCCAGGGGCTGACGGTGTCGGCTCAGGGTTTCGGCGCGATGGGCATGAGCGGTGTCTACGGCGCGAGCCGCGACCTGAAGGAGTCCATCGCCACCCTCAACGAGGCGGTGGACCTCGGCATCACCTTCTTCGACACGGCGGAGTCGTACGGCCCGTTCGAGAACGAGCGGCTCCTCGCCCGTGCCCTCGGCCATCGCAGGGACGAGATCGTGCTGGCGACCAAGTTCGGCCTGGACTTCTCGGACGACGGGCGGCCCGGGCCGCTGGACGGCAGGCCGGAACACATCCGGCGGGCCGTCGAGCGCTCGCTCCGCCACCTGGAAACCGACGTCATCGACCTCTACTACATGCACCGGCTCGATCCGGACACCCCGGTCGAGGAGACGATGGGCGGCATGGCGGAACTCGTGGCGGCGGGGAAGATCCGCTACGTCGGCCTCTCGGAGGTGTCCGCGGCGACCGTCCGACGGGCGCACCGGGTGCACCCGCTGACAGCGGTTCAGTCGGAGTTGTCGCTGTTCAGCCGTGACCCGCTCGACAACGGGGTCAAGGACACCCTGGACCGGCTGGGCATCGGCCTGGTGGCCTACTCGCCGATGGGACGCGGCTTCCTCTCCGGCGCGATCCGCAGCATCGACGACATCGCCCCGGACGACTCGCGCCGCTCGCTCCCCCGTTTCTCCCCGGAGAACATCGCGGCGAACCTGACGCTGGTCGACCACGTCCGAACCATCGCCGAGGCGAGGGGAGCGACGTCCGCACAGATCGCGCTGGCGTGGGTCGCCGCGCAGGGCGCCGTCCCCATCCCGGGGACCAAGCGGCGTGCCTTCCTCGCGGAGAACGCCGCGGCCGCCGGGATGGTCCTGACCGCGGACGAACTGGCGTCCCTGGAAACGGCGGTCACGCGGGACTCCGTTCAGGGCGCCCGTTACACGGACCAGCAGCTGGCATCGACGAACCGCTGAGACACAGCGGCCCGGCCCCGCACCCGGGGCCGGGCCGCTCCGCTCCGCCGTGACCTCCGCCAGGGTCGGACGAGTTCGAGCCCGCCGTCGTTCGTGAGCACCTGGCCGGTGACGTGGGTACCCCGCGGGTCGGCGGTGCGCACGGTCCAGTCCGCGACGTCCTCGGGGTCGCCGAGCCGGCCCACGGGGATGCGCTCGCGTTCGTAGGCGAGCATCTCCTGGACGGTGTCGTCGGGAACCCGCCGCGACCAGCACGTCCGTCCTGGCGGGACCAGGGGCAACGGCGTTCGCGCGCACACCGTCCGGGGCGAACTCCAGGGCCCAGCTCCTGGTCGCTCGAGGGCGCTCTTGGTGGCGGTGTGTGCGCTCCTCCGGGAAGTGGGCGGTGGCCTTACGCACTCGGCACGTTGACGATGGAACCGAGGTCGCGCGGAGGTGCGGCAGTGCCGCGTGGGCGAGCAGGCTCGGTGCCGTCACGTTGAGTGCGAGGAGCCGGCCGATCACCGAGCGGTCGGTCTCCGCCGGCGGCATCACGGAGGTGGAGCCGGCGTTGTTCACGAGGAGATCGAGCCGGCCTCAGCGTTCCACGGCGGTGCCGACGACCTTTCGGAGGCCCCTCCTCGACGATGTCGAGCGGCAGGACCGCGATGCCGGGGTGGGCGCGGGCCGTCTCCTCGAGAGCTTCCTTCCGGCGTCCCGCTCCGAGGATCCGGGCGCCCGCCTGGGCCAGGGCGACGGCCGTCGCCCGGCCTGTGCCCGATCCCGCGCCGGTGACGACGGCGACCCGGTCCGCGAAGGGGGTCGCCGTGGAGCGGGTCATGGTGCCCCTCGGATCGGTGTTCCCCGGCAGGGAGGCCCCTGCCGTCGGTGCCTGCGCGGGGGAGGAGCCGAGGACGGCTCCCTCGGCCGGGCACCGGTGGTTCCCCGGCCCCGGCGGAACCGGCCGGCGCCGGGGGTCCGTCTCCCCGCCGGAAGGCCGGGGCGACGCGGAGACGGACGTACGGGTCCGGCGGGGCCGGGTGTCCTCGGTCAGCCGAACTGACCGGGCTGGTAGCTGCCCGCAGGCTGCTGGTTGATCACGTTGATGCGGTTGTAGGCGTTGATGAGGGCGATGAGCGACATCAGGGCGACGAGCTGGTCACCGTCGTAGTGCTTGGCCGCGTTCGTCCAGGCCTCGTCGGTGACGCCACCGGCCGCGTCGGCTATCCGGGTGCCCTGCTCCGCCAGCTCCAGGGCCGCGCGCTCGGCATCGGTGAACACCGTGGCCTCGCGCCAGGCGGCGATCAGATTGAGGCGCAGCGGGGACTCACCCGCGACCGCGGCGTCCTTGGTGTGCATGTCGGTGCAGAAGCCGCAGCCGTTGATCTGGCTGGCGCGGATCTTCACCAGCTCCTGGGTGGCGAGCGGCAGGCCCGACTCGGAGAGCACCTTGCTCGCCGTGTTGAAGTGCCTCAGCACCTTGCCCGCAAGGCCGTTGCCGAAGTAGTCGAGACGCGCTTCCATGTCGTCCTCCTGGTCGAGTTGCGGATACACACTGCTGACCGGACAACGCGACGGGACGTGACAGACGGGAGAGTGTGACCTGCGTCATGCGACTCGGGCGGCCGGCCACGTGGACAGGAGCCGGAGGAGGCCGTGGCTGTCGGTGTCCGGCACCGCGGTGAGGACCAGGAGACGCTGCGACCGGTCGGGCTCGAGCAGCGTCCGGCGGTGGAGTTCGAGCAGTCCCCGCCGCGGATGCCGGAAGCGCTTCGGCGCGCGGGGGGAACCGAGCACCGGGTGCTCGGACCGGACGGCCTCGAACTCCCGGCCGGCCGCGCGCAGGACCCCGACGAGTTCCGCGGCGCGCGAGTCACCGCCGGCGCGTGGGTACGCACCGTGGAGATCCGCCACGAGCAGGCGGTCCGTACGGCGTGGTCGCTGCAGGGACGGGCCGCCCGGGAGGCCGGATCCGGTGAAGCGGCGGTGGTGCGGACTGCAACACCGTGTGACACCGTCCTGTTCCCACTGCGCATGGCCGCGGCCTTCCGTGTCCGTGGTCGTGGGGGACTGCCGGCCGGCGGAGCGGGAGCCGGGCTGAGGAACCGGCGCGGGCGCTCCCGTGCCGCCCGGGCCGGCCGGCACGGAGGCGCCCACCGTGCCTCGGGAGGTGGTGGCCTTCGTCCCCAGGAACTCCTCCGGTCCGGCGCGCCCCGTCCCACGGCCGATCCCGGACTGCTTGTCACCACCGAACGGGGCCCGTCCGGACCGGTCAGGATTCGAGAAGCACCGGCGGGCGGGCCGCGGCTAGCGTGACGGCCATGGACCTCATCCTCCACGCGAGCTTCCTCCCGTACGACGACGCGGAGGCCTCCCTGGCCTTCTACCGTGACGTCCTCGGCTTCGAGGTCCGCTGCGACGTCGCGGACGACGGGATCCCCCGGATCACGGCCAGCCCGCCCGGCCGGCCCGGGGCGGCCCTCGTCCTGGAGCCCCCGGCCGCGGAACGGGGCGTCACCGTCGAAGAGCGCCGCACCGTCGTCGAGATGATGGCCAAGGGCACCTACGCCCGCGTCCTGCTGTCCACCGGCGAGCTCGATCGCGTCTTCGCACGGCTGCTGGTCGCGGGTGCCGAGGTCGCCCGGGAGCCGGCCGAGCAGCCGGACGGAGTGCGCGACTGCGCCGTCCGCGATCCCGCGGGCACCCTGCTCCGCATCCGGGAGCTGCGCTGACTGATCCCGCCGTCGCGGCGTGCACCACGGCGACGCCACGTCTCCGCACCCGCGCGACCCGCACGACCCGCGCGACCCGCGCGACCTGCGTCCCGCCGTCCGCCGGCCCCGGGCCGCACCCCATGGCGTGTCCATGATCCGCGCCGACGAAGCGCCACCAGACATACTGCTCGAAGCCGGTCGGACCGAGCGAGGCGACGCCTACGGAGACCGCGAAGGCGCCCGACAGATGGAGAGACGATGAGCAAGGCCACGAGGACCACCCCGCAGTCGCCTGTGCAGCACGCTGCCGACAGCCACGACCTGATCCGGGTGCACGGGGCGCGCGAGAACAACCTCAAGGACGTCAGCATCGAGATCCCGAAGCGGCGACTGACGGTCTTCACCGGAGTCTCCGGCTCGGGCAAGAGCTCCCTGGTGTTCGACACGATCGCCGCCGAGTCGCAGCGGATGATCAACGAGACGTACAGCGCCTTCCTGCAGGGCTTCATGCCGACCCTCGCCCGGCCCGAGGTGGACGTGCTCGACGGCCTGACGACGGCGATCAGCGTCGACCAGCAGCGGATGGGCGGCGACCTCCGCTCCACGGTGGGCACCGCCACCGACGCCAACGCGATGCTGCGCATCCTCTTCAGCCGGCTCGGGAAGCCGCACATCGGCCCGCCCAGCGCGTACTCCTTCAACACCGCCACGGTCCGGGCCAGCGGCGCGATCACGGTCGAGCGCGGCGCCAGGACCAAGGCCGAGAAGGCCACCTTCACCCGCACCGGCGGCATGTGCACGCACTGCGAAGGCCGGGGCAAGGTCTCCGACATCGACCTCACCCAGCTCTACGACGACACGAAGTCGATCTCCGAGGGCGCCTTCACCATCCCCGGCTGGAAGTCGGACAACGTGTGGACCGTGGGGATCTACGCCGAGTCGGGCTTCCTCGACCCGCACAAGCCGATCCGCAGGTTCACCAAGAAGGAGATGCACGACTTCCTCTACCGCGAGCCGACCAAGGTGAAGGTCAACGGCGTCAACCTCACCTACGAAGGACTGATCCCGAAGATCCAGAAGTCGTTCCTGTCCAAGGACAAGGAGTCGATGCAGCCGCACATCCGGGCTTTCGTGGAGCGCGCCGTCACCTTCACCACCTGTCCCGAGTGCGACGGCACCAGGCTCAGCGAGGGCGCCAGGTCGTCGAAGATCGGCAGGATCAGCATCGCCGACGCGTGCGCGATGGAGATCCGCGACCTGGCGGAATGGGTCCGAGGACTCGACGAGCCCTCCGTGACGCCGCTGCTCACCGCGCTGCAGGGCACCCTCGACTCGTTCACGGAGATCGGTCTGGGCTATCTCTCGCTCGACCGGCCCGCGGGCACGCTGTCCGGCGGTGAGGCGCAGCGCGTGAAGATGATCCGCCACCTCGGCTCCTCCCTCACCGACGTCACCTACGTCTTCGACGAGCCGACCATCGGCCTGCACCCGCACGACATCCGGCGCATGAACGACCTGCTGCTGCGTCTGCGGGACAAGGGCAACACGGTCCTCGTCGTGGAGCACAAGCCGGAGGCGATCGCGATCGCCGACCACGTCGTCGACCTCGGACCGGGCGCCGGTACGGAGGGCGGCACCGTCTGCTTCGAGGGCACCGTCGAAGGACTGCGTGCCAGTGGCACCGTCACCGGCCGCCATCTCGACGACCGGGCGACCCTCAAGGACTCCGTGCGCACGCCCACGGGCGCGCTGCGGATCCGCGGCGCGACGGCCAACAACCTGCAGGGGGTCGACGTCGACGTCCCGCTCGGAGTGCTCTGCGTGGTCACCGGCGTCGCCGGCTCCGGCAAGAGCTCGCTCGTGCACGGGGCGCTGCCCCGGCAAGCGGGGGCCGAGGGTGTGGTGTCGGTCGACCAGAGCGCCATCCGCGGTTCCCGGCGGAGCAATCCCGCGACGTACACCGGGCTGCTCGAACCGATCCGCAAGGCGTTCGCCAAGGCCAACGGCGTGAAGCCGGCGCTGTTCAGCGCCAACTCCGAGGGTGCCTGCCCCACCTGCAACGGCGCCGGCGTGATCTACACCGACCTGGCGATGATGGCCGGTGTCGCCACGACCTGCGAGGACTGCGAGGGGAAGCGGTTCCAGCCCTCCGTGCTGGAGTACCACCTCGGCGGCCGCGACATCAGCGAGGTGCTCGCGATGTCGGTGACCGAGGCCGAGGAGTTCTTCGGCGCGGGGGAGGCGCGCACACCCGCCGCGCACCGGATCCTCGAGCGGCTCGCGGACGTCGGACTCGGCTACCTCAGCCTCGGCCAGCCGCTGACCACGCTGTCCGGCGGCGAGCGCCAGCGGCTGAAGCTGGCCGTCCACATGGCCGAGAAGGGCGGGGTCTACGTCCTCGACGAGCCGACGACCGGTCTCCACCTCGCCGATGTCGAACACCTCCTCGGCCTGCTCGACCGGCTCGTCGAATCCGGAAAGTCGGTCATCGTGATCGAGCACCACCAGGCGGTCATGGCGCACGCCGACTGGATCATCGACCTCGGTCCCGGCGCCGGCCACGACGGAGGCCGGGTCGTCTTCGAGGGCACCCCCGCCGATCTCGTCGCCGAGCGTTCCACCCTCACCGGCGAGCACCTCGCGCAGTACGTCGGAGCGTGACCGGCGCAGTGCGCCCCTGGGGCGTGTTGCGAATATCCCTCCTGGCCCGCGACGCGGGCAGTTCCGCCTCGACGACCACGCGGACGACGTGACCGGCCTGGTCCGCGACTGCTCTCCGCGCCACCGGATGACCGGCGCGGGCCCGTCCGGTCCGGCAGCGCGGGCGTGGTGGACGACGCCGGCGTGGCACGCGACGCGGGCACGTGGCACGGCGGCCAGCGGTGCGCCTCACGCGCCGAGGGCCACCACGGCCTCGTCCGTGTACGTCAGGAACGTGAGGGTCTGCCGGAAGTACAGTTCGACGTCGTGCGCGTCGTGCCCGCTGTAGCCGATGGAGAGGTCCTCACCGAGCCGCAGTTCGTAGTCCCCGCCGCGCGTGGTCAGGAGGAAGGCGCCGTCGAGCGCGGGCGCCCAGAGCAACTGGCCGTCCAGGATGCGTTCCAGGTGCGCGGCGATCGGGTAGCCGTGGTCGGAGGTCTCGCTGACCGCGGTGTAGGCGTCGGCGCCCAGCAGCAGGGAGTACGGGCCGCCGACGCCGGCCAGCCGCAGGGTGGTGAGGGCGCGGCTCACCGTGTCCGGGTATTCCCGCGGCTCGGACGGGAGCGTGAGCGCGGGGTTCGAACTGCGCCTGCGCAGCCCGTCGATGCCCGCCGCCGCGTACCCCTCGAAGACCGCGCGGTCCTCGGTGAAGGCCATGGTGCGTGCGGCATCCTTGACCGGCTGCCAGTCCGAGTCCTGGGAACCCCGCTCGACGTCGTCGACCGCCGCACGGGACACACGGAACGGCACCCGCAGTTCGACGAGGGGCTGTGACGCGCGCAGGTGGGCGGATACCCCCGGTGCGGGCGCCTCGATCCGGGACAGGTGTCCGGTGCCCACCGCAGCGAGCTCGGGTCCGTCGGGGCCGGTGACATCCACGACGCGTCGCCCGGCGACGTTGCGCCGGAACGTGCGGCGTGCCTCCTCCTCGATCTCCGCCCAGGCGCCGGGCGGGATCGGGGCGAGTTCCCGGTGCAGGTTGTTCATGCCGTCGGGCGTCGTCATGGTGATCAGGCTCCTTTGAGGCTCCCGATGCCGAGGGAGCCCTCGGCCGCGCCCAGGTCGGCGGCCGGAGGGGGCGGGTCGTCGAGGAAGTCGGCGGTGGGCACGTGGAAGAGACACCCCGTGACGGCCGTCGAGAAGTCGAGGATGCGGTCGTGGGTGCCGGGCGGATCGCCGAGGAACATGTTGCGCAGCATCCGCTCCGTCACGGCGGGGGTGCGCGCGTAGCCGATGAAGTACGTACCGAACTCCCCCCGCCCGACGTTCCCGAAGGGCATGTTCTCGCGGAAGATCTTCTGTTCGTCGCCGTTCTCGTCGGTGATGGTGTTCAGTGCGACATGCGAGTCCGCGGGCTTGGTCTCGTCGGGCAGCTCGACGTTGGCCTGCTTGGTGCGGCCGATGGTGTTCTCCTGCTCCTCGGTGGGGAGCGCGTTCCAGGCGGCGAGATCATGCACGTACTTCTGCACGATCACATAGCTCCCGCCCTCGAACTCCGGGTCCTCCTCGCCGGTGAACACGGCGTCGGTCGCGATCGCGCCCTCGGGGTTCTCGCTGCCGTCGACGAAGCCGAGCAGGTCGCGCTCGTCGAAGAACTTGAAGCCGTGGACCTCGTCGACCACGGTGACGGCTCCGGCGAGGCGCTCGCCGATCAGCCTCGCCAGCTCGAAGCAGAGGTCCATGCGGTGCGCTCGCAGATGGAAGAGAAGGTCTCCCGGGGTCGACGGCGCCCGGTGCCGGGCGCCCGACAGCGGTACGAAAGGGTGCAGATCACTGGGGCGCGGACCGGCGAACAGCCGATCCCACGCGGTGGAGCCGATACCCACGATGCATCCCAGCCCCGCATCCGGTACGCGGAAGCCGACGGACCTCCGCAGCCCCGCCAGGTCCTGCAGCAGATCGCGGACGGTGGCCTCGCCGCCGGGCGAAATGGTGCTCACGAGGAACATGGCGGCCCTGGCCGGCGGGGCGATCACCGCTTGCGACTCGACCACGTCATGCCTCCTGCCTCTCACCGGTGTGGCAGTGCGGCCCGCAGGACCGGAGGAAAAGGCTGTACGAAGGATCCTAAACCGTGGTCGGCGAGCCCGCCGCCCGTGCACGTCAGGTGCGGCCGAGGGCTCCCGCGCCAGGCCAGGGGCCCTCGAAGCCCTGCCGGCCCGGCGGCGGCCGCTCCCGCCGCGCTCCCGGCCGCAACCGCGGGACCACGGGCGCCTCGCCGCCCCCGACGGGCGGCCGCGGGCCACCGGTAGGTTCGCCCCGTGGCCGACGGTGACTGGGCGCACCCCGGACGGGCCGTGTACGTGCGGCTCGACGAACCGCCTCGTGCGGTGAGCCTCGGTGTCGGTGTGCACGGCACGACGAGCCCGGTCGATGTGTTCCGGCTTCCCGACCTGTGGCAGTTGCATCTCTACCGGTACGCGGCCGACCTCCGGGTCGACGGTACGCCGCACGCGATCCGGCCCGGGTACGTCAGTCTCGTGCCGCCCGGGGCGGAGGTCCGCTACCGCTACCGCGGGCGGTCCGAGCACCTCTACGCCCATCTGCGCCTGCCCGGCGAAGGGGCCGCGGTCGGCCTCCCCGTCGTGCAGGATGCCGGAGCCCTCACCCCGGAGCTCTCCGAACTGCTGCTCCAGGCCATCGCGTCGGCCCCGCGCAGTCCACGCCGGGCCGACGCCGAGGTGTGGTCGGCGCTGTGGCGTCTGACCGGCATCGCCGAGCCGTCCCGGCCCGACAGCCGCCCGCACGCCTCGTTCGCCGCGGCCGTCGCCCACATCGAGTCACGTCTCGCCGGCCGGCTGGCGGTGCCCGACGTGGCCAGGGCGGCAGGCGTCTCGCACAACCACCTCATCCGGCTGTTCAGGGCGGAGACGGGCGTCACCGTCGTGGCGTACATCCGGCGGCGGAGGATGGAACGCGCCCGGCATCTGCTGCGCGAGTCGACGATGCCGATCCCCGCCGTGGCGGCGGCCGTGGGCATCGAGGACCTCCAGGCGTTCAACAAGGCGTGCCGACGTGAACTGGGCGCCTCTCCGCGTGCGGTGCGCGCCGGCGTCCCGGGACCGCGCTGAGCCACTGGGCACCCCGGACGCTCGGGACCGCCGACTCCACACCCTCCCACTTCCCACGTCCCACTTCGGGCTCAGCGCTGCGGACTTCGGGCGCACGGCGCCGGACTCCGGACGCCGCGCGACGGCGGAGCGCTCGTCGGGGGCCGGGGTCCGCCCCCGGACAGCCGCAGCCGTTCCCGCTCAGTCGCGGCCCGTACCCCGGTACAACTCCAGTTCGCCGTCGAGTTCGACGGCGAGCACGGTGGCGTACGCGTCGACGTCCTGCGCCTGCGGGGCGTCGATCCACAGCACACCCGGCACCTCGCCCAGCCCGCCGACGACCCTGTGCTCCAGAGCGGTTCCGCTGCCCATGACACGGACTCGCTTGACGGGCGTACGCAGACCTCGCAGCGAGACGGTCTCACGCGGTGCGTCGAAGCACATCAGGTACAGCGTGCGCCGATCGGCCGAGAGGGTGCTCGGACCGTAGTGGTGGCCGGCCGGCAGTCCGGCCACCGTGCCGTACACGGCCGCGGAGTGCTTGGCCACCCATTCCCCCAGGCCCTCCAGCCGCGCGGCCTGCTCGACCGGGATCGTGCCGTCCTCCCGGGGGCCGACGGCGAGCAGCAGATTGCCGCCCATCCCGATGGTCTCCGCGAGGTGGCGCACCAACTGCCGCACCGACTTGTGACGGTGGTCGTGGTGCTGGAACCCCCAGGAGTCGTTGACCGTCAGACACAGCTCCCACGGCCCCTCCGGGGCGACCACCGGCACCCCTTGCTCGGGTGTGGCGTAGTCGCCGTGACTCAGCATGCGCGCGTTGAGCACCGTGTCCGGATTGCCGGCGAGGATCAGTTCCGCGAGCGCGGGCAGGCCCCACTGCTCCTCGCTGCGCTCCCACTCGCCGTCGAACCAGAGCAGATCCGGGCGGAACCTGGTGACCAGCTCGCCGACCTGTGCGTCCCGGTACGCGAGGAACCGGGCCCATGCCTCCGGGTCCTCCTGACCGGGCCGCGCCGAGGCATAGGGGTTGGTGCGTATCTCCTCGTCGTGCGGCCGGGGGTGCACGGCGGTGGCGTAGTCGGGGTGGTTCCAGTCCGAATGGGAGTAGTACAGCCCCACCTTGAGGCCCCGTTCGCGCATCGCCTCGGCGTACGGGGCGACGAGGTCGCGGCCGGCGGGGGAGCGCGCGACCACCGACAGCGCCCTGACCCGTGTCCCAGAGGGCGACGCCGTCGTGGTGACGGGCCGTCAGCACTGCGTACCGCGCACCGGCGCGGGCGAACAGGGCCGCCCATTCCCCGGGATCGTACGCCGAGGCGGTGAAGCGGCCGAGCTGGCTCATGTACCGCTCGTGCGGCACGTCGCCGCGGTAGAAGGCCCAGGACTCCGGCACCCCGTCGACGGCGTAGACGCCGTAGTGGAGAAATACGCCCAACTTGGCCTCGCGGAACCAGGGTTGCATCGGCATCGGAACTGCTCCTCGGCGGGGGAGTGGGCGGAGGTGGCGGCGGCGTGCCGTCACACGCCGAACCTATGCCGCCGCGTGTGGCGCACGCGTGGGCCGTACTCACCCCGGCTGGTCGGTTTTCACCACGGGCCGGGACATCGGGACCGGACGGGAGCAGGCGCGGGAAGCGGGGCGGCCCGGACCGCCGGCGCCGGGGCGAACTGCGCCATCGGGCGGACGAGTTGGCGCCGTGCCGGGCCGGTGCACCACGGCCGATGCTGATGCCTCCACCCCTTCAGGAGAGGCCCGTGAGCGACGCCGGCCCTCGAGGAACGTGGTCGGCGAGCTGCATGTGCCCTGCCTTCGGGGACTCCGGACCGGCTCCCGCCGTCCGAGGAACCGGACTCTGCACCACGGACTTCGGGGCGCCTAGGTGTGCGCGGCCGGGTACCGGCGCGGCTCCGAACCTCCCCGTGCGCGCCGCCGTGCCCTGGAGCCGGCGGCCGCGAGGGGGGCCGGTCGCGTTACCCGTCGTCGGGTCTCAGACGGCGCGCAGGGCCCTCGCCTCCGCGTCCGACTCCACGGCGGGAGCGGACCCGGGCAGCGGGCGCCGGGCGGACTCCGCCATGAACCACACCGCGGCGCCGCCGATGACGGCCGCGCCCATCATGTAGTACGCGGGCATCATCACGTTGCCCGTCGCCCCGATGAGCGCCGTGACCACCAGCGGCGTCGTACCGCCGAAGAGCGAGACCGACACGTTGAAGCCGATGGACAGGGAGCCGTAGCGGACGCGGGTGGGGAACAGGGCCGGGAGGGCCGAGGGCATCGCCGCGGTGAAGCAGACCAGGAGCAGGCCCAGCGCGCCCATGCCGAGCGCGATGGCGAGGAGACCGCCCTGGCGGATCAGCAGCAGCGCGGGGACGGAGAGGAGGAAGAAGCCCGCACAGCCTGCGGCGATCACCGGACGGCGGCCTACGCGGTCCGACAGCGCGCCCGCGAAGGGCTGCACGGTCATCATCAGCGCCATGACCCCGAGCACGACCAGCAGGCCGTGGGTCTCGTCGTACTTCAGCTCACTCGTCAGATAACTCGGCATGTAGGACAGGAGCATGTAGTCCGTGACGTTGAAGACCAGGACCAGGCCCATGCACAGCAGCAGGGCCCTCCACTGCCCGGTGACCATGTCCCGCAGCGGCACCTTGGGCCGCTCGCGCTCCTGCCGTGCCGCCTTCTCGAGCTCGGCGGCGAACGCCGGGGTCTCCTCCAGCTTCGTGCGCAGATAGAGGCCGATGAGGCCCATCGGGCCGGCGATCAGGAACGGCAGGCGCCAGCCCCAGGACAGCAGGTCGTCGGAGGACAGCAGCGCCGTCATCAGGGTGACGAGACCCGCACCGGCGATGTAGCCGGCCAGGGTGCCGAACTCCAGCCAGCTGCCGAAGAAGCCGCGCCTCCTGTCGGGCGCGTACTCGGCGATGAACGTCGTCGCGCCCGCGTACTCGCCGCCCGTCGAGAAGCCCTGCACCAGCCGGGCCACGAGCAGCAGCACCGGCGCGGCGACGCCGATGGCCGCGTACGAGGGAATCAG
This sequence comes from Streptomyces sp. HUAS CB01, assembly GCF_030406905.1. NCBI lineage: Bacteria > Bacillati > Actinomycetota > Actinomycetes > Kitasatosporales > Streptomycetaceae > Streptomyces > Streptomyces chengbuensis. The sequence continues at coordinate 7,331,419 of NZ_CP129137.1, forward strand.
CCCGATGGCGAAGGTTCCGGCCGCCATCATGATCATGGTGAGGGCGAGCACCTTCTGGCGGCCGACGCGGTCGCCCAGCGGGCCGAAGACCATGCCGCCGAGGGGCCGGACCAGGAAGGCCGCGGCGAAGGCGCCGAAAGTGGAGAGCAGCTGGGCGGTGGGGTTGCCGGTCGGGAAGAAGACCTTGCCCAGCGTCACGGCGAGGTAGCTGTAGACGCCGAAGTCGAACCACTCCATGGCGTTGCCGAGGGCGGCGGCCTTCACGGCGCGCTTGACGAGCGCCGGGTCGGTGACGGTGGCGCCCGCGCCGGCGTCCCGGGACTCCTGCGGTGCCTTCGTCGGTATCGGTGCCAGTGTGGTGGCGCTCGGCACGTTCCGCTCGCCTGCCTTTCGGGTCGACTGCAAGGACAAAAGCCGCCCGGATCGGAAAATCGGACGGCCGAAAATCGACCATAGGTGCTGTGGTGCCCGCTGCGGACCGTGAGCACCGGGTCGCCTGGCGTACCGAAACTGCGCTTGTCGAGGCACAACGCCGGGCCCGTCGGCCGTCGTCGCGCCGGCCGATTGTGATGCATGTCGCGGGGAGCGAGCTCGACCGCACGCTCGGCGCCCCCCGCGGCACGGCCGGTGAACCGCCGCGCCCGGGTGCCGACCGCCCGCAGCTCGTCGCGCGATCGGGCGACGAGCTGCCGGTCGTGGCGCTCGTCCGAACGGCGGCGGCCGTGGCGGTCACAGGGGCCGGCGTGTCCTGGACGAGCCTCTTCACGCCCCGGAGGCAGGTCGCCACGGGACGGGCCGGCCGCCGGGAAACCCGACGCGAGCGCAAGTGTCAGTGGTGGCTGGGAGCATGCGCCCATGGAACCCTCCGAGGTCATTCATGAGTTGTGGGATCGCATGCAGGCGCGGGACTGGGCCGGTGTCGGGGAACTGCTCTCCGACGACGTGGTCGTCGAGTGGCCCGTCAGCGGTGAACGGATCGTGGGCCGGGAGGACTACGTGGGCGTCAACGCGGAGTACCCGGAGGGCTGGTCGATCCGTGTGCTGCGGATCGTGGCCTCGGGCGAGGAGGTCGTGTCCGAGGTCGAGGTGCCGCACGAGACGCTGGGTGTGCACCGGGTGGCCTCGTTCTGGACCGTGCGATCCGGACGGGTCGTCACGGGGCGGGAGTACTGGAGCGAGCTGGGTTCGGATCCGTCGCCGGAGTGGCGCGCCGGACGGGTGGAGCGCATATAGCGGACTGCCCGCCGGGCCGGCCGTGCGGGGGATGGGGTCCCCGGCCCGGTGGCCTCCTGGCGCAGCGGCGCGACGGTGCCGAGCAGCGCTGCGGGCTCGGCCTCGAACGGTCGTCGCCTGAACCGTGGTCGCGCTCTCGCCCCCGCCGGACCCGCCGGGCATCCGACGACGAAGGGGAGCCTCGCGGCAGTGCCGCCCCATTCGGTCCTCTCCGCGTCGGCCGGGTCGCGCAGACCGGTGTCGACCGGCAACGAAGTCGCGGTCGGACCACGAGACCGGGAACGCAGCCCCGGCGACCTCCTCCGGCATCGCCCGTGACCGGATCGAGGGGGTGCGGTGTCCACTGCCGTTCTGTTGGGTTGGCGGCATGGCCTCGGCTGGCCGATCGGCGTGTGAACTGGCCAGCAAGGCTTCTGAGAGGGGCGATCGATGTGTGACAAGCGTCGTACACGCCGCCTGGGCGCGCGGTCGACTAGCCGCGCTTTGATGTCGTCGGGTTTGGAGAGCGCCTGGGTGCTTGCTTCGGGGCCAGGGTTGTGCTCGGCATGACGAGGGGGCCGGGGTGCTGCCGTGATGCAAGGTTGATCCGTACGCGGCGATCCGGCGTGATGCGAAGGCTGGTCTGCGATGACTCAGCCTGTTGCCTCTGATCAGCGGTCTTGCCCTCCTGGCTCTGCCCGTTGAATTTCTCTCTGATGACCGGGCTGCTATGGCCGGTTCGCTGCCGCTCCGACGCCTGGAGAGCTGGAGAAGTTCTTCCGTCTGTGTACGCGGGCGCTGATGGCCGTGGCGGTTTTCTCGGGGCCGGTCGGTGTTCCTGTCCCCGGAAGGCTGCTGACTCCGTCAGCGTGGGTTGTCGTGCTGCGCGAGGGCGTTCTCCCGCAGGTTCGGTTCCTTGCGGAGTGTCCTGGTGAACCATGTGCCGTAGCGGTCGCCCAGGATGGGAGCTGATGCTCCGTGGAGGATGATGCTCAGGCCCACGGTCACGGCGATGACCTCGCTCAGCAGGGTTCCCCCAGGCAGATGCTCTTCGAGGGCGAGCAGGCCGAACACGAGGGAGGCAAGCCCCCGCGGGCCGAACCAGCCGATGTACGCGATGGAGACGCGGCGCAGGCCGGTGCCGGCCAGGGCGAGCGCGACGGGCAGCATCCGGATGACGGTCAGGCTGAGCAGCGCGTAGAGGACCATGCGCCAGGTCAGGTGCTGGAGTGCGGGTCCCAGGATGACCGCGCCGAAGACGAGGAAGCTCAGCGAGGCGAGCAGGAGACCGAGGCGTTCGGTGAACCCGGTGCTCTGCGCGGGGTCCGAGTCCCGGGGAGGGATGCCCAGGCCGACGGGGGTGCGGCGCAGGTGGATGCCGAAGGCCAGGCCGGCGACCCAGGCGCCGATGAAGCCGCTGCCCTCGGCCATGGCGCACAGGACGTACGCGATGACCGGGACGGCGAGGACCAGGAACTGTCGCCAGTCGGAGCTGCTCCACCCGCGGGCGAACGACCAGCGCAGCAGGCTCGCCCCGGTCCGGCCGGCCGTGATTCCGATCGCGCCGCTCAGCAGCAGCGCGCGCAGAAACGTCTCGGCCACGCCCGGATGGCCGTGGCCCTCACCCGCCGCCGCGAGTGCCAGGACGAAGAACGGCAGGGTCAGGCCGTCGTTGAGACCGGATTCGATGGTCAGGCCGCCGCGGACCAGCGGGGGCACCCGCTTGTTGGAGAAGGCCTGCTGCCCGAGCGCGGCGTCCGTCGGCGCGAGGATGACGGCGGCCAGGGCCAGTTCCCACATGCTCAGGCCGGGCAGCAGCGGCCAGGCCGCCAGCCAGCCCAGAGCCATCGTGACCGGCAGGCCGATCGCGAGCAGGCGCAGCGGCAGGAACTCCTCCCGGCGCAGGTCCCGGGCCCTGATCCCCGCTGCGTCCGCGAACAGGAGGAGCACCAGCGCGCTCTCCAGGAGCGTCCGCGTGACCTCGGGATCCTTCGCCTGGTCCAGCAGGTCCAGGCCCAGCGGGCCGATCGCCAGACCGGCGAGCATGAAGACCAGCGGTCCCGAGAGCACCGTGGTCGACAAACGGCGTGAGAGCGCCCCGTAGCCGACGACCGCACTCCCGGCGATCACGACGGCCCAGCCGTTCATCCGCACTCCTCACGCCCGCCTCGCGCAGAGAGGCGAAGTCCGACTGTATGGCGGCGCCGGTCAGATCTGCGGGAACCGTGCTCCGAACTCCGCCGGCCCGGCCCGGTCGGCCCAACGCGGCGGTATCGAAAGGTGGTCGAGAACACGCCCGATCCGATGGCCCTGCGCTTGGCGCCAGGTCCGGGGAGAGGGTGGGAACGTTCTCAGTCGACGGGTTCCACGGTCGGGAAGGTCCAGGTGCCGTCGAGGATCTCGGGCCGCGGCCGGTAGAGGCGGACGGTGAAGTTCCAGCCGTCCATGATGCGCAGGCAGTTGGGGCGCCCGTCGGCGCACCCTCCGAGGTTGATGACGAACGAGCCGTCCGGCTCCCTTTGGGCATTGAACTGGTTGAGGACGCATCCGCCTTCGCTGCTGTCCTCGAAGTAGCCATCGGCGTTGTAGAGGGAGATCGACCAGAAGCCGTCGACGGGCACGTCACCGACCACGATGCGGTACTTCCCGACCGGCAGGCCCGGCTCGACCAGCAGGTAGAACGCCTCGCTCTCGGGGAGGCCGGGCCCAGCCCACCGCCGTACCGATGAGGTGCCGAACAGGGTCGACGTCCTCACGGCGGCCGAACATCCGCTCAGTTCCGGGCAGGGTTCGGCCGAGCACCGCAAGCGCGTCCCGTACGGCACTGAGGGAATCCTCGTCGTAGTCGGGTACGGCGAGGGGTTCAGCCGACCCCGCGGACAGCCTCAGACCGTCCTGCAGGGCGTTGGCCTCGGCGACATCGGCGGGGTTGCCCGGGTCGACCAGGACGCGCATCGTCAGCTGTACGTGGCGGGTGCCGTGGTTGTTGATGGTGAGCCGGTGCTCGCCGGGCGTGTGGATGACCTGGTTGACGTAGTGGTCCTGGCTGAGAACCATGAGCGACGCGTAGCGGTCGCCGCTGTCCGGCATCGTGACCGTAGCGCCTTCGGCCAACTCCAGCACGGCGAAGCTGTACAGCGTGTCGCGGTTCATCCGGACCGATGTCTGCTGATCAAGCGGTGTCTGCACCCGGTTGTGGTGCCACCGGTTGACGCCACCGCAGAGCGCCATCAGCTTCGCCATCGCACGGTTGGATTCGGCCCGGACGAAATTTTCGACCGTTACCTTGACCTTGTCACTCACGGCCGGTGCTCATTGCCAAGGATCAAAGTTGTTCACCCCGTCGACGCAGCCCTGGTACATGTTGGCCAGGTTGTCGGAGACGATGTGCGCCAGGCCGTGGGTGGTGATGGTCAGGTCACGGTCCACCGTCCGCGCCTTGTATGTCCAGCCCTCGGGCAGAGTGAGGCGCTCGGCCAGGCGGGGCAGCGCCGATTCGGTCAGGCTGTGATCCACATGATCGGTGAAGGTCTGCATCACCCAGGTGATCTCGTCGGGCGATCTCAGGAGGAAGACCGGCCGCCCGCTCAGGAACGTGTACGTGTTGGCCCGGTGGATCTGCATCGGCCGGTAGGCCAGCGCCGACTGGTCCCGCTGCGGATCGAAGCCGGCCGGCATCTGCATGTCAGCCAGGCAGTTGAACATCAGGCCACCCAGCTCACGGGGCTCGCCTGCGAGGTCGATGGTCAGGGTGTCCATCATCCAGAACCGTCTCGGGTTCTTCCACACCAGATCGCACCCGGTGTCCTTCGCCAGTTGCGCGGTGTCGATCGCCGCGAACTCATCGGCCGGGCACGGGCCGAACCCGCTGGTGTTGTAGACGAGGCCTTCGAACGCTTCACCCGCCCGGCTCAGCAGGAAGATCTCTCCTTGGGCGTAGGCCCGAAGATCCTCCAGATGCATCGGTGTGTCGGTCATACGGGTAACCCTTCTTCACAGGTGGGGCCACTGCACCTTCTGACCCGCGAACGGGTGAGGCGGACAGCGCTGACCTTCCAGAGAGACGAAGGTCAACCACGGTGGACGTTGCTGACAGACCGGATCCTGGCGGAGGAGGGCGGAGGCAGCCCCGTCCTGGTCGAGGATCGGCACCTGGTCAGTTGCACGCTCTGATACTGCACCGCCGGACAGGACCGGTAGGTGTGTGACGTGAGTCCGCCGGACCGCGAAGGAGGGCGAGAACCATCGAGTGCCTCGCGGTTTCATCCACCTGGCATGGCGGTGGACGGTGGTCGGTGTGGCGTGTGCAGCGACGTCGGCGGGCAGCAGCGCCCGGTACTCGACCGCCCGGCGGCAGGGCCGTCGTTCGCGGTCAACCCGGCAGCATCAGATCTGTATAGGCGGCCGCACGCCGCGAGATGCTCAGGAGCCATGTCGCCAGGGTCGACTGGAGTGTGTTGTGGAATCTCCAACCGGCCCGTGGCCGGCGCTGACCGAAAGCGACGGGGACGAACTACGCGGTCAGCGTCGTCCTCCTGCTCGTGTGCGGAGCTGCCTTTGTGCTGCCGTGGCAGCGGCTGCCAGCCTGGACTCCGGTCCTGGTGCCCCTGCTCTACACCGCGTCCGTGCTGGAGTTGATCCTCGCGACCGGTGTGACCTCAGGTGTGGGCTTGGTGCTGCTGGCCCCGCTGCTGTGGTCGGTGCTCTTCCACCACCGCTGGGAGTCGGCCTGCGTGGCGGCCGCGGTCGTGGCCGCCCAGACGGTGTCGTCCATCGTGCAGGCCACGCCCGGTGCCGTGGTCACCCGACGCGTACTGCTCTGGACCGCCCTCAGCGCCCTGATCCTGGTGGCCGTACACGGCTTGCGCGACCGCATCAGGCAGTCGATGACGGCCAACGCGGCCCTGCAGGAGGAGGTGATGCTGACCCGGGAGCGGGACCGGCTCGCCTCCGACCTCCGCGACAGCGTGGTACGGACGATCTTCGACGCCGGAATGGAACTCCACGGTACGGTCGCGATGATCGGGGAGGGGCCCGTCAGCACACGGCTCATGGAGGCGGTGGACAAACTCGACCGTGCGACCCGGGCCCTGCGTGTTCGGTGCACGCCACGACACAAGCCCCGGCAGGCACGAGCCCGACGGACCCTGACCCCGGTGTCGTGGGCCGCTGACAGATCTGGGGCAGTCGCCCAGAGGGCCTGGTGATCGAGGTCGTCCAGGCCCTTGGTGTGGGGCGTATTCCGGATCGCTCAGCGGGGGGAGGGTTTGCCGTTCTTGGCGGCGGGTCGGACCTTCAGGGCGACGCCGTGGCCGTCGTGGAGGATGTTGTAGATCAGGCCGCCGTAGCCCGGGGGCACCGTCCCGGCCGAGGTGGCCGGCGCGTAGAAGTCGGAGGCGGCCAGGAGCTTTCCGGTGCGGGCGTCGCGCCACTGGATCTGGTCCATGTAGTTGACGCCGACCGGGCCGGGGTTGTACTTGGTGGGGTCGGTTTCCTTCGAGCGTGCGTTCGCGCTCACGAAGACCCGCTTGTCCGGCGGGCCGATGAGGGTGATGTAGCTGTTGGTGCGCTGCTTGACCTTCCAGGCCAGGGACATGCGGCCGTTGCGGAAGTCGATGGCCGAGGCGGTGCCCAGGCCGAAGTCCATGACGTAGATCCGGTTGTTGACCGGGTCGGCCGAGACCTTGGCGTAGTAGTAGCTGTACTCGCCGGGCTTCAGCTTCGGGGTGGGGTCCATGCGGGTCATCCGCGCGGCGTTGCCCTGGTGGATGGCGATCACGCTCAGCGGCACCTTGGAGGCGGTTCCATTGGTGGACATGACCACCCAGTCGCCCATGATCACGGGTGCGCCGGCCTGGGTCTGGCCGGACTTGGCGTAGGTGATCGGCCCCCAGGCGGTGTCCTGCTTGATGGTGCGGCCGTCCCAGACGTAGCGGAAGAGCTGGGTGGGGGTGGTGACGTAGGCGTAGTCGTGGCCCTGGTGGCGGCTGGTGGTGACCCGGCCCAGGACGTTGCCCTTCAGCTGGGTCCAGCTGAGCACCTTGAAGGTCTTGGGGTCGACCGTGCCGATGATGGAGGGCTTGGCCGAGTCGGGGGCGCCGGGGCACTTGAAGCCGGCGGCGCTGTAGCCGTTGAGCGTGCAGCCCACCGGCCGGTTCAGCGACCTGACGACGATCGTGCCGTCGGGGAAGGCGTCGATCCCGTTGAACGCGCTGTCGTTGAGGGGGCTCTCGCCGGTGGGCATGTCCTTCTTGAGGAGGATCTTGCCGGTGGTGCCGTCGAGCTTGTACAGGGTGTGGTCGGAGATGGCGACGAGGTTGCCGTCGGCCATGACGTCGACCGCTCCGGACACGTGCAGTTCGTTGTTCTTCCGCGCGTCGGACAGGTGGGTGCGCCAGATCTGCTTCATGGTGCCGGGCTCGACCTTGGCGATGAAGGCCTGCAGGGCGGGCGGGTTGGCGTCGCCGCTGCCGCCCCCGTAGACGTACAGGTCGTTCTGATGGCGTGTGGCGATGTCGAACTGCGCGTAGTAGAGGCCCTTGGTGGGGTGGGCCTCGACCACGTTGGGGCCCGTCATGGAGCCGGTGAACTGTGCGCACTCCGAGAGGCTGTCGCGTCCGATGTGGGCGTGTTCGAACGGGATGAGCGTCCTGAACCAGGGGGCGTTCGGCTGTTGTGCGGCGCAGGCGGCTTCCTGCTGGGCGACCTTCGGGTCGACGATGGGCCTCACCCGCAGGGCTTCGGCTTCGGCCGCTGCTGCTGCGGCGGCCGACGGGTCGGGCGGCCCTCCGGGTGAGCCGGAGATGTCGCTCGCCAAAGGGGAGCAGCCGACGGCGGCGACCGTGAGTACGGCCAGTACCCCGACCAGGCGCGGGTGACGTATGCCTACCTTCATTCCTTCCTCCTCTTCCCGGAACACAGGTGTCCCGGCGGCGTGCGCCGCCCTCACCCACAGCAGCCCGGAAGGAACACCGGATCCCTTGAATGGGCAGATCGCCGTTCGCAGAGAAGTCCGACGCGCTTGACGTCTGCGTCGGGCCTGCGGTCCGGCACGAAGGCGGAGGCGCACGAGGGGTCGTGTGCCTCAGAGAGCTCGTGGCGTCCGGCCGCACGGGCGGGCTCCAGTCGCACAGGAAGCGTATGCAGCCCACCTGCCCCAGGGCTCGTTCAATTACTCCGACCAGGGCTCGATGAAGGACTCGTGCCGGGAAGGCACTGTGGGACCGATGCGTTCCTCATTCGGGAAACGGTCACCTGTCCGGCGTGAAGCGATCTTCTGAGGCCTTGTGCGTGCCTGATCAGAGGCGCCCGTGAACAGCCCTGGTATCCCGGTTCATCGGCGACGGCCGCGACCGGTGGCTCAGCGAGGCCGGTGGAAGTGGCTGTTGAGCTGGGTCATCAACTCACGATTGGTGGTCCGGGCGGCTGCCAGGTCCTCGTCGCGTTCGCCGAGTTGCGAGATGAGTTCAGCGACCTGTTGTTCGAGACGGGTGATCTTCTCCTGAAGCGTGCCGATGTCGGTTGGGGCTCCCAGTCCGGTGGCCTGCCAGGCGTCCTGGCCGAGGACGTGGGAGAGGCGTTGTTCGAGCTGGGCGATGTGCTGGGCCTGGCGGGTACTGCGGGCGGTCATATCGGCGAGGTCGACCAGGAGGGACTGGCGGCTGACCTGCTCCGGTGGGACCTTCCGGCGGTTGGGCGGCGCGGGCCAGTACGCGGTGTGGAGATCGCTGTGCCGGTAGATCAGGCTGCGGTGGACGTTGGCCATGCGCGCCACAGCGGACACGGTGATCGTCAGGCCGTCGCGGGTCAGGTCGTCCAGGGCGGCCAGCACGCGGCGGCGTCTGCGGGCGGAGTCGTCGGCGCGAGCCTTCGCGAGCTGCTCGGCCGGGCCCGGGCGGCTCATGATTGCGTCCCGAGCCGTTGTCCCGCCGCACGACGTGCAGATGCGACCCCGCCACCGCGCACCCCAGATGCCGGGCATCGACCAGGAAGTGGATGTCCTCACGGCGCCCCGCGACCTCCCCGCGACGGAGCCCAGCCCGCGCCATCAGCAACACGATCAGCCGGTCCCGCGCCGTCCGACAGGCCCGTAACAGGGCCAGCACCTCCTCGTCACTGGCATGGTCGACCGGCTCGTCCGGCACAGCAGCCCTGTGCCGGGCCCGGGCGTAGTAGCGGAGCCCGATCGCCTCACCACGAACCTCGACAGGAAGGCCACGATCATCAGCTACCTCATAGAGCATCCCCAGCACCGAGCTCGGGGCGTTCCCCACAGCCACCTGGTGCTCGAGGAACTCCCGTACCGCAGCCAAGACCGTGTTCACCCGACGCGGCCCCGCACCGGCCGGCATCCCGGACCGGCGACCACCGCGCCCTCGTCCAACCGCGCGTGCCGCAGCCAGAGCATGAACGAGCCGAGCCGGCCGGCGTACTCCCGCCAGTCTCGGCCGGTGCGATCACACCAGGTCAAGAACAACTTCATCGCGCCCGCGTACGTCGCGGTCGTGGTCCCGGCCGAAACGTACGTGCCGCAGGAACTCGTCCACCTCGACGACCGGCGTCAGCTCGTCCTCATCCAGCACTGTCCAGTACCGGTCCCCCGAAGGCATCCGTACCAGGAAGGGCCGCAGCCGCAGCTGCCTGTTCTCCATCACGGGCGCATCTCGGCAACACCTGCGACGTCCGCGACACCGGTTCGGGAACTGTCGGAGACAGGTTCACCGCCTGGAGTGACACCACAGTGCACGACACCCGCTGAAACCCAAGGGAACTCCAGAACGTACGCGGAGAGGAGGGCCGCCGCGGTGAGGACCCTTTCCCGCGTGTCGAGCCACACGTCCGGGTCGGCGAGTTCGACCGCGCCGCCTCGGCGGAGCCGACACCGTCGAGGTGGAACTTCGGCAGCCCGTGCTCCTCGTGCGCGGCCGCCGCCCGAAGAGCGGCATGTCGAGCGGGTCGTAACCGGTCGGGGGTGCGCCGGCGACCTCCCGGGTCGTCCACCGTGTCGCGGGTCGGTGGAACGACTCGCCGAAGGGCGAGTTAGGGCCCGGTCACACCTCGTCACGGCATGCTTTCCTCCTGCAACTTCCTCTTCCGAGAGAGCGACAACGTGGCCATGCACAAGTCGTCCGAGGCGCTCGGCACGGACACCTACGAAGACGAACTTCCCGTCCGGCGCCGGCAGCCCGGCAACGTGGTCGTGAAGTGGCTTACCACCACCGACCACAAGACGATCGGCACGCTCTATCTGTCGACGTCGTTCCTCTTCTTCTGCATCGGCGGGATCATGGCGCTCTTCATGCGCGCCGAGCTGGCCCGTCCGGGCACGCAGATCATGTCGAACGAGCAGTTCAACCAGGCGTTCACGATGCACGGCACCGTGATGCTGCTGATGTTCGCGACGCCGCTGTTCGCCGGATTCGCCAACTGGATCATGCCGCTGCAGATCGGCGCGCCCGACGTGGCGTTCCCGCGGCTGAACATGTTCGCGTACTGGCTCTACCTCTTCGGCTCGCTCATCGCGGTGGGCGGCTTCCTCACCCCGAACGGCGCCCCGGACTTCGGCTGGTTCGCCTACTCCCCGCTGTCCGACGCCGTCCACACCCCCAACGTCGGCGCCGATCTGTGGATCATGGGTTTGGCCTTCTCCGGCTTCGGCACGATCCTCGGCTCGGTCAACTTCATCACCACGATCATCTGCATGCGCGCCCCGGGCATGACGATGTTCCGCATGCCGGTGTTCTGCTGGACCGTGCTGCTGACCGGTGTGCTGGTCCTGCTGGCCTTCCCGGTGCTGGCCGCCGCCCTGTTCGCCCTGGAGGCGGACCGCAAGTTCGGCGCCCACATCTTCGACGCCTCCAACGGCGGCGCGTTGCTGTGGCAACACCTCTTCTGGTTCTTCGGCCATCCGGAGGTGTACATCATCGCGCTGCCGTTCTTCGGTATCATCTCGGAGGTCATCCCCGTCTTCAGCCGCAAGCCCCTGTTCGGCTACATCGGCCTGGTGGCCGCGACCATCGCGATCGCCGGTCTGTCCGTGACCGTGTGGGCCCACCACATGTTCGTCACCGGCGGGGTGCTGCTGCCGTTCTTCTCCTTCATGACCTTCCTGATCGCGGTACCGACCGGTGTGAAGATCTTCAACTGGGTCGGCACCATGTGGAAGGCTTCGTTGTCCTTCGAGACGCCGTTGCTCTGGGCGATCGGCTTCCTGGTCACCTTCACCTTCGGTGGTCTGACCGGTGTGATCCTGGCCTCGCCCCCGATGGACTTCCACGTCTCCGACTCGTACTTCGTCGTCGCGCACTTCCACTACGTCGTCTTCGGCACCGTGGTCTTCGCGATGTTCGCCGGATTCCACTTCTGGTGGCCGAAGTTCACCGGCAAGATGCTGGACGAGCGCCTCGGCAAGATCACGTTCTGGACGCTGTTCATCGGCTTCCACGGCACGTTCCTGGTCCAGCACTGGCTGGGCGCCGAGGGCATGCCGCGGCGTTACGCGGACTACCTGGCCGCCGACGGCTTCACCGCGCTGAACACCATCTCGACGATCAGCTCGTTCCTGCTCGGCCTGTCGATCCTCCCGTTCGTCTACAACGTGTGGAAGACGGCCAAGTACGGCAAGAAGATCGAGGTCGACGACCCGTGGGGCTACGGCCGTTCGCTCGAATGGGCGACGTCCTGCCCGCCGCCGCGGCACAACTTCCTCACCCTGCCGCGGATCCGCTCCGAATCCCCGGCCTTCGATCTGCACCACCCGGAGATCGCGTCGTACGACGAGGCGAGCCTCACCGGCTACCGGGACGTGATCGAGCCCGGCAAGGGCGCGGCGCCCCCGCTGGGGGACGACAAGGACGGCCGGTGAACGGGGTGGAGGGCGGAGCCCGCGACAGCGCCGACCTGGCGGCGGGCTTCGCCCGGCTCGAGGGCTATCTGATGGCCAACGCCCATGTCCTCGCGGCCCGGACGGCGGCCGAGGGGCTCGCCGACCGGATGCCCTGGCTCACGGCGGCCGAACGCACGGAGCTCGTACGCCTCAGTACCGCCGACCGCATCCAGGCGTCCCGGGAGCACTTCGAGGCGGTGGCCGTACGGGCGCGCGAACTGGAGGAGGAGTACGGGGCCCGCTACCGGGAACTTCGGCGCCGCGTCCTGACCCGGGGCGTCGCCTGTCTCACGGGCTGCCTCGCCCTCTGCACGACCACTTTCGTCCTCGCCGCCCAGCGGTGACGGAGGCGCGTCACGACGCCCAAGCCCGCGACGGCGGGCGGGTCCCGTCAGCGGGGCCGGCCGACCCGGTGTGACGCGGGCGTGCGGCACGCGGAGGGGGCGGCCGGGCCCGATGTGGCGGGCCGCCCCCTCCGCGTCGGCGCACGGCCCGTTCCCCGCCTCGCCTCCCCCGTCGGCGGGGGAACGGCCCTGCCAGTCGCGGAACTTGCCGTTCCCCTCCAATAATCGGTGTCGACGGCGCGGCACTCCTCGGTAGCGTCGCCGCCGTGACCCCAGCAGATCTCGCCGCCGTCATCTCCGCCGGCGTACACCAGGCCATCCAGTCCGGACGCATCGCGGGGGAGGCGCCCCGGGACATCCGCCCGGAGCGGCCCCGCCACCGAGGCCACGGCGACTACTCGACCAACGTCGCCATGCGGCTCGCCCGGTCCGCGGGCCTGCCCGCCCGGGCCGTCGCCGAGGTGCTGGCCCCGCTGGTCGGCGCGGCCGACGGAGTCGCGAAGGCCGAGGTCGCGGGTCCGGGATTCCTCAACATCACGCTGGAGAGCGCGGCGATCGGCGCCCTGGCCCGCGACATCGTCCTCGCCGGTGACACCTACGGCCGTACGGACCGGCTCGGCGGCCTCCGGCTCAATCTGGAGTTCGTCTCGGCCAACCCCACCGGCCCGGTGCACATCGGCGGCGCCCGGTGGGCGGTCGTGGGCGACGTGCTGGCGCGGCTGCTGGAGGCGTCGGGCGCGGACGTGTCGCGGGAGTACTACTTCAACGACGCCGGAGTCCAGATCGACAGGTTCGCCCGCTCGCTGCTCGCCGCCGCCCAGGGCGCCCCGGCGCCCGAGGACGGCTACAGCGGCGCGTACATCGAGGAGATCGCCGCCGCGGTGCTGCGCCGGCGGCCCCGGACCACGGAACTGCCGGAGTCCGAGGCCCTCGCCGTCTTCCGGGCGGAGGGCACGGCGCTGATGTTCGACGAGATCAAGACCTCGCTCGCCGCCTTCGGCACCCGCTTCGACGTCTACTTCAACGAGAAGGACCTCCACGACCGGGGGGACCTGGACTCCGCGGTCGCCCGCCTGCGGGAGGGCGGTCACGTCTTCGAGGCCGAGGGCGCGCTCTGGCTGCGCACCACGGACTTCGGTGACGACAAGGACCGGGTCCTGGTCAAGCGTGACGGCTCCTGGACGTACTTCACCGCGGACTGCGCGTACTACCTCAACAAGCGGTCCCGGGGGTTCGAGCGGGTCGTCATCATGCTCGGCGCCGACCACGCGGGCTATGTGGGCCGGATGCGTGCCATGGCCGCCTGCTTCGGTGACGACCCGGACGCGCACCTGGAGATCCTGATCGGCCAGCTGGTCAACCTGGTGAGGGACGGGGAGCCCGTCCGGATGAGCAAGCGGGCGGGCACCGTCGTCACCCTGGACGACCTGGTCGAGGCGGTCGGCGTGGACGCGGCGCGGTACGCGCTCGCGCGGGCCGGCGTGGACGCGACGATCGACCTCGACATCGACCTGCTCACACGGCAGTCGAACGACAACCCCGTCCACTACGTGCAGTACGCGCACACACGGCTGTGCGCCGTGCAGCGCAAGGCGGGGGAGGCAGGGATCGGAATGGGCGCGCCGCAGGACTTCGAGCCCTCCCTGCTCACCCACGGGCGGGAGACCGACCTGCTGGGCGTGCTGGCCGAGTTCCCGCAGGTGGTGGCGGCCGCGGCGGCGCTGCGCGAGCCGCACCGGGTAGCGCACTACCTGGAGCAGCTGGCCGGTACGTACCACCGCTTCTACGACGCGTGCCGCGTCCTGCCGCGCGCGGGTGAAGAGCCGGACGACCGCACCAGGGCCCGGCTCTGGCTGACCGACGCCGCCAGGGTGGTGCTGCGCAACGGGCTGCGGCTGCTCGGGGTTTCGGCGCCGGAACGCATGTGAGCGGGGGACCGTCGAGGCGCCACTACGCCCGTCGGCTGAACTCGGGGCCGGTCCGAGCCTCGCGCGCGGACGGGCCCCGGTCGTCGGCGCGACCATGGCAGAACCAGGCAGTGCCGTCGGCCGTGAAGGAGTTCACCGTGACAGCAGAACACTCCACCCCACCGGCCGAACCCGCCATCGCGGTGCTCGCGGCCGACGGCCGGCGCGCAGAGCTGGTCCTGACCGGGGAGATCGGGGCCGCGACCCTTCGTGAGCTCGAAGAACGCCTTGACGCGCCCCCGCTCGCGGGGGCCGCCGAGTGCGTCGTCGACATGAGCGGGGTCACCCATCTCGACCTCGCGTGCGCGTACGCGCTGCTGAGAGCGGCCACCCTGCCGGCGGAACCGGCGGCGATGACCATCCGCGGGGCGGGCCGCACGGTCCGGCGGACGCTGCGCCACGCGGGGCTCGACACGGTCGCCACGATCGTGGACTGAGCGACCGCCGCCCGGGCCGTGACCCCGCCGGCACTGCTCGGCCTCGCGCCGCCGGCGATCGGCATGTCCCACGCCGTCCTGCTCCGTGCCGCCGGTGACACCCGGACGGTGACGATCGCCTCGGTGACCAGCGACTACGTCCTGCTCATCCCGCTCGGCCGGTACCTCGGGGTGCACACGGACTCGGCCTCCAGGGCCTCCACCCGGCCCGGACGGCCCCCGGCGCGCTGTGCGCCGTCCTCCTCCTGCCGCGCCACCGAAGGCGTTTCCGGGTACCGGCACGGTCCCGCCCGGAGTCCGCGCGAGAGTCGCTCGACCCGGCCACGCCACCGGGCCGGGGAACCTCCCCGTGAAACCCTTGGCCTGAACTCCCTTTCCGCGAGCTCCCTTTCCGTCGGGGAGGTGGCGGGAAGGGCTGTCGGCGAGGGCGAGGGCGAGGGCGAGGGCGAGGGCGAGGGCGAGGGCGAGGGCGAGGGGGCGCGGGAACGCGTGAACCAGCGGAAGGACTGGTACCGCAAGCGTCGACGGTCTTCGGTGGGCGCAGGGGTGGGATGCCGCGCCGCCGCGGACAGTCGTGCATGATTCCGTCGGGCCGGTTCGCGCCGGCCCGGCGGCCGGGAGCAACGACCGGGGGACCGCATGCAGTGGGAACTGGCAGTGGCCGGTCTCGCCGTCGGCATGCTGATCGCCGTGCTGACCGCCCCGGTGGGCGTGTCCGGCGCGGTCTTCCTGCTGCCGGTGCAACTGAGTGTGTTCGCGGTGCCCAACCCGGCCGTCACACCGACGAATCTGCTCTACAACGTGGTCGCCGGGCCCGGCGCCCTGCTCCGCTACCGGCGAGCCGGCGCGCTGCGGGGCCCGCTCGTGCGTCTGCTGGTGCTGGGCACCCTGCCGGGCGTGGTCATCGGCGCGGTCGTCCGCGTCTTCGTCCTCCCCGGCCCCCATGTCTTCCGACTGCTGGTGGCCGTCCTCATGCTGCCCCTGGGCCTCTGGCTGGTCGTGCGCACCCTCCGCCCCGCCTCTCCCCGCACGGGGCGCGGCGGGCTCTCGCCCCGTACGGTGGCAGGTCTGGCGCTCACCGTCGGGATCGTGGGCGGGGTCTACGGCATCGGCGGCGGCTCGATCCTCGGGCCGGTCCTCGTCGGCCGAGGCGTCCCCGTCACCGACGTGGCTCCCGCGGCGCTCGCCTCCACCTTCGCCACCTCCGTGGTCGGCGCCTCCACGTACGCCCTGCTGTCCCTGACCCAGACCGGCAGCATCGCCCCCGACTGGTTCCTCGGCCTCGCATGCGGCCTCGGCGGGCTCGTCGGCGGGTACATGGGCGCCCGCCTCCAGCCACGGCTGCCCGAGACCTTCCTCCGCCTGCTCCTCGGCACGCTCGCCACCGCGCTGGGCGCTCTCTACGCGGTCGACGCACTGGGCTGAACCGCCCGCGCACCGGACCGCCCGGGTCCGTCGGCGGACGAACGCGACCGCCATGTCCGGGGCGTCGTCGCTCGGTGCGCCTCGCGGCAGGAGCGAGGACGCGAGGACCGGCCGGTACTCCTGCGGCCTCGCGCATCCGCTGCGCCTGCGGTATCGCGCGTATGGGTTCATCATGACGTGTATGGCCCGTACCGGCACACCGGTGGCCGTTTCCTCCCCATGCCCCGGGCCCCAGCGCCGGGCGGGGGTCCGCGGTTGCGCACGGCCGTGACCGCACGCGGCGCGATCGCCGCGGGTACGGCGAGCGGGTTCCGGCTCCTCGGCGAACACTCCTCGGCCAGTACCGAGCACTCCTCGGCGAGCACCGAGCACCGAGCACCCGAGAACGAAGAACAAGGAGTGCCGTTCCATGGACATGAAGCTCGAGGTCGTGGTGATCCCCGTCGCCGACGTGGACCGGGCCAAAACCTTCTACCAGGCGCTGGGTTGGCGCGAGGACGCGGACTTCCCCACCGATGACGGCTTCCGCGTGGTGCAGATGACGCCGCCCGGATCCCCCTGCTCGGTGATCTTCGGTACCGGAGTCAGCGACTCCGCACCCGGTTCGGCGCAGGGGCTGCACCTGGTCGTGTCGGACATCGAGGCGGCCCGCGCCGAGCTCGTCGAACGGGGAGTGGACGCCGTCGAGGTCTTCCACGACGCCGCAGGCGTGTTCCACCGCGCCGGCACCGCCAACCGGGTCCCGGGCCCCGACCCCGAACGCCGCAGTTACTCGTCCTTCGCCTCCTTCAGCGATCCCGACGGCAACGGTTGGATCGTGCAGGAGGTCACCGAACGCCTTCCCGGCCGCTGACCCGGGTCCGTGCCCCACGCGTGTGCCGGGGAACGAGTGAACCGAGGTGACCACCGATGGCGGACGAGAGTGTGCCGCACCCCAGCCTGACCGTCCGGTCGGGCCCCGGTCGGGCACTGGCTCCGGTTGCGCCGTTCGGACACGATGACCCGCTGCCCCTGAAAGGGCGGACGACGAGCAGCTACTGGTCGTTCGACAGCGACGTCGCCACCCGCGAGGACATCGCCTGGGCCTGCGACCTCCCGACGATCCACGCCAACCGCATCGCGGGCCTGGTCGCGTTCCCCAATGACGACGTCGACCTGTACGTGGAGGGAACCCTGCTGCCGCGCCCCGCCGCGTCCACCCCGGCCGGGCCGCCCCGATGACGCGCGACGGCTCCCGGTCGCGACGCGGTCAGCCCCCCACGGCCTTCGCCCAGCCCCGGTCCACCGTCACCCTCGCCTTCTGCAGTTGTGCGTCCGTGGGGAACTGCGGCTCGCCCTCCACCGTCGGCAGCATCGCCGCGGCGGCCTCGTCGAGGGTGCCGTCCTCGCGCATGGCCTCCATCAGGACCGGGCGGGCATAGCCTTTGAGCCGGAGGTTCTGCCCCGCCGCGCTGAACAGGTACTCCTGCCAGAGCCGGGCGGCCGCCGGATGGGGGGCGTCCCTGTTGACGGCCAGGGCGTAGTACTGGGCGAAGCTGCCGTCGAAGGGGATCGCGACCTGCCAGTCCAGGCCCTTGTCACGGAACCGTTCCGCGTAGTCGAGGTTGACGTAGTCCCAGTCGATGCTGATGGGCGTCCGCCCCGTCTCGACCGCGGCCGAGGTGGACTCGACCGGGTTGAAGTTCCCGCGGTCGTCGAGTTCGGCGAAGAAGTCCAGACCGGGCCGGATGTCGTCGAACGACCCCCCGTTCGCGAGCGCGGCCGCGTAGACCCCGGCGAAGGCCGTGTTGGAACGGGTGGGGTCGCCGTCGAGGGAGACCATCCCCTTGTACCGGGGGTCCAGCAGATCGGCGAAGGTCCGGGGGCAGGGCTTGACGCGGTTGGCGTCGCAGCCGATCGATACGTAGCCGCCGTAGTTGTTGGACCAGCGGCCCTCGCGGTCCTTCTGGTTGTCGGGGATCGAGTCGTACGCGGCGACCCGGTACGGCGCGAGCAGGCCCTGCCGGGCCGCGGTCCGGGCGAACGTGTCCCCCACGTCGACGACGTCGGGGGCGTCCGCGCGTCTGCCGCTCTGCCTGATGGCGTCGATCTCGTCCTGGCTGGACGCCTGGGGATCGTGCACCGTCACCCTGATCCCGTACCTCCTCTCGAAGCCGTCGATCAGACCGCCGTAGTTGGCCCAGTCACGCGGAAGCGCGATCGCGTTCAGCGCGCCTTCCTTCTTCGCCGCGGCGATCAGTTTGTCCATGCCTCCCGCCTCCTGCGCCGAGGTGGCGACCGACGGCTTCACCGGCGTGCTCTTCGGCGTCTCGGCGCAGCCGCCGAGCAGCACGAGGGTGAGGAGGCCTGTGGCGGCCGCCGTTCGGACACGGGGTGCGGTCACGGTTGCTCCAGGACGCGGGGGACGGGAACGAGCGGATCGGAACGAAGGAGACCGGGCACGAAGGGGACCGGGCACGAAGCGGTCCGGAAGCGAAGCGGTCCCCGGCGCGAGCGGTCGTCGCTGGGCGGGTCGGCCCCGCGCGGGACGGCAGGCACGTCCCCACCGGCAGGCACGGTACCGTCCGGGGGCAGGTCCTCGGCCCTCCGTACGCGGTGCCGGCGGCGGCGTCCGGGCGGGCGCGGGACGGCCGGGCACCGGCTGTTGCGATGCCCCTCACCGCGCCGGGCCGTCCTCTCCCGAGTCCTCGCCGGACAGCGGCTCCTCCTCAGCGAGCAGCAGCTCGGCGAGCCCTTCCACCGACGGGCCGGCGCCGCCGTGGAGGGAGAGTTCGGCCCAGATGACCTTCCCGGTGGGCGTGTAGCGGGTGCCCCAGCGTTCGGCGAACCGGGCCACCAGGAACAGGCCGCGGCCGCCCTCGTCGGTGACCTTCGCCCGCCGCAGTCGCGGCGAGGTGCTGCTGCCGTCGGACACCTCGCAGATCAGGGTCCGGTCGCGGACGAGCCGCACGGTGATGGGCTCGGTCCCGTAGTGGACGGCGTTGGTGACGAGTTCGCTGAGGACCAGTTCGGCGGCGAAGTCGATGTGCCCGAGGCCCCATTCCCGGATCCGGCGGACGCAGGCGGCGCGAACGGGGGAGACCGCCGCCGGATCGCGCGGCACCTGCCACTCGGCGATCCGGGTGGGGTCGAGCCGGTGCGTGCGGGCAACCAGCAGCGCGATGTCGTCGCGGGGCCGGTCGGGCATCAGGGCGTCGACGACCGCGGCGCAGGTGGCCTCCGGGGAGCGGTCGGGCCCGGACAGCGCGTCGCGCAGGGCCGCCAGGCCGACGTCCAGGTCGCGGTCGCGGTCCTCCACCAGCCCGTCGGTGTAGAGCACCAGCCGGGATCCCTCGGGCACGGTCAGTTCGGCGCTCTCGACGGGAAGTCCGGCTCCGAGGCCCAGCGGCGGGGAGACCGGCAGCTGGGGGAAGTGCACGGTGCCGTCGGGGTGGACCACCGCCGGCCCGGGATGGCCGGCGGTGGCGACCGCCAACTGCCCGGAGGCGGGGTCGTAGACGGCGTACAGGCAGGTCGCGCCGGTGATGCCCTGGCCTCCGTCGTCGGCTTCCTCGTCGCTGTCGATCTGGGCCACCAGTTCGTCCACGCGACTCAGCAGTTCCTCGGGCGGGGCGTCCAGGACGGAGAAGTTGTGCACGGCGGTACGCAGCCGGCCCATGGTGGCCGCCGCGTGCAGACCGTGGCCCACGACGTCACCGACGACCAGCGCGACCCGCGCACCGGACAGCGGGATCACGTCGAACCAGTCCCCGCCCACGCCTGCCCGGGCGGGGAGATAGCGGTAGGCCACGTCCAGGGCCGTCTGCTCGGGCACCCGGCTGGGCAGCAGGCTGCGCTGCAGGGCGACGGCCATCGTGTGCTCGCGGGTGTAGCGGCGGGCGTTGTCGATGCACACCGCCGCCCGGGCTCCCAGCTCCTCGGCGAAGGACACGTCCTCCTCCTCGAAGGGCTCGGAGTCGTCCGCCCGCCAGTAGTGGGCCGTTCCGAGCACCACCCCCCGGGCGCGGAGCGGCACCACGATCAGGGAGTGGATGCCGTGCTCCAGGACCCGGCGGGCGCGGTCGGGATCCTGGGCCTGCCAGCCCTCGGAGGCGCTCAGGTCCTCCACCCGTACCGCCCGGCCCTCGGCGGCGCCCGCGGCCGTCGGGTGGGCGGGGACGAAGCGGATCAGACTGCCGGCGGGGTAGAGGAGGTGGTCGCCCTCGAGGCCGACGACGGCGGTGCGGCGCATCTCGGTGCTCGCGCCCGAGGGTTCCTCGCCGTGCAGGACGGGGTCCAGGAGTTCGACGGTGACGACGTCGGCGAACCGGGGCACAGCGACCTCCGCGAGCTCCTCGGCGGTGCGCGTGACGTCCAGGGTGGTCCCGATCCGCACGCCCGCGTCGTAGAGCAGTTGCAGCCGCCGGCGGGCGGTCTCGGCCCTGCCGGAGAGGGCCTGCAGCTCGGTGGTGTCCCGAAGCGTCACCACCCGGCTCGCCGGCCCCTGGGCGGCGGTGAACCGCTTGTTGACGGCCAGCAGCCGGTCACCCGCCAGGTGTACCTCGTCGGTGGCCGGGCGACCGGACGTGAGCAACTCGGTGAGCTCGGCGTTCAGTCCCAGCGCGCCCACAGGGCGGCGCTCCGCGTCGTCCGGCAGGTCCAGCAGTCGGCGTGCCTCGTCGTTGGCCAGCAGCAGCCGGCCGTCGCCCCCGACGATCAGAACTCCCTCCCGCACGGCGTGGAGGACCGCGTCGTGGTGCTCGTACATGCGGGTCATCTCGGCCGGGCCCAGGCCGTGGGTCTGTCTCTGGAGGCGGCGGCTCACCAGTGCCGACCCGCCCGCGGCGAGGGCGAGCGACCCGGCCGCCACGCCGAACAGCACCGGCAGTTGCTGGTTCACCCGGTCCTGCACGTTCCCCACCGTGACGACGGACGAGACGATGGCGACGACCGAGCCGCCGGTGTCCTTGACGGGGACGGCCGAGATCACGGAGAGTCCCAGGGCGCCCTGGAAGGTCCTGGTGAACGTCTTTCCCGCCGCCGCCTCCGCGTACGGGCCGATGACGTGCTTTCCGATCTGCTTCGGGTCGCTGTGCGTGAGGGTGATCCCGTCCGGCCGGTACACGATGATGGCGTCGACCCCGGCGGCCCTGCGGACCGCCTCGGCGCCGGGCTGCAGCGACGCCGTGGGGTCGGGGCTCTCCAAGGCCTCGTGCAGTCCGGGGGAGTTCGCGAAGGTCTGGGCCGCGGTGAGCGTCCGGTGCCGGGCGTCCGCCATGCTGTCGCGGCGCGCCTGGACGACGAGGGCCACCAGCGCGGCGAGGACGACCAGCACGACGACCGCCAGTTGCAGGAGGAACACCTGGCCGGCGAGACTGCGCACGCTCAGCCGGGAACGCAGGCGCCGTAGCGGCCCCCGGGCGCTCCACCGACCGGACACATGATCACTTCCGGGCGACTTCGGCGATCTGCGCCTTTTCCGCCCAAAAAATTGCTGCATGGAGCATTTCTATCGGTTTATGCCGCCGGTGACGGGGTGATCGGCGAGTGGGCCGCTGACGGGCAAGCCGTCGGGCGTTTCGGCACGCCGGACCCGGACGGCCGTTCCGCTCCCGGACAGGGCCTGGGAGGCGGCGTCGGGACGGGGCGGGTGCCAGCGGGGTGCGCGTACGGTCCGGATCCGCGACCAACCCTGCCCGGGGAAGGGGCCGTTGACCGTCCCGGCAAGGCCGCCGCGCGCGGACCGGCCGGTTCCGGTCCTGATCGACGCCGGCGGCGGCCGCTCGCGTCGCGGACCTCCCGGGTGATCCGTGCCGCTGCGTCTGGTCGTGCGTTCGACCCTGCGCGGCGGGCCCCGCCGCCCGATCGGCCGCGGGGCCCGCCGCAAGGCTCTCTGGTACGGGCGCGGTCACGGGAGGAAGCCGGACACCGGTGCGCCCTGTGGCGCGGAACGTCAGTCCCGGTCGACCTCCTCCCTGCGGAACTCGCCGGTGACGGCGTCGACATCGACGGTCGTCCTGCTCCAGTCCTCCTGGTCGACGATGTCGACCGACCAGATGAGCGCGCCGTCGTCGCCGTCCAGGTGGACGTCGGTGACGGTGCCCTGCTTCTTCCCGGTAGCCGTCGCCACGGCCTGTTCCGGAGTCACCTTGGCGTTGCGCAGACGCTCGGCGACCTCCTGCTTGTCGTCGGCGTCCTGTCCGGATTCCTGACGGGACCTCAGTACCTTCCCGGTCACCGCGTCCACACGGACCCTGTGCACGGTGCCGTCGTCGGTGGCGACTTCGGTCTCCCATTCGGGGGTGCCCGGGCTCGGGGCGGGACTGGCACTGCCGCCCTCGTAGCGCGTGAGGCCGATCTCGAGCAGCCGGCTCCCGGCGACCTCGCCGGTCGCCGTGCCGGCGGCCTTGTCCCAGGTGACCTTGGCCGCGGGGACGAGCGCCCTGCGCTCGGCCTGGTCGTCGGTGAGTGCGCGCCCGGTGCCCGTGGGGCTCGGCGAGCCGGCGGCGTTCCCCGTACTCGTGGGGCTGACCTTGGGGTTCGCGGCCCCCGCCGAGACCTTGGTCCCCTCGCTGCCGCAGGCCGTGACCGACAGGGCCGAGCAGACGACGAGGCCGGCGGTCAGGGCCGCACGGACACGACGGAGAGCGTGAGTCGATACGTTCATGTCGCCACGCGTAACCCCTGGTCCGGGGACGCAGACCGACCGCCCGGAAGATCACCCGTTCGCGGGGTGTGCCGCCGCGACGGCAACGGTGCGACGAGCGGTGCACATGGCACGGGGCACATGCCGCCGGGGCGGGGGCGCCTCCCGGGGCCCGCGTACGCGGGTGGTTTGGTGGTGGACACGCCGACGCCACGGGGGCGGCAGCGGCCGCTCGTCGTGCGCCGTGCCGCGGTCGACGCGCGCCTGGCCCGCGGCCGACACGCCGTCGGGCCGGGCGCCTCGACCGACGGCCGCCGGAACCAGTGGTCGGTCGGCCGCAGAGGAGGAGTCTGAGCAGGGGTCGCCAGGACCCCGGCCAGGACCGCCGCCGGCACCGGGGCGCCGCAGAGCCGTGCGCCGGCCGCCACGGCCACGCCCGCCGGCAGGGTTCCGTCGAGGTCCGTCCAGCGGGGGCCGGTCGGGGCCACCACCAGGCCCGCGAGGAGCGAGGGCGCCGGCAGGGCGATGACCGACTCCGCCTGCTCCGGCAGCCGGCGATCGCCGAGCAGGGCCGGGCCGAGCGCCTTGTAGGAGAAGCTGACGGCAGCGGCGGCCAGAATCGCCCACCACACGGTGGTCATGTCATGGCTCGTTCCTCCCTGTACCGGGCCGCTTCGTCCGACGTCGCCTGTTCAGCCCGAGCAGTGCCCCGGCCGTCGAGCCGACCAGCGCCACGCCCGCGGGTACGGCGAGCACCAGCGCGGCCGCCAGCGCCGCACCGAGGGCCCGCGGCCGCACGCGCCCGGCGAAGGACGCGCCTCGTCGAGGAGCAGCAGGAGGAAGAAGGCGGGATGGACGACATCGAGGCCGAACGTCCCGACCAGCCCGGGTGACGGTGCCAGCGCGGCGCCTAGAGCGGTACCCGCCACCCCGCCGGGGCCGGTGCGAGGGTCGCGCCGAACAGCTTTCCGCGGTCGAACCGGCCCTCGCCCTCGTGTGCGATCACCCACGACGCGTCGATGACGGCCTGGCGGAGGACGATCCGCCGGGCGCGGAGAGCGTCCTGCGCCGGCTGCGTCGGGTACGGGAAGTCGTGCACGCACTCCTCGACGCCGCCGCCCATGGGCACCCACCCGCGGAGGAGGACCTCCGGTCCTTCCACCGCCTGTCACTCGACGCCGCCCGGCACACGCCGTACGCGCTCTCCCTGCCGCTGTCGCGGCGGCGCGCCCCGTCCACCTTCGGGGACCTGCTGGACCAACTCACGCTCGCAGCCGAGGAATTTGCTGGCCGCTGACGAGGTGCTCGGTGTCCGGCTCTGCCAAGGGCCGGGCTGCGGCCGGCTGTTCCTCGACCGCAGCCGCAGCCACTCGCGGCGCTGGTGCAGCTCCGGCGACTGCGGCAACCGCGTCCGTGCCCGGCGCCACTACGCCCGTACGAGGCGTGCGGCGGGTGCCACCGACGGGCAGGGAGCGGGCGCCTCTCCCGCCCGGGCAGGAGATGCGGCCGCGGGCGTCAGCCCGCGTCGGGCACGTCGATGATCCTGCCGTTCCCGTCGAGCGTGTGCGTACGCCAGTAGACGTCCCACTTGTCGTCGACCTGCTTCGGCACCTTGCCCTCGGGGTACCGCGCCCAGCCCTCCGGGGGCTGCTCCCCGTCCGGCACACAGGCGGAACCGGTGTTCCCCACCGCCAGGACGGGGTACTCGCCGTCGCTGCAGATGTCGTCCCGGATGGAGCATCCGGTGAGCGCGGCCGCTGCCGTCACGGCCGTGAGAGCGACGGCCGCGGCGGCGCGCCTCCTCCGGCGTGCGGTGGCGGTGCCGGCGGGCCGGCTGATCGTGCGGGACACGGGCATGTCGGTCTCCTGTCGTCGGTCTGCGCACCACTGTCGTCGAGGGCGATCGTCGTGCCTTGAGTACGCCTACTCAGGAACACGTCCGCGCATACTCAACGGACCCCGCATACCCAACCGGCCGTGCGTGCAGGGGACATGAGCGCGCTCGGCGCGGTGCACGCGCGACGGGGGCGCGTTCGCCTCGGTGGGAGGGACGGGCTCGGCGGAAGGTGCCGGGCTCGGCGGGACTCCCGGGGCCCGATGCGGGGCGCGCAGGGCCGACAGGCGGCGCGTCCACCGCGAGGAGCGCCTGCTCGACAGTTCGCGCTCCGCCCGCGCTCCACGGCAGGCCGGTGCAGATCGCGCCCGGGTCCGGAGGTGTTCCGGCGGCTCAGCCGCCGTGCGTCAGATCGCGTTTGGTCGCGGACACCAGGTGGTGCCGCGTCACACGGGCGCATTCGTGCCAGAACGGCACGGCGGTCAGATACGCGCCGAGCGCCGAGAGGATGCCGAGGGAGACGTCCACGCTGAGGCGCCCCTGCTTCGTCCAGTACACGTCCTGGAGATCGAGGAGCAGGGCGAACTCGTCGGCGATGAGGGCGGTTCCCGAGCCGTAGGCGGCGGCGACGGCCGGGTGGCCGACCGCGCGTTCGTCCCCGCGAACGGCGACGAGACCGACGCCCGCCAGCGTCCCGATCCCCAGGTTGTAGTGGTGGAGGTGCCGGCCGGCCGCGGTGATGTTCCCCCAGGGCAGCCACCCGTCGCGGATGCCGTGGGTGATGAGCCGGACCGCGCCCCACGTGGCGCCGAAGGCGATCCACGTCACGATCAGCGATCTCTTGGTGGGAGTCAGGTGCCGATCCCCCGACTCCCGCCAGCGTGCGATGAGGCCCGGCCGCGGCCCGCTCCGCCGTCGGATGGCGTCACTGCCCATGAGGACGCAATTCCGGATCCGGCGGGGCGAGATCGACGTGCTGCTGCACGGCTCCTCCTCCGGTGGCTCCTCGTCCGGCGGCGGCACGGCCACCGGGTGCACGGGGGCCGGGACGGAAGGCCATGGCGACGGCGTTCATGCAGTCGCGGCAGTACTCGTCGCGGTCGTTCCCGGTGTCCGGTGTCCACACCGCCGTACCGCTGACGATCCGGGCGCACAAGGCGTCCCCGTGGCGGTCGAGGGCGTGCCACAGGAGTGTGGTGCCGTCCTCCGTCGCTGTCCGCTCGGCGCACATGCTGTACATCGGCCACCTCCGCGCCGGACGCCGTTGGGTCCGGTTCCATGAGAGTCCCGGGCTCTACGGGCTGCCACTCAAACGCCACCGAACGGGTGAGGGGCGCGGTCGGGCCGGTACGGGCCGTCCGACGCGAGCGGAACTCACCCGGGCGGGCGCCGCTACCGCCGTCCCGAGCGCCGGGACCCTCGCTGAGCAGGCCGGATCCGGACGAGGGTCGGTGAACCTCCGGACTCCGCGCCGGGACGTCCCGCGCTCCTCCCTCCCCCCCGATCGGAGGATGCCGGTGCGACGGGTGTTTCAGCCGCCGATCGTCGGCGACCCGAAGGGGGACGGACGAACATCCGCGAACGGAGGAGGCGCTCCAAGTGGAGCACGAGAACTGGCGTCACGAAGCGGCCTGCCGCGACGAGGACCCCGATCTGTTCTTTCCCATCGGCAACACCGGACCCGCGTTGCTGCAGGTGGCCGAGGCCAAGGCCGTCTGTGCGCGCTGTCCCGTCCGGGAGCAGTGCCTCGAGTGGGCCATGGCCCACGGCCAGGACGCCGGGGTCTGGGGCGGTCTCGGCGAGGACGAGCGCCGCGCGCTCAAGCGCCGGACGACACGTCAGCGGCAGCGGGCGCAGCACGGATCCGCCTCGTAGCGGCGCGCGACACCCTCCCGTCCCGGTCGGGCACGGCGGCTCGGCGGCCGCCCGGCGCGCCGCCGCCCGGTCGGTTCGCCGGTCGTCCGGACACGCGCTACCGGTCCGGCCGGCCGGGCGCGCCGGCCGACAGCAGGAGCACGGCCGTCAGCAGGACGACCGGCAGCAGCGGCGCGGCCGCCCTGGCGGTGACGACGACGAGCGCGCCGAGCGCCGCCCCCACCGGGATCGCCGCGACCAGGGCCGCCCTGCTCCAGTCCGGTCGCCGGCGCGCCAGGACATCGGTCAGCAGGGTCGTGAGCAGCCCCGTCATGTACGTGGTGGACACGCCGGGTGCCGTCGCCCGGATCGTCGCGCTCTGGCACCCCATCGCCAGGGCCGCGGCCCCCAGGAGGACGGTCCGGAGGGGCGCGGCGGGACTGCCGTCCACCGGGAGCCAGCCCGCCAGGACCCCGCACAGCAGCAGCAACTCGCCGAAGAGCAGGGCCCGCACACCGGAGCGGTTCCCCCGGGCACAACGCTCGCAGTACCGGGCGCCCAGCAGCACACCGGCGATGTAACCGGCCAGTGCGACGGCGGAGTTCCCCGCCAGTTCGACGTCGGAGCCCCCGACGGCGATGCCCACCAGCGCGAGGTTGGCCGTCATCACACTGACGAAGACCCCGCCGAGGGCCAGGAAGCTGATCGCGTTCAGCGCCCCCGTCACCAGCGTCAACAGCAGGAACACGGCCCGGGAGCGCGGACTTTCCGGCCTCGCAGTCGACGTCGCGGACCCCTCCATCGCGGCACCTCCCTGGAATTCGCACGTGCCGCGCGGGCGCGGGATCCTGCTGCCGGCCCCCTCGGCACCGGCGCGTCTCGACGGTCAGCCTAAGGGCTGTCCCGTGATCCCCAGCGGGCGCACGACGACAGCTACGGCACCTCGCTGCGTTGTCGGATCGCCCGAATACACCCAGTATGAGGGCGGCCCTCCGCCTGACGATGCACCGCATCTGACGCCGCGCGCTGATCCACCGGTGATCACGGGACAGCCCTTGGGGACGATCGGCGGTGAGTCGGGGGACGGCGCATGGGCTGCCCGGAGGATTCCGGGCGGGCGAACGGGGGGCGCACCGGCGGGGCGTCGTACCGTTCGCTCCCGATTCGGCACCGAGCACCGTGCCTGCCGTCCCTGTCCCAGCGCGGTACCTCTGCCGGGAACGTCCCTCCGGGCGGACGAGCGGGGAGCACGACCACGAACTGCCCGGTACAACGGCGGCCCTCACCGGGGAGAGCCAGAAGGCGCAGAACCAGGGAGACCGGCCTCGTGGACGACCTCGGACGGGCAAGGGACCCCCCTGCGCTGATGCACGGGATCCGGAACGGGACGCAGCCCCGATGCGTCCGGGGAGGACAAGGGGCCCTGCTGACCACCCTGGCTCCCTCGCACCGGGCCGCCCTGAACCGCTTCTGGCCGCTGCCACCGGTCGCCCTGATGCTCGCCGCCGGGGTGCGCCTGGCCTCCTGGTGCAGCCGCCGCCTCTTCGCTCCCCCGGACGCAGCCGGCGAGGCAAGCGACCGGTCGCACAGGACGGCACCTGTCACGGCCGCTTGCCGGAGAATTGCGGGCCCGCATCCAGCGTGCCGCAGCGTGGCACCAGGCCCTCACGCGCCCAGGAACTCCGACAGCCCCGTCACCAGCCGGTCCACGTCCTCGGCGTTGCTGTACGGCGCCAGGCCGACGCGGAGGCCGCCCGTGTCGCCCAGGCCCAGCCGGCGGGAGGCCTCCACGGCGTAGAAGGAGCCGGAGGGTGCGTGAATGCCGCGTGCGGCCAGGAAGCGGTACGCGTCCGTCGTGCTGCGGCCGTCGAGCGTCATCAGGAGGGTGGGCGTGCGGTCCGCCGCGCGGGAGTGCACCGTGATGCCGTCCAGCGTGGCCAGTCCCTTGTCGAGCCGGGCGCGCAGCGTCTCCTCGTGTTCCTCGAGGGCCGCGAACGAGGCCGTCAGTCGCCGGCGGCGGGTCCCCGACGCGCCCGTGGCCAGGCCGGCCAGGAAGTCGACCGCCGCGCGTGTACCCGCGAGCAGTTCGTACGGCAGGGTGCCCAACTCGAAGCGCTCGGGGACGGCGTCCGAGGAGGGGAGGAGCTTGTCCGGGCGCAGGGTCTCCAGCAGCTCCGGCCGTGCGGTGAGGACGCCGTGGTGGGGGCCGAGGAACTTGTAGGGGGAGCAGACGAAGAAGTCCGTGCCGAGCTGTTCCACGTCGACCGCGGAGTGCGCGGTGTAGTGCACGCCGTCGACGTGGAGCAGCGCCCCGGCGTCGTGCACGAGGCGGGATATCTCCGCGATCGGCGGCCGGGTGCCGATCAGGTTGGAGGCCGCGGTGACGGCGACCAGGCGCGTGCGGTCGGACAGCACGGCGCGGATGTCGTCGGCGGTCAGCTCACCGGTCGCCGGGTCGAAGTCCGCCCACCGGACGGTGGCACCGGCCCGCTCGGCGGCGCGGATCCAGGGGCGGATGTGGGAGTCGTGGTCGAGGCGGGTGACGACCACCTCGTCCCCGGGCGACCACGTCGCGGCGAGGGTGCGGGAGAAGTCGTAAACGAGCTGGGTGGCGCTGCGGCCGAAGACGACGCCGGACGGCTCCGTGCCCAGCAGGTCCGCCATGGCCCGGCGGGCCTCGACGACGATGGCGTCCGCGTTGCGCTCGCCGGGCAGGAGCTGTCCGCGGTTCGACAGCGGGCGGGCGAGTGCGTCGGCGATGGCCTCGATGACGGGCAGCGGCGTCTGGGTGCCGCCGGGGCCGTCGAAGTGCGCGGTGCCGGTGGCGAGGGCGGGGAACTGCGCGCGGACCGCACTGACGTCGTACGTCACGAAAGGCTCCTGGGTGGCGTCGGGGCTCCTCGGGGCAAGTTAACGCCGCGGCCCCGAGAGTGCCGGCAGTGTTCCGGTATTCGGTCATGACGTGTGCGTCCGGCCATGTGCGGATCGCGCCCGGTGCCCGTGTCGACATTGCGACATGTCCCATCCCTGCCACGGCAACTCGGTGACAGGCGTTCCCCGCTCACCGGATTCTGTCCAGCGCGAGAACACCCTTTCGCGCTGAGAGGAAGGCTTGAGTCGGATGAGACGAATCCGCCTGCTGGCGGCGACGGCACTGGGGCTCGCGCTGAGCGCCGCAGCCGTCCCGCCGGTGTCGGCACGGACGACCGACGCCGACGCGGCCGCGTCCGGGGCCGCCGCCATGGGGAAGACCGCCACCGTGCGTCTGATCACCGGTGACCGGGTCACGGTCACCACGGACGCGGCCGGCAGACGCAGCGCCTCCGTGGAACCCGGCACCGGGCGGCGGGGAGTGCTGTTCCGCACCTACGAGCAGGACGGGCGGCTGTCCGTGATCCCGTCGGACGCATCGGACCTCGTCGCCACCGGGCGGCTGGACCGTGAACTGTTCGACGTGACCGCGCTCGTGGCCCAGCGCTACGACGAGGCGCACACCGACGCCCTCCCGCTGATCGTGGAGCAGGGCAGGGGTGCGGCGGAGGCCACGGTCCACCGGCTCACGGGCCTCGCCGAGGACGGCTCGGCCGCCCGGCCGCTGAAGAGCATCGGGGCGCAGTCGCTCCGCGTCGACGGCGACGACCTCGGCATGTTCTGGAAGCAGCTGACGTCCGGGTCCGGAACCTCGCGGCCGGGCGCCCGGGCCGCGGCCACACCGAAGGTGTGGCTCGACAGCCGCGTCCGGCCCTCACTGGACCGCAGCAACGCCCAGATCGGCACGCCCGCCGCCTGGGCGGCCGGGCTGCGGGGCGAGTCCGTCAAGGTCGCCGTCCTGGACACCGGCGCCGACGCGTCCCACCCCGACCTGGCGGGCCGGATCGCCAAGGCCGAGGACTTCTCCGGCAGTTCCGGCACCGGTGACGCCTTCGGCCACGGCACCCACGTGGCCTCGATCGTCGCCGGCAGCGGCGCCGCCTCCGAAGGCACCCGCAAGGGCGTGGCGCCCGCCGCCGACCTGCTCGTCGGCAAGGTGCTCGGCGACGACGGCTACGGCACCGAGTCCCAGGTGATCGCCGGCATGGAGTGGGCGGCGGCGCAGGGCGCCAAGGTCGTCAACATGAGCCTGGGCGCCGAGGGTTCGAGCGACGGCCAGGACGCGATGAGCCTGGCCCTGAACGAGCTGACCGAACGCACCGGCGCCCTCTTCGTGGTGGCGGCCGGCAACGCGGGTGAGCAGGGACAGAGCACCGTCGGCTCGCCCGGCGCCGCGGACGCGGCCCTCACCGTCGGCGCCGTGGACCGTGACGACTCCCTCGCCCCGTTCTCCAGCCGCGGCCCGCGCGCCGGGGACAAGGCCGTCAAGCCCGACATGACCGCACCGGGCGTCGGCATCGTGGCGGCCCGCGCCACCGGCACGACGATGGGCCACCCGGTCGACGCGCACTACGTGGCGGCTTCCGGTACGTCGATGGCCACCCCGCACGTCGCGGGCGTCGCCGCCCTCCTCGCCCAGCGGCACCCGGACTGGGGCCCGCAGCAGCTGAAGGACGCGCTGGTCAGCACCTCCCGCACCGTCTCCGGCCAGAAGGTCACCGAACAGGGCGGGGGCCGCGTCGACGTCGCCGCCGCCGTGCTGGGACCGCTGAGCGCCACCGGCACCGTCGCCCTCGGCACGTACGAGACCGGTGCGGGTGCCTCCGCCACGACGAAGCTCCGCTACACCAACCACTCCACGGAGGACCTCACGCTCGAGCTCGACGTCCGGCTGGCCACCACCGGCGGCCGTGAGGCGGCCGAGGGCGCGGTGCGGCCAGGCGCGGACTCCGTGCGCGTCGAGGCGGGCCGGACCGTCGAGGTGCCCGTGACGGTGGACCCCGCCCGTCTCGGGCGGGGCGCCTACTACGGCTATGCGACCGCCACCTCGGCCGACGGCCGGGCGAAGGTGCACACCACGCTGAGCCTGCTGGTCAAGGGCCCCGTCCACCGGCTGACAGTCACCTCGATCGACCGCGACGGCAAGCGCTCCGGCGCGCTGCCGTCGATCTGGGGGACCGACGGGTTCGTCCGCTACACCGACCCCGACAGGGGAGTCGCCGAGGTCGAGGAGGGCACCTACCAGCTCGACCTGCCCTCCATCCCGTCCGACGGCTCGGAGCTGCGCCATGTGATCCTGCCCGAGGTGAAGGTGACCAAGGACAGGACGGTCACCGTGGACGAGCGGAAGACCACGAAGGTGGAGATCCGCACCCCGCGTCCGGCGGAGCAGCGCGGCATCATGCACTACCAGGTGCACCGGGTGATCGACGGCGTCGGCATCACCCAGGGCGTCATGTACTTCGACAGCGTCCAGAGCGTCCACGTCAGCCCCACGGCCGAAGTCACGGACGGCACGTTCGAGTTCGCCTCACGCTGGCAGCTCGTCGCACCGCTCCTGCGGGCGGAGGTCCCCGGTTCGGACATCGACCTGCGGGGCTACTACATGCCCCAGTCCCCGCTCCTGCCCGAGCGCGGACAGCGCCTGACCGCCGTCGCCGCCGGTGACGTCTCCGCACCGCGGTTCGACCGCGCCCGCGGCAAGCTGGCCGTGCTCACGAACCGCGACAACGTCCCCGAGGCGTCGGTGCTCGCGACGGCCGCGAAGGCCGGTGTCGCGGCGGTGGCGCTCGTCCACTTCAGCGACCAGCCGTGGACCCGCTGGGAGCCCGACACCGAGCGCTGGGCGCTGCCCACCGTCCGGATCGGCGCCGACGCCGGTGCCAGGCTGCTGGAGCGCATCAAGGACCGCACGACCGAGGTGCACTTCACGGGCACGGCGCGCAGCCCCTACCTCTACGACGTCATGCAGGTCTCCCGGCAGCACATCCCCGCCAAGGTGGTGCACACCGTCTCGGAGGCCAACAGCGCCGTCATCCGCACGACGTACGCCGACAACGGCGGTCTTCCGTGGGCCTCGGAGCAGCGGTTCGCCCGCCGCCCCTACCAGGACTTCACGTGGCTGCAGTACGCGCGGTACGTGCCGACCGGCTTCGAGCGCACCGAGTACGTCTCGGCCGGCGACACCGCCTGGGAGCACAAGGTCCACCACGAGACCTTCAGCCAGGACCGCGAGCTGAACGTCGGCATGCGGAACGCACCGCGCACCTACCGCGCCGGTGAGCAGCTGACGGAGACCTGGCAGGGAGCGGTCGTCCGGCCGTCGATCCCGCGCGGTGCCGGGCTCGCCTCCGTCCGGGACGGCAACGTCCTCGCCCTGCGCATCCCGGAGTTCACCGACTCGGGCGCCGGCCACTGGTCGCCGAAGATCGAGGGTGCCTCGGAGGGCGGTCCCGGTGTCCGGAAGCCGGGCGCCGGCGCGGCCCAGTCGGGCGACACGGTCAAGGCGGTCCTCTTCCGCGACGGCACGCAGATCGCCGGCGCGGGCAGCTCCTGGACGAACTTCGAGGTGCCCGCCGAGGCGGCGGACTACCGGCTGGACGTGTCGACCGCCCGGGCCTCGGGCGAGTGGGCCTACGGCACCGCGACCGACACGTCCTGGTCCTTCCGGTCCGCGGCGGCCGGCGAGGCGAGGCTGCTGCCACTGCTCCAGCTCGACTACACCGTGCCGGTGGACCAGCACAACAAGGTCGGGCCCGGCCGTACCCACGGCGTCCGGCTGGCGGTCCGCGCGCAGGACGGGCTCGCCGCGCCGAAGGGCGTGGTCATGCAGGTCGAGGCGTCGTACGACGACGGCCGCACCTGGAGCAGGGCCCCGCTGCGCGACCGAGGGGCCAACGCGTTCGAGGCCGACGTCAAGCGGCCCTCCGGCGTGCGCGGCGACGCGTACGTGACGCTGCGGGTCAGCGCCCGGGACGCCGCGGGCAACAGCGTGCGGCAGACCGTGACGCGGGCCTACGTGCACCGGGGCTGACCGCGGGGCCCGGACGCCGGTGACCGTCCGCCCGCCCTGGTGCGGTGCGGGCAGACGGCCCGGCGTGCGGCCCGCGGTGACCCCGGGAACCGGGCGGTGTGGGTGACGTGATCGCCTTCCGTGGGGGTTGGGCATCACGGCACCGCCCGGAGGTGGTGCGGTCGGCAAGGTCAGCCGGCCGCACCACCGACGTCC
Source organism: Streptomyces sp. HUAS CB01 (assembly GCF_030406905.1). NCBI lineage: Bacteria > Bacillati > Actinomycetota > Actinomycetes > Kitasatosporales > Streptomycetaceae > Streptomyces > Streptomyces chengbuensis. The sequence continues at coordinate 7,365,101 of NZ_CP129137.1, forward strand.
TCGGCCGCCGCGCTCAGATCCAGTTGCGGCGAGCGGCCTGCCAGCCCAGCTGCATCCGGGTCGCCACCCCGGCGATGTTCATCATGTGCTGGATGCGGCGCTGCACGGTGCGTCTGCTGATGCCGAGCTGTCCCGCGATCGACTCGTCGGTGATGCCGGCGACCATCAGGGACAGCAGGTGCTGGTCGTCGGCCGTCAGCGCGTCGGCGTCGGCCTCCAGGCCCGGCCCGCCGATCTGCCCCTCCGCGGTCACCCGCAGCGGAGCCCCGATCTCCCAGTAGCGCTCGAACAGGGCGACGAGCGCCTCCACCAGACTGCTGCCGCGGACGACGGCCGCCGTCACCTCGCGCGGATCACCCGCCGGACCGGCCGCCGCCAGCGGGCAGATCGCGACAGACCGGTCGGCGATCGCCATCCGCAGCGGCAACGCCGGTACGGCGCGCGCCGCTTCGCCCGCCCGTACCGCCCTGACTACGTTGTCAACGGAGCCGGAGTCGTCGAAGAACGCCTGCTCGTACAGGACCCGGTAGCCGACGCCGCGCGCCAGGGCGTCGAACTCGGACCGGTTCGTACCGGACGGCATGGCGACGTACTGGGCCCTGCAGAACCACAGCAGCTCCTCGCGCGCGCTGTCCTGGACCTGCTGCAGCCGCTGGCGCAGCGCCCCGGCCCCGGTGATGAGTTCGATCACCTCGCTCGCGTCCCGGATCCAGGCGTTGCGCCGGTAGGTCTCCATGAGTTCGGACACGGCGGCACGGGCCTTGTCCAGCTCGTCGGCGTGACGCTCGATCGTGGGGCGCAGGGCGAGGTCGGGCGGGTTGGCCGCGAACCGTCCCGGCACCCCCTCCACTCCGCGGGCCAGGCCCTTGTCCTCCAGCGCGACCAGCAGCCGCCCGGCGGTCCCTGCGTCGAGGCCCGTCGTCGTGGCCACCTCGCCGGCCGACGCCGTGACGGCGGCGACGAGCGCGCGGTACACGTCGGTCTCGGCGGCCGACAGTCCCACCGCCTCCAGCATGTTGTTCCTCCCCAGCCCTTGCCGGCCTTGCCGGCGTCACACTGTCACTGCCCCCGCAGACTTCGACACCACTGGTCGGGTGTTGCCTTCCCCTCGCACCGTCCCCCTGCCGGATCCCTTGTGCGGGAGCCGGCGCGGGAGGTGTGCGGGTCGAGCATGGCATGGTGGCACGGGTTCCGGTTCAGCAGGCCCGGTCCGGTTCAGCGGGCCCGGTCCGCGGGCGGGATCGGGAAGTTGTTGCGGAAGACGTTCCCGGGGTCGTACGCCGCCTTGACGTCCCTCAGCCTCCGGAGCGTGTCCGGCGGGAAGGCCCTGCCCAGGACATGGGGCCCGGTGCGGGTGTCGAAGCTGAGGTAGAGGCCCTCGCCGAGGCCGTCCCAGAGCGCGTCGGCCCGTTCCTCGTGCGGCTCGCGGCGGAGGCCCGTGCGGGGAGGGCGACGGCCGGGCGGGCGCCGTCCGCCGGGCGGCCGTCGCGCTCCCTGGCGGCGGCTTGTGCGCCTTCACCGCGGCCGCCGACGAGCTGACGCTCCAGTGGCTGAAGGACGGCCGTGCCGTCGGGGCGGACGCCGTCGTCGCGGCGCTCGTCGAACTGCTGGAGGGCGCGCTCCGCAGTGCCCGTGCCCTCGCGCCGGAGCTCGAACTGGACGCGGTGCTGGGCCGGCTCCGGGGCTGAGCGGGCCGGGGCAGCGGGCGGAGTGAACCCGGCGGCGGCGTGGAGCCCCGGGGCTGCGACGGCCGTCGTCGCGCCTGGCCTCAGCCGGCCGCCGACGCGTTGCGGTAGTCGCGCGGCGATACGCCGACGACGCGTTTGAACGCCGTGCTGAGCGCGCTCTCGGAGCCGTAGCCCACCTCACGCGCGATGGACGCGACCGTGCCGCCGCCCTCCCGCAGGTACTTGGAGGCGAGTTCGAGACGCCAAGCCGTGAGGTACTCGAGCGGCCCGCGGCCGACCGTGCTCTTGAAGCGCGCGGCGAGGGTCGAACGGGACACGGCACCGCGGCGCGCGAGCTCCGCCACCGTCCACGGGTGCGCCGGCTCCGCGTGCATGGACGTCAGGGCGGCCGCCACCACGGGGTCGCCCAGCCCCGCCAGCCAGCCCGAGACACTGCGCGGCTCGCGGGCCAGGTGCAGCCGCAGCACATGGACGAGCATGACGACCGCCAGATGCTCGGCCACGAGCGTCGAGCCCATGCGCCCGTCCCGCACCTCCTCGTCGATCGTGGCGAGCGCCCAGCGCACGGTCCCCGCCTGGCTCGACGCGGCCGGTACGTGGACGACGGGGGGCAGCGCGTCGAGCAGGAGTTCCTGGGCCCGGGCGCCGAACGAGAAGCGGCCGCCGATCAGCAGCACGTCGTCCCCGTCACCGGTCCTGGCGACGCCGTCCTCGGCCCTCGCGAAAACGGGCCCGGCGTCGACCGGGACCACCCCGGGACCGCTGCGGAGGGTGAAACCCCTCGGGCGGGTGAGGAGATAGCAGTCGCCCTCCGACAGCCGCAGCGGCTCGTCCGCGCCGTCGACTTCCAGCAGACAGCGGCCGCGCCGGACGGCGTTGAACTTCACCCCGGAGGGGGCGGCGAACCTGACGGCCCATTCCCCGCCCGCCAGCAGGTTCGTGGACAGATGGCTCCGCGTCTCCAGCAGGGCCAGTACGTCCTCCAAGGGGTCCACGGGTGCTCCTCCCCGACGGGGGCGCCCCTACCCGAAGGCGCCGGCGAGGGCGTTCGGGGACGGAGACACCGAGACGGCTGGACGATGCGCAGAGAATGGGACGGTGTCCAGAGCGCTGGACGATGAGTAAAGAACAGCGGACGTCCAATTATAGAACGTCCGGGAATGGCGGCCTACGGTCGGACCCATGACCGCATCCTCTCGACCGGAGTCCCGTCCGGCGCACCCTCTCACCACCCCTTTCCCCGCCCACGCCACCGCCGCCGAGGTGATCGACGGCGTGGACCTCTCCGGCCGTCGCGCCGTCGTCACCGGAGGGGCCTCCGGCCTCGGATCCGAGACCGTACGGGCACTCGCCACCGCCGGGGCCGAGGTGACCGTCGCCACCCGCCGCCCGGCGAGCGCCGAGCGCCTGGTGGCGGAACTCGACGCCGTTCCCGGCGCGGGCCCCGTGCGGGTCGCGGCACTGGACCTCGCGGACCTGTCCTCGGTGGACGCGTTCGCGCGCGCCTGGCAGGGCCCGCTCGACATCCTCGTCGCCAACGCCGGGATCATGGCGCTCCCCGGCCGGATCCTCGGCGAAGCGGGCTGGGAGATGCAGCTCGCCACGAACTTCCTGGGGCACTACGCGCTGGCCCGCGCGCTGCACGGCGCCCTTCGCGCTTCCGGCGCGGCCCGTGTCGTCTCCGTCAGTTCCGGTGCCCACCTCCAGGCGCCCTTCGACTTCGACGATCCCCACTTCGCGCGGCGCCCGTACGATCCGTGGGCCGCGTACGGCCAGTCCAAGACCGCCGGTGTGCTGCTCGCGGTGGGCGCCCGCCGCTGGGCGGGCGACGGCATCACCGCCAACGCCCTCAACCCCGGGTACATCCTCACCAACCTCCAGCGGCACCTCGACGACGACACGATGCGTGCGTTCGGCGTGATGGACGACGAGGGGAACCTCACCCCGCTGCCGTACTACAAGACCCCGGCGCAGGGCGCGTCGACCTCGGTGCTGCTCGCAGCGTCGCCGCTGCTGGACGCGGTGACCGGCCGCTACTTCGAGGACAACCAGGAGGCGGCCGTCGTCGGGACGGCGGAGGGAGCCCGGGGCGGCGTCGCGCCGCACGCACTCGACCCGGAGGCGGCCGACCGCCTCTGGGAATACGCCGGGAACGCCGTCCGGGCCCGGACGGCGTGAGGTAGGGCGACGCCGCCGGATGCCGGATGCCGGCGCGGTCAGCCGGCGGCCGGTCCGCCGGGACGGCGGTACACGCCGTACCAGTAGCCGGTCGCCAGCTCACGGGCGACGGCCGCGTCGTCGCCGCTGTCGCCGCCGGACACCTGCTGGGCGACGACCTGGGCGCCGCCGTGGACGATGACGGTCGCGGCGAGCCGGGGATCGACGTCCTCGGGCGTCCGTCCCTCCCGCTGCTCCTCCTTCAGCACCGTCACCAGGTGCTCCACGAAGCGGTCCTGTTCCGCGGTCCAGGTCTCGCGCACGACCGGGTCGTACGCGGCCACTTCGTTGATCGCCGACAGCAGGGTCGCGTGCTCGCGGTAGTGCCGCATGATGAGCTCGTAGGTGCGGGCCAGCCCGTCGAGCCCGCCGCCGGGGCCGCACGGCCGCCACGCCGAGGCGATCGCGTGGCTCTCCGACTTGAGCGAGCCGCTCAGCCGGAGCAGCACGTCCACCTTGTCGCGGAAGTACAGGTAGAACGTGGAACGGGAGATGCCCGCGGCCTGGGCGATCTGTTCCACGCTCAGCTCGGTGTACGTCACCCCGTCGCGCAGCAGCTCCTCGATCACGGCGAGGATCCGCTTCTCGAGTGCGGCCCGCCGGTCGGCCGCGCCGGAGCGTCGTCGGGTGGTGGAGGCCATGGGGTCATCCTAGGGAACCGGCGCCGGAGGTCCGGTCCGCCCGTTCACCTCCGCGGACGTCCGCGGAGGTGAACGCGTACGGCACGCAGCCGCCCCCTCACACCATGAGGCTCACCCGCTCCCCGGTGCCCAGCAGGGACTTGCCGTAGACCTCCAGACCGACCGCCGGGACCAGGCCGGCGTGGCGGGCGGCCGTGTTCGCGTCGCGCCAGATGCGCTGCAGCGGGCTGGCGTCGGCGAACCCCGCCGAACCGTGGGCGTCCAGCAGGATGCCGATCGCCCCGACCACCTGCTGCGCCGCGAAACCGGCACGGGCCCTGACGCGGGCGCGGGCGTCGTAGTCCAGGGGCCGGCCCGCGGCCGCCGCCCGGTCCACCTCGTCCACCGCGTGACGGATGTGCAGCTCGGCCGTCTCCAGCTTCAGTGCCGCCTCGGCCACCTGTATCTGGACGCCGACCGAGTCCGCCTGGCGGGCGTGGACGGTGAACGACAGGGGCTTGGACGCCGCCGCCTCGACGACCACGTCCAGCGCCGCCCTGCCGAGACCGAGCAGCGGACCGGCCAGGCACAGCAGCAGCATCGGCCCGAACGTCGCGCCGTACAGCGTCTCGTCCGGGTTCGAACGCGGATAGAGCCCTTCGGTGGCCGCCGGCACCGACAGCACCCGGTGCTCGGGGACGAGGACGTTGTGCCCGATCAGGGTGTGGCTGGCGGTGGCCCGCATGCCACCCGCGTACCACGTGTCCTGGACGGTGAGTTCGGACGCGGGTACCAGGACGAGCGCCTGGTCCTCGACCGCCCCCGCCTCGTTCTGCAGCAGCGCCCCCACCGCGGCCCATGTCGCGTACGGGGCACCCGAGTTGTACGACCAGCGGCCGGTGACGCGCCAGCCGCCCGGAACCCGCTCGCCCATGCCCGTCGGCGCCGCGACACCGGTCACGCGTGCGTCCGGGTCGGTGCCGAAGACCTCCTCCTGGGCCTTCTCGGGGAAGAGGCAGGCCAGCCAGTTGGTCACGGCGATGATCATCCCCACCCACGCGGCCGAGCCGTCGCCCTTCCCGAGCGCCGCCGACACCTCGGTCAGCGTCCGCAGGTCCGTCTCGTGACCGCCGTACCGCCTGGGTGTCAGCAGCCGGAAGACCCCGGCCCCGGACAGGGCGTCGACGACCTCGGGCGGGACGGCGCGGTCCGCCTCTCCCCGTGCCGCCTGGTCCCGCAGCAGCGGCCGAAGGGCGGCGGCGCGCGAGACGAGGCGCTCCCTGAGCCGTTCGCGGGAGATCTCTTCGGGCGGGGACTCTTCTCGTGAGGTCTCCTCGGGCGAGGACCCTTCTCGGCGAATCTCTCCGGGAGAGGGCGTGGCCGGGTCGTGCTCTCTGTGTGCGGCGTTCAATGCGGTGTCCTTGTGCGTGGGTCGGTGGGCGGTGCGCGCGCGTCGGCGGCGGGTACGTGTCCGGGCGCGGTGGGGGAGAGGAACGGAAGGGGGTGAGGGGAGGGCCGGGTCAGCCGTCCGCCCCGAGGCCGATCCTCCCGAGGAGGGCGGCGAGTTCCGCCGGCCTCGACAGGAACGGCGAGTGGCCGCCCGCGATGCGGTGGACGGTGCCGGACCGGGCGGCCATCGCCTCCTGGTTCCGGGCCGGCAGCGCCTGGTCGTCCTCGCACACGACGTACGTCGAGGGCACGCCGCGCCAGGCCGCCCGGGTGAGCCGGTCACTGAAGGACCTGCGGCTCTGGGGCACCAGCCGCCGGGCGGCCGCACGGGCCTCGGACCGGGGGACGTCGCCGTAGAACATCGGGACCGGATCGCCCGGTACGGGCTCGAACCCCTGCGGTTCGTCCGGCTCGGGGGCGCCGTAGTGGCCGAGGAGGTTCTCCCCGACATCGAGCTGGAACGCCGACAGGTACACGATCCGCTCGACGTTCGGGGCCTCGGCCGCGGCCTGAGTCACCGGGATCCCCCCGTAGGAGTGGGCGACGACGACGACCGGGCCGTCGATCCGTGTGAGCGCGTCCAGCACCACTCCGGCGTCCTCGTGCATCCCGGCCTCGCGGCCCGCGCTCGGCAGGTCGACGGTCTCCGTACGCCGGCCCTCGGCCCGCAGCGCCGAGCTGAGCGGCGCCCAGCACCAGGAGCCGTGCCAGGCCCCGTGCACCAGGAGCAGTGTCGAACGGGAATTCCCCTCACCAGTCACGATGTGTGCCCTTTCAGGATCGGTGTGCGGGGCGCCCGGGTGGCGCTCCCGCACGAGCCCCGAACTTTATCGGACACAGTGTCCAACGTAGTGTCCTGTGATGATGCTCAGCGCTCGACGTCGACGAACAGGGCGACGTCCCGCCAGGCGGCGAGGATGTCCGCCGTGCCGGCGAGCTTGGCCTCGATGTCCTGCACGGTGACGGCGCCGAGCGGGAGCCGGACGGGCAGGTGCGGCCCTCCGACCGCGGTGACCACCGCCTCGGCAGCCTTGACCGGGTCCCCGGGCTGGGCGTGGTTCGACGAGTCGGCCCAGGCGCGGGAGGCGCCGGCCGTGTCCGCGTAGTCGTCGATGAGGGCGGCGGCGCGGTGCAGCGACGAGCCGTCGAGGAAGTCGGTCCGCAGCGGGCCGGGCTCGAGGGCGCTGACCCGGATGCCCAGGGGAGCGAGCTCCAGGGCCATGGCTTCGGTGAGGCCCTCCACGGCGAACTTGGTGGCGCAGTACACGCCCCAGCCGGCCCAGCCGACGAACCCGCCGACGGAGCTGACGTTCAGCACGCTGCCCGCACGGGCGGCGCGCATGGCCGGGAGCACGGCCCGGGTGACGGTCAGCAGACCGAAGACATTGGTGTCGAAGACGGCACGGGCCTCGCGGTCGGAGGTCTCCTCGACCGCTCCGACGAGCCCCCGGCCGGCGTTGTTGACGAGTACGTCGATCCGGCCGAAGCGGGCGAGGGCCGCGGCGACCGCCGCGTCGGCCTGCTCGGCGGACGTCACGTCCAGGGCGAGGGCCAGCAGCGCGCTGCCGTGACCGGGCAGGGCCTCCTCGACCGCCTTCGGGTCGCGGGCGGTGGCCACGACGCGGTCGCCGCTCTCCAGGGCCTGCCGGGCGATTTCCAGGCCGAAGCCCCGGGAGGCACCGGTGATGAACCAGGTACGCATGAGAAGAACTCCAGGTACGAAGGGGATTCCGACCGTCGGTCGCGGCCGGGGGACGCCGTCCATTCGACCGGCGGGAGCCCGGCCGTCCCAGGCCCTGCCCGGCCCTGACGTTCCTGGTTCCGGCAGACCCCCCTTCGGCCTGGCACCCCCGGGAGCGCGGGCGAATACTCGGGGTATGGCCGACCACACCGAACTGCGGGACTTCCTCACGTCACGGCGGGCACGACTGACCCCGCCGGACGTGGGTCTGCCGTGGCACACGGACGGTCGGCGGGTCGCCGGGCTGCGCCGCGAGGAGATCGCCGTCCTCGCCGGGGTGAGCGTGGACTACTACACGCGCCTCGAACAGGGGCGCGCCCGCAATGTCTCCGACCAGGTGCTCGACGCCGTCGCCGCGGCCCTGAGGCTCGACGACCTGGAACGGCGCCATCTGTTCGACCTGGTACGGACGACGGGCCGGACGTCCGGGCCCTCCTCCCCGCCGCCCGCCGCCGCGGCGGGCCGACTCAGGGCGAGGCCGGGGCTCCACGCCCTGCTGCGGTCGCTGGACCCGACGCCGGCCGTGCTGCACGGCCCCCGTCTGGAGGTCGTGGCGATCAACAGAATGGGCCGGGTGCTCCTGGACGACTTCGACGCCCTGCCGGTCGCCGAGCGCAACCTGGCGCGCTGGATGTTCCTCGACCCGAAGGCCCGGGAGGTCTACCCGGACTGGGAGGAGATCGCGGAGCAGACGGTGGCGATCCTGCGGGTGACCGCGGGGCGCGACACCCGTGATCCGGCGCTCTCCGCACTGGTCGGCGAACTGAGCACCCGTTCGGACGAGTTCGCCCGCTACTGGGCCAACTACCGCGTCTTCCAGCACACGTACGGGTCCAAGCGCTTCCGGCACCCGGCCGTGGGCGAGATGACGCTCGCGTACGAGACGCTGCACCCGGCCGCCGACTCCGAGGTGTACCTGACCGTCTACACCGCGGCGGAGGGCTCCCCGTCCGAGGAGAGGCTGCGCATCCTGTCCAGCTGGAGCGCCACGCCCGCGGACTCGCCGGCCGGTCCGGCAGGCGGCGACGGAGAGGCCGCGGATGCGCCACGGCCCGCCGGCCCGGACCGCTCGCGCCCGGGCACGCCCGACGAGCCGCGCCGCCGGCCGGGAGGCTGAGACCGGGAGCCGGTCCGGTCCGATGGCGCTCTCGGCCGCTCCCGAGACGCACACCCCCCGCTCCCGAGACGCACACCCCCCGCTCCCGAGACGCACACCCGCCGGACCCGAGACGCTCGGGGCAACCGTCGAGTCCGGCCGCCGCACCCGGCACGCGCGTCCGGCCAGGGCTACGCGTCGGGGACGCAACGACATCGACCGGCGCCGAGACGCCGGGTGCTCGGGCCCGGCGGTTCCGCCCGCCGGGCCCGACGCTCGCCTGTGCGCCGGTGGGTGGACCGCCCGGACCGCTCAGAGCAGTTGGTCGATGGTGATCGGCAGGGAGCGGATGCGGCGCCCCGTCGCGTGGTGCACGGCGTTGGCGACGGCCGCCGCGACGCCGACCAGTCCGACCTCGCCGACGCCCTTGGTGCCGATGGGCGTCGCCCGGTCGGGACCGCCGACGAAGATCACTTCCATGTCGGGGACATCGGCGTTGACGGCCACCAGGTAGTCGCCGAACGTGGCGTTGGCGATGCGCCCGGTCCCGGGGTCTGTCGCGGTCTCCTCGAACATCGCCTGGCCGATACCGCCGACGGTGCCGCCGACGATCTGGCTCGTGGCGGTCTTCTCGTTGAGGATGCGCCCGCCGTCGATGGCCGAGACGACCCGCGCCACCCGCAGCAGCCCCAGGTCGGGGTCGATGCGCACCTCGACGAACTTCGCCCCGAACGCTCCGGCGGTCGCCATGCCCGCCCCGTCCGGCTGGGGAGGCGTGCTCCGGCCGTCGGCGCTCAGCTCCTCCAGGCCGTGGCGGATGAGGATGTCGGTGTACGACTCGCCCCGGCCCGGGGCCCCGGTGAGGTGGATGCGCCCGTCGCTGACGGACACCCCGTCCGGGGTCGCCCCGCGCAGCGACGAGTCGGCGTCGTCCTTCACCACGTCGAGGAACTCCCCCAGGAGGTTGCGGCAGGCGGCCCCGACCGCGTTGCCCAGGGCGCTGGTGAGGCCGGACCCGCCCGCCTGCGGGGCGTAGGGCATGTCGGAGTCGCCCAGGTCGAAGTGCACCCGGGAGACGTCCAGGCCCAGCAGCTCGGCGGAGAGCTGCGTCATGATCGTGTACGTGCCGGTACCGATGTCGGTCGCTGCGCTGCGCACATCGGCGGACCCGTCGCGGTGGACGGACGCCCGGGCCTGGCACGGGACCTGGTAATGCGGGTAGGAGACGCCGGCCATCCCGTACCCGACGAGCCAGCGGCCGTCCCGCATCGAGCCCGGCCTCGGGTCGCGGCGGGACCAGCCGAACCGCTCGGCCCCCTGGAGGTAGCAGTCCCGCAGGGCCTTGCTCGACCAGGGAAGTCCGAGCAGCGGGTGCTCCTCGCAGTAGTTGCGCAGACGCAACTCCACCGGGTCCATGCCGAGTTCGTGGGCTAGCTCGTCGAGGGCCGACTCCAGGGCGAAGTTGCCCTGGCCCTCCGCGGGCGCCCGCATCGAGCCGGGGCACGGGATGTTCAGCCGTACCTGCCGGTCCTGCGTCCTGACGTTCGGGCAGGCGTAGGAGACTGCCGAGCAGGCGGACACGGGCTCGTAGTCGTCGTCCTCCATGGCGACCGACGAAAGGCCCTCGTGCGTGATGGCCGTCAGGTCCCCGGCGCGGGTCGCGCCGATCCTGATCTGCTGGACGCTGTCGGGCCGGTGGCCGACGGACGTGAACATCTCGGGCCTGGTGAGCACGAGTTTCACGGGCTTGCCGACCTGGCGCGCGGCGAGCACGGTGAGGATCACATGGGGCCACACGCGGAGTCCGGCCCCGAATCCGCCCCCGACGTAGGGGGCGAGGACGCGGATCCCGCTCTCGGGGACCTTGAAGACCGCGGCGAGTGTGGCCCGGACGTTGTGGGGCCACTGGGTGGAGTCGTGGACGGTGAGCGAGTCGCCGTTCCACGAGGCGACGGTCGACATCAGGCCCAGCGGGTTGTTGGTGTTGTCCGGTGTGGTGAAGGTGCCGCCGACGACGACGTCCGCGGCGGCGAACCCGGCCTCGACGTCCCCCCGGTCGGAGTCCAGCCCCCAGGGGTTCTCGACGACGGGCGCCCGGGGGTCGTGGACGTCGAGCAGCGGCTCGGTCCGCTCGTAGTCGGCGCGCACCAGCGACGCGGCGTGCCGGGCCTGTTCCGGACTGGAGGCGACCACGATCGCGATGTGCTGCCCGTGGTGGAGGATGCGGTCGTCCTGCAGCGGGGTCGGCGGCGAGGCGCCGAGGAGCGTCATCGGCCCGGGCTCCAGCCGGGGGGCGGTGAGGTGGGTGATGACGGCCTGGACCCCGGGCGCGGTCTCCGCGGCGGAGGTGTCGATCGCACGGATGCGTCCTGCGGCGACGGTGCTGTGCACCAGGGCGGCGTGGACGAGACCCGGGTAGGTGAAGTCGTTGGGGTAGGGGGCCTTGCCGGTGACCTTCATGGGTGCGTCGACCCGGTCCAGGCCCGGACCCACGGCCCTGGCGGCTTCGAGGGTGGTCATGACTCGGCTCCTGCCACTGTCTCGAGGGTGCGGATGAGCGTGCGCTGGGCCAGTTCGACCTTGAACGCGGTGCCGGGCAGCGGGCGGGCGCCGCCGAGGGCGGCCCGGGCGGCGGCCAGGAAGGTGCCGGGGTCGGCGGGCGCGTCGCGCAGCACGTCCTCGGCGTCCCACGCCCGCCACGGAACGGTGCCGACGCCGCCGAGCGCCACGCGCGCCTCGCGGATGACGCCGTCCTCCTGGACCAGCGCCACGCCGGCCGAGGTGAGCGCGAACTCGTACGAGACCCGGTCGCGGACCTTGATGTAGTGGGACCGCGCCGTCGTGGGGAGCAGCGGGATCTCGACCGCCGTGATCAGCTCCCCGTGCTTCAGCACGTTCTCGATGTGCGGGGTGTCGCCGGGCGGCAGGTAGAACTGCGTCAGGGGTACGGCACGGGTGCCGTCCGCACTCCGGATGTGGACCACGGCGTCGAGGGCCGTCAGGGGAACGGCCACGTCCGAGGCGTGCAGGGCGATGCAGTGGTCGCTGGTGCCGAGGATGGCGTGCATGCGCTGGACACCGGCGATCGCGGCGCACCCGGAGCCCGGACTGCGCTTGTTGCAGGCGGCCACGGTCGGGTCCCTGAAGTACCGGCACCGGGCGCGTTGCAGCAGGTTCCCGCCGATGGTGGCCATGTTGCGCAGCTGCGTCGACGCACCGAGCAGAAGGGCCTCGCGTACGAAGGGCAGCCGCTCCCTCACCACCGGGTCGGCGGCGAGCTCTTCCATGGTCGTCAGCGCCCCGACGCGGACCGCGGAGTCGGTGTGGGAGATGCCGCCGAGCGGCAGCCGGGTGATGTCGACGAGCCGGTCCGGATCCAGCACGCCGTCCTTCATGAGGTCCAACTGCGTGGTCCCGCCCGCCAGATAGGAGGCGCCGGGGTCGTCGGTGACCGTGGCCACGGCCTGGTCGGAGTCGGTCGCGCGCACGTAGGCGAAAGGATGCATCGTCACCCCTCCGCCAGCGCGTCGCGGATCGCCGCGCGGATGTTGGGGTACGCGCCGCAGCGGCAGATGTTGCCGCTCATGAACTCGCGGACGTCCTCGTCGGAACCGGCCCGGCCCTCGGCGACGAGCGACACCGCCGACATGATCTGGCCCGGTGTGCAGTACCCGCACTGGAAGGCGTCGTGCCGGGCGAACGCCGCCTGCATCGGGTGCAGTTCGCCGTTCGGGGCGAGGCCCTCGATCGTCGTGATCCGGCGTCCCTCGTACTGGGCGGCCAGCGCCAGGCACGCCACCACCCGCTTGCCGTCGGCCATCACCGTGCAGGCCCCGCAGGCTCCCTGGTCGCACCCCTTCTTCGCGCCTGTCAGGCCGAGGTGGTCGCGCAGTGCGTCGAGGAGGGTGACGCGGCTGTCCAACCGCAGGTGGTGTTCCGTGTCATTGACGGTGAGGGTGACCTCTACCTGGGGAACTTCGGGAGCGGCACCGGTGGACGTGGTTCCCGCGGCGTCGAGCTGGGTCATGGCACCTCGATTCCGGGGCAGGAAATCGGCCCCCTGGTCTGGAGAACGAGGAGCCCCTGACATTGCCGTATGGGCCGATGCTATTCCCGGAACATTTCCTATGCCACATAAGTTGCGTTTTCTCCCATTTGCCGCCGGCCGGGTCCGGCCGGGGTGATCACTCGCCGGCGAGGTGGAGGATCACGAGGGCGGCCGCCACGACGGCCGAGGCGAGGGCCGGGACGGCGGCGGTGAACGGGTCCTTGACGCGCAGGTGCGCCAGGACCCCGCCCGCCATGAGGACGGCGAGGCCGCCGGCCGCCGCGATGCCCAGCCCGGACAGGGCGAGTCCGGCGATCAGCCCGATCGCGGCGGCGACCTCGGCCAGGCCGATGAGTCGGAGCAGTTCCGGCGGCACCCTCAGATGCTCGGCCATGAGTCGCGTCTTGGGTCCGCCGGCGAGCTTGGGTGCTCCGGCGAAGGTCATGAACGCGGCCAGCGCGCAGGACAGTAGGGCGGTGGTGAGGGTCATTGAGGCTCCAGGGTGTGTCGTCGTCGGGTGTCGTGTGCTGCGGCTGGATGCCGCAGCGCGATGGAAACATTGTTGAGCGATACAAATAATGGAAACTATTCAATGATCTGAGATCTGTGATGGTTATCTCCTTGATAGGGTGGGGGTATGGCAGTGGACGAGCCCATGGCTGAAGTGACCGAAAGCGACCCGCTGGACCGGCTGGGATTCCTGTTGGCCCGGAACGGCGCCATCGCGAACAGCCGGGTTCACCATGCCTTCGAGTCGTGCGGGCTCGCCGCGCGTCAGGGCACGACGCTGATGCTGCTGGGCAAGTCGGGATTCATGAGCCAGCAGGCCCTGGCGGCGGCCCTCTCGGTCGACCCGAGCGTCATGGTGGCGATCCTCAACGATCTGGAGTCCGCCCGGCTCGTGGAGCGCCGTCGCGATCCCTCCGACCGCCGCCGCCACATCGTGGCGATCACCGAGGCCGGTCGTCGTCAGCTCGCCAGGGCCCAGGAGGCCGTGGCCGAGGTCGAGCAGGGGCTCTTCGCCGATCTCACGCCCGAGGAGGTCGCGGCGCTCCGCGGTCTGCTGGCCCGGGTTCGCACGTCGCCGGACGACGAGGTCTGCTCCGAGCAGTAGCGGGCCCTCGGCGTCCGCACGGACCCCGCCTCCTGTGGCAGGGGGCGGTCGAGAGGGCGGTGTCCACGCTCCCCGGAGCTTTCGTGGACACCGCCCCCGCGGGCCGCGGCGACCGCCGCTGCCCGCCGGCCGCTCTCACCCTGTCCCTTGGGTGCGGCCTCCTGCACCGTCACACCCCTGAGCCCGGTGCAGGCGTGTGTGCCCGGGGCCCGTCTCGGGGCCTCCGGCGGTCCCCGGGCGGGGTGTCAGCGACCGATCTCCTGTGCGAGGAGCCGCGCCCGCTTCTCGGCGTCACTGTGCGCGTTCGCCCGGTTCGTGTCCGCCAGCTCCCTGAGGTCGGCCATGGCGGGGGAGTGGTGCGCCATGGTCAGCTCGACCTGGATCGTGTGCACGTCCAGCCCGAGTCCCTGACCGAGCACCTGCCGCAGATAGGGCGTCGCGAAGTCCCAGCCCTCGCGCGGAGTGCCCGGCCCGTACCCCCCGCCCGCGCTGATGATCACGGTGGCCGGGCGGCCCTTCACCGACTCCGGCTCGTCACCGAAGGCCGTGGTGCGTCCCGCGATCAGGATCTGGTCCAGCCATGCCTTGAACGGCGAGGGGACGGTCCAGTTGTACATCGGCACGCTGAAGAGGTACGCGTCGGCGGCGCGGAGCTCGGAGACGAGCCGGTCCTGGAGCGCGGCGGCCGCGGCCTCCTCGGCGGACATGTCGCCCGCGGTCTTCGCGCGGGCCGAGATGCCGGCCGGCGTCAGATGGGGGACCGGATGCGTCGCCAGGTCGAGATGGGTCACGGTGCCCGATGCGTGCTCCTGCTCCCAGGCGTTGCGGAAGGTCGTGGCCACCTCCCGGGACACGGAGCCGGCCGGAGCCGCGGAGGAGTCGATGTGCAGCAGGTGAGCCATGGTGGTGCGGTTTCCGTTCGGTCGGAGTCTGAGGCCGCAGCCGGCCGGGGTGTTCGGCCTCGGGCCGGGCGGCCGCTGCGAGATTGAAATTACCCGATGATTGAAGAGCATCAATGATTTTGGGTGTGTGACTATCGTCTCTCTCGGAGTGAATCGGCTGCCGTTCCGAGGGCAGGGCGTCCGGTCCGGAGTACGGAACGAGGGCGCGGCGGCGGGCCCGCGGATCGAGGACGGCCGACGGCGTGGAGCGATCCGGCCACGCCCCGGGAGGTGAGCCGGGTCCGTCCATCCGTCCGATCCGGCCACGCGACGCGTCCGTGCCGCCGGCTCCCCGCTCGTTCCGCGAACCCCCGCCGTCGTGGACCGAGTCGGCCGAGCCGTACCGCAACTACGCGCGTCCTGCTGCGTTGACACAAAGCTGTCGTGGCCCCTGCATCAAGCTGACAGACTTCCGCCCGTTGTAAGCGCCCCCGCACTGGCAAGGTCGCACGTGGCGAACATCCCCCATCCGTAAGCCACAACAGGGAGCACACGTGTACCTGATGTCACTTGCGAAGAGACCCCTCCGAGCCACGCGGGCCGGCCTCGTCGCCGGTCTCGCGGCCCTCACCCTCGTCACGACAGCCGGCACCGCCGCAGCCGCACCGACCGCCGCCGCCACCTCGCGCGTCCCCGCCGCGACCGCGACCCCATCCCCCGCCGCCACTGCCGCCGCCGTCCGCAACGGGACCGGGCTCGGACATCTGCCCGAGGACCTCACCCCCGCCGAACGGGCGGCCGAGATCTTCTGCCGCCACCTCGAGCACGCTGCCCGCCACGGCGCCGTCCCCGAGGAAGCCCTCGCCTTCTGCAAGCACGTCAACGGCTGGGACTAGGCGGTCGCGCCGCGATGCGGTTTCAGCTGCTCGGACCGCTGAGCATCACCGACGGTTCCGACACCGTCGTCCTCCCGCCCTCCAAACCGACCATCCTCCTCGCCTCCCTGCTCCTGCACGCGAACACCGTCGTCTCCGTCGAGTACCTCCAGCGGACCATGTGGGGCGAGGAGCAGCCCGCGACCGCGCGAGCGGCCCTGCAGACGTGCGTCCTGCGGCTGCGGCGGCTGTTCGTCAAGCACGGGGTGACGGGTGCGCCGATCGAGGCCGTACCCGGCGGCTACCGCATCTCCGCGGGGCCTGACTCCCTCGACCTGATCGGCTTCCGGGAGCGGGTGCGTCTGGCCGCCGCCCACGCCCACGACCCGGGGCTGGAACTGCACACCCTGGAGGACGCGCTGTCGCTGTGGCAGGGGCCGCTGCTCGCGAACGTGCGCTCCGACGTGCTGCGGCGCGACGAGGTGCCACGGCTCGCGGAGGAGCGGCTGCGCACCGTCGAGAAGGTCTGCGACCTCCAACTCGCCCTGGGGCGCTGCGGTGAGGCACTGGTCGCCCTGTGGGGTGCCACTCGCGCCCATCCGGGCCACGAGCGCTTCCGCGAGCAGCTGATCGAGGCGCTGTACCGGAGCGGACGGCAGACGGAGGCGCTGGCCGAGTACCGCAGGGTGAAGGCGTACCTCCGGGCCGAGCTGGGCGTCGACCCGTCGCCCGCGCTGAGGGAACTGGAACTGGCCATCCTGCGGGGCGACGACCTCGGGCGAGCCGTTCCCGCTCCGGCGACCCGGGCGCCGTCACGGCCCCGGCTCCCGGTCGCGGCAGGGCCGGGGGGCGCGCGGCCGGCCGCGGCGCTCCCTCCGTCCACCGTGACGGCGGCACCGGTGCCGGCCGTCCTCGTGGAGCCGCTCCCGCGCCGGGCGACGATGTCCGACGCGGACGGGGCCGGCGACCGGCGCCCGGTGTCCGATGCGTTCCCGGTGGCGGCACCGGCGCCCGGGCCGGGAGACGCGCCACGGCATCCGCTCTCCCGGACGCTGCCCCCGGACGCCGTGCCGTCCCAGGGCCTCGCCGCCGCCCCCGTCCGGGATCCCGCCCGCGACGCTCGGGGCGGTGCCGAGACGGGCCGGTGTCCCGTGGGTGCGCCGCTCGACCCGGCAGTCCCCGGCATGTCCGCCGACGGCCCCGGTACCGGGCATCCGACGACCATCGGCACCGCCGTACCACGCGTCCGGTCGGCGAGCGGCCCCGCCGCCGCGCCTGCCGGGACCCTTCCCCCGGAGGGGACGTCCCTGCCCGGGGCGGTGCCCGCCGGTGCGGGGGTGCCCTTGCCCGCCGGGATGCCCGCGCCCGCCGGGGACGCCGCGCCCGACGGAGGATCCGTGGCCGCGGGGCCGCCGGGCGGCGCGCTCCCGATGACGGCGTCGGCAGGCGCCGGAACGCGTCGGCCCCCCTCCGCCCGGAGTGCGTCCGGGCCCTCGGGGCACACCGTTGCCGAGGCCGGTGCCGTGCTCGTCGTCCCCGTACCGCCCGTGCCGGCGTTCACAGGCCGGCGCGCCGAGACCGCGGCGCTGAGCGGACGCCTCACCGGGCGCGAGGGACACGACGCGGCGACCGTCGTGGTGTCCGGAGCACCCGGGACGGGGAAGACCGCGCTCGCCCGGCACGCGGCCCACCTCGCGGGAGACGGCTTCCCCGGCGGCCGGTACCTCCTCCGTATGGTCCGCCCCGACGGGGTGCCGCTCACCGCCGGCGAGGTCGCCGCGGAGGTGACGGCCGCCCTGGGGCCTCCGCACGCCCGGGGCCGGATCCTGCTCGTCCTCGACGACGTGCTCGACGCCGACCAGGTGCTGCCCCTGCTGCACACGCGTCCCGATGTCTCCGCCCTCGTCACCAGCAGGAGGGGACTCGCCGGGCTGATCGCCGCGCACGGCGGCTGGGTCCAGCGCCTCGGCCCGCTCGCCGAGGACGAGTCGTACGAGCTGCTGACGGCCGCACTCGGCGGCGAGCGGGTCGCCGGGGAACCCGACGCCGCCCGTGCGCTGGCCGACGCCTGCTGCCACCATCCGCTCGCCCTCAGGATCGTGACGGCACGTCTGCTCACCCGCCCTGCACTGCGGCTCGCCGACTGCGCGGAGTGGCTCGCCGAGGACCCGCTGGCCCGCCTCTCCCTGCCCGGCTCGCCGCACATGTCCCTCCGTCAGGTGCTCGACGCGGCGCTCGGCCGGCTCGACGGGGGAGCGGCCCGTGCCTTCCTGCGCATCGGTGCGCACACGTCCGGCGAAGTGCACGCCGCCGAGGGCGCCGCCCTGCTCGGCCTGCCCCTGCCCGACACCGAGGACCTGCTCGAACGACTGGCGGACGCCGGGCTGCTCGAAGAGGGCCCGCCCGGCCCGTACCGCATGCACGACCTCCTGCGCCTCTACGCGCGTGGCCACGACTCGCCATCCGTCCGTCCCCCACAGAAGGTGTGACGCCATGCCCACCGACGTCATCGAAGCAGACGACGCGAGAGAAGCCGGTCCCACGAGGAAGCGCGAAGGCCGGGCGGAGAGCGCCGGCGCGCCGGTCGGGCCGGGGTCTCCCGAGGCAGCCGGGTCCGGGTCCGCGGCGGGCGGACCGGGGTCACCCGAGGCAGCCGGGCCCGGGTCCGCGGCGGGCGCCCCCGGCTCGGCCGGCGCTCCCGGAGTCGCCGGCGCGGGCCGCACGTCGTTCGACACCCTCGCAGCGACGCGTCCCCGGATCCGCCGTGACGTGCTGTTCACCGAGACCCCGGGCGGCGTCCTCTTCCACAACGCCGACGGGGGCTTCCATCTCACCGGCCGCACCGCGTACCGCTTCGCGTCGCTGATGGTCCCCCACCTCACCGGCCGGCACAGCCTCGCCGAACTCTGCTCCGGCTTCGGCGCACCGCAGCGCGGGATGGCGGCCGAACTCGTACGGACCCTGTACGAGCGTGACTTCGCACGCGACGTACCGGCCACCGAGGACGACCCGGCGACCGGTCCGGGCGAGGCGCCCGCCCGCCGGTACGCGACGCAGATCGCGTACGTCGACCACTACACCGACCGTGCGCCCGAGCGATTCCGCCGCTTCCGGGACACCGCCGTCGCGGTGCTCGGCGACGACGCGGTGGCCCGCTGGTGCGCCCTGAGCCTGGTCCGCAACGGCTGCGCCAGGATCGCCCTCGCCGCCGACTTCCCCGAGGTGACCGCCGAAGCGGCCGAGGCCGCCGACGACGGCTGTCCCGTGCGGACCGACCGGCTCCCCGCCGACACCGAATGGCCGGAACTCGCCGACTACGACACGGTCGTGGTGACCGGAGCCGGCGCCGCGCGCCGCGTCCACCGGTTGCTCGCCGCGGGCGTCCCCGAGGGCAAGACCCTCATCCCCGCGTGGACCTTCGGCGAACTGGCCGTCACCGGCCCGCTCGCCTCCGCCGGCTCCACCGGCTGCTGGTCCTGCGCCCTGCTCAGGCTCGGCGCCAACCACGACGCCGGCGCGGCCGCCGCACTGTGGAGCGAGGTGGCGGGCGCAGCCGCCGAACCGGGCCGTCCCGCGGGCGAGGGGCCACTCGGCGGACCCGTCGCCGCCATGACGGGCAATCTGCTCGCCTACGAGATATTCCGCGTCGCCACCGGAGCCCTGCCAGCCGAGACGGACCGGCAGGTACTGCTGCAGAACCTCCAGTCCCTCGACGTCGTCGCCGAGCCGCTGCTTCCCCACCCCCGCTGCTCGCTCTGCGGCCCGGAGTCCGTACGGGCCGGCACCCGGGCCGGTGGGGAGGGCACTCGCAAAGCGGGGGAGCGCGTCCTCGAAGCCAACCCCGGTGGCCGGGCGGAGGCCGGGGCAGGGTTGCCCGGCCCGCCGGCCGTCCCCACCACCGCGAGCGTGGAGACCGCGCGCGACGCCGAGGAAACCGTCGACGCGCTCAACCGCACCAGCACCGCCCTCGTCGGCGCCTTCGCCGGGGTGTTCGTCCGTTTCGACGACGAGACGCTCACCCAGACCCCGCTGAAGGCCGCCCGTCTCGAGCTGGCCCTCGCACCCGGAGCGCGGCGGACGATCGCCGCCTTCGACGTGCACCATCTCGCAGGGGCCCGGACGCGGGCGCTGCACCGGGCGGCCGAGACGTACGTCGAACACGTCGTACCGGTAAGGGTCCTGGCCGGCGCGGGGGCGGACCTGCCCGCCGTGGCGCCCGCCGCACTCACCACCGGCGCGGGCGCCGCGACGGCGGCCGATGTCGCCGCCTGGGTCGCGGCCACGTCGCTGCTCACCGGGGAACGCGTGAAGGTTCCGGCCGCGGCCGTACGGCCGTTCGGTTCGTACAACCGTGAGCGCATCGTCCTCGCGACCTCCGCCGGCGCGGGATCCGGCGGCAGCGAGGAAGAGGCCGCGGGAAGCGGTCTGCTGTCGGCCCTCGCCCACGACGCGCTGCTGCACGCCCTGCGCGGAGAGACGCGGACGGCTCCGGTCGCGCCCGACGACGACCCCGAACTCGTCTTCCTGCTCAAGTCCGCGGTCAACCTGGGGATCGAGGCGGACCTGCTCGACCTCGGCGAGGACGCGCGTACGGGCGCCGCCGCCGTGCTCGCCCGCGAGTCAGGAGGGCCGGAGGCGCGCTGGGCGGTCGCCGCCGCGCTCTCCCGCAGGGAGGCGGCCTGCGCCGCCCTGCGGGACCTGCTGGGCGTCGTCCAGCTGACCGCCGACGATCCGGGGTCCGCCGTGGACACCGGTGATCCGCTCGTGCCCGAACTGGCGGCGGGAACCGTCACCGCCACGGACGGGCCCGTACCGGCCGACGCGCCCGGCACCTCCTTCGACGCCGTCCTCGACCGGCTGCGCCGGAGCGGCCGGGAGGCGGTGTACGTGCCGACGACCCCGGCCGATCTGCCCGCCGGGGGCATCGCCACCGCACGTGTCCTGCTCACTCGGAGCGGCCGGGGGAACGGCACCGATGCCCGCTGACGCGACGACGACGGGATCCGCCACGGCGACGAAGGGATCCGCCACGGCGACGACCGGGACCGCGGCCCGGGACCGGTCCTGCGCGGAACTGGCGTACCTGCTCGGTCCCGCGCTCACCCGGCACGGCATCCGCGCCCGGCTCGACGTCGCGGCCCTGGGCGTACGCGACGCCTTCGCGGCCGCGGCCCCGGGACCGGGCGCATCAGATGAACCGGGCACCCGCCGTGCGTCGGCCGGACGACCCGGCACCCCCCGTGCGGCGGCCGGACCGGCGACTCCCGGTACGGCGGCCGGACGACCGGGCACCCCCGGTGCGGCGGCCGGAGCGGACACCCCGTGCGCGTCCGCGTCCGAACACCCCGTGCCCGTCCGGCTCTACGGCCACCACGCGGTCGTCGGGCCTCTCACCCCCGGTCGCGACGGGGAGAGCCGCCCGTGCGCGCACTGCCTGGAGCGGCGCTGGCAGGCCGTGCGGTCGGTGGCGCTGCGGGAGGCGCTGGAGCTGGGCTCCGGGACCCGGTCCGCCGGCCGGCTTCCTCACGTCACACCGTTCACCGCGGACGCGCTCGCCGCGCTGATCGCCGCCCTCGTCACCGGCGCGGGCCCCCGCACCGGCGCCTTCCCACCCGTCCACCTCGTCGACCTGCGTTCCCTGACGGTCCGCCACTACCCGCTGGTGCCCGACCCGGAGTGCCCACGCTGCGCCGTTCCGGAGGAGGACACGCCGGAGGCCGCCGTGCTCACCCTGCTCCCCGCGCCCAAGGTCCGGCCGGGCAGCTTCCGGGTCCGCGACATCGGCGACTACGACCTGGCCGTCGAGCCGTTCGCCAACCCGCTGTGCGGGGCGCTCGGGCCCTCCGTCGTCCACGACGTGTCGTCCACGTCCACCTCCGCCACCATCGGCTGCTTCTCCATGCGGTCCGGCGACTACCTCCGCGAGACGTTCTGGGGCGGTCACGCCGACAGCTTCGGCCACAGCGTCCGCATCGGCGTGCTCGAAGGGCTGGAGCGCTACGCCGGCATGCGCCCGCGTGCCAAGCGCGCCCGGGTGTCGGACTCGCTCGACGGGCTGCGGGCCCGCGGCGTCCCCACCGTCGACCCGCGTGTGTGCGGGCTGTACTCCGAGGACTTCCACCGGGACAACCCGAGGGTCAGGCCCTTCACCTCCGACCGGGAGATCCCCTGGGTGTGGGGGTGGTCGCTGCGCGACGAACGCCCCGTCCTCGTGCCCGAGGTGCTGACCTACTACCACGCCCCGGGCCTGGAGAACCGCTTCGTCCAGGAGAGCTCCAACGGCTGCGCGTCCGGCGGCTGTCTGGAGGAGGCCGTCTACTTCGGGCTCATGGAGATCGTCGAACGGGACGCCTTCCTCGTCACCTGGTACGGGCGGGCACGCCTCCCCGAACTGGACCCCCGCACCAGCACCCGGCCCGCCACCCGCCACATGGTCGAGCGGCTGGAGATGTACGGCTACGAGGCCCGGTTCTTCGACACCCGCATCTCCTTCCCCGTCCCCGTCGTCACCGGCGTCGCCGTGCGCCACGACGGCGGACCCGGCCGGATGTGCTTCGGCGCGGGCGCCGGGCTCGATCCCGAGACGGCGCTGGCCGGAGCGCTGTGCGAGATCGCCACCGACGCCGTCAACCTCCAGGGCCGCACCGAACGCGACGAACCCCGGCTGCGCGCCATGGCCGAGGACTTCCACCAGGTCACCGCCCTCCACGACCACCCGCTCGCCTACGGCGTCCCCGAGATGGGCCGCCACGCCCACTTCCTCCTCGGCGAGCCCGGCGAACCGCGCCCGCCCCGGATCCCGATGTCCGAACTGTACGGCGACGGCTCCGTGCCGCCCGTCTCCGACGACCTGCGCGACGACCTGGTGCGCTGCCTCGACGCCGTCACCGGGGCCGGCTTCGACGTGGTCGTCGTGGACCAGACGATGCCCGAGCAGCGCCGGCTCGGACTGCGCACCGTCAGCGTGCTCGTACCCGGTCTGCTGCCCATCGACTTCGGCTGGAGCCGCCAACGCGCCCTCGGCATGCCACGGCTGCGCACCGCACTGCGGGAGGCCGGGCTGCGGACGCGGGACCTCACCTCCGCCGACCTCAACCCCGCGCCGCACCCCTTCCCCTGACCGCGTCCCTCCCTTCCCTGACCGGGCCCGGCCCGGCACCCCACGGACAAGGAGCACACCCATGGGGTACGCCCATGACTACGCCGCCGCGATCATGCGGCGGGGCAGGGTCCCGATGCCTCCGGCGGACTTCGTCCCGAACTGGGCGGACGGCCCCCGGAAGACCAAGTTCTATCCCGGTGCCGACACCGTGCCGCTGCCCGGCCACACCGTGCCGCCGGGTGCGACGGTCGGCCGCGGGCTGCGGCCGGCGGTCGAAGGTCCCGAGCGGGCGTTCGACCTGCCCGCCCTGTCCGGCATGCTGCGGGACTCCTACGGCCTCACGGGCCGCAGGCTCGGCGTCCAGGCCAACACCGACCTCGACGCGCTGCCGTTCCATCCGCTCGCCAACTGGTCCCGCGGCACCGCCTCCGGCGGCGGCCTCTACCCCGTCAGCATCTACTGGGTGTCCGGTCCCAGCGGCCCCCTGCCGCCCGGTGTGCACTACTACGCGACCCGGCACCACGCCATGCAGCGCCTCCTCACCGGGGACGTCTCCGGCGAGGTGCGCGAGGCCCTCGGCGAACCGGTGCCCGCCGCGCCGGGGGAGCCCGCAGCGCCTACGGCGCCCGACGTGCCGGAGGACCTCGCCGGGCCCGGCGCTTCCGGCGAACCGGACTCCGCCGCCGGACGAGCGGCCGGCACCGACCAGTTCCTCGTCCTCGGGATCAAGTACTGGCAGAACGCGTTCAAGTACAACTCCTTCTCCTTCCACGCCGTCACCATGGACATCGGCACCGTGGTGCAGACGTGGCGGATCTGGGCCAGGGCGCAGGGGCTCCGCGTCGAGCCGCTGATGTGGTTCGACGAGCGGCGGCTCGCCCGGCTGCTCGGGATCCGCACCGAGGAGGAAGGCGTGTTCGCCGTCGTCCCGCTGCGCTGGCAGGGCGCGGAGCCGAGGCCCGCGCCGCCGGCGGGCACGGCAGCCGTCCGCCGTCGTGACGTCGAACGCTCGCGCACCGTCCTCACCTTCGACGCCGTGACCGGGATGCAGAGGGCCACGGAGGAGCACGCCGCACGACGGCCCGCGGCCGGGGCGCTCGCCCCGGCGGCCGCTCCCGTACCCGACCCCGGCCTGCCGGCCGTCCCGCTGCCCGCGCCGCTGCCGCTGGACGCCGACGTCCGCACCGCACTGCGCAACCGCCGCAGCAGCTTCGGCCGCTTCGACGCCGGGCGGCCCCTGGGCGCCGGACACCTGGCGTCCTGCCTGGCGGCCGCGACCGCCGGCGCCTCCCTGGGCGGTGACACCGGCACCGACACCACGCCGGTCGCCGGACTGTACGCCTTCGTCGGCCACACCGAGGGCATCCCACCCGGCACGTACGCCTACGACGCCGCCGCACACACCCTGAGGCTGGTCAAGGCCGGACCTCCCGGCACCTTCCTCCAGAAGAACTACTTCCTGGCCAACTACAACCTGGAGCAGACCGGCGCGGTCCTCGTGCCGACCGTCCGCACCCGCGCCGTGCTCGACAGCGTCGGCGACCGCGGCTACCGGGTCGTCAACGCCGTGGTCGGCGCGATCTCGCAGAGCGTCTACACCGCCGCCTCGGCCCTCGGCGTCGGCTGCGGCGTCGCGCTCGGCTTCGACAACGTCTCGTACACCGAGGAACTCGGTCTCGAACGCACCGGAGAGGCACCCCTGCTGATCATGATGCTGGGCAACGAACGGTCCGCCCCCGCCGACTTCCGTCACGAGATCGCCTGACCGATGAGCACCGGAAGGGTGGAGACCACGATGCCGTTCATGCTCCGCGTCGCCGGGCTTCCCGTCGACTGCGTGCGCGAACTCCGCTGCCCGGCGAGCCGCCGCTGGGCCGACGACGTGCTCGCCGAGACCGAGCGGCTCGCCGCCGAGGGCGCCCGCGTCGGCGATGTGCTGCACGGGCTGATCGGCCGCAACGAGGACGAGTCCTCCCGGCGGATGCTGCTCGCCGTGCGCCGCGCGGTGTTCAACAACCGGCTGCCCAGGGACGCGGAACCCGCGCTCGCACGGGTCCGCGCACACGACCCCGCCGCCGGGCGGACGTTGGAACGCTGGCTCGCCGACCGCCGCGCTCTCGACGGCCGCCGGGCCGAGGGCGCCGCGCTCCTCGCCCGTGAGACGGGCCGCGCCAGGGCCGCCCTCGGCCGGCTGGCGGGCGAGCCGCGGCTGCGCGGCGGCCTGCTGCTGGCGTCCCCCACGCTGGACGCCCAACTCGACGACTGGCAGCGGCGGCTGGCCGCCGGCCCCGACCGCGCTCCGGGCAAGAGGGACCGCAAGATCGAGCGCTCCCTGCTGGCGTACCTGTACCGCACGGCGTGCAAGACGAGCCCGTTCAGCACGTTCACCGGTGTGGTGCCGGGGGAGTTCGCGCCCGACGGGCCGGGACGGGGCGGGGCCCCGGTGCACAGCGGTGACGCCGTGCACCACCAGGCCCCGAGCCCGGGTCCGGGTCCGGGTCAGGGCCCGTCCGTCCGTGACCGCGACGACGCGGGGAGGCGGGCCGGTCGTGCCGACGGGCCCCTGGACGTCCGTGTCGACGACGAGTGGACCGGCCGTGCCCGGCTGAACGTGGCCGCGCTCGGCCGGCTCGCCGAGGCGGTCACCGGTGATCCCGCACGGCGCGCCGACCTTCCGCTGGCCCTCGCGCCCGGCTGGGGACGCGTCGACGACCGGGTGCGCTACGTGCGCCGCTGGATCACGTCCGGCGACGAGGACACCGCCGTCACCTTCGACGCCGTCCAGGACCGGCTGTTCTTCCTGCGGAGCAGCGGCACCCTGGAGCGGCTCATCGCACTGCTCGAGGAGCGCGGCAGCCTCCGCCACGGCGATCTCGCCGCTTGGCTGGCCGCCGACCGCGGTGCCACCGCGGCCGAGGCGGAGCGGTATCTGAGCGCCCTGCTCGACATCGGCATGGTCCAGGTCCCGGGACTGCGCACCGCGGTCCACGACACCGATCCGCTGCGCGCCTTCCAGGGATCGCTCCGTGCCCTCGGCAGCGACTGGGCCACCGAACTCGCCGGCCGTCTCGACCGACCGCTGTCCCGCGTGGACCGCTTCGCCGACGCCGCACCCCGCGAACGCCGCGCACTGCTCGACGGGCTCCGGGAGGACCTGCGCACCGTCCAGACCGAACTGGGAGCCGAGCACGGCCGGGTGCCGCAGACGGTGCTGTACGAGGACGTCGCCGCGGGCCGTGACGTACGGCTGCCCCTCGACGCCTGGACGCGGTCGGTCGCCGCGTCGCTGAGCGCGGTCGAGCGCGTGCTGCCCGCCTTCGACCTCACCCTGCCGCAGCGCATCACCTTCAAGGGGTTCTTCCTCGCCCGCCACGGCCGCGGCGGACGCTGCGACGACCTGCTCAAACTCGTCCACGACTTCCACGAGGACTTCTTCGACCAGTACATCTCGTTCACGTCCCGTCGCACCCCCTTCGACTCCGAGGGCCGGTACGTGCCGGAGGAGAACTGGCTTGGCCTGCCCCAGCTCAAGGCCCTCGACACCGCGCGGCAGACGTTCGCCGACGGGATGCGCGCGCTGTGGGAGTCCCACGACGGCGGCGCGGAACTGGTCGTCGGCGAGTCCCTCCTCGCCGAGGTCGCCGCCGAACTCGACCCGATCACACCGCCGTTCGCGCCCCTCAGCCACCACGTCCAGCTCGCCGTCCCGCCCGGTGGTGCGCCGCTCGCGGTCCTCAACCGCTCCTACGGCGGGGTCTCGTTCCCGTTCAGCCGCTTCGCCCACTGCTTCGACGGCCTGGAGGAGCGGCTGCTGCACCGCGCCGGTGGGCTCTGCCCCGACGGAGCCGTCCTCGCCGAGGTCACCGGCGGCCCGGTCACCAGCAACCTCAACCTGCACGGGCGGCTGACCGAGTACGAGATCGTCTGCCCCGGCGAGAGCGCGACCCTGCCCGAGCCGTACAGCCTCCACCTCGACGATCTGCATCTCGTCCACGACGACGAGGAGGACCGCCTCGTGCTGCGGTCGGCCCGGCTCGGCCGCGAGGTCGTTCCCGTCTACCTCGGCTACCTCGTACCGCTCGCCCTGCCGGAACTGCCCCGCACCCTGCTGCTGCTCTCACCGAGCTCCATGGCCCCGCTGAACGTGTGGGGAGGCGTCCCCGAGGGCGATCCCACCGGTGGTTCCGAGGGCGGTGCCGGCGGTGTTCCCGGAAACGATCCCCACGGCGGGGTCACCCGCAGACCCCGGGTCCGGCACGGCGACGTCGTGCTCAGCAGGCGGAGCTGGCGCGCCCCCGCGTCCGCCCTTCCGCCGCACGGCGGGGCCGGGACACAGGAGGAGTGGTTCCTGGGCTGGCACGCCTTCCGGCGCCACCACGGACTGCCCGACCGGGTCTTCGCCACGGTGACGGACGGCGCGGCGCGCGGCGCCACCGGGGCCAAGCCCCAGTACGTCGACTTCGACAGCCCTCTGTCCCTCGCGGCGTTCGAGGGGACGCTCAGAACCGCGGAGGCCCGTGTGGTCTTCCGCGAGATGCTGCCCGACGAGGGCGGACTGCACGTCTCGTCGGCGCGGGGCCGCCATGTCGCCGAACTGGCCGTGGAGACCACGGCCGTCCCCACCCGACCGAAGGGACGACGATGACCACGACCGCCGCCGGCCCGCCCCCTGCCGACAGCGCCCAGCCCGTCCCCGGCGCAGCGAACGCACCCGACCCGGGCACCACACCCGCACCCGCTCCGGGCACCGGACCCGCACCCGGGTCCGCATCCGGACCCGCATCCACGACCGGGTCCGGACCCGCATCCGGACCCCTGTCCGCGCCCGTGTCCGCCCCCCTGTCCGCCCCCGCCGAGTCCCGTGACTGGCAGGCCACCCACGTCTTCTACGCCGCCAACCCGCGGCCGATGCTCCTGCAGTGCATCCGGCCCCTGGTGGCCGAACTGGAGGCCGACGGGCTGATATCCGGCTGGTTCTTCATCAACTACTGGCTCGGGGGACCCCACGTCCGGCTGCGCCTGAAGCCCTCCTCGGCGCGGGACGCGGCGGAGGTACGGCGCCGCACCGAGGAGGCCGTGGACGCGTTCCTCGCCGAACGCCCCGCCCTCTACGAGGTCGACTCCGGCTTCCTCAACGACTTCTACAACACGCTGTTCGACATCGAGTTCCCCGGCGCCGAGCGCGGCCACTACACCGACGCCCAGGGCCGGATGCGCCTGCGCCCGAACAACTCGCGCAGCGCCGAGCCGTACGAGCCCGAGTACGGCAAGTACGGCGGTCCCGCAGGCGTGGCCCTCGCCGAATGGCACTTCCGCCACTCCAGCGACCTCGTCGTCGACGCCTTCCGCACCAAGAACCTCCACCTGCGCACGGTCCTGCTCGGCACCTCCGCCCAGCTGATGATGGTCATGTCCGGCACGTTCCTCCACGGGGACACCGAACTCGCCGACTACCTGGACAGCTACTACACCTTCTGGCACCGGGCCTTCCCCGGCACGGGGTTCATCGGCAGCGAGGAGTACGACCGCAACTACGCCGCCATGGCACCCTCGCTCGCGGCCCACTTCTCGCGCGTCCGTGCCGCCACCCGCGACGGGGCACCGGGCAGGCTCCCGTCGTTCCTGGCCGGCTGGGCCGAGCACTGCGCCGAGTTGCGGAGCCGTGCCGAGAAGCTGGCCGGCGACGGCGACCTGGTGTTCCGCTCCTGGGACGGCGAACGCGACGAACGGGTCACCGACCCGGCCACGGCGCTCCCGCTGCTCCTTTCCCCGTACATGCACATGACCAACAACCGGCTGCACGTGACCATCAGGGACGAGGCGTACCTCGCGCACGTCCTGAGCCGTGCCCTGCGCGAACCGGCCGACGGGGAGGCGCCGTGACCGCCCCGGCCGTCCCGGCGCGCCACCGTCCCGCGCTCCGCCCCGGGGTGCTGCTCAGCGGACCGCTCCTCCACGGACCCGACCTCGTCCACCTGATCAAGGACACCGGAAGCGGGCAGTCGTTCAAGGTCGGCCCCCGGGAACACTTCCTGATCTCCCGGATGGACGGCACCCGGACCCTGGAGGAGATAGGGGCCGACTACGCGGGCCGGTTCGGGCGGCGCCTGGGCGACTCCCACTGGCGCTCCCTGCTGGCGCTGCTCGGCACCCGCGATCTCCTCGCGGGCCGCGCCGGGACGACCACCGTGCCCGGCGGTCCCGCTTCTCCCCCGGCCGCAACCACCGCCACCCGTACACCCGCTGCGCAGCCTGCGGCCGCCACCTCCCCGGCGCCGCCCGTGCCGGCCGCCGAACCAGCCGACGCACCCCGTGGGCTGATGCGCGGCAGCGTCCGCCTCGTCGCCGACGCGGACGCGACCGCGACCCGGCTGCACCGCCTCACCCGCTACCTGCTCTCCCCGGCCGCGGTGCTGCCCCTGCTGGCGCTCACCGTCCTCATGGAGGCCACACTGGCGCTGCGTCTCGGGGAACTGCTCGACGACACCACCGCCCTGTTCACCGCGCCGGCCCTCCTCCTCGCGGTCGCCACCCTGCTGTGGCTGAGCACGGCCCTGCACGAACTCGCCCACGGAGTGCTCGCGCACCACCACGGCGGACGTGTCTCCGAGATCGGGCTGCGCTGGCGACTCCCGGTGGTCATCATGTACTGCACCGTGGACGACTTCCTCCATCTGCCCGGCAGGCGCGGCAGAATCGCCACCGCCGGCGCGGGTGCCGCGGCGAACCTGCTGTTCCTCCTGCCGTTCTTCGCCGTCTGGGCACTCGCCCCGCTCGACGACACCACCCGGCAGGCGCTCGGCGCGCTGCTCCTGCTGGGCAGCGTGCAGGCCTTCACGATGCTCCTCCCGCTGCCGCCCCTCGACGGGTACAGGATCGCCGCACAACTCCTGGGCGCCACCGGACTCGCGGCCTCGACGGCCGTTTACCTGGGGCTCCTGCTCCGGCGCGATCCGGCCGCCGCGCGCTATCCACGGCGCGCCCGGCGCGCCTACGCCGCCTACGGGGCGACCGTCGCACTGACCCTCGTCCTGCTCGCGGCCGCCGCGTCGGGTGTCGCCCACCACTACCTGACCACCGCGCCATGACGGCCGTCCGGCCGTGATCCCGCAACCACCGAAGGAGAGTTCCATGCCCCCCACCGCCGGCCGGCAGGACGGCCCGGCCGTCGTCCTGGACGACGTGCACAAGCGCTACGGTGCCGTGCGGGCCGTCGACGGCGTGTCCCTGACCGTGCCACGCGGCGAGTTCTTCGGGCTGCTCGGACCCAACGGTGCCGGGAAGACCACCCTCGTGGAGATCATGGAGGGCCAGCGACGCGCCGACTCGGGCAGAGTCACCGTCCTCGGCCACGCGCCCTGGCCCCGGAACCCGGCACTCCTCACGCGTGTCGGCGTTCAGACCCAGTCGTCCGCGTTCTTCGTCCGGCTCACCGCGCGCGAGCATCTGCGCACCGTGGCCGCCCTGTACCGCGTGGACGACGCCGCCGCCGAGCGGGCACTGGCCTCCGTCGCCCTCACCGAGCAGGGCGGCACTCGCGTCGACGACCTCTCCGGCGGGCAGCGGCAGCGTCTCGCCATCGCCTCCGCGCTCGTCCACGAACCCGAGCTGATCTTCCTCGACGAGCCGACGGCGGCCCTCGACCCGCAGGCCCGAAGGGCCCTGTGGCAGGTACTGCGCGACCTCAAGGGCGAAGGCCGCACCATCATCCACACCACCCACCACCTGGACGAGGCGGAGGAGTTGTGCGACCGGGTCGCGATCCTCGTCGACGGCCGGGTCGCCGCGCTCGACAGCCCGGGCCGGCTCATCGAACAGGGCAGCCCCACGACGCGGCTGCTCGTGCCCGCCGCACGGCTGGACCTGGAGACGGCCCAGGGCATCCCGGGTGTCGAACGCGCCACTCTCGAAGGCGACTCGGTCGTCCTGGAGACCCTCGACGCCGGCAGTGTCCTCGCCGCCGTGGACGCGCTCGCCGGACTCCGCGGCGTCCGGACCCGCACCGCCGGCCTGGAGGACGTCTACCTCCAGCTGACCGGCGCACCCGACCCCCGCGCGTAGCCCCGCGCCCGGCCTCCCGCCACCGCCACCTCCCGCCGGACCGCCCTCACCGCCGCCCACTCCCGCCCCCTACGCCCCGCCGGCGCCGACCGCCGGCCACGAACCACGGAGACCTCCGCCATGAGCGCCTACGCCGCGCTGACCACGGCCGGATACCGGGCCTACACCCGGGACCGGACCACGATCTTCTTCACCTTCGCCTTCCCCCTGCTGTTCCTCGTCGTCTTCGGCCTGATCTTCAGCGGCCAGGACGTCGAACAGAGCGGCCGGCCGTACATCGACCACATCGCCCCCGGCGTGCTGGCCTGGGGCGTCGGCAACGCCGCCGTCTTCGGGGTCGCGTTCGTGCTGATGCAGTGGCGCCGCGACGACATCCTGCGCCTCATCCGGATGACGCCGACGCCCGTCTCCGCGGTCATCGCCTCCCGCTATGTGCTGGCGGTCGCCGTCGGTGTCGTCCAGGCCGTCCTGTTCGTCGCCGTGGCCATGCTGCCGTTCTTCGGGCTGGGCGTCTCCGGGAGCTGGCCGCTGGCGCTGCCCGTGCTCGTCCTCGGCATCACGGCGTTCCTCATGCTGGGAGTGATCGTCGGCTCGTACGCGAAGACCCCCGAGGCCGTCGCCGCCGTCGCCAACTGCCTGATGATCCCGATGGCTTTCCTGTCCGGTTCGTTCCTCCCGCTCGACATGATGCCGGACTGGATGCAGACCCTGTCCCGGGCGCTGCCGCTGCGCTACCTCAACGACGGTGTCTCCGGGGCGCTCACGGGAGGGAGCACCGGCGGAGTCCTCCTCGACTGCGGTGTGCTCGCCGGCTTCGCCGTGGTGCTCGGCGCTGTCGCCCTCCGTACGTTCCGCTGGAGCGACAGGACATGACGACCACCGCCGGGGCCCCCGCCGCGCCGCCGCTGGGACGGGCCACCGCCCGCCTCCAGGAGGCACTCACCGCACTCCGCACGGCACTCGGGGATGCCGCCCTCCCCGCACCGCTCGTCGCCCCCCTCGGTGCCGCGGACGTCCTCGGCACCGGCGCCCCCGATCCTCACGCGGACGCACGCCCCCGGGCGAACGTCCAACTGACCGCGCGCGCCGTCCTGATCGGCCCCTGGGGCGGCGCCGGCGAACCGGTGTGCGGGCAGTGCCTCGCCATGCGCTGGCAACGCCTGCGCAGCCGCTCCGAACGCGAGGCACTCGAACGCGGCCGCACCCCGCACGGAGCCGCGGCCTGGCCGCTGCTCACCCCGTACGCCCTCGACGCCGTGTGGGCCGTCTACCGGGCAGTCCTGGGCGGGGACGTCTCCCCGCCGGCCGCGGCACCGGCCGACCGCGCCCTGCCCCAGGTGACCCGGGTCGACCTGGGGACCCTCGCCACCGTGACCTTCCCGCTGCTGCCCGAACCCCTCTGCCCGGCCTGCGTCACGACCGTCCCCGAGACCGCGGACGCCGCCCGGCTCCGGCTGCTGTCCGCCCCCAAACCGGACCCCGGCCGCTACCGGCTCCGCCCCGCCTCGTCGTACGCGCTCCCCGAACAGGCGCTCGCCAACCCCGTCTGCGGCGCAATCGGCGCCCGCACCTGGATCAATCCCGCCTCGACCACCACCGCGCCCGTCGCCGGAACCAACTTCGTCCGCGGCTACGCCGGCCTCAACGACGTCACCTGGAGCGGCCAGGCCAACAGCTACGCCGCCAGCCGTACGCTCGCCCAACTGGAGGGCCTGGAGCGCTACGCGGGCACCCACCGCCGCCGCGGCACCACCCCCGTGACGGCCTCGTACGACTCCCTCGTCGCACGGGGCACCCCCGCCGTGGACCCCGCGGTGCGCGGTCTGTACGCCCCGGAGACCTATGCGAACGACCCGCTCGTCAGCCCCTTCGACCCGGCCCGGGAGATCCCCTGGGTCTGGGGCCATTCGCTGCGTGACGACCGGCCGGTGCTCGTCCCCGCCCGCCTCGCCCACTACAGCGCCGGGGTGGACGCCGACAACTTCGTCTTCGAGTGCTCCAACGGCTGTGCGACCGGCGGCAGTCCGGAGGAAGCGATCCTCTTCGCCCTGCTGGAGCTCGTGGAACGGGACGCCTTCCTGCTCGCCTGGTACGGGCGCGCCCCGCTCACCGCGATCGACCTCGGCACCTGCCGGCGCGCCTCGATCCGCGCCATGATCGACCGGGCGGCGCTGCACGGCTACGACGTCCTTGCCCACGACACCACCATGGACCTGGCCGTACCCGTCGTCACCGCCCTCGCCGTCCGCCGCGACGGCGGCCCCGGGACCCTGTCCTTCGGTGCCGCGGCCGGGTTCGACCCCGAGGAGACCGTCGAGTCCGCGCTCTCGGAGGTGCTCACGTACATCCCGCACCTGCCGCACCAGGTGGCCGAGCGCCGCGGTGAACTCCTCGACATGTCCCGCGACTACACCAAGGTGCTCCATCTGAAGGACCACGCCCAGCTGTTCGGCCTGCCGGAAATGGCGCACCACGCACGGGAGTTCCTGGAACCCGTGGACGTGCGGCCGCTCGACGGGGCGTTCCGCGAGTGGACGGCCTCCGTACGGCCGCGCACCGGCGACCTCCGCGACGACGTGCGCTTCCTGGCCGGGCGGATCTGCGACGCCGGCCACGACGTCGTCGTCGTGGACCAGACGACACCGGAGCAGCGCCGGATGGGGCTGTACACGGTCGCCATGGTCGTCCCGGGCATCCTGCCGCTCGACTTCGGCTGGTCGCGGCAGCGGGCGCTGCTGATGCCCCGGCTGCGGACCGGGCTGCGGGACGCGGGACGGCGGCCGGACACGCTGCCCGACGCGGAGATCAAGGCCGTGCCGCACCCGTTCCCGTGACGGCCCGTCCCGCCGGTGTGCCACGGCATGTCCGGGCGGCCCGGGCCGGCGGAACGGCCGGGGTGTGCCCGGCCCGCACGAGGGCCGCCGGGTGACGCGGACGGCCGGCGGCACGCCGACAGCGGTTCGCGCTCCCACGGCCGGCGGTACATCGACAGCGGTTCGCGCTCCGACGGCCGTCCGCACGCCCGTCGCCCTCGGCGGACCGGCCGGCGCGTTCGCGCCCGCGGTCCGCGGCACGCGAACGGCCTCCCGTCCGGCCGAAGGGCCGCAGGACGGGAGGCCGTGGTCCGTCCGCGGACGGGCGGCGCCCCTGGGTTCAGGCGCTGCAGGAGGTGGTGCTGGTGGTGCTGGAGCAGGTCGACGTGGAGGAACACGACGTCGAACCGGCCAGGACGACCTCGGCGGCGTCCGAGTAGTCCGAGATCTCGAAGGTCTCGGACTCCAGCTCCAGGATCTCGTCGGCGAGCGTGGCGAGTTCGGGCTTCGGGGTCATGGGCGTCTCCCTCGGTGTGCGGGGCCGGCCGGCGGGTCCGGCGGTCCCCCTCGCGCTTCCCATTGCAGCCGAACGCCCTTTCACCTCACCTCGACTGTCACTGACACTTCACTGACACCCCGTGTCAGCGGAACGCCGGATGTCTGGCGTGCCTGCCGGGGACGCCGGCGGGGGAGCCGCCTTCCGGCCCGTCACCTCCGTACGGAGGGGCAAGGAGACCCGATGACCGCACCTGACGTCCCCCGGGACGTGCTGAGGGACGCGACCGCGCTGTACGTCGACCTGCACGCCCATCCCGAACTGTCGGGCGCGGAGGCGCGCACCGCCGGGGTGCTCGCCGCCCGGCTCGAACGCGACGGCTGCACGGTCACCCGCCGCGTCGGCGGGCACGGCGTCGTCGGTGTGCTCCGCAACGGCCCCGGCCCGACCGTGATGGTCCGCGCCGAACTCGACGCCCTTCCGGTACCCGAGCGCACCGGCCTGCCGTACGCCAGCACCGTCCCCGGCGTCATGCACGCCTGCGGACACGACCTGCACACCGCTGCGGCCGCCGGCGCCGTCGCTCTCCTCGCCCGCACCCGGGACTCCTGGCGGGGCACCCTCCTCGTCGTCGGACAGCCCGCCGAGGAGACCCTCGGCGGCGCCCGGGCGATGCTCGACGACGGACTCTACGACCGCTTCGGAACCCCGGACGCGGTGCTCGCCCAGCACTGCGTCCCGATGCCCGCCGGGTCGGTGGCCCACGGGCGGGGCCCGCTGATGTCCGCCGGTGTCACCCTCGACGTGGTCGTCCACGGCCGCGGCGGACACGCGGGCACCCCGCACCTCGCCGTCGACCCCGTCGTCACCGCCGCCGCCGTCGTCATGCGGCTCCAGACGGTGGTGTCCCGCGAGACCGCGCCGGGCGAACGGGTCGTCCTCACCGTCGGCTCGCTGCACGCCGGGGACCGGGCCAACGTGATCCCCTCCGAAGCCCGGCTGTCCGTCTCCGTCAGGGCGTTCACCGACGCCTCCCTGACCAGGGTGACCGAGTCCGTCCGGCGGGTCGTCCGGGCCGAGTGCACCGCCTCCGGCTGCCACCGCGAGCCGGAGATCACGGTCACCGCCGCCTCTCCCGTGCTCGTGTCCGACCCGGACACCGCCCACCGGGTGCGCCGTGCCCACGAGGACGCCTTCGGGGCGCATCGCGTGACCGGCTGGCCCGGATCGAGCGCCACCGAGGACTTCCCGCACTACGCCGTCGGCGGAGTGCCCGTCGCCTACTGGATGCTCGGTGCCACCGGCGCCCGGCAGTGGCGTGCCGCCAGGGACGGCGGCGAACCGGTCCCGGCCAACCACTCGGGCACGTTCGCCCCCGACGTACGCACGGCGCTCCCGGCCGGCGTCACCGCGATGGCCACGGCCGCACGGAGCCTGCTCGGTGCGCCCGGCCGGGGGCGGGGCGCGCCCGGGACGCGTGACGACGGGGACGGCGCGCCGGGTGCTCCCGACCACGGCGAGGGCCTTCCCGGGACTCGCGAACGCCCGGAG
This sequence comes from Streptomyces sp. HUAS CB01, assembly GCF_030406905.1. Taxonomy (NCBI): domain Bacteria; kingdom Bacillati; phylum Actinomycetota; class Actinomycetes; order Kitasatosporales; family Streptomycetaceae; genus Streptomyces; species Streptomyces chengbuensis. The sequence continues at coordinate 7,400,853 of NZ_CP129137.1, forward strand.
GGCGTGCCGCGATGACCCCCGGCCGGCCGGAGTACGTCGACGTCGTCGCCGTGCGCGACGACCGGTCCGCGCCCGCGGGCGAGACCACCGTCATCCGGCTGCTGGGCCTCCTGCCCGCGCACTGGCCCTGCCGGCCCGAGGTCCGTGCCGACCGCATCCGGCTGCGCATCGCCCTCGACGCGGCCACCGACCCGCACACGGTCAGCAGCGCCGTCAGCCGCGCCCTCGCCGACGCGGGGCTGCGCGGCTGGTCGCGACACCGGGGCTGATCACCTGCGGCACGGAGCACCGGCGGGGGCGGACCCGCCCGACGCCGATGCCGATGCATCGCGGATGCGGATGCCGGTACCTGTCCCGAACCCGATCCCGAACCCGATACCGACACCTGCGCCTGCCGACAGCTGTGCCCTCGCCGGCCGCGGCCCACCGGTCCGGCCGCGGCCCACCGGCGGTCCGGTCACGACCGGGCGGCGGGGGCGGACCCGCCGCGTTCAGACCCAGCCGCGCTCCCGTGCGAGCAGCGCCGCATGGGCCCGGTTCGCCGCTCCCAGCTTCTGCATGATGTCCGCGACATGACGACGGTACGTCCGTACCGACACCCCCAACTCCCGTGCCCCCACCTCGTCCTTGCCCGCCGAGCACATCGACAGCAGCACCCGCCGTTCGGTACCGGTCAAACGCTCTTCCGCCCCCTCCGGCCCGGCCACGGCGGTCAGTTGCTCGGCCTGGGACCAGATCTTCTCGAACAGGGCGATGATGTTCGCCACCAGCCCGTTGCTGCGGGCGAGCAACGCACCCCGCGCCGTGTTGCGCGGATCCACGGGCACCAGCGCCGTATGGCCGTCGTACACGAGGATCCGCTCGGTTATGTTCTCCGCCACCCTGATCAGGGCGCCCTCCGCGACCAACTCCCGCAGGTAGCCGGCGGTCGGCGGATTGTCGAGCGCGGCACGGAGTACGACGTTCCGGATGCGCACTCCCCTGCGCAGACAGCGCATGTCCAGGGGTCTCGACCGGGCGATGTTCTCCGCCGACAGCTTGGTGTAGGGCTCGACGGACAGGATCTCGTCACGGGCGAAGAAGGCGAGGTCCTCGATACGGTTGCGGATGTCGTCCAGCCCGTGCAACTGCTCGATGCCCTGCGGTGCCATCCACTCGCCCTGCTCGGCGCGCAGCCCCTGGATGACGTGCCGGGCCTGCGTCACCCGCTGCAACTCCTGGTGCAGGGCGTGCAGTCGGGCGTCCGTCAGCCGGGCCACGGCGACCTCGGGATCCGCCGGTGTGATACGGCCGTCGGCGCCCGTGGGGTGGATCAGCCCGAGTCGGCGCAGCCGCTCCAGGCACTGCTCCGGGTTCTGCTCCCGGCTGGGCCCGTCCTTGAGGGCGAGCGCCTGGAGGTCCTCGATCGTGGTGTCAGGGTTGCGGAGAAAGTGCCGGTAGAGCTCTTCCTCCGCGGCGGACACGCCGAACACGGCCATCTCGTTCTCACGCAACGCGCCCTCGGTGTATGAGTTCGGTCCGCCGGGAAGGGGGTTGGCCCCCGGCTTCGTACCACCGAAGGTTATCCCGCATACCAGGCATCCGGCCGTCCTCCTCCCGCACCCGTCGCCCCACCGCCCGGAGGCCCGTTGCGGACCGCTCGACTCCGGTTCGCGACCCGCGCGAGAGCCGACGGTTCTCGTCGGCGCGTCAGTACGGTGGTGCCGGGCCCTTCCAGGAGCCGGACGGGGCGCCCCGGCATCCCGCCGCCGCCACGCGCACGAGAGGAACACCCATGCGGTATCGCACCCTCGGCAGTTCGGACCTCGAAGTCTCGGAGATCTCGCTGGGATCCTGGCTCACCTACTCCGGAGGCGTGGAGGCGGACACCGCCCGCGCGTGCACCGAGGCGGCGTTCGACGCGGGCATCAACTTCTTCGACACCGCGAACGTCTACGGACGGGGTGCGGCCGAGACGGCGTGGGGCGAGATCCTGTCGGCCCACCCGCGCGACTCGTACGTCCTGGCCACCAAGGTATGGGGCCGGATGTCCGACGACCCGGCCGACCAGGGCCTGTCACCCGCACAGATCGCCAAGCAGATCGACGCCTCCCTCACCCGCCTGAGGACCGACCACGTGGACCTCTACCAGGCCCACCGGTTCGACCCCACGGTGCCGGTCGAGGACACCGTCGAGGCGCTCCAGAAGGTCGTCGAACAGGGCAAGGCCCGGTACCTCGGCTTCAGCGAGTGGACCCCCGAACAGATCCGGGCCGCCGTCGACATCGCGGGGCCCGGGTTGTTCGCGTCCTCCCAGCCGCAGTACTCCATGCTGTGGCAGGCCCCCGAGGCCGAGGTGTTCGGCCTGTGCGCCGCCCACGGCATCTCACAGATCGTCTGGTCCCCGCTGGCTCAGGGAGTTCTCACGGGCAAGTACCGGCCGGGCCGGCCCGTTCCCGAGGGAAGCCGCTTCGCCAGCGACACCATGGCGGTCTCCCGCGACCTCGTCTACAGCGACGCCGCACTCGAAGCGGTCGAGCGGCTCGTTCCCGTCGCCGAGGGGGCGGGAACGAGCCTGGCGACCCTGGCACTGGCCTGGGTCCTGCGCCGCACCGAGGTCGCCTCCGCCATCACCGGGGCCTCCCGCCCCGAGCAGGTCCACAGCAACGCGGCCGCCTCCGGTGTCGAGCTGTCCGACGACGTGCTGACGGCCGTCGACGCGGCACTCGGCGACGCGCCGGTCACCGAGCCGACCCTGGCCCCGTCCGCCGAGCCGGGCGTCCGGCACCGCTGACGCGCGAGCGAGGAACCTCCTCGTCCGCCCAGTCCCCTCGGGGGTCGTCAATCGCGTTTCGCCGGGTACACGCGCGGGCGAGGGGGCCGACAGCCCCCGCCGCCCGGCCGGTCCACGGATCCGGCACGACGAGAGGAGACGATGATGTCGCAGGTCGAGGAATCCATCGAGGTCGACGTCCCGGTGCGTACGGCGTACAACCAGTGGACGCAGTTCGAGACGTTCCCGGAGTTCATGGACGGTGTCGAGCGGATCGACCAGCTCTCCGACACCCTGACCCACTGGACCACCTCCGTCGACGGCGTCCAACGGCAGTTCGACGCGAAGATCACCGAGCAGATCCCGGACGAGCGCGTGGCCTGGACGACCGTCGAGGGCGAACGGCAGGCCGGAGTGGTGACGTTCCACCGTCTGGCGGACGCCAGGACCAAGATCATGCTGCAGATGGAATTCGATCCGCAGGGCGTGGCGGAGACCGTCGGCGACAGGCTCGGCTTCGTCAGGCGTCAGGTCACCGGCGACCTCGAGCGCTTCAAGCGCTTCATCGAGTCCAGGGGTACGGAGACCGGAGCGTGGCGCGGCGAGGTCTGAACCGGCGGGAGGCGCACCGCCGCTCCCGCCCGGCCCGGCAGCCGGGTCACCGGCCGCCGTCGGCGGCGGGGGCGGTGCCGCAGGGGCGGGATCCGGACGAAGGGGCCTCGGCCCGGTCCGGGTGCCGTACCACTCGGAAGCGCTCGGCCACCACCACGGTCGTGCGTCGACGGTGAAGCCGGGGACACCCAGCACCTCGGGCATCTGCGCCCCGGCCCGAAACGTGCGTGGGCCGTGCCCGTTCGGCCACGGACCGGTGGCCCTCGCCCTCGTCGAGGGCGTGCCGCAGGTCGACCTCGCCCAGCGGCAGCACACGTACCTCCGTCACCTCCGGCTCGGCCGTCGTGCGGCCCGCCGACTCGATCAGCGCGTCGCGCTCACCGGGGCTCGGCAGGTCCTCGCCCTCCGCCTCGTCCTCGGCCAACAGCCCGGTCGTGGACACCTTCTCGCCGGAGAGCACGGCGGACACCTGCAAGTCCCGCAGCGGCCCGGGCCTGACGAGCAGATACGGCTTCAGCGTCGAAGACGCCTCGCTCGTCGTCGCGTCGGCAGTGCCGCTCGTCGCACCGGGCCGTGTGCCGGTCCTCGTGCCGGTCGTCGAGGCGTGCGTCGAGGTGGCGTCGCGTCGGTCGTCGACGACGGACGGACCGACGCGACGCGCGCACCGGATCGCGGTCGTCGACCGCTCCCACCGCCTCCCGGCGACTGTCACGGTTCGATCAGCCCCGCGCGGATCGCGTAGCGGGTGAGCTCCGTACGGTCCCGCAGACCCAGCTTCTGGAGGAGGTTCGCCCGGTGCCGTTGGACCGTCTTGACGCTGATCGAGAGGAGCGCCGCGATCTCCTTGGACGAATGGCCCTCGGCGACGAGCTTCAGCACCTCCTCCTCGCGGGGCGTGAGGATCTGGTCCGGGGCCTCGTCGCCGTAGCGCACCCGGTCGAGGTAGTGGCGGATGAGGGCGCTCACCGCACCGGGGTAGAGGAAGGGCTCGTCGTTCATCGCGGCCCGACAGGCGGCGACCAGATCGCGGTCGGCCACGGACTTCAGGACGTACCCGCAGGCCCCGGCCTTCAACGCCTGGAAGAAGTACTGCTCGTTGTCGTGCATCGTCAGCATCAGCACGCGCAGACCGGGCCTGAGCGCGGCCAGTTCGCGCGCGGCCTGCAGCCCGGTCATGCGCGGCATGGCGATGTCCAGGACGGCGAGGTCGACTTCATGGCTGCGGGCCATGCCGACGGCCTCCGCACCGTCACCGGCCTCGGCGACGACCTCCAGGTCCGGTTCCCGGTCGAGAATGAGCCGCACCCCGCGGCGCACCAGTGCGTGGTCGTCGGCGAGGAGGATACGGATCGGCTCTGCTGCGGACACGGTCACGGCTCCTCCCCCCGCCCGGGAAGCGTCAGCCGGACTCGGGTGCCGGACCGCGCCGCGGGGACCACCTCCAGCGCCGCCCCGATGAGCAGGGCCCGTTCACGCATACCGCGGATGCCGGCGCCCTCACGGGCGAGGCCGATGCCCCGGCCGTCGTCGGTGACGTCGAGGACGACGGTGCCACCGGCGCGGCGCAGGCTGACCTCGACGCGTCCGGCCTCCGCGTGGCGGGCGGCGTTGGTCAGGCTCTCCTGTGTGACGCGGTAGAGCACGAGCTCCGTCTCGTGGTCCAGTTCCGGCAGGTCGGAGTCGAAGCCGCGGGACACCCTGAGCCCCGAATGGGCGGCGAACTCGCCGGTGAGCGAGGTGAGCGCGCTGATCAGGCCGAGGTCGTCCAGGACCCCCGGCCGCAGCCTGCGCACCAGACGACGGACCTCGTCCAGGCTCTCGCGGGTGATCTCCTGCACCAGTTGCAGCTCGCCGCGCAGCGGCTCGGAGGCGTCGTCCGCCGCCTGCTTCAGCGCCAGCAGGATCGCGGTCATGCTCTGGCCGACCTCGTCGTGGAGCTCCTGCGCGATACGGCGCCGCTCCGACTCCTGTGCGAGAAGGGCCCGGGCACTGCTGGCGGCCCGCTCGCCCTCCAGGCGTTCCAGCATGGCGTTGAACGTGCTGATCAGATCCGCCACCTCGCCGCGCCCCTGGACGGGCAGCCGCTGGCCGGGGCGCAGCAGATCGACTGTGGTCATGACACGGGTGAGCCGTCCCAGCGGCGCCAGACCGACCCGCAGCAACGCCGCGTTGGCGACCAGCATCACGGCCAGTCCGCCCACCAGGATGACCGCTTCGGTCAGCAGCACCGGCACCGAGACGGTCACCGGAGCCCACAGCAGCAGTGCCGTGGCCGCTCCCAGCACCACGGCATTGAGGCCGAAGATCCGCCAGTACAGGGACACGGGTGTCACGCCTTCCTCTCGTACGGGCTCCGTCCCCACTGTCGGTCACCACGAGCCCCCGGCGGGAGCCGCGGCTCCGGTCGGACCGAGCCAGTCGCCAGCGTCCCCCGAACCGGTGCGGGAGTCGATGGGCTCCCACCCCCATTTCCGGTGGGCCGCCCTACCCATGGCGGGCCGCATGGTTCCTCCGACCCCGCAGAGATGGGTACTGCGCCCGATAGGCCCGGCGGAGGAAAGCGGCCATGGTGGAGACCTCAAGTCCGGCGCATCGTGCCTGGTCAGCAGGTACGCGTCGGGCTGCCGCCCGCGACGCCGCCCGGCAGCCGTGCGCCGTCACCGCCCGAGAGAGGACTCCCCATGCCGCTCGACACCCCCCGGACCGAACCCCAGCCGGAGCGTCTGACCGCCCACGAGGCACGCCAGCGGCTGGAGCACGCCCGCAACACGCGTCTGACCCAGCTGAGGGCGATCGGGGAGACCGCCCAGACCCACGAGGACCACCTGATGTCCTCGCAGAAGGACGCCCTCCGGCGTGCGCTCACCGAGATCGACGAAGCCTTCGCCCGCATCGACGGCGGGACCTACGGAACCTGTCTCGCCTGCTCCACGACGATCCCGGCGGAACGCCTCGAGATCCTCCCGTACACGCGCCACTGCGTCGCGTGCCAGCGCCGCTCCGCGTGACGGCCGTCCACCGGCCGGCCGTCCCCGATCCACCCGGCTCGCCGGCCCGCCCGGCCCGGACTCCCTCCCGCCCTGCCGAAGGGGTGAACGGTGAACCACCAGACCATCGGCGACCACGACACGGTCGTCCCGACCCACGCTGCGGCGTACGACGAGGTCGTCCCGGCCCGCGCGGTCACCGCCGTGGCGCACGACGCGGCCCACGGCGCGGCCCTCACGACCGACGACCTCGACGTGCTCCGCGAGAACCTGCGCGATCAGTACCTGTTCCGCCAGGAGCAGCTGCGGCAGATCGGGTCCGCCGCCCCGTCACGCGCGGACGACCTGCTCGGACGGCAGGTCCCGTCGCAACTGGAGGTGCGGATCAAGGTCGCCGCCTCGGCCCGTATGGTCCTCGCCGACGTCGAGGCCGCCCTGCGGCGCATGGACGAGGGCCGTTACGGCGCCTGTCATCTGTGCAGGCGTCCCATCGCCCGCGAGCGCCTGCTGATCGTTCCGCAGGCCCGGTACTGCTCACGCTGCCAGCAGGTGAGGGAGGCCGGACGATGAGCGCGGCCCCCCTCCGCCGGGGCCCGGCCGGTCACCGGCCGTGGCCCGGCTGCAGGCGCTGCTCCGGCATCGCCCTCGACCTGGGCAGTGCCCGCACCCGCGTCTGGATCTCCGGCCGCGGCACGATCCTCGACGTCCCCACGGTCACCTTCCCGGGCGCCGGCGCCATCCACCCGATCCGGCGCGGCGCGATCGTCGACACCCCGGGCACCGCCCGGATGCTCGAACGCCTGCTCGGCAATCGCCTCCCGCGCCTCGGCCGCCCGCTGGTCGTCGTGACCGCACCCGTACTGGACGGTGTCGCCTTCCGCGCGGAGGCCCTGACGGCGGTGCAGGTGCTGCGGCCGCGCACCGTGCTGACCGTTCCCACCGCGCGGGCCGTCGCGCTCGCCGCCGGCGCGGACCTCTGCCGGCCCCAGATGGTCGTGGACATCGGCGCCCACGTCACCGAAGTGGTGCTCCTGTCGGACGGGGCCGTCCTCGACGCGCGCCGCACCGCCCTCGGTACCCGCGATCTGGACGACACCACCACGGCCGACGGGATCACCGGCGCGGTCGCCGACATGATCACGGCGATGCTGCGACAGGACCGGACGTCACTCACCCTCGACGCGATCCAGGGAGGTCTGCTCCTCGCCGGCGGAGGAGCGCTGCGCCCGGAGATCGTCCACCGGCTCACGGGGCAGCTGCACGCCCCCGTCCGCGCCGTGCCCGCGCCGCACACCGCCGCCGTGCGCGGCGCCGCCAGGCTCCTCGAGGCCGCGCACACCCACCCGGCGTTCAGCGGCAGGCAACCGGTCCCGCACCTTCACCACTGACCGGGGGCCCGCCCGTGCGGCCGGCACCGCGACCGGCGACATCGGCGGGGTTCCGCACGCTTCCGGCGTCGCGGAACCCCAGTGCCCGGCGTCCCGGAGCCGCCGTGCCCCGGCGTCGCGTCTCCCGTGCGTCCGGAGAGAACCGCGTGTCCCGGCGCCTCGGTACCCGGGCTCCCGGCCCTCCCGTGCCGGGAGCCCGAGCCCGAGTCCCCAAGCCATGAGCCGTGCGCGCGGAAGGAGAGATCGGAAGGAGAGGCCCGTGGCCGGCAGCATCCCCCAGGCCCAGCCGCCCCCCGCGGGCCGGCGCCTGCCGCTGTGGCGATGGCGGCGCAACCCCCTGCGCCGCACCACGGACCTATTGCAGGGCTGGATCGGCCTCTGCCTGGTGCTGGCCGTCGTCGCGACCGCCCCCGCCGCGATGCGTGCGGCCGGTGGAACCGCCCACCGCCACTACGAACGGATCGCCCACGAGCAGGCGCGGGTACGCCACCACATCCCCGCCGTCCTCGTGCACGACGTACCGCGTCACCCGGAACCGGGATCCGCGGAGGCGAGAGAGACCCTGTACCCGGCCCAGGTGCGCTTCACCGATCCCGAGGGGAACCCACGCACCGCGGAGACCGATGTCGCACCCGGCCTGCCCGCGCACAGCACCGTCCAGATCTGGACCGACGCCGACGGCACCCTCGCGGACCCGCCGCTCGCCCCCGGCCGCATCCGCAGCCACAGCATGGGCTGGGCCGCGCTCGCCGGGATCATCGTCGTCGCGTCCGGCGCCACCGCGTACCGACTGGCCGGCCTCACGCTGCAGCGGCGCAACCTCGCGGCGTGGGACAGGGCATGGTCCGAGACGGGTCCCCGCTGGACCGCGTCCATCGACTGAGCGCGCCGTCCACGGTCCTCGCACGGTCAAAGGCCCGGGGCAGTCGGAGCCCCGCACGGTCACGGGCCCCGGCCGGGCCCGGGGACCGGGTGCCCGTCCGCTGTCTGAGTGATCGTGGACGGGCCGTTGCGCCGCGGCGGTCGGGGCCCGGGCCCCGACCGCACGATGGACGCGCCTCACCCGGTGAACGCCACCGCGGAGGACCCACAGGAGGACCCTCGTGACCACTCAGCCGTCCGGCTCCGCCGCGCCGCCCGCTCGCTACGACGACCTGCGCGCCCTCTTCGTCAACTGCACCCTGAAACGCTCACCCGAGACCAGCAACACCCAAGGTCTGATCGACAGGAGCCGCGCCCTGATGGAGCGCCAGGGCGTCCGCGCCGACGTCGTACGCGCCGTCGACCTCGACATCGCCACCGGGGTGTGGCCGGACATGACCGAACACGGCTGGGAGACCGACGCCTGGCCGGCGCTCTACGAGCGGGTCATGGCGTCCGACATCCTCGTGCTCGCAGGCCCCATCTGGCTCGGCGACAACAGCTCCGTCATGAAGCGGGTGATCGAGAGGCTGTACGCGTGCTCCAGCCTGCTCAACGACCAAGGACAGTACGCCTATTACGGGCGCGTCGGCGGCTGTCTGATCACCGGCAACGAGGACGGGGTCAAGCACTGCGCCATGAACGTGCTCTACAGCCTCCAGCACCTCGGCTACACCATCCCGCCGCAAGCCGACGCCGGATGGATCGGCGAGGCGGGCCCCGGCCCCTCCTATCTCGACCCCGGCTCGGGCGGTCCCGAGAACGAGTTCACCCATCGCAACACCACGTTCATGACGTGGAATCTGCTGCACATGGCCGCGATGCTGAAAAGGGCGGGCGGTATCCCCGCCCACGGCAACCAGCGCACGGAGTGGGACGCGGGGTGCCGCTTCGACTCCCCGAACCCCGAACACCGTTAGACCCGGCGAGGAGGGCGGACCCGGCGAGGAGGGCTTCCGCCGACGCGCCGGATGCCGTGGTCAGCCGCGCACCGTGCCAGCGTCGCAGCTCCCAGACGTGGACCGGCCCGTCGCCGGGCCCTCCTCGCCCGAATCATTGCACAGTGCAAACCAGAGTGCCAGGGGCGGGCGGACCCGCTGGAGGGCCGGGTTCCACCCGTGTGCCGCCCGTACTTCGAGTGCACCCTCACTGGCGTGGGGCGACGGACTTCTCGACGTCCGCGAGCGTGGCGCCGTCGACCAGGCCGGTGTCCTCCAGGACCTCCATGTGATCCAGGACCGTCTGGTTGGCCTGCCGCGCGTGACGGCGGATCAGGTCGTTCTGCGTGGCCGCGCGCACCTCGGCGATGGTGGCGAAGATCTTCCCGTGCGAGGCGCGCAGGACGTTGGCGAAGAGGCGATCGAACTCGGCGCCCCGGGCTCCCTCCAACTGCCGTACCCAGTCCTGCTGTTCCTGAGTCGCCTCCTCCGGAAGCGGCACTCCGAGGATCCTCGCGTCCTCACGCACCAGCTGGTCGAGCTTGCTGTGCCCGTCCAGCAGGTGCAGACCGGCCCGCTTGACGGCCTCGCTGGAGGCGTTCGTCTGGGCCAGCCGGCCCGCCGGGATCTCCCACAGCCCCGCCTGCCGCACCTTGACGAGGAACGTCTTGTCCACCTCGGTCACCGGCTGCGGCCCCGCCGGGACGCTCCCCGCGTCTGCCGCAGCGCCGTCGTCCTCCGCGCCGGTCGCATGGCCGGTGCCGGACGAATGCCCGTAACCGGCCCCCGCGCTCTGGCCGTAGCCGCCCGCGGCGATCCCGGCGGGTGTCTGCGCGGCCGAGGCCTCATCGTCACCTCCACGGGTCACGATCAGCACGGTGGCGATGACGGCGCACACGGCCGCGATGACGCAGAGGGTCCGCAGGGGGACCCCGGACTCGGCTGCACGTCGGTTCGGACTCATGATGCCTCCCGGTTCGGCATGGTGTTCTGGCTCGTTGGTGTCGCCGGGAGCTGTTGTGGGCGGCTGGCACGGCACGCAGCCAGCAGTACGGACGCGAACTCCGCCGTGTTCACCGTTCGCCGGGATTTCCGGCCGGCGCCACGGAACGGGGAGACTTCCGGCGTACGGCGGGAGACCGTGGGAGTGCCGGACGGCCGCCGGACCGTCGTGGCAGGGGTGCGGGACGGCGGAGGGAGGGGGCAGGGTAGAAATGGGGGTATGGCCGACAAGGGGGAGTCCGGGGAGCACATCGACGACGTCGAGGCGGTGACGCGCGCCGTGCTGACCGCGTCCAGGCTGCTCGTCGCCGTCTCCGCGCGTTCGCTGGCGGCCGTCGAGGACCGGGTGACACTGCCCCAGATGCGGCTGCTGGTGATGCTGTCCCTGCACGGACCGGCCAAGCTCGTCGTGCTCGCCGAACGCCTCGGCGTCAACCCCTCGACGGCGATGCGCATGATCGACCGGCTGATCGCGGCCGGCCTCGCGGACCGTCAGGCCAATCCGGCCGACCGGCGCGAGACGGTACTGCGGCTCACGCACGAAGGCCGCGCCCTCGTCGAGGACGTCACGAGCCGCCGGCGGCGGGAGATCGAGGCGATCGTGACGCGGATGGCCCCCGCTCGGCGCGCCGCCCTGATCGACGCGCTCAACGCCTTCAACGAAGCGGGAGGCGAACCGTCCGTACCGGCCGCGGACAGCGCGACGTACCCGCTGGGCTGGACGGACACGCCCCTCCCGCAGGGGGGTTGACGTGCTCGGCTCTGGGCTCCGGGGGAGCGCGCCCCGGCTCTGCCGGGTGGTCCCCGCACCGTCCGAGGTGCCCGGACCGCCTCGGCAGCCGTGGGGCACCGCCGCCGAGCGCGTTACGGCTCGGCAGCGGCGCCCACGGGCAGAGAGGGCGGGGCAGGCCGGTCACGACGCCGGCCGCCCGGCCCGCCCGGTCAGCCGCCCAGACCCTCCGCGGCCTTCTGGATGTCGGCCGCGAAGGCGCTCACCTCGGTGTACACACCGGGCTTGCCCGGACGGGCGCACCCCTCGCCCCAGCTGACGATGCCGACCTGTGTCCATGCTCCGGCGTCGTCCTGGCGGAACATGGGGCCGCCGGAGTCGCCCTGGCAGGTGTCGACACCGCCGGTGTCGAGGAGACCGGCGCAGAGCTCCTCGCCCGGGGTCAGTCCGTCGCCGTACGCGCTCTGGCAGGTGGCGTCGTCGATGAACGGCACCTTGGCCTTCAGCAGGTACTGCTGCTGGCTGCCGCCCTCCTTGTCCGCACCCCAGCCGGCGATGTCGAACTCGCCGTTGTTGAGCTTGTCGTCCGCCGCGATCGGCAGGGTCGGCAGGTCGATGGGCTTCTCGAGCTTGATGAGCGCCCAGTCCTTGCCCTTGCCGTCGTAGCCGGGCGCCTGCAGGACCTCCGTGGACTTCACACTGACCGCGTCGGGGGCCTGAAGGTCGACCACCCCGGCCGTGGCCGTGATGCCGGTGTCGGGGCCGCTGCCGTCCACGCAGTGGGCGGCCGTCAGCACGATGTCCTTGGTGTACAGCGAGCCGCCGCAGCCCATGGACAGCCGTACCATGAAGGGGAACTCGCCCTGCTCGGCCTTGGTGCCGCCGACGACGGTCGTGCCCACCTCACCGCGTGGGGTCGGTTCGGTGGCGGCATGGGCCGAGCCCGGCTGGAGGCTGAAGGCGGCGAGGGCGACCGCGCCGGCCGCGGCGGTGCGCCTGAGGTGCTTGAGGTAGTTCGTCAACAGACTTCCTCTCGTGGGGGGATACGCGTCCCCGAGCCCGGCCCACGAGAATCGGCGCGTCGTACCGAGGACGGCACGACGGAGCACCCGCGTACGGCCGTCTCGTTCACGGCAGCACACAGTGGTGCGTCCGAACCCAGTGGGGGATGAGTTCGCAGAGCGCCTAGCGATTATGTGGAACAGACGGACGAGCATCAAGGGCGTTGTCGGACCAACGCCCTCTCTGGCCGGTGCTGTTGCCCACGGTCACAACACAGGATTCACACCCCGGGGGATGGGTAGGCAGCCGCGGCTTCCCCGGTGTTCACGGTGTCGGCACACGATGGGCGCAGCCCGTCCACGCGGTGACGCCGTTCGCATGGAAAGCTCCCTGTTCGAACAACTGTTGCTTTGCGTCGGCGTGTACGAGAGTGCGCCGCCGGTCGCCCGAACAGGGAGAGGACACCCCCCACACATGTCCACCCACCGCCTCAAGCGCCGGAAACCGTGGCACATGGCCGTCGTCGCCGCGGCCGTCACCGGTATCGCCGCCCCCGCCGCCGCGATGGCCACGCAGGCACCCCCCGCCTCCACCCCCGCCCGGTCCGCCGGCGCGGTGGGCGCGTACGACGACACGTACTACAAGGACGCGTTGGGCAAGACCGGCCCGGAGCTGAAGAAGGCCCTCCACGCCATCGTCAGCGACCAGACGAAGCTGACGTACGACCAGGTCTGGGACGCGCTGAAGGCCACGGACGAGGACCCGGAGAACCCGTCGAACGTGATCCTGCTCTACACCGGCCGCTCGCAGAGCAAGGACGGCAACGGCACCGGCGACGACGACTGGAACCGGGAGCACGTCTGGGCCAAGTCCCACGGCGACTTCGGCACCGATGTCGGTCCCGGCACCGACATCCACCATCTGCGTCCCACCGATGTGACCGTCAACAGTGCGCGCGGGAACAAGGACTTCGACGCCGGTGGCGAGGAGATCGCGGAGGCTCCCGGCAATCGCACCGACAGCGACTCGTTCGAGCCGCGCGACGAGGTCAAGGGCGATGTCGCCCGGATGATCCTCTACATGGCCGTCCGCTACGACGGTGGCGACGGTTTCGCCGACCTCGAACCCAACGACAGCGTCGACAACGGTTCGGCGCCCCGCATCGGCCGGCTGTCCGTGCTGAAGCAGTGGAGCGAGCAGGACCCGCCGGACGACTTCGAGAAGAACCGCAATCAGATCATCTTCGAGAAGTTCCAGCACAACCGGAACCCGTTCATAGACCACCCCGAGTGGGTGGAGGAGATATGGAAGCAGGCGTGAGCCCGTCCCACGGGTGAGCCGCCCTCACCGCGTGGCGGTGTCGGGGTCGCCGTAGAGTCGGGCCCGCGGTCGAGTCGCGCTCACCGTCGTTCGCCCTTCGTGCCGTTCGTTCGCACGTCTGAGCCGCTCCGCCGGATGAGCCGTCATCGCTGAGCCGCCCTCACCGGCGGCGCCCCTCCCGCAGGGCCGGGCCGTTCGACGCCCGGTTCTGCGGGGAGGCGGTGGTCGCTTCCGTACCCGGGCCCGCGGCGGTGGGTCGCGGGCCCCGGCGTTCACGCCCCCGTCGGCCGTCCTGCCCGTCGAGCGTCCGCCGCGCGCGGCGCCCGGGCCGAACATGGGTGCTGACACCCATGGCGCACCGAGCGTGCCGCGGGCGAGGGTGTGGCGAAGGAACCTTTCCCACGGCTCCGTCCGGCATCCGCGCCGGTGCCGCGTCGGGCCGCAGGCGTGCGTCACAGCCGCGGCGCGAACGGAGCCGGTGCCGGTGGATACGTCTCGGCACAGCCTGCCCGGCCGGCCCGGGTCGTGCCCGTCTCGTCGTCCGGCGGTCTCGTACGGGTCCGCCGGGCGATGGCCGGACGGGTGCGGAGGTTCGGCGGGGCCGGCACGGTGAGGGTGAGGGCATGTCGTACACGGACGACGAGAGGATCGCGGAACCGGAGGCCGACCTCCTCCACGACGACCCCCGCTTCGCGCGAGCCCTTGCCGCCGGTCGGCCCCGTCCGCCGCGCGACTACCGGAGGGGGCGGGCCTGGCCGTTCCTGCTCGGCGCGGCAGTCGTGGTGGTGCCCGGCATGGCTCCGGTGCACGGACCGCTGCTCGCGTCAGGGGTGGTCCTGGCGGGGATCGCGCTGCACCGGATCGACCCCGGCCGTGTCCGGCACCGCCGCCCGACAGCACAGTGGACCGTACGGCCGACAGGCCCGCGCCCGTGTGCGAGTGCGGCCCGTCACCGGTCCGCTGAGGCTCGGTGCTGCTGCCGCCGCCGCCTCCGCTCCGCGGTGTGCGCCGCTACCGCGCGGTGTCGACGCGGGAGACGTGGTACTGCCGGATCCTCCAGCGGCCCTCGTCGTGGCGCAGGACCAGCGACAGATGCACACGGGCCTCCCAGCCGTCCGCGTCGCCGAAGGTGACGTCCGCGAAGCCCCCGGCGACCTGCTCGCCGAGCGTGTAGGTGTGCAGGACCGTCGTCTGGGCCGTCCGGCCGGCCGGTACGGCTTCGTAGTAGTCCCGCACGGCGTCCCGCCCCGTGAGGACGGTGGGCCCGAAGCCCTGGAAGAGGGCGTCGGCCGTGAACAGATCGGCCATGTCATCGGGCCGGTGGCCGTCGAAGGCGGCCTTCCATCGCCGCAGGACCTCGGGCATCGGATGGTTCATCGCTCAGGTGCTCCTCTGTGCGTGCCGCCTCGGCCGGGCCTCGCGTTCCTGTGGGGGGCGGGGCTCCTCCGTGGCGTCGCGAAGGGTGACGGACGGCTTCCCGAACAACTAGCCGACCGGTCTATTACAAACTAGTCGAGCGGTCGTATACTCGCAAGCATGGGACGCACCAGTGACGCGAGAGAGAAGATCATCAGCGCCGCGCAGTCACTCATCGAACTGCGGGGCTACTCGGCGCTCGGCGTGGCCGAGATCTGCAAGACGGCCGGGGTGCCCAAGGGGAGCTTCTACTACTTCTTCGAGTCCAAGGAGGCGCTGGCGCTGACCGTGCTCGACGAGCACTGGGCCGGGCAGCGTCGCGAGTGGACCCGTGTCCTGGGCGGTGAGGGCGAGCCGCTGCAGCGGCTCCGGCAGCTCTTCGAGGAGACCGAGGCGAGCCAGCGCGCGGGGCAGCAGAGCTGTGGCACGGTGTCGGGCTGCCTGTTCGGCAACCTCACGCTCGAGCTGAGCAATCAGACCGAGGCGATCCGCCGGCGCCTGCAGGAGATCTTCGACGCCCAGGTCGCCATGGTGGAGTCGGTCGTCGCGGAGGCGCGTGAGCGTGGCGAGGTCACCGTGGCCGACACCCACGAGGCGGCGCGGTCGGTCGTCGCTCAGCTCGAGGGGCAGGTGCTGTTCGCGAAGCTCTACAACAACACGTCGCGGCTGAGCGTCCTGTGGGCCAACTGCCTGGCGCTGCTGGGCGCCCGGACGGCCCCGGAGGCCGCGGCCGAGGCGTGAGCGGGCAGCGGCGCGGCGGTCGGCGTCCGCACGGTGGCAGCGGCCCGGGTGACGGGCGGTGGCGGCCCGAGTCGCCTGCCGACGGCGGCGGTGGGACGCCGCGGCGGTGGGAGCGCCACGGTCCGGCCGGCGGAATGCGAACCGTGGATCCCGGGACCCGGTGTCCCGGGTATCCGGGGCACCGGGCCCTCGAGGTACGTGCCACGGCCGCCGACGGGCGTTCAGACCTGGGAGGCGAGCCTCGTCAGGATCCGGGCGGCGGGCTCGGCCGTGGCGTCGCGGTATCCGGTCCCGGCCCACAGATGGATCAGTTCGGGTTCGTCGGCCGACGCGGCGGCCTGGCGCATCGGCCGCGTCAGATGGTGCAGAGCGGGATACCCGGAGGGGGCGTGCCCGCTGTGCCGGTCCGTGAACCGGTTGGCCAGAGCCCGTGCGGGCCGGCCGGTGAACGCCCTGGTCACCACGGTCCGGCGGCGTCCCGGGTCGGCCAGGGCAGTCCTGTGGGGGAGTGACGTGCCGGCTTCGTCCGCGCGCAGGAGCGCCGTGCCGGCCATCACCGCCTCCGCCCCCGCGCGCAGGGCCCCGGCCACGTCGCCCGGGCCGGCGAGTCCACCCGCGGCGACGAGCGGCAGCGAAACCGTCGCCCGTACCCGCCTCAGCAGCTCGGTCAGCGGGACCGGGGCCGGGACGCGCTCCGGGGTGAACGTGCCGGAGTGCCCACCGGCTGCCGACGCCTGTACGGCCAGCACGTCGGCGCCCGCCTCAGCGGCCAGGAGGGCCTCCGCGGGGGAGGTCACCGTCTGGACGACCAGGGTGCCGGCGGCGCGCAGCGAGGCGACGACCGCGGGCTCCGGGACGCCGAAGGTGAAGCTCACGACCGGGACCGGCGCGGCAAGCAGCAGATCGATCTTGTCGGTCCAGTGGTCGTCGTCCTCGACGATGTTCGCTGTCCCGGTGTCGATTCCGAAGGCCCGGGCGTCCGGGGCGATCGCGGCGGCATAGCGCCGGAAGTCCTGCGGGTCGACCGGCAGGGGGTTCGGCGCGAAGAGGTTGACCCCGAAGGCGACTCCGTGGCTCCGGACCTCGCTGATCTGCTCGGCCAGTGCGTCGGCGGTCTTGTATCCCCCGGCGAGGAACCCCAGCGAGCCCGTCCTGGCCGCCGCCACGACCAGCATGGGGGTGCTCGGACCACCGGCCATCGGCGCGGCCAGTACCGGGTTGTCCACGCCGAGAGCGCGGAGCGGTGAAGCCATGGAGATTCGTCTTCCTCGTGAGACCGGGTCCCTCGTGAGTCCGGACGGGCTCGGTCCGGGACGGACCCGGCGGTCCGCTCGGACGGTCGTGGGTGCCGCCTCGTCCGCGCGGCCTCGGGCCGCACGGGGCACGGCCGGCCGACGCGCCGCCGCGGAGCCCTCGCTCAGTGGCCGGCGCTCTGGCCACCGTCGACATGGAGGATCTCGCCGGTGACGAACGGTGCGTTCTCGAGATAGACCACGGCGTCCACGATGTCGCTCACCTCGCCCATGCGGCCGACCGGATGCAGAGCCGCGAGCGTCCCGTGATGCTCCTCGGGGTGCATGGGCGTCTTGATGGTGCCCAGCGACACCGCGTTGCTCCGGATTCCGCGTCGGGCGTACTCGATGGCCAGCGCCTTGGTGGCGGACTGGAGACCGCCCTTGGTCAGGGAGGCGAGTACGGAGGTCACGTCCGAGGTGGCCTGGTCGGCGAGCGTGCTCGTGATCTGCACGACATGACCGCCGCCCTGTTCGAGCATGCGCTCCACCGCGAGCTGGGTGATCCGGAAGAAGCCGTTCAGGTTCACACCGAGCACCGCGTCGTAGTCGTCCTCGGTGTACTCGGTGAAGGGCTTCGCGATGAAGATCCCCGCGTTGTTGACCAGGGTGTCGACGCGGCCGAACCGTTCGACGGCGGCGGTGATGACCCGCTCCGCGGTCGCGCGATCGGCGATGTCGCCCTGGACGGTGACGACCTCGGGATCGTCCGAGGCGGCGATGCTCCTGGACGTGGCGACGACGCCGTAGCCGAGCTCGCGGTAGCCGGCGACAAGCCCGGCCCCGATGCCCTGCGAAGCGCCGGTGACGACCGCGACCTTCTGGATCTGAGTGCTCATGGTGCTCTTCTCTCTGGGAGTCGGACCCGGCGGATTGCTAACCGACCGGTCGCCTATGGCAAAGTAGACGACCGGTCGAATTATTTCAACCAGTGCCGTCCTCGGGCGTGCAGCCTGCGGACCCGCAGGCCGCGCCCCTGTGTACGGACGGCCGGCAGAGAGTGGGAGAAAGCCATGAAGGAGTTCCTGGTGGAGCTCACGACCACCGTTCCGGAGGGCACCGGCCCGGCTGAGGTCGCCCGCCGCCGTGCCGCGGAGGCGGTGCGGGCCGGGGAGCTGGCCGCGGCCGGGCATCTCGTCAGGTTGTGGCGGCCGGTCGGCGAGCTGCGCAGTGTGGGTGTGTGGCGGGCCGCCGACGAAGCCGAACTGCGAGGGCGGGTCCTCGGCACGCTGCCGCTTTGGCCGTGGATGACCTCGGTGATCACGGCTCTGGAGCCCCATCCCAACGATCCGGGCGGGGCTGTCGTCGTCGCCTGAGCGCGCCGGCCCGCGGCTCCCCCTCGCAGGGCGGCAGTCGTGACCTTGGTCCTTTGACGACATTCGGGCCGGTCGTCTACCGTCGAATAGTGGACCGGTCGTCTAGTGGCCGGTTCGGCAACCCCCGCACCATCCCGACAAGGAACGGAGACCCGCTGTGGCCACTCCCGTCAAGCTTTCGATCGTCTACTACTCCTCCACCGGCACCATCGCCGAGATCGCCGAGGAACTCCGCGACGCCGCTGTGAAGGCAGGCGCCGAGGTCCGTCTGCTGAAGGCGGCCGAGCTCGCCCCCCGGGCGGCCGTCGAGGCCAACCCCGCATGGGCTGCCAACGCTGCCGCGACCGCGGACGTCCCGGAGGCGACCCCCGAGGACATCGAGTGGGCCGACGCCGTACTGTTCGGATCCGCCACCCGCTTCGGCAACATCTCCTCGCAGCTCAAGCAGTTCATCGACACCCTCGGAGGGCTGTGGGCGCAGGGGAAGCTGGCCGACAAGGTCTACAGCGGCTTCACCTCGTCCGCGACCCCGCACGCCGGTCAGGAGACGACGCTGCAGGCGCTCTACACGAGCGTGCACCACTTCGGTGGCATCGTGGTCGCCCCCGGCTTCACCGACCCGGTCAAGTTCGCGGACGGAAACCCCTACGGCACCTCGCACGTCGACGGACAGGGCACCAACCCCGTGGACGACACCACCCGAGCCGCCGCCCGCCACCAGGCCGAGCGCGTGGTGAACACGGCCGCGCGGCTCAAGGCGGCCTGACACCCCCACCCTGGGCCGTCGGCATGGGCCGGCGCCACCGCAAACGGTGGCGCCGGCCGTCGCGTTCACGGCACCGCACCCGCAGCGACACCGCACCGGCAGCGACTCCGCACCGGCCGGGCGCGGCGCGCTTCGGCGTGGCGAGCGCCAGGTGGAAGCGGCCGACGGGGTCCTTGCGCGACCGGGTTGTCTGCCGCCCGCCCGACCGGGATCAGCCCGGCAGCGTGCGGCAGGATGAGACGATGGCGACGAATCAGACGTGGGCACGGGTGCACAGGGACCTCCTGGCGGCGAAGTCCTGCGTGTACGACCCGGTCGGCTTCGACTGCGCGCAGTTGGAGCCCGAACCGGAGAGCGCCGAGTACGCGGCCCACGCGTTCACGCTCGATGGGCGCTCGGTCAGATTCCGGGTGGGCAAGACCACCCCGACGAAGGTCGGCCAGTTCGTCACCCTGTGGCAGCGGTCCGAGGAAGGGCCGATCCGGCCCTTCGATGTCGATGACGGCGTCGACCTCGTGGTGGTCAGCAGCCGTGACAGCGGCCGTTTCGGGCAGTTCGTCTTCCCGGGCCCGGTGCTGTGCGAGCGCGGGATCGTGTCCGGGGCCCGATCCGCCGGGAAGCGAGGATTCCGCGTCTACCCGCCGTGGGTCGCCACGACCGGTCGTCAGGCACGCACCACCCAATCGTGGCAGGTGGACTACTTCCTGGACATCGATGAGGAAGGCCGCGTCGATCTGGCGCGCGCCACCGCCCTCTACCACCCGGGGAGTTCGGAACCGCCACCGCGGTGAATCAGGGGCGCCCGGACGCGTCCACGTCCACGCGTCGGCCACGTCGGAGAGACGAATCCGCAATCACCTGCGGGCCCGGTGCCCCTGGGACGCGTTGTCGGTGGGGCGTCGCAGGGTGCCGACCGGTATTCCCTGGCTCTGGAGGACCTGTGCCCCGGCTCGCCCGCCTTGTCGCCTCACTCGCCGCCCCACGCGCATACTCGGGCGCCGACGGCGCCCCGTACCTGGAGTCCTGGCCCACCACACGGCTCCTTGTCCAACGCAGCGACACGGACGTCATGGTGGAGGACCTCGGACTCGTTGAGGCGCCCCTGTCGACGCCTGCGCGGTTCCGCTTTCCGGCGCCCTGGCCCCGCGGGTTCGGTCGATGCGCGGTGTCGCCCCACGGCGACCTCGCGGTCTTCACCGGAGTGCACGCCGTGCTGGCTGTGGACCGTTCGGGGATCGTCCAGTGGGAACTACGGCACCGCTGCTGGGCGGGCTGCGACGGGCACGCCGCTTTCGAGGAGTACGAGAACGACCACTGCCACCGGTACGCGAACAGCGGCTCGGCCGGCGTCTCCGCGGACGGTGCGCTCGTGTGGGTCCATGTCCGTGGCCCTCTGGCCCGGGACCACTCCGGCAACGGGGACGGGTCGGAGGAGTGGTTGGTCGTCAACGCCGCGGACGGCACAGTCCTCGCAGGTGCCGATACAGGAACGGCAGCGGGAGGGTCAGTGCATGTTCCGCACCCCCTCACCGCACCAGATGGGCCTGACCATCGGCGAAGGCCAGGACGGCGCCCCGTTGAGGTGGGGACGTTGGGACGGCCGCACTCTCGTCGTCGACCGCTTCGACGACGAGGACCGTGTCCTGGTGGCGGTCAGCCCGTCCGGCAACCGCCTGCTCACCGTGACCCACGACCAGGACACGCTGGCCGTTCATCGCGTCACCGATTACTCGGTGGAGGTGGAGCTGGGTGCGACCGTTCTTCCCCCGCACCCCGGAGCAGAGCCTGAGGACGACGGGGCCGAGGTCTTCTTCGACTGCGAGGGGGGCTTCATCGACGAGGCCACCGCCCTCGTCGGAACCGTCGAGAGCGACGAGGAATTCGGCCCGGGCCGGCACTGGCTCGTCGACACCACCCGCCTGCGGCTACAGGGTGAAGTCGTCTGTCCCCGCGATGTCTCCGGCATGCCAAGTGCCCTCGGAGACGGCACCTGGTACACCGTCTCCGCGACCGAGAATGCCCTTCATGTCTGGGCTCTGTAAGGGCTTGCGCCTCCCCGTGGCGGACGCGCGCACCCCCTGAGCACGTCTCCGAAACACCTGGCTGGGTACGCTCTCGCCAGGAGGGAGGGTCATGGAGTCACTGGGGATCCTGTTCGTGGCCGCAGCCTGGGGTGTTCCGTTGGCTTGTCTGCTGGGTGGGGCAGTCGCCGTCGTCGGCATCGCACGCCGGCATCGCCGGGTCATCACCGCACTGAAGAAGACCGGGGACGAGTGATGCGGACCGGCCGGTGATCTCCACCCGTATCCGCAACATGCCCGCCGAGCCGGGCGCTCGCTCTGACCGTCCGGGACCGACTGCGCTCCGCCGCCCCGGACGCCGTGGGTTCGGCCCGGCTGGCGCGTGCCTTCAGCAGCAGCGCCGCCGCGCCCCTGACTGATGCTCCTATTGATCGTCAAGGGTCGGGATGCGCTCGCAGGAGCGAGGTACCTTCACCCCATGTTACTTACTCCCGACGGCGAGGTCCGCAGCCGCGATGAGCTGGTCGCCTTCGTCCGAGTGGCTTTATCGAGCAGTAGTGACGTCGCTTGTCGATGAGTTTGGGAGGTGCCCATTTCCACGGATGGGTGATGTCGACGAGTTCGGGAGGCACCAGGGTTCTTGCCAGGGCAGCATCGAGGTGCTCCTGGTGAAAGGTGCTGGTCATGCCGCAGATGTCGAAGGTCGAGCTGTACGCGGCGATCCGGCGTGACCATCGCGACGGCATGTCGATGCGGGAACATGAACGCACGCACGGCGTGACGTGGCGGACGGTTCGGAAAGCGTTGGACTCGGCTTGGCCGGGGCCGTGCAAGAAGCTGCCGACTATCCCGTAGGAGACGTCGGCGCCGTGTTCTTCGACCAGCCGGTGGAAGATCCGCGTGATGGTGTGCCGTCGATGCGGAACGGTCGTCGTCTACGAAGGTCTCAACGACGTTGGTGCAGAGGCGATCGGCATCGCTCCCCGGCGTCGAGTTGCTCACGCACTGACCGGCCGCGGTTCTGGGTCTTTCCCCTGCACGCACTCTTCCGTGCGTACAAGCCCCAGCTCGCTATTACGAAGGTAGCCCCGGGGGCCTGAACGACTTGCGGTAGTCGGTGGGGGAGACCCCCACCGTCCGGGTGAAGTGGTGGCGCAGGTTCGCCGCTGTGCCCAGGCCGCTGCGGTCGCCGATCTGCTCCACCGGCAGGTCGGTCGACTCCAGCAGGCTCTGTGCCCGGCCGATGCGCTGCTGCAACAGCCACTGCAGCGGCGTCGTGCCGGTCGCCTCCCGCAGCCGCCGGTAGAAGGTGCGCGGGCTCAGCCCGGCCCGGCGCGCCAGGTCGTCGACGGTGAGCGGCTCGTGCAGCCGCTCGGCCGCCCACTGGAGTACGGGAGCCAGGCCCGCGTCGTCGTCGCGGGGCACCGGCGCCTCGATGAACTGGGCCTGGCCGCCCGAGCGGTGGGCCTGCACGACGAGGCGCCGCGCCAGCTGGTTGGCGGCCGAGGCCCCCAGGTCGCGGCGGACCAGGTGCAGGCACAGGTCGAGCGCGGCGGTGGCCCCGGCGCTGGTGAGGACCCCGCCCTCGTCGGTGTAGAGGACCGAGTCGTCGACGACCACCTCGGGGTGGCGGGCCGCCAGCTGGGCGGTGTGACTCCAGTGCGCGGTGGCCCGGCGGCCGTCGAGGAGCCCGGCCGCGGCGAGCGCGAAGGCGCCGGTGCACAGGGAGACCATCCGGGCCCCAGAGGCGGCGGCTTCGCGCAGGGCCGCTACCAGATCGGCCGGGACCTCCTGGCCGTCCTCGACGACCGCGTCGGGCACGGACGGCACGATGACCGTGTCGGCGCCCACGAGCGCGTCCAGGCCGTACTCCGTCCGCAGGGAGATTGCCCCGGCCGGGGCGTTGCCGCAGAGCCTCAGCTCGTACCAGGGGTCGGCCAGGTCGGGCTGCGGGATGCCGAACACCGTGCAGGCGATGGAGAGTTCAAACAGCTCCCAGAGGGAGACCCCCGAGCGAGGGTCGGGGACGACGGCCACGGCGACGACACCTGCGCTCATTCACCGATCCTAACCCGGCCCCGTGGCAGGAATTTTGCGTACATGGTCAGTCCTGCCACTGTCACGCCCCTTCCGCTCCTGCAAGTGTGGATCTTGTTCAAGGACCGCCACAGACAGGGATTTGTCACTCATGAACGCACAGAACGTCACCGTCATCGGTCTGGGACAGATGGGCGCGGCGCTCGCCGGTGCCCTCCTGGACGCCGGGCACACCACGACCGTCTGGAACCGCAGTCCCGAGAAGGCCGGGCCCCTCGTCGCCCGGGGCGCGGTCCGCGCGGAGACGGTCGCCGAGGCCGTCGCCGCGAGCGACCTAGTCCTGGTGTGCGTCCTCGACTACCCGGCCGTACGCGAACTCCTCGGCCCCGTAGGGGAGTCGCTGCGCGGCAAGGCCCTGGTCAACCTCACCTCAGGCTCGCCCGAGCAGGCGCGCGAGGAGGCGAAGTGGGCGGCCGGGCAGGGGATCGCGTACCTCGACGGCGGCATCATGACGACCCCGCCCGGCGTCGGCGACAGCGCCCACATGTTCCTCTACAGCGGCGCCCCCGAGGTCCTGGCCGCGCACCGCGACACCCTGGCCGTCCTCGGCGACCCCGTCGACCTCGGGACGGACGCGGGGCTCGCCTCGCTGTACGACTCCGGGCTGCTCGGCCTCATGTGGGCCGTCTTCGGCGGCTGGCTGCACGCCACCGCGCTGGCCGGCGCGGACGGGGTCGCGGCGAGGGACTTCACGACGATCGCCTGCCGCTGGCTGAAGACGGTGTCCTGGTTCATGACCGGGTACGCCGAGCAGATCGACGCGGGCGAGTACCCCGGCCACGACGCCACCATCGACGTGCAGGTCGCCGCGATCGGCCACCTGCTGCACGCCGGGGCCGACCGGGGCATCGACCCCCGACTGCCCGAACTGCACCTGGAGTTGATGCGCCAGATGGTGGCCGCCGGGCACGGGGGCGACAGCTACGCCCGCGTGATCGACGCCTTCCGTAAAAGCTAGGTCGTCAACGCCGCTGCGTTAATGGCCCACAGAGACCGTCTCATCCTTGAGAACCTGACACTGCCGTCATTTCTCATCGACATCCGCAGTCCAGATGATTACCCCCTGCCTCCCGAACCTGCCGACAAACGCTGTCCCTAGAGAGGTTCTGGCACGGCTTCCGTGAAGCGGTCACGATTAGTGATCGGTGGGCGTTTCGAGTGCTTGGAGGATCTGTCGCACTTCCTGGCGCCACTGGTCGGCGTCGGCGCTGTCCACCCAGCCGGTTGCCATTTCTGATCCGCCCTGGAGAACCCGATGCAGTGCCAGTCTCGCCGACGCGCGAAGGGAGGCTGGCAGTGTGGGCAGCGGTTTCCTGGGGCTGTCGTCCGGGTCAATCACGATGGGGCTGTCCGGGAGGGTGCTGGCGACGAGGGCGCCAGCGGCAATGGCTTCGGCCCCGTCTCCGCCATCGACGCGTTCTCCCGAGTCGGTTACTCGCTGGAATGCCCGCCACAGCACATCAATGACCTGCTGGTGGGTGAGCCCCTCAAGTCCATCGACGAAGTCTGCGGCGAGGTCGCTGTCGAACGGGCCGGTTCCCCACGTTCCCATCATGGCTCCTGATATGGCTGTCTCGGACGAAGACATGGTTCCAGGATCCACTGACATCGGTCACGGGGCGAGGAGGACCCGCTTGCGGAGCAGTGCGAAGCCAGCGCGACCGAACATCTGGCGCTTGAGCATCTTGATCCGGTTGACGTGTCCTTCGACGACGCCGGAGTTCCAGGGCAGGGTCAGGCCGGCGATGACTGCGTTGCGGTCTCGGTCGATGCCCGCCGCGAGAGTGTGGAGGCTGGGAAGGTCGTCCTGGCGGACGGCGTCGAGCCACTGCGGAAGTCGTTCTCCCTGACGCTCGGTGAGCATGTGGGCGAAGGACCGGACGTGACCGGTCAGGGCGTCGAGTTCAGGGCAGTTGGCCAGAACGGCCTTGAGCCGGAGCTGTTCGATCTCGGTCAGCGTCTCGGGTCGGCTGAGGATCCACCTCGTCACCACGCGGGGTGCCGGCGGCTGCGCGGTGACCGGCCGCGGCGACGTGCGCTTCTCTCGCAGGTAGGCGCTGACCCGGCCATAACTGCCTCGATAGCCCAAGGGAACGATCTCCTCCCAGAGCTTCCAGGCGTTGGTGCAGCCCTCGTCCCAACGTTCGTCCAGGTAGGGCTTGTACTCATCGAGGACGGAGGTCCTGTTGTGCTGCCACTGGCCGCGAAAGAGGTCTTCCGGCTTCGCCGCGTCGGCGAGGCTCTTGACGGTGCGGTGGGTCATCTGGAGCTGACGCCCGATGGAACGGCGGCTGTGGCCGGCTTCCAACAGTGCGTGGACCGTGGCGTGCCTGGCCCGCATTCGGTTGGCGAACCGCTCGCTCCGCCATGGAGAGTCCACCTTCTCCTCGGGCGGCGCCGGTGGTTCGGCCTTCACCTCGCGATCGGGGACCAGGACGCGAAGGCACGGGCGGTGGCGGGCGACAGCCCGCTCAGCAGCTTCCCCCAGGTTGTGCCACAAATGCCAGCGGTCGGCGACCTGCGTCGCCTGGGGTGCCCCGGCTGTGGCGCCTTCCGCGAAGAACGGCGCGCGGTCCCGGCAGACGATCTCGATCCCGGGTCGCTTCGCCAGCCATGCGGCCAGGCTGGACGCTTCCCGGTCAGGCAGCAGATCCACCGGCCGACGGGTCTCGACGTCGACGAGCACCGTGCCGTAGACCCGTCCTTTGCGTGTGGCGTACTCATCAACACCAACCACCCGCGGGGCCGGGACTTCGGGTTCGGGCAATGCATCGAGCAGCCGCAACACCGCGCTGCGGCTGATGGGCACCCCGAAGGCCCGTGCCATCCGAGCGCCGGCCCGGCCAGCGAGGGCGAGCCCCACCGCGGCGAGAGTCGACCGCAACCGCTCCGTCCACCTGCTGTGCCGCCGGGTCAGCCCCGGCATCTGCTCAGCGAACGTCCGCCGAGCACACGAAGACTCCGGACAGAAGAACCGCCGAACTCGCAGTTGGAGGACCACCAGACGTCCCCCACTCGGAACGTCCGCAGGAAACCGCAGGTAAGAGCTGTGCACCCGGGTCGACTCGCTCCCACAATCCGGGCATGCCGCCCCGCCCGCCGTACTGCAGACATCGATGCGTATCGCCTCATGACTCACGTCCAGCGACAGCACCGACACGCCCGCGATGGACGGTAACAACAGGCCCTCAATGGGAGGCGACGTCTCTTCCACGACGCCGCACTGTCGACCACACTAAGATCGGCCCCGGTCATTTTCAGGCAACTTCCCCGAGCCTGATCAGAGCGTCAGCCGTCACTCAACGTGCACGCATCACGGAAAGCGAGCCAGAACCCCTAGAGATCAACGAAGCCATCCGAGAGTTGCGCCAGGACTACCTCCGCCGGGGCCATGAGTGGGAGAACCAGAGCCTCGACCACTTCCTTGAGGCCCTCGCGGCGTGGATGGATGACTCGCCGGGCTGGTATCGAAACTTCGGGAAGCAGCTCCCCGAGGAAGGGGACTGGACCTTCCTGGCCAGAGCACTTCCGGCCGCCACCGTCTATGAGTGAATCCGCTGCTGGAGCGGTCAGGCCGCGGTGAGCCAGTCCCGGTAGGCGCTGGCGAGGTCGTCGTCGCGGCGTGTGCCGCGCTCGATGCAGGAGATCACCGCAGGCCAGACACCGAAGTGTTCGGCGACGGTGGTGAGGGTGATGTTCTTGGCCTGGCGTGCGGGTCGTAGGTCGGAGATGTCCGGGACGGTGACCGGTGTGGTGAGGTAGCGGAAGATCTCCCGGGCGATCGCCCGCTTGAGTGGGCGGATGATCTCCTTCTTCGTGCGTCCGGCGGCGGTCTGCCGGGCGACGTATTCGCGGGTGCGGGCGTCGCTGGACATGCGGACGAGAGCGATGCGGTAGAGGGCTGAGTTCGCGCCGCGGTCGCCGCCGCGGGAAAGACGGTGGCGGTTGGTCCTGCCGCTGGAGGCGGGGACAGGTGCGACGCCGCAGAGCGCTGCGAAGGATGCCTCCGTGCGCAGGCGGTCGGGGTTGCCGCCGGCGGTGACCAGGAGCGGGGCCGCGGTGTCGGGGCCGACACCTAACGCCGCTCGCAGGCCGGGATTGTTGTCGGTGGCGGCTGTGTCCAGGGCGGCGGTGAGGGTGTCGTGTTCCGTGGTCAGGGCCTGGACCCGGCGGGCGAGGGTCTTCAGCGCGGTCAGGAGGGCGACGCGCGGTCCGTCGCCGGTGGGGCGGAGCCGGGCGATGGCGTCGACCCGGGTCTTGCCGCGCAGGGCGGTGTACTTGACGCGGATATCGTCCGGGGCGGTGATGAGGATGTGCGCGATCGGGTTCAGGGTGGCGGTGCGGGCCTTGACGGCGGACCGGGCGGCGTTGTGGAGGGCGCGTATGCCGCTGACGGTATCGTCCTTGGGAATGACCGAGGCGCGGCCGGACAGCGCGGCGCGGGCGGCTGCGTAGGCGTCGATGGGATCGGACTTGCCGATCCGGCGCCGCTCTGCCTTGTCGGGCCGGTTGACCTCGACCACGGTCAGGCCCGCTTGGCGTGCGGCACGGGTGAACCCCAGGCCGTAGGAGGAGGTCCCCTCGACCCCGACGGCGGTCACGGTGCCGTGGGCGTTCAGGAACGCGATCGCCGCGGCGTATCCGGCTTGCGTGGTCGGGAACTCGGCGTTGGCGATGTGGCCGCCCCGGTCGGTGATGACAGCGACGTGGATCGTGTCCGCGTGGGAGTCCACTCCGCCGAACACCGCATCCAGTTCGGTGGCGGGCGTGGTCGTCGCTGTCATCCTGTGGGCTGCCTTTCTGGCCGGAGGTGACGCCGGCCGGGTGGGTCAGACAGGACATTGAGGGGGCCTCTGGCCAAGCTCCTATCAGGTCATGTTCCACCTGGCCGGAGCCATGGAGAACGGGTCCCGGTAGCCGGACAGAACAGTCGCAGGACAGCCCAGCAGGACGTCAGTCAGACCCTGAGCCACGACCACCGGAACCCGCTACGAGTATCAATGTCAGACCCGTGCGCAAGGATCTCCCGTATGACGACTCTTCCCGCCGATGAGGCGCTGTCCAGCCATGCCCAGTACCAGGACGCCGTGCGCCGCGCACGGGAGGCCGCAGCGGCCTACTACGGCGACGGCGACAGCCCGCTGGACGACGCGGCCTACGACCGGCTCCTGCGCGCTGTCGCGGACTGGGAGAAGGTCCATCCCGGGGAGGTCCTGCCCGAATCGCCGACGGACAAGGTCGGCGCGGGCGCGGCTCCCGTCGGCGATGTCGCGCACACCACACGCCTGCTGTCGCTCGACAATGTGTTCACACCCGAGGAACTGAGCGCCTGGGGCGTGTCACTGGAGCGGCGGCTGGGGCGCCCGTCCACCGGCGGCTTCACGGTCGAGCCGAAGTTGGACGGGGCCGCCGTCGCCGCCCGTTACCGTGCCGGCCGCCTGGTGCAGATCATCACGCGCGGCGACGGCAGCCACGGCGAGGACGTCAGCCACGTGATCGGCACGATCGACGGGCTGCCGGCCGAGCTCCCGCATCCGGTGACGTTCGAGGTGCGGGGTGAAGTCCTGTTCACCCAGGAGCAGTTCGAGGCCGCCAACGCGGTGCGCACGGCACACGGCGCCAAGGTGTTCTCCAATCCCCGCAACGGGACGTCGGGCACGCTGCGTGCCAAGGACCGGCCCTACCGGCTGCCCATGACCTTCTGGGCGTACGGCGCGGTGGACCTGGACGGACAGGCGTTCCTGCCCGTCGGTGCGACCCATGCCGAGGTGCTTCGGGCGGTCGAGGACGCCGGAGTGCGGACGACGGCCGCCACACCGGCCGGCCTGCACGTCTGCGCGACACTCGACGAAGCGCAGCAGCGGGTCGACGAGATCGCAGCGATGCGCGCGGCGCTGCCGTTCGGCATCGACGGCGTCGTCATCAAGGCCGACGACGCGGACGAGCAGGCCGCAGCCGGCTTCGGCAGCCGCTACCCGCACTGGGCCATCGCCTACAAGCTCCCGCCCATGGAGCGCCGTACGAAGCTGCTCGGTGTGGAGTGGAAGGTGGGCAGGACCGGAGTCATCGCACCCCGCGCCGTGCTGGAACCCGTCGAGGTCGACGGCAGCGTCGTCACCTTCGCCACCCTGCACAACCCGGCCGACATCCGGCGACGCGACCTGCACCTGACGGACACCGTGACCATCTACAAGGCGGGCGACATCATCCCGCGGGTCCAGGCGGCGGTCGTCGACCTCCGGCTGCCGGGCGCCGAGCCCGTGCCGCTGCCGGAGCACTGCCCCGAGTGCGGCGGTGACATCGACCGGAGCCAGGAGCGGTGGCGGTGCGCGAAGGGCGCCGCCTGCCGGCTGCCCGCCGCGATCCTGTACGCGGCGGGCCGCGACCAGCTCGACATCGACGGCCTCGGCGAACGGTACGTCGAGGCCCTGGTGGCCTCGGGAGACGTCGTCGACATCGCCGACCTGTTCACGCTCGGCCTCGATCGGCTCACCGCCGCCTCCGGCAGCGAGAAGCGGGCCGTCAAGCTCGCCGAGCAGATAGCCGCGGCCAAGTCCAAGCCGCTGAACCGGGTGTTCTGCGCTCTCGGCATCCTCGGCACCGGGCGCAGCATGTCCCGGCGCATCGCCGCCCACTTCCGCACCATGGACGCCATCCGCGCCGCGGACGCCGAGACGTTGCGTGGCGTCGACGGCATCGGTGCCGAGAAGGCCCCGGTCGTCGTCCAGCAGATCGCCGAACTCGCACCCGTCATCGACAAGTTGATCGCGGCGGGAGTCAACATGACCGAGCCGGTCCCGGAGGAGACGGCCGGGCAGGGGCCGCTCGCGGGTAGGACCGTCGTGGTCACCGGCAAGATGACCGGCCCACTGGAAGGCTACGGCCGTACCGACATGGCCGCGCTGATCGAGAACGCCGGAGGGCGGTCCGGCAGCGGTGTCAACGCCGGTACGCACTACCTCGTGGCGGCCCGGGCCGGGGGCAGACCGAGTTCCAAGGCCGTGAAGGCCGAGCAGCTCGGGGTGGAGGTGCTCACGCCGGAAGCCTTCGCCGAGATCGTCGCGGACTACCTCGGCTGAGGACGCGGGCCCCAGGGGCCCCGGAACGTCCGGGGTCTCCGGTTCCGCAACCTCCGGGTCCCCGGTTCCGCAACCTCCGGGGTCTCCGGCTCCACAACCTCCGGTCCCCGGTTCCGCAACCTCCGGGGTCGCCGGCTCCGCAACGGCCGGAGCGAGCCGCCTTCCCCGGGTGCGGTGCGCCGTGCCCCGGCGTTGCGGCGGGCGACGGGCTTCCCCGGCCGGGAACGTGGTCAGGAGACGCCGCGCTCGCCGAGGTAGTCCGCCCGCCCGTCGTCGTCGAACTCGAACGGGCCCTCCGGAATGACGCAGAACTCGTTCCCCTCCGGGTCGGCCATGACCAGGAACCCGCCCGACGCGTACGGATCGAGGAGCCGGCCGCCCAGCGCCTCGACGCGTGCCTGCTCGGCGGCCGGGTCCGGCGAGGCGACGTCGAAGTGGAGTCGGTTCTTCCCGTTCTTCGTCCCGGCGACCTTCTGGAATCCCAATCCCAATCCCTGCCCAGCCCCCCGCTCGAGCCATACGTAAGGGCCCGTTCTCGCCGCGACAGGTCTTCCCAGGAGCTCGCCCCAGAACGCGGCCAGCCGCTCGGGGTCCACGCAGTCGATGATGAGGTCCTTGATCGTCAGCAGCCGGGTCTCCGCCATGGGGCGATCCTGGCAGACGCCTCACACCGGGATACGGCGGGCGATGAAGCTTCCGACGCAGTTGCGTTCGGCGATGGCGGGCAGGGCGCACAGGCTGATGAAGCCCATTCCCGCGAACAGGGCCGACTGCAGGTAGAGCTCGTACAGCCCCGAACCTTCGCGGATCAGCTCGTAGCAGCTCGTCGCCATCAGGGCGCCGAGCACACACATCCCGAGGAACATCAGGACCAGGAGGGCGCCGCCCAGTGCGTACGGCCAGCGGCGGCTCGGTGCGGAGGCGCCACCCGCTCCGGACCCCCGGGGCTCGCGGGCGTCCCCGAGCGACGGCGCCCCGCCGGTCGAGGCCGTTGCGGCCGCTGCGGCCCGCGAGGGGACGTCAGCCCCACCGACGCCGACCTCGGTGCGGGAGTGCACAGACGTGTACATGAGCCATTCACCTGCAGTCATCGCGGTCCGGGGAGTCGTGGGAGAGGTGCCGCCCTCGCGTCGTCCGGTGCCGAGCGGCGCCTCCGGTACCAGTAGGCCCGAGCGGACGGCTCCTGTCCCGAGACGGGAATTCGGGGCTTGACACCGTCGGCCCGCCATGGTGTTGCCCGAGGCCCGACCCGAATCGCTCGGCTGCCCGACCGGCGCGTACGGTCCGTGATGTGGCCGATGCGACACGTGATGCCGGTGCGGGCTGAGAGGCGGGCAATTCGGCCTCGCCCGCCGGCTCGGTGCCGTCCGATGCAAACCACAGACCGTCCGACTGCGTCCTTCCGGACATGCACACGATCTTCGGGGGAATGCACCAGCTGCTCAGGTTCGGGATGCTGCAGGCGAGGTGCTGCGCTTTCGCGGTGGCGCTCCTCGGCGGCATCGCGGTCTCCCGGATGCTGCCGGAACTGCCCGTCGCCCGGTACGACCTGGTCCTCGGCTACGGCCTGCTGCTGACCTTCGCGGCCCGGCGCCTGGGCTGGGAGAGCAGCCGCGACACCCTCGTGATCGCCGCCTGCCATGTCGTGGGACTGCTGTTCGAGCTGGTCAAAGTGCGCATGGGCTCCTGGAGCTACCCCGAGGAAGCGCTGACCAAGATCGCCGGGGTGCCGCTGTACGGCGGTTTCATGTACGCGGCCGTCGCAAGCTACGTCTGCCGAGCCTGGCGCCTGTTCGACCTGCGCTTCACGGGCTACCGCGCGACCGCGACCGCACTGGTCGCGGCGGCCGTGTACCTCAACTTCTTCTCCCACCACTGGCTGCCGGACTTCCGCTGGCCGCTCGCGGCGGCAATGGTGGCGGTGACCGCCGGAGCCTGGGTCGGCTTCACCGTCGGCCGCCGGCGCTACCGTATGCCGCTCGCCGTGTCCTTCCTGCTGATCGGCTTCTTCCTGTGGGTCGCGGAGAACGCCGCCACCTACGCCGGTGCCTGGAGCTATCCGCACCAGCTCGGCGGCTGGGAACCGGTGGCGCTGACCAAGTTCGGCGCCTGGGCGCTGCTGATCAGTGTCACGTTCGTCCTCGCCGAACGACTGAGACGTGCCGGCGGGGGTGAACGGCCGACCGGGCAATCGGTCTGAACACCGACGAGCGGGCCGGGGAACGGGCCGGGGAGCAGACCGAGGTACGGACCGAGGCACGGAGTGAGGAGCGGAATCCGCCGTTCGGGGTAGATATCCGACACACCCCTCGACGAGGAGGACGCGCCATGAACGGAGAACGCGTTCCTGACGGCAAAGAGCGGCAGGACGGGCGGGGGGAGACGGAAGAGGAGCGGGCCGACCGCCAGTGGCAGGAACTCGTGCAGGAGATACGGGTCGTGCAGACGGGCGTGCAGATCCTGTTCGGCTTCCTGCTGACCGTCGTCTTCACCCCGATCTTCCAGCGGCTCGACCAGACCGACAAGGCCATCTACATCGTGACGGTCATCCTCGGTTCGCTGGCCACCGGGGCCCTCGTCGCCCCGGTCGCCTTCCACCGCATCGTCACCGGGCGGCGCATCAAGCCGGAGACGGTCACCTGGGCCTCGCGCCTCACCTTCGTCGGGATCGTTCTGCTGCTCGCCACCCTGATCACGGCGCTGTTCCTGATCCTGCGCACGGCCACGCACGACGGCTTCGTGCCCTATCTGGTGGCCGGGGTACTCGCCTGGTACCTGCTCTGCTGGTTCGTCCTCCCGCTCTGGGCCCGGACGCGCTACACCGCGGACTCCGTCGACGACGCCGCGTAGCCTCGTCCCTCCGTTTCACTGTGCCGGGGCGGCAGAGGGCCGCCGTGCGATGAACGCCGGGCCGACGCCGACCGTACTCCTGGGCACGATTCCGGGAGGTCTGCCCAGCGATGCCGTTCACCCACCGCGCACCCGCGGCCGTTGCCGCGCTTCTCCTCGGCGCGCCGCTCCTCGTCGTCGCGGCCGGGGCCGCCCCGGCAGCTGCCCACGGCGCTCCCACGGATCCGGTCAGCAGGGCGGTCGCCTGCGGCCCCCGGGGCGGTCATACGGGGTCTGCCGCCTGCGCGGCGGCGGTGGACGTCGGCGGGCGCGCGGTGCTGAAGGAATGGGACAACATCCGGGTGGCGGGCGTCGCGGGCGACGACCGCCGGGTGATCCCTGACGGTCAGCTGTGCAGTGCGGGCATCAGGGCCTACCGGGGCCTGGACGCACCGGGCCCCGACTGGCCCGCCACCCGCATGGACGCCGGTGGCCGGTTCACGCTCACCTACGGGTCCACGATCCCGCACCGCGGCACCTTCAGCGTGTACCTCACCAAGAACGGTTACGACCCGGGTACGCCCCTTTCCTGGGGCGACCTGGACCGCGAACCGTTCCTCACGGCCACCGACCCGGTGCTCCGGGACGGTGCCTACCGCATCAAGGGCACGCTTCCCGCGGCCCGGACCGGTCGGCACGTGCTCTACACGGTCTGGCGGAACTCCGACACCCCCGACACGTATTACTCCTGCTCCGACGTGGTCCTGACCGCCCGTGCCGGGGACGGTCCCGGCAGCGGGGGCAAGGGGAAGAGCGGCAGGGGCGCCCGGGGTGCGGACGGCACGCCGAGCACCTCCGGCACCCCGGACCCGCAGGACCGGCGCACCGCACAGGGCGCAGAACCCCAACCCACGCCCGAGCCCCCGACACCGGCAGCCTCGTCCGTTGCGGGCGGCCTCCCGGGGGGCACGGCGGGGCCCGGCGCGGCTACGGCCGTCGAGGACGCGGGCGGCCTCCCGGCCACGGTGGCGGGAGCGGCCGCCGCCCTGGCCGTCACCGGCGCGGCCGGGGGCTACTACCTGCACAGGCGCCGCTCGTAGGGTCCCGGCCCTCCGCCCGGACGAGTCGGCGGATACGCAGGACCGGCTGAGGGGGCACGGACGACCCGCAGGCCGGTACGGCCCGCCGCGCCGGAATGGAGCGGCGGGCCGTACCGACCGGTGCCGCCCGCCGTACCGACCGGCCCGTCCCGCTGCTCCGGTCACTCGCATCTGCTCCGGTCCGTCATACCTGCTCCGGTCCGTCACAACTGCCTCCCGTACCGCAGTCGACGGGACCGACGTCACCGACCGCCCCTCCGGCCGCCTGCGCCGCCGAGGTCGCGGCCGCCGAAGCCGTTGCCGCCGTCAGCCCTCGCCGCCGTCGCCGCCCCGGCCGCCAGCGCCGCTGAGGTCGCAGCCGATGCCGAAGCAGATTCCGCCGTCGCCCCCCGCCCCGCCGGAGCCGCCGTCGCCCTCACCGGCCGCGTCGCCGCCGCCACCGCCGTCGCCACCCGTCACGCTGCCGTTGCAGATGCCGGCGCAGATCCCGCCGTCGCCGCCGTCCCCGCCGTCCTGGCCGGTGTCCCCGGCCGTGCCGCTGCCGCCGTTGGCACTGCCGTTGCACAGCCCCGCGCAGAAGCCGCCGTCCTCACCCTCGCCGCCGTTGGCGGTGTCATTGCAGTTGCCCACGCACGCCCGGTCGCCGACCTGGACATTGCCCTCGTCGCCCAGCTCGACGTCGAACGGCCCGCCGCTGTCGCCCGCCGGAAGATGCGCCGCGGCCTGCGCCGCCGGCGACTGCGTGACGGCCTGCGCTGCCGGCGTCGCCGACTGCGGGGCGGCCGGTGCCGCCACCGCGGCGGGTGCCATCACCCCAGCACCGAGCAGACCGGCCGCCACCACCAGGCCCAGCCGACCGGCCCACGAACCCATACACCTGAATCGCATGAACATCCCCTTTCTCCGGAGAAACGCCGTCCCTGATTCACGTTCGATGTCGGATGCCTTTTCCCGCCGAACAGGCGAGGCCCCGGGAAATGCCGAGGAGAATCACAGGACTGGATGTGTTTGTCCCTCCAGTAGGCCGTGCCGTGCCCGCCGCCGTCACGCCGCGCGAATTCGGGCCTTGACACATTTCTCGGTTGTCGTTATCAGCGCCCGGCGCGCGGAAGGACGAGCCACCCGCGCGGCGCGCGCGAAGGGGAGTTCCCGTGCGGGGACGCACCGGTCCGAGCACGACCGGGGCTCTCCACGACGAAGGCCGGCCGCCCGAGCCCACTGGACCCGGGCGGCCGGCCGGTGTGCCGGGCCATCCCTCCGTACATGTGTCCCCGTCCGCCCCGTACCACTCGCCGTGCGGTACGGGGCGGGGCGGCGGGCTACTCCATCAGAGCCGCCCAGTCACCGTCGAGGACCTGCTCCCGCCAGGTGTCGACCTCCTTCTTGGAGACGTCGTACTTCTCGGCGACCTCGGCGGTCGTCGCCTCGTCGGCCAGGAGCGCCACCACGATGCGCACCTTGTCCACCACCGACAGCTCGTCCTTCGGCTTGTCCGGCAGTTCGCCGAACGCCTCGAAGTCCTTGAGGTCCTTGAGGTCCTTCAGATCCTTGAGGTCCTCCAGCTCCTCCAGCCCCTCGAGGTCCTTGAGGTCCTTCAGGTCCTTGAGGTCCTCGGGATCCGCACAGCCGGGCCCGCCGGGCTTGCCGGGCTCACCCGGCTGTCCGGGCTCGCCTCCCTTGCCGCCTTCCCCGCCCTTTCCGCAGTCGGCGGACCGGCTGCCGAGGGCGGCGGCATCGGCGGAGAGGCTGCTGCCCGGTGCGGGACTCTGCGGAGCCTGAGCGGCGCACGCGGTCCCGGTCGCGACGGCCACCGAGGCCACCGCCAGAACGATCGAACGTTGCCAGAGTTTCCTGGACATGGGGGGATGCTCCATTTCATGTCAAGAGAGGGGGTGCCACCGGCGCTCCCGCGCACCCGGTCACGGTGGGGGGTGGAGGCCGGGCCGGCCTCCACCCCGTCGAGGCGGACCGTGGGCCGCCGCGCCTACGGCGATCAGAAGATGCTGATGCCGCCGTCGCCGCCCGCACCGCCGTCGCCCGCGTCGTCGAAGATGCTGCCGCCGCCGTCGCCGCCCCCACCGCCTGCGCCGCCGTCACCGAAGACGGTGTCACCGCCGTCGCCGCCGCCACCGCCGTCGCCCGCGTCGTCGAAGACGCTGTCGCCGCCCCCGCCGCCGGTGCCGCCGTCGCCACCGTCACCGAAGACGCTCTCTCCGCCGTCGCCGCCCCCGCCGCCGTCGCCGCCCTCGCCGAAGACGCTCTCTCCGCCGCCTCCGCCGCCGCCTCCGCCGCCGCCCCCGCCGAAGACGCTGTCGCCACCGGCGCCACCGTCACCGCCCTCGCCTCCGTCACCGAAGACGCTGCCGCCGCCGGAACCACCGGAGCCGCCGGAACCCCCGCCGCCGAAGACGCTGTCACCGCCGGCGCCACCGGCGCCGCCCGCACCACCGTCGGTGACCAGCACCGCAGGGGCCACGGCGTGGGCCGTCGCCGGAGTCGCGGCGGACGCCGGAAGCGCGACGGCACCGGAAATCGCGGCGGCCGAGGCGAAAATCACCGCCAGGCGGAAACCTCGGCGCCTGGGACGGTCCTCGTTGTGGTTGTGAACGATACGGGTCATCGCAATACTCCTTTTCGCGCCAATGATGAGAGTGCCCCTCCCGGTCGGCCCGGGAGGAATTCCGGAGCGGACAATGGCCGGTGAATTCCCGCCGTTCTTACGTTCCGCTGCGGTGCGCTGCGCCTCCCCGATGTCCGGTGAGGCCCGCATCACCAGTAGGCCGGAGGGAGGGGGGATCGGTCTCGTTCCGAGGAATCGGGACTTGACGCATTCCGAAAGGCTGGGTAAAAGCGGCGGCCGACGCGGCCGGGCGGGGCTTCGCGCCGGGGTGTGCGGGCGCATCGGCGACCGCCCCGAGAGCACGGCCGTGGTACCGGGCCTGGTTCCGGGAGCCTGGTTCCGGGGCGTCCGGTTCGTGGTGCGGGCCCGGCGGCGCGCGGCCGCGTTCCCGCTCGGGGCGACGGCGTCGGGCGCCGTCCGCCGGTACCGGGCGGCCCGGCTCGGCAGGCTCGGCGCCGTGGAGTGTTCGCCTCAGGCGATTCCAAGACTGGCGTGGATGGTCTTGCCGCCGGGGGAGGGGGCGATCTCGACCGAGAGGCAGAGACGCTGGACGAGCGGCCATCCGTGCCCGCCCGGCAGGAACCCGTCGGCCGCCCGCTTGCAGTGCGGTGCCTCGACGGTGCGGTCGGCGACGCTGATCCGTAAGGTGTCGTCGCTCAGGGAGGCGGTGAAGGACGCGACGCCGCCGCCGTGCCGCAGGGCGTTCGTCACGAGCTCGGACGTGACCAGGAGTGCGTCCGCCAGCACCGTACCCGCGTTCGTGTGCCGAGTGGTGCCCGGGTCCGAAGTCGTGTCCGTACGCGCCTGGGCGTACGGACACGTGGCCTCGTCCAAGCGCCTGTCGCCGCGTGCGGTACGCCTGGCCCGCGCGGATGCCAGCAGACGCCGCACATGGCCCCGTGCGGCTGCCGCCGTCACGTCCGGCTGCGCCGGTCGCGTATGGTCGTCCGTGGTCATGACCACCCCCTCGTCGTGCGACCGCCATCGGGCCCGCTCCCCGCGCCCGGACAGGACGCTTCCTCCGCGTGTGCCCCCTCTCTCACACGGCACACCGTCACCAGTGGACCGGAACCGCCGCATTGCGCGGGGGTCCGGTGGCGGTGGGTGGCGGGATGCGGTGGCCGCTTGATGACATGAGGGAAGGTGCGGGATGGTGGCACCCGTCCTGACTTCCAGTGGAAGGTGATGAGGCCCGCTCCCGGGCCTTGGCAACATGACGACTTTCGAAGGCTCCTCGCGCGCGTCGCGGGGCCTGGTCCTCACTGTCGGTGCCTCGTGGACGCAGGCGCCCTACCCCGCCCTGGTCGCGGACCGCGCCGGTGGGGTGGTGGAAGTGAACGCGGCGGCAGCCGCTCTGTTCCCAGGCGCGCTCAGAGGGACACCGCTCGACGACGCGGTGCCCGCGTGGCTGGCCGACGCGCACCGCCGTGTGGCCGAGGACGGCGCCACCGAGGGCCGGACGGACACGGTGCGCGGCCGGCACGAAGGCCTGACGCTGGAAGCCCATCCGACCGTCGGCGACAACGGAGACGTGGTCTGGTGGCTCGTCGACGACACCGACCGCCTGCTGGCCGAGACGGCCCTGCACGACGAACGGGAACGCACGACCTTTCTTGCCGAGGCGTCCACCCGGTTGCTCGCCTCGCTCAACGTGGACCGGTGCATGGAGGTGGCGGTCCGCATCGCCGCGGAACACCTGGCGGACGCCGCGCTGCTCGTCGCCCCGGCCGCCGGGAAGCGCCACCCCATCGCCGCGGGCGTCCGGGGCGGTTCCGTCGTCCGCACCACCGGCAGGATCGACCCCTCCGCGGTACCCGGCCTGAGCGAGGCGCTGCAGGGCTTCCCGCCCGTACCGTCCCGGTGGATCGATCCGGCCGCGCTACCGGACTGGGCCGTCCCCGACGGCCTGGACGGGCCCGTCGGATCCGTCGTGGTCACCCCGCTGCCGGGTCACGGTGTGCCGGCCGGAGCACTGATCCTCCTGCGCCGCGGTGAGAACGCCGCGTTCGACGCCTCGGAGGAGGTCTTCGCACGCGTCTTCGCCGCCCGCGCGGGAGTGGCACTGTCCGCGGCCCGTCTGTACGCGGAGCAGGCGAGCATCACGGCGACGCTGATGATGGAACTCCTGCCGCCGGAGCTCCGGCACGTGCACGGTGTGGAGTTCGCCGGCGGATGCCGCGCCTCACGCGACACCGAGCGGGTCGGCGGCGACTTCTACGACGTGCACCCGGGCGACTCGCCCGACCGCGAGACGTTGGCCGTGCTCGGCGACGTGTGCGGCAAGGGCCTGGAGGCCGCCGTCCTGACCGGCAAGATCCGCAACACCCTGCAGGCCCTGCTTCCCCTGGCCGACGACCACGAGAATCTGCTGCGGCTGCTCAACGGCGCACTGATCAGCAACCGGCACGCCCGGTACGCCACTCTGGTCCTGGCCTCCGTGCGCCGTGAGGGACGCACCACCCACCTGCGTCTGACCAGTGCGGGACATCCCAGGCCGCTGATCGTGCGCCACACGGGCCAGGTCGAGGAAGTCGACACGTCGGGAACCCTGATCGGGGCCCTGCCCGAGGTCAACGCCCATACCGCGCACGTGGATCTGACGCCGGGGGAGACCTGTCTGCTGTACACGGACGGCATCACGGAGGCCAGGGGCGGTCCCCTCGGCGACGTGCTGTTCGGCGAGGAACGGCTGTGGGCGGCGCTGGCCGAATGCGCCGGCATGCCCGCCGAGGCGGTCGTGGAGCGGCTGCAGATGCTGGCCTCGGAGTGGGTCGGCGGCGGGCCGCACGACGACATGGCGGTGGTGGCGATCACCGCGCCGCACGGCACCCACCTCACGGCGGTCGACGGCCACACCCCGGGCAGGTACACGGCATGACCGACATCCACGACGCCCGGTTCGGCGCGGCCGGTACTTCGGAGGCCGCCCTCGCCGCCGAAGCCGGGGGAGCCGCCGACATCGGGGGAGCCGCCGAAGCCGGGCGAGCCCCCTTTTCCGGCAAGGCCGTTGAAGCCCTCGAGACCGACCGGGCCGGTCGCACTGACCGCACCGACTCGACCGACCGCACTGGCCGCACCGTCCCGACCGACCAGAGCGACCCTGCCGGCGAGGCAGTGGCCGAGGAGACCCGGCCCGCCCTGCTCTCCCGTGCCCGGGACGAACTCTGGCGGGCGGTGGACGAGCGGGACGAACTCGCCGCCGCACGCGGCGTGTTCGAACTGCTGGACTCCGGCCTCGACGCGGAGGACATCCTGCTGGAGGTCATCGCACCGGTGCAGCACAAGGTCGGGGTGGAGTGGGCCGCGGGTCGCATCACCGTCGCCCAGGAGCACGCCGCGACCGCCATCCACGACCGGATCATCGCCGCCATGGCGCACCGGGCCACCGCGAAGGCCCCGGACCGGGATCACGGGAAGCGCGGGATGACCGTCGTCGTCGCCTGCGTGGAGGGGGAATGGCACGCCCTGCCGGCCCGGATCCTCGCGGAGACGCTGCGCCTGCGCGGCCACACGGTCGACTTCCTCGGCGCCCAGGTCCCCACCCCGCACCTCATCGCCCATCTGCACCGGACCGCTCCGGACGTCGTGGCGCTGTCCTCCTCCCTTCCCACCCGGCTGCCGACGGCGCACGCGGCCATCACGGCGATCCAGGCCACGGGCGTGCCGGTGCTCGCCGGAGGGGCGGCGTTCGCCCCCGACGGCCGCTACGCACGGCTGCTCGGCGCCGACGCCTGGGCCGCGGAGGCCCGGGAGGCCGCAGACGTACTCGGCCGGGGCCTGCCCCGCCCGCACCTGGACTCCGCCAGGCTGGCCGTCGAGGACCTGCCCCATCTGATCGACCAGGAATACACGATGGTGAGCCGAGGCAAGCGGCAACTGGTGAAGAACACCCTGGCGAATCTCGAACAACGACTGCCCGCGATGCGGTCGTACAGCGAAACGGAACGTGAGCGCACCGCCGAGGACGTCGCCCACATCGTCGACTTCCTCGCCGCCGCGCTCTACACCGACGACGCACGGCTGTTCACCGGCTTCCTCGAATGGACGGGCGACATCCTCGAAGCCCGGGGGGTGCCCGCCCTGGTCCTCCTCCCCGGCCTCGAGCACCTCCAGGAGGAGCTCAAGGACT
The DNA here is from genome assembly GCF_030406905.1 of Streptomyces sp. HUAS CB01. Taxonomy (NCBI): domain Bacteria; kingdom Bacillati; phylum Actinomycetota; class Actinomycetes; order Kitasatosporales; family Streptomycetaceae; genus Streptomyces; species Streptomyces chengbuensis. The sequence goes on from NZ_CP129137.1 coordinate 7,441,911, forward strand.
TCCCCCGTGCCCTGGACTGCCTCGCGCAGGGCGCGGCCGCTCTCCGCGGGCGGAACCGCCGTCCCACGATCCCCGGCCCTGGAACCGCAGCATGACCGCATCTCCCCAACGCACGTTCAATGTCGACGTCACCACCGGCACCGGAGAGGTGTGCGTCCGGATCGACGGCGACCTCGACTGGGAGTCGGCCGACGACCTCACCGAGGCCGCCCGCGCCTGTCTGGAGGCGGAGGGGCCGCCGCGCCTCCTCCGGCTGGACTGCACGCAGCTGACTCTCTGCGACTCCATGGGGCTGGCGGCGCTGCTCATGGTCCATCGCCTTGCTACGGCCGCCGGGGCGCGGCTGCGTCTGGACCACCGGCCCCAGGCGCTCGAACGGCTGCTGGAACTGACCGGCACCCTCGGCCACTTCACCGGAGCCGACGCGGGCGAGGCCGCCCAGATGCCCGGGGAGCCGGACGCGCAGGGCCCGGCCGGTGCGACCCCGCCCGCCCGCCCGACGTAGGGCGTGTTGCGAAAGCAGCTCCGTCCGCCCTCGGGCCAGGAGGGACCTTCCCGAAGACGCACCGGACGCGGATCGGCTTTCGGCGGCAGCTCGTGTCGGTCCGTCACTCACCAGTTCCGGGTGGCGATCAGCTCCTCCACGTCCGCATCCGTGAAGCCGTAGGTCGACGCGACGAACCAGAAGTCCTCGGCGATCTCCTCGCGGGCGACCGTCTCGATCTCACTCCCGGCTGCCTCGAACTCCGCCTCCAGCTGGTTGAACTCCTCCGTCGCCGCCTGGGTCAGCACGTACAGGGCTGCCGGATCCGACGGCCGGTCGGCCTCGATCCGCTCGCACAGCCGCACCAGGATCGTGCGTCCCTCGTCGACGACGTGATCGGGGTAGTACGGGTCCGCGTACAGCTGACGCAAGAACGCATGCCCCGCCACCCGCTGGTCGGTGATCGGCACAGTGCCCCCTCCCGGTGGAAGAACCGACGGGCCGATCATGCACCCCACCACTGACAACGACGCCGTCCCCGAGCGTCCCGCCCATCGTGACCAGTACGTTCGCCACGGGCCCTGGCGGACGCGCGCCACCGTGTGATCGGCCCGACGCGGCCCCGCTGTACGCCCGCTGCGGCCGAACTGGGACAATGCCTCGATGAACGAAGACCTGGAAGTGACCGTGACCCTGGACGGCGACGTGCGCGTCGTCCAGGTCAGCGGTGAATGCGACGCCGACGAGGCCGGGGTGCTGGCCCGGACGCTCGCGGCGCCCTTCGACGGGACCGCCCTCGGCGTCGTCGTGGACCTCTCCCGGGTCACGTTCGCCGACTCCTCGTTCCTCCACACGCTCATCGAGGCGCACCGGAGCCACCTGGCGGCCGGTCTTCCGCTCGTGCTCGCCCAGCCCCACAGCGCGGTCCAGCGGCTCCTGGACCTCACCGACACGGCGCGCCACTTCACCGTCGCCCCCACGACGACCGCCGCGCTGGACGAGGTCCGCGGAGCACGCAGCGACGGCCACCACGTCCGGTGAGGGGCGTACCGGAGCGGCACTCGGCGCAGGGTGAGCAGCAGACGGCGGACCTGGCGACGCCGCGAGGGGGAAGCATGACGAACGAGACCGCCACCGGCCGCGAACAGCACTCCGGAGCGGCGGGGGGTGCGCACGAGGCCCGCACCGCACCAGGGCCCGGCGCGCACGGAGACCCTCCCGCGCCCGGTGGGCAGGACCGGCGACCCGCCACGGCCTCCGCCGCCCGTGAGCGGGTGCGCCGGCTCCTCGACGGTCATCCCGGTGCACCGCTGCTGCCGCGCGTGGTCAACGACGTCCTGCTGGTGACGTCCGAACTGGTCACCAACGCGCTGCGGCACGGAGGCGGAATCGCCGCCTTCCACGCGGAGCTCGACGGTGGCACCGTCCGGATCCGCGTGACCGACCGCTCCACCGCGCCGCCCAGCAGTGCGTCGCGGCGGGACGTCACCACCCCCGGCGGATTCGGCTGGCCGCTCGTCCGGCGCCTCAGCCGCAGTGTCACGATCACCCCCACCGGCGACGGCAAGACCGTCGAGGCCGTCCTGCTCCTCACCCCGGACGGCGTCTGACCGCGCCCACCGGAAGCGACCGATCCGGCCCCCGCACGGGAACGGCCCCCGGAACCGGGCAGCCGCCACACGTCAACGGCCTGTGAACGGCACAGGCCGCCGCGAGGACGCGGCGGCCTGTTCCCGGTCGCGCTGTCAGCCCTGACGGGCCTTGAAGCGCGGCTCCTTCTTGTTGAGGACGAACGTCGTCCCCCTGCGCCGGACGACCTGGGCACCTGGCCTGGCCTTCAGCGCGCGCAGCGACCTGCGTACCTTCATCGCACTTCCTTCCTTCGTCTGCCCCGGGCGGCCCCTGCGTCCGCCGGGCGGCGTGGTTCGGTCCGCCGGGCGGCCGGCGCCTGAAGACGGCCGGCCGCGGGTGGCCGAGCCTCTCCGGTGCCACGCGGGGCCGGGTGCGGGCAGGGCGTCAGCGCACCTCGCGGTAGAGCACGTGCCGGCCCGCCGCCGGGTCGTACTTGCGCAGTACGAGCCGGTCGGGGTCGTTCATCCGGCTCTTCCGGGTCACATACGAGTGACCGGTTCCCGCCGACGACCGGAGCGTCACGACGGGGCGCCTGTCGTTGCGTGCCATCTCATTCCCCTCTCACCGGAGATTCGGGCGGCTCGGGCGGGCGGCTCGATCGCCTCCGCCGGAGTCGACAGCTGCAACACGGGAATCACTCATGACATTCCCGGCGTCCGGCGCCGCGACGGGCGGGGCGACGCAGCCGGCGGACGGACCTCGTGGCCGTGTGAGTCCGTGGCCAGCGCCGCCGGTCACGCGTCCGGGCAGAGCGTGGCGATGGCCGTCCCCCGCAGGAATTCCTCGGCGCGGTCCCACGGCCAGCCGTTCTCGACCACCAGCGTGCGCCAGCTGGAAGGGCCGAACCAGAACCACAGCGTGTCCGCGGTCTCCTCGGCCGTGGCCGCGGGCGCGGAGGGCAGCGTGTGCAGGTGGCGGGCGGCGGTGGTGACCGCGTCCCGATAGGCGGCGGTCGCGCGCCTCCACAGCGCTTCGCCGTCCTCATGGACCGGCAGCGCCTTGTGAATGGCCTCGTGGACCTGGAAGTGACGTTCGTTGCCGACGCGCGTGCCGTGGGCGAGCGCCGCCAGCACCTCCCGGGGCGTACGGAGGGCGTACACCAGCTCGACGGCGCGCTCGTGGCCGGACGCCGCGACGCCCTGGTCGACGATCCGGTCCAGGATGTCGCCCTTGGCGCCGACGCTCGCGAAGACGGTCTTCGGGGAGACGCCGGCCGCCTTCGCGATGTCCGCGACGGTCACCAGCCCGTAGCCGCGGTCGGCGAACAGCTCGGTGGCCCGCCGGAGGATCTGCTCGCGCGTCCGGGCGGCGGACTGCTCGCGCAGGGGGGAGACGTAGGCGCGTTTGGCGGACACGGGGCCATCCTACGGCGACGACACCAGCAGCCTATTCATTAGGTAGTGTGTAACCTCAATTGTGTTGGCGGCCGCCCGGACCCGTCGGGGAGTGCGGCCGCACGGCGCGCGGCGCACTCGGGGTTGCCCGGAGGCACGCGCAGGGGAAGGTGTGGACGGCATGGCGGCACGGCTTGCGGAACTGGCCCAAGGGCTCTTCCGGGTTCTCGAGACCGGCGACCCGGCGCTGGCCGCCGATGTCGTCGCGGCGGACTTCCGCAACCGGGAGGCGGCGGTGTCACCCTCGGCGTGTTCCCTGCCGGGGCCCGCGGGGGTGCTCGCCTCGGGGGCGTGGATGCGGTCCGCCTTCAGCGACCTGCGCTTCCCGATCCTCGGCGTCGCCGGCAACGACGACCAGGTCTGGGTGCGGCTGCGCATGCAGGGGCGCCACACCGGCCCGTTCGTCCGCTTCCGCGACGGGGCGCTGGACCAGGCCGTACCTCCGACCGGCCGGGAGATCGACGTCGAGCAGATCCACGTCCTCACCGTCCGCGACGGCAAGGTGACCGCCCACGAGGCGGTCCGCGACGACATCACCATGCTGGGGCAGCTGGGGGTGTTCCCCCCGGCGCCGGCGACGGCGGTACGCATGCTCGGCTGGAAGGCGACCGGGCGAGCGGCACGCGCCGCGGCCACCGTCACCACGCGGGCGGCCGAAGCGGCCGCCCGCGCGCTGCCTGTGCGCTGACCGGGCGCGTCATCCCGCTCGTACCGGGGCGATTCCGCCGGCCCCCGGCGCCACGGGTGCACAGGGCAGGCCCCGGCTCTCGCGGCGTCTCGGCCTCTCCGGAGCCTCGCTGTGCCCCGCCGGGCCCTGCCTGTCACTCCGGGGTCGGCGGTCGCGCAGTGTGATCGGGATGGTGGCGCGACCGGCGGGACTCCTTCATCTCGGCTTCGTGGAGATGGTCGCGTCCGTCCGCGAGATCGCGCACCACCGCGTGTTCCAGGTCGGCGAACGGCCGGTAGTAGGTCTTGTTGTAGGCCTCGATGATCTGAAACGTCCAGTGGCCCGGAATGACGTTGCGGCCCAGGATCTCCCGCTCGACCAGGGCGGCCTGCCCGGGATGGCCCGCCTCGCGCAGCAGGCGCACGGCGTTGTCCAGTTCGAGGTCGGCGCTGCCGGTCAGCTGGTGGAAGGCGTAGAGGTGACCCCGGGCCCGCTCCGTGGTCTCCAGTGCCTTGGACAGCGAACCGAGCGCCTGGACCGTTTCGTCGCTCACGTGCGCCGGACGTCGGTGGGCGGGATCCGGGGCGTCGGTGGTTTCGTTCGTCATCACGTCCGTATGCCCCCGGGGGGCGGGGACATCGGCAACCCGTAGGCCATATGTGTCAGGGGTTCCGAGCGGTGAATTGCGTGTTTTTGGGTACTCGCGCCTGCACGGCGGAGGGCGGCAGCGCTGCTCCGCGGGATCGACAGGAACGGAGGCGAACGTCGTGTCAAGCCACACGCAGTCGGACTCCCGCGGTGCGCACCGCGCAGGCTCCTCCGCACAGGAGCCGGTGAGTGAACTGGTGCAGCGGGCGTCGCAGCAGCTCACCGAGCTGGTGCGCGGAGAACTGGCTTTGGCGCAGGCGGAGATGAAGGAGAAGGGCCGACGTTACGGCAAGGGCGGCAGGCTTTTCGGCGGGGCCGGTGTGGTGGGCTTTCTGACGCTGCAGGCGCTCACCGCGACGGCCGTTGCCGCCCTGGCGGTGCCTCTGCCCGTATGGGCCGCGGCGCTCGTCGTGACAGTCGTGCTGGGAGCGATCGCCGCGGTGCTGGCCGTCCGGGGCAGGAAACAGGTCGACCAGGCCGCACCGCCCGCACCGCAGCAGACGATCGAGAACGTGAAAGCCGACGTGGCCGAGATCAAGGGGAGTGTGCAGCGATGAGCGAGCCGATCCACGAGGGGCGCACCGCGTCCGACGTCGAGGAACTGCGGGAGCGGGTCGAGCAGACCCGTCATGAGCTGGGGCAGACGGTCGAGGCACTCGCCGACAAGGCCGACGTCAAGGCGCGTGGCCAGGCGAAGGCCGCCGAGGTCAAGGACCGCGCCGCCCATGCCGCGGGGGTGTTGCGGCACAAGGCCGCCGACGGCGCGGCCCGGCTCCGGGACGGTCTGCCCGGGACGGTCACGGAGAAGGCCTCCCGGACTGCCGGGCAGGCTCGTGCCACGGCCAGCAAGGCGGGGCACATATGGGATGAGAGGGCACCTGAGCCGGTCAGGGCGAAGGCCGCGCAGGCCGCACGGGTGGCCCGGCGGTACCCGGCGCTGCTGGCCGCCGCCGCGGCGGTCGCCGTCTGGCTGGTTCGCCGCCGTAGGAGCTGACCCGACCGGCAAGCCGCATGCAGCAGAGCGTGACGGTCCGCAACGGAGCGCGGCCCAGTGCCGGCAGGCGCCTGCGACCTCGGGCGGGAGGCCGAATGGGGGAGCCGTACGGCACGAGGGGCGAGCCCCGGCGGGTCGGCTGTGGGGAGCGGCACGGAAGGGCACGCGGCCTGCGGCCCTACTGTGGACGGGGGAACAGCGACGCGGTGCCGCTCAGGGCGAGGAGGCGCGTCACGGCGGGACTCCGGGGGCCCAACTCCAGGGACTTGCCGTGGGCTTGCGCCTCACGCCGCAGCCGCAGCAGCACGTTGAGACCCGAGCAGTCCAGGAAGGGCACGGCTCTCAGGTCGATCTCGAGGCCGCTGCGCGAACGTGCCAGGGCTTCCTGCAGAGCGCGCCGCAGGGCGGGAGCCGTGTCGTGGTCCAGTTCGCCGCGGATCACCATCACCAGCCGGCCGCAGCCCCCCGGATAGCTGTCCGTGGAGAAGGGCAGCGGTGGGGCCGCCGGGGCGGCGGCAGCCGCTGTTCCGGCACCCCACGGACCGAATCCGCGTTCGTACTCATGCTCCGCCATGGCGGCCTCTCCCAAGTCCACCGGTCTTCCCCTCCAAGGTCACCCCGGCACATGTGACCCGTCAAGAGTTACACGAAACTCAGTTCATGTCTTTTCGTTCGTGTACTTCAGCCCTAAGATCGAGCCATGGGTGTAGCGCCAGAACCGCACAACGGATGGACGTTCCTCACGAATCACGCCCGTGTGCTCGCTGCCATCGCCGACAACTCGAGCGTGCGCATCCGGGACATCGCGGCACACTGCCGGCTGACGGAACGCGCCGTTCAGAAGATCATCGCCGACTTGGAGCAGGCGGGCTACCTGTCGCACACGCGCCAGGGGCGTTCGAACAACTACCGCATCGAGCAGGCGAAGGTACTGCGGCATCCGGCCGAGGCCGGGCTCACAGTGGCCGCGCTCCTCTCGCTGCTCGTCGCGGACGAGGCGAACCGCGTCGTCGGCCCGGACGGCGAGAGGCACTGAGCCGCGCCCGCCCTCGCGCGGCTCACGGAGGCACGGGGTGGCGGCGGTCGCCCGTGCGGCGCACAGCAGCAGGAGACGGGGCGGCAGCAGCAGGCGGGGACGTTCTCCCGGACGAAGCCCCTGCGGGGGCCGTACGGCCAGAGGCCGGACGGCGCTCCGGCGTACGCCCGCCCAGCTGCCTCGACGCACATCCGGGCCCCCTCGGAATCCGAGCCGATGCCGTGCGTGTCGGCCGGCCGTACGCTGGAGCCGACGCCCAAGGGGGGCCGGGAGGTCCTGTATGCCGCGCCCTGTGTGGTCCGGTGCGATCAGCTTCGGGCTGGTGACGATTCCGATCAAGATGCTGCCCGCGACCGAGGACCGTTCGGTCCGGTTCCGGTCGGTGCACCTGGAGGACATGGGCCGGGTCCGCAACAAGAAGATCTGCGAACTCGAGGGCCGTGAGGTCAGCAGCGGGGAGATCGGCAAGGGCTACGAGCTGTCCGGTGGAGACACCATCACCATCACGGATGAGGAACTGGACGCCATCCCCCTGCCGACGGCGAAGGCGATCGACATCCAGGCTTTCGTCCCCGCGGAATCGATCGATCCCGTACGGATCGCCGACGGCTACTTCCTCCAAGCCGACGGACCCGTTGCCGCCAAGCCGTACGTGCTTCTGCGCAAGGCGCTGGAGCGGAGCTCGAAGGTGGCCGTGGCGAAGCTGGCGTTTCACGGACGTGAGCGGCTCGGGCTGCTGCGCGTCCTGGAGGACGCGATCGTGATCCACATGATGCGGTGGCCCGACGAGATCCGGAATCCGTCCGAGCTCGCTCCGAAACCCATGGATCTGGACGAACAGGAGCTCGAGGGAGCGCTGTCCCTCCTGGACACGATGAGCTCCGAAGCGATGCCCGACCTCCACGACGAGTACCGCGAGTCGCTGGAAGCGGTGATCGCTGCCAAATCGGAGGGCAAGGCTCCTGAGCTTCCGCAGCCGGCGGCAGAGCCGAGCGGTCAGGTGGTGGACCTGATGGCCGCTTTGAACGCCTCGGTGGCAAAGGCCAGAGAGCAGCGGGGCGAACCCGCGACGGTGCACGACATGCCGACGAAGCGAACCGCGAAGAAGTCCGCGGCCAAGAAGTCAGCCGCCCAGAAAGCTGCGGCCAAGAAAGCCGCGAAGACGACCGCTTCGAAGAAGACGACGGCGAAGAAGTCCACGGGGCGCAAACCGCGCAGTGCCTAGTCCGGCAGCTCGGCCGACCCGAATTTCCTCACCCGCCCGAGGAGTGTGTGCGTTCGTCACGCCGCCGGCCCGGCCCGGCGGCTCCGGCCATGCCTCGAGGGCGCCGTCGCCGCGGAGGAAATCCCCCATACCGTCCCGCGGGGCACGGCGTGACGGGATGCGGCGCCGAACGCCGCGACAGTGACAGCGAAAGGCGAGTTTGAATGTGCCTTTCCGGTGCAGGCGATAAACGAACCCGTTCGACGTCCCGAGGCAGGAGAGAAACATCATGGGCATCATCGCCTGGATACTCATCGGCTTGCTCGCCGGAATGATCGCCAAGTTTCTGATGCCTGGCAAGGACCCCGGCGGCATCATCATCACCATGCTCATCGGTATCGCCGGCGGCCTCCTGGGAGGCTGGCTCGGCAAGGTCATCTTCGGGGTCGACTCGATCGACGGCTTCTTCGACCTTTCCACGTGGGTGGCGGCGATCGTCGGCTCCCTGATCCTGCTGGCGCTCTACCGGCTCGTCGCCGGAGGCAGGCGCTCTCACCGGCACGCCTGAGTGCCACCAGGGGGTGACCGCGTGAAGGGGATCCCGGTTCCGGCTGCTGCCGCTCAGCCCGGACCGGGATCCTCGTGTGCGAGTCCTACCGCGTCGGGTTCTGCCCGCCGGCCGTCCCCGCGGCTCCTTCCTCGACGTCCGCGCGCCCGCCTGGCCCCAGGGGCCCCGGGCAGCCGGTGCTGCGCGCGAGGCGGGGGAGCCCACGCCGCGAGAGGAACGTGGCGATCAGCGGAAGCGCGGCCCGCACCGGCTGCCCGGCGCGCAGCCAGGAGGGCACGTACACAGCGGGGTTGCGCCGTTCGACGGTGCGCACCATTCGGGCCGCCACCTCCGGCACCGGGTGGACACGTCGCGCCGGCCGGGACATGTGTGCACGCAGTTCGCGCAGGACGGGCCTGTCGTCGACATCGCGGACCATGTCGGTGTCGATCCAGCCGAGGTGGGCGATACCCACTCCGACGCCCTGGTGGGCGCACTCGGCCCGCAGGGCGTGCGCGAAGGACTCCACACCCGCCTTGGAGGCGCAGTCGGCGCTCATCATGGGGGCGGCGCCCAGGGATGCCATCGACGCGATCTGCAGGTAGTAACCGCGTGTGGCGCGCAGCTGGCCGATGAACGAGCGGGCCGTGACCGCGCCGCCGATGAGGTTGACCTCGATGACCCGACGCCACAGTGACGGATCGGTCATCTCGAAGGGCCGCCCTCGGCAATCCCCGCATTGGCGACGACGACCGAGGCGGGCCCCATGTCGGCGCGTACGTCACGGGCAACGCGTCGCATGGCGCCCTCGTCGGTGACGTCGTCGACCAACCGAAGTTCGCATGCACGGCGTGCGGGTTCGCGGCGAACGCGGACCACGCCGGCGCGACGAACGTCCTCAACAGGGCCGGGCCGGGCTGGCCCTCTGCGCGGCGGCTCAGCCACCGACGTAGGAAGCCCGCGCGTTTACGCGTGGGTGGAGTCACGGTCATCCTCTCCGTCTACCTGCGGCAGCGGGGATCCCCTGAGTCCAAGCCGGTCGGTGCCGCCCATTCCTCCACCGGGGTCGAAGGCTGACGGCGGCGCCCGCGTCGGACGAGGTCCACCACCCGGCCGGGAAGGCCCGAGCCGGAGCCCGGAACGAGGTCCGGAAGCCGGACGACGGGAGGACGGCACGACGGGAGGACGGTAGGCAGGACGAGGGGCCGGCGGATGCCCGTCCGCCGCCACGGCATCCCGCCGCCGGGCCGCCCCGAACGTGTCCGATATGTCGGGGTGCTGTCCACGAGGAGGAGCGCGGCACGGTACGCTGCCTCGTATTTTGTCGCACGACAACGATTCTTGGACCGGTCGTGCGGCGGAGCACGGGGGTGGGCCCTCCGCCGGAGGGCCGCAGCGCTCCACCCGTCTTCGTCGGCGGGAGGAGCCGGGTCAGGCTAGCGAGGGTGGTCATGGCTGAGACGACGGTGGGGAAGACACGTCCGGTGCAGCGGACGGGGTCGCACGAGGGGGGCGCCGTGGGGGAGCCCGAGCTGCGGCAGTTGCTGGCGGGGCTCACGGCCGTGCGGGACGGGGACTTCGGCACGCGGCTGCCGGACGACGCCGACGGTCTGCTCGGCGAGATCGCCGGTGTGTTCAACGGCATGGTCGACCAGCTCTCCCTGTTCACCTCCGAGGTGACGCGGGTCGCCCGGGAGGTGGGCACCGAGGGAACGCTCGGCGGACAGGCCGACGTCCCCGGTGTCTCGGGCACGTGGGCGGACCTCACCGACTCGGTGAACGCCATGGCGGGCAACCTCACCACACAGGTACGGGACATCGCGCAGGTCGCGACGGCGGTGGCGCGCGGCGACCTGTCGCAGAAGATCGACGTGGACGCGCGGGGGGAGATCCTGGAGCTGAAGGAGACCATCAACACGATGGTCGACCAGCTCTCCGCGTTCGCCGACGAGGTCACGCGCGTCGCCCGTGAGGTGGGCACCGAGGGGATCCTCGGCGGGCAGGCGGACGTCAAGGGCGTCTCCGGCACCTGGCGGGACCTGACCGACTCCGTCAACTTCATGGCCGGCAACCTCACGGCACAGGTGCGCTCGATCGCCCACGTCGCGACGGCGGTGGCGCGCGGCGACCTGTCGCAGAAGATCGACGTGGACGCGCGGGGGGAGATCCTGGAGCTGAAGGAGACCATCAACACGATGGTCGACCAGCTGTCCTCCTTCGCCGACGAAGTGACGCGGGTGGCCCGTGAGGTGGGCACCGAGGGCCGGCTCGGCGGACAGGCGGACGTCCAGGGGGTCTCCGGGACGTGGAAGGACCTCACCGAGTCCGTGAACGTGATGGGCGACAACCTCACGGCACAGGTGCGCTCGATCGCCCAGGTCACCACGGCCGTCGCCCAGGGCGACCTCACCCAGAAGATCCGCGTGGACGCGCGGGGGGAGATCCTGGAGCTGAAGGAGACCATCAACACGATGGTCGACCAGCTGTCCTCCTTCGCCGACGAGGTCACGCGCGTCGCCCGTGAGGTGGGCACCGAGGGCAACCTCGGCGGCCAGGCGACGGTCCGGGGCGCCTCCGGCACCTGGAAGGACCTCACCGACAACGTCAACGTCATGGCCTCCAACCTGACCGGGCAGGTGCGTTCCATCGCGCAGGTGGCCACCGCGGTGGCGCGCGGCGACCTCTCCCGGAAGATCACGGTCGAGGCCAAGGGCGAGGTCGCCGCGCTGGCCGAAGTGATCAACACCATGGTGGACACGCTCTCCGCGTTCGCCGACGAGGTCACCCGCGTCGCGCGCGAGGTCGGCACCGAGGGCCGGCTCGGCGGCCAGGCGCGGGTGCCGAACGTCGCGGGTACCTGGAAGGACCTCACCGACCACGTCAACTCCATGGCGACGAACCTGACCAACCAGGTGCGCAACATCGCCCAGGTCACCACCGCCGTCGCCAACGGCGACCTGTCGAAGAAGATCGACGTGGACGCGCGGGGCGAGATCCTGGAGCTGAAGACGACCATCAACACGATGGTCGACCAGCTGTCGTCGTTCGCCGCCGAGGTCACGCGGGTCGCGCGGGAGGTGGGCAGCGAGGGCCGGCTCGGCGGGCAGGCGGAGGTCGAGGGCGTCTCCGGCACCTGGAAGCGGCTCACGGAGAACGTGAACGAGCTGGCCGGGAACCTCACCCGCCAGGTCCGCGCCATCGCCGAGGTCACCAGCGCCGTCGCCGAGGGCGACCTCACCCGCTCCATCACCGTTGACGCCTCCGGCGAGGTCTCCGAACTCAAGGACAACATCAACGCGATGGTGGAGTCCCTGCGCGCCACCACCCGCGCCAACCAGGAACAGGACTGGCTCAAGACCAACCTGGCCCGGATCTCCGGGCTGATGCAGGGCCACCGCGACCTCGCGGTCGTGGCCGAGCTGGTCATGGACGAGCTGACGCCGCTCGTCTCGGCCCAGTACGGCGCGTTCTACCTCGCCGAGGAGACCCAGGACGGCACCGAACTCCGGCTCGTCGGCTCGTACGGGCGCCCCGCCGGCACCCCCGCGGAGGACCGTTTCGGGCTGGGCGAGTCCCTCGTCGGCCAGGCGGCCCGCAGCCGCCGTACGATCGCCGCGGACAACGTGCCGGGGGACTACGTCATCTCCTCCGGGCTCGGCCGTACGACGCCGGGCAGTCTGATCGTGCTCCCCGTCGTGGTCGACGAACAGGTCCTCGGCGTCATCGAACTGGCGTCGTTCACGCCGTTCACCCCGGTTCACCGGGACTTCCTGGGGCAGCTGATGGAGATGATCGGCGTCAACGTCAACACCATCGTCGCCAACGCCCGCACCGACGAACTGCTCGACGAGTCCCAGCGCCTGGCGACGGAACTGCAGTCCCGCTCCGAGGAACTCCAGGTCCAGCAGGACGAACTGCAGCGCTCGAACGCCGAACTCGAGGAGAAGGCCGCCCTGCTGGCGGACCGCAACAGCGCCATCGAGGGCAAGAACCTCGAGATCGAGCAGGCGCGGCAGGAACTGGAGGACCGCGCACAGCAGCTGGCGCTCGCCTCCCGCTACAAGTCGGAGTTCCTGGCCAACATGAGCCACGAGCTGCGCACCCCGCTCAACAGCCTGCTGATCCTCGCCCAGCTGCTGGCCCAGAACCCGACCCGGAACCTCACCCCGAAGCAGGTCGAGTACGCCGGCATCATCCACTCCGCCGGATCCGATCTGCTCCAGCTCATCAACGACATCCTCGACCTGTCCAAGGTCGAGGCGGGCAAGATGGACCTCAACCCGGAGCGCATCGCGCTGCGTCCGCTGCTGGACTACGTCGAGGCCACGTTCCGGCCGGTCACCACGCAGAAGAGCCTCGACTTCACCATCACCACCGCGCCCGGCGTCCCGGCCGACCTGGTCACCGACGACTCCCGGCTCCGCCAGGTGCTGCGCAACCTGATCTCCAACGCGGTCAAGTTCACCGAACGCGGCAGCGTCGAACTGCGCATCGAACCCGCGTCCGACGCCGAGCTGCCCGACTCCGTCCACCGCGGCGACGCCGTCGTGGCCTTCCGCGTCAAGGACACCGGCATCGGCATCGCCGAGCAGCAACTGGAGGTCATCTTCGGTGCCTTCCAGCAGGCGGACGGCACGACCAGCCGCAAGTACGGCGGCACCGGTCTCGGACTGTCCATCAGCCGCGAGATCGCCCATCTGCTCGGCGGCGCGGTGACCGCCGAGAGCGCACTCGGCCAGGGCAGCACCTTCACGCTCTACCTCCCTGCCGCACGCGCCGACTTCCAGGGGCAGGCCGACGACCCGGCCCGTCCGGCGGCGCCGCCCGAGGCCACCGAGCAGACGGCCGACGGCGAACGGCCCGCGACGGCCTTCGGCGCCGGCCGGACCCGGCAGACCCGGCGGCTGCTGGTGATCGAGGAGCGCCCCCGCGGTCTGCTGTCCCTCGTGGCCGAGAGCGCTGTCGGCGAACTCGCCGGCGGCGATCTCCCCGACCGCGACAACTTCGAGGTCGTCGCCTCGGTCGGACCGGAGGAGGCGGCCGCCGCCCTCGCCACCGACCCGTTCCACTGCGTGGTCCTCGAACTCGACATGGCCGACGGGCAGGCGCTGCGCTTCCTCGACTCGATGGACGGGGACGCCGCGCTGCGGACCGTGCCCGTACTGGCCCACAACAACCGCCGGCTGGACGCGGCGGACGAGCGCGCGCTGCAGTCCCGCGTCCACGACCGGCCGCTGGAGCTGCTGTCCAGCCTGGACGAACTCCGTGAACGCATCGCCCTGTACCTCTCGGCCGAGCAGCCCGGCGACGTCGTGCCGCTGGTCCGGGTGGAGGAGAGCCAGCAGCAGTTGCCGAGCGCGGCCGGCGGGCTCCAGGGCCGCACGGTCCTCGTCGTCGACGACGACGCCCGCAACCTGTACGCGCTCAGCGGCATCCTCGAACTTCACGGCATCCGCGTCCTCCACGCCGAGAACGGCCGGCAGGGCATCGAGAAGCTGGCCGAGCACCCCGAGATCGACCTGATCCTGATGGACGTGATGATGCCGGAGATGGACGGCTACGCGGCCACGTCCAGGATCCGCCAGATGCCCCAGCACACGGCGTTGCCGATCATCACGGTCACGGCGAAGGCGATGCCCGGCGACCGGGAGAAGAGCCTCGCCGCGGGTGCCAGCGACTACGTCACCAAGCCCGTGAACGCCGACGACCTCGTGGCCTGCCTCCGCAGGTGGCTGAGTGCACCGTGACGCACGCCGCGCCACGGCGGCACACCCGTACCGGAGCACGCACAGCCTCCCTCACCGCCCTCACCCCGAGGAGTCCGCAGCGCCATGAACCGAACCGAGCCCACCGGGAACCCGCCCGGTGACGACGCGCTGCTCGCGCCCGGGCGCGTGCCGGCCCCCGGCTCCGGGGCGTCGTACGGGAGCGGACCCGGCGCGGACCCGGCGCACGCACCCGAGCCGGGAGCGCCCTCGCCGACCGCGGCCACGCCCGCCCCCGGCATCCCGCCGGCCTCCACCGGGCCCGGGGACGCACCGGACCGCACCTCCAGCGTCGGCCGTCTGGCCGCCACCGTGGAACGGCTCCGCAGGGAGATCCGTGACGCGCACGCGGCCGCCGACGGACGGGCCCTGATCGAGCTCGCCAAGGGCGTCCTGATCGAAAGGCTCCGCTGCGGACCGGCGCAGGCGGCCTCCCAACTGGCCGAACTCGCCGAACAGGCGGGCCTGTCGCAGCTCGAACTGGCCGCGGACATCATCAACCAGGCCGCCCGTGACGACGTCGCGGACATCGCGTCCGAGTTCGTCCGGCGCGCCAAGGACGCGGAGCGGCCCGGCCCGTCCGTCTCCGTCCGGCTGCGCACGGCCGAGAGCGCTGCGCTGGCCTCCGGCGACACCCAGGCCGTCGCCGAGTCGCTGCTCGAGCACGCTCTCGCCCCGCTGGGCGCGACGGCCGTCGCCGTGTGGACCGCGGGCACGGACGGCTCCCTGTCGCTCAGCGGCCATGCCGGCTTCGGCACGGACGACGCGGCACGCTGGCGGTACGTGCCGCCCGGCGTGGCCACCGTCGCCCGCCGGGCACTCGGCGAGCGGCGTCCGGTGCACATCGCCTCCCTCGCGGAGGCGGGGGTCCCCTCGATCGGCCACAACCGGATGGCGGAGGGCGGCCGGATCGCCCTGCCGGCCGGAACCGGGGGCCGAATTCACGGAGTTCTGGAGATCTGCTGGCCGCAGCTCCTCCCGGACCGGGCGCCGGCGGTCGAGCGCCAGCTCGACGCCCTGGCCGAACTGTGCGCCCACACCCTGGAGAGCGCCCCCGCCACCGGACCGGGCCTCCGGACCGCAGCGGAACCCGCCGGCGTGTCCGAACTCGTGGAGCTGGCCGAGGGACTGCACGATCCGGCGCTCGTCCTCGTGCCGCACCTCGACGCCGACGGGCACCTCACCGACTTCCGGGTCCGCCACGCCAACAGCCGCTTCCTCGACCCGGCGGGCCGGCCCCGCAGCGCCGTCAGCGGCGCCCTGCTGCTCGAGGCGTACCCCATGGCCGCCGGGGACAGCGACCTCTTCGACAAGGTCGAACGCGTCTACGCGACGGGTGAACCGTTCCGGGCCCGGCGGATGACCCTCACCGCCCTCGTCGACCAGGTGCCGCTCGACACCGTCGCCGACCTCAGCATCAGCCGGCACGGCCGCGCCGTGCTGCTCATCTGGCGCATCGAGGACGAGACGGCGCGGCTGGCCAGTCTGCTCCAGCACGCCCAACGCCTCGGCCGGATAGGGGGTTTCGAGGAGAACCTGGTCAGCGGCGAGGTCACGTGGAACGGCCAGCTCTACTCCCTGTACGGCCGCGCCGTCACCGACAGCCCCGTCCACCTGGCGGACCTCTCCGACCACGCGCACGCCGACGACGCGGTCACCATCGGCCGCTTCCTCCAGGCGGTGCTGCACCACCGGCGGCCCGCCTCGACGGCTTTCCGCCTCCAGCGCCCCGACGGCGTCACCCGGCACATCCGCGTCATCGCCGAACCCGTCCTCGACGCCGAGAACCGGCTCATCGCCGTGCGCGGCGCCTACCAGGACATCTCCTCGCAGCACTGGACCGAGGTCGCGCTGGCCGCCACCCGCGACCAACTGGAGCACACCGAGAAGGAGTCGGCCGAGCGCAACCGGCTCGCCCTGCAGCTCCAGCACGCGATCATGCCGCCACGCCGCGCTCCGCTCGACGCGCCCGGCCTGGAGGTCGCCGTTCGCTACCGGCCGGCGGAATCGGAGTCCCTCGTCGGCGGGGACTGGTACGACACGGTCGTGCTGCCGTCCAAGCGCATCCTGCTGTGCGTGGGCGACGTCGCCGGACACGGGATCGAGGCGGCCACGGGCATGGTCGTCCTCCGCAACGCCATGCGCGGCCTCGCCGTCACCGGCGCCGGCCCGGCCCAGCTGCTGTCCTGGCTGAACATCGTGGCGCACCACCTGACCGAACACGTCACCGCCACCGCCGTCTGCGGCCTGTACGACCCGGAGACCCGGATGCTGCGCTGGGCCAGGGCGGGACATCTGCCCCCGGTGCTCGTACGCGGCAGCGACGCCACCACCCTGCCCATGCCCGGCGGACTGCTCCTGGGCGCCCTCGGAGACGCGCAGTACCAGGAGTCCGACGTCCAACTGGAGCCGGGCGACTCGCTGCTGATGTACACCGACGGTCTCGTCGAACGCCGCGACACCTCCGTCCACGACTCCCTGACCCAGCTGCTCGGCACGGCCAGGACGGCTTCGGCGACCCTGGAACGGCGACTGGACCATCTGCTCACGCACAGCAAGTCCGACACCGACGACGACACCTGTCTGATCGGCGTCAGGGTGCTCTGATCCGGTTCGCGGACCGCCGGGGCGGCGATCGTCCCGGCGGCGACGACGCCCGCCGGCGTGCTCAGGGACGCGTCGTCCCGCGACGTTCTCGCACCCTTCTCGCGACTCCCGCGCCGTCGGGCGACGCGGCGCGGGAGCCCATGAACTCTCAGCGTTCGGCCGTCACACGTATCGTCTCCAGCTTCGGATCCGCGGTGTCCGGCACGACCATTCCCGCCTCCTTGCCGCTTGCCAGGTACGCCAGTACGGCCCCGTTCAGTCGTTCCCCGGGCACGACGACCGGGATGCCGGGCGGGTACGGCGTGACCATCTCCGCCGCGACCCGGCCCACTGCGTCCCGCAGGGGAATCTGCTCCGTGGGGCCGAAGTACGCGTCCCGCGGCAGAGCCGCCTGTTCGAGGCGCAACTCCGTGGGCGGCGGAACATGGACGGCGGTCGAGGGGCGGAGCGAGGGGGCGTTGTCCGCCAGGTCCCTCAGGGCCGTCAGCAGCGCGGCCGCCGAGTCGTGGTCGTCCGCGTACGTGAGCTGTGCGCTGATGCGGCGGTGATCGGCGAGATGGGAGGTTCACGCGGTGGTGCCGGCGGAGCCAGTCCGCGCCCCGGTAGCCGCTGATGCCGAGGGCCGACACATCGATGACGACGGGCAGCGGGTCCAGATCGGTCGCGAGCCCGGGGCCGACGTACTCGGGGCGCCCGTCGACATGCATCCCGTCGATGGCGCCGATCGACGAGCGTACGACTCCGCTCAGTTCGAGGGCGTTCTGGATCAGTTCCTTGCCCTGTTCGACCATGTGGCGCCGCCAGGCGTCCAGGGCGGCGTAGATGAGCACGGACGGGCTCGTGGTGCCCAGCAGGTCCTCACGGGACTTCAGCACGGTGGGATCCACCAGGTCACCGCTGAGATGGAACACCGAACTCTGCTCCAGCCCGCTGCCCATCTTGTGCACTGAGGTCACGCAGACGTCCGCGCCTGCGTCCATCGCCCAGGTGGGCAGGTCGTCGTGGAAGGGCAGATGGGCACCCCACGCCTCGTCCACCAGCAGCGGCCGTCCGTGCCGGTGGCAGAGTGCTGCGAGCGCGGACAGATCGGCGCAGCTGCCGTACGGCGTCGGGCTGGTCACCAACGCGCCCTTGGCGTCGGGGTGCTCGCGGAACGCCTCGTCGAACGACTCCACCGACGGAGGGTGCGCCAGATGCCGTTCGGCATCCCATTGGGGATCCACCCACACGGGCCGCACTCCGGACAGGATCAGCCCGGCCACCACGGCCTTGTGCGCGTCGCGCCCCACCAGCAGCTTCTCGCCCGGCCCGGCGACGGCGAGCATGCTCGCCTTGACGGACAGCGAACTGCCGCAGGTGGAGAAGAACGTGTGGTCGGCACCGACCGCGTCGGCCATGAGGTCCTGAGCCCGTTCCAGCACCCTTCCCGAGGCGCTGCGGTCGTCGAGCCCGGAGGTGGCGAGGACGTCGGAACGGAACACTCCCGGTCCCAGCACGGCAACGGCACGCGGATCGGCCCCGAGGCCCTGCTTGTGGCCGGGCGGCGTATAGGGCTGCTCCCCGCTGCGGTGGTAGGCCTCCAGCGCCTCCAGCACGGGCGCGTGCGAATGGTCCGGTTGCGGTGAGATCGTGACCGCCTCCTCGGCAGGGGGACGAGCGGGGTGCGGTGCGTCCCCCGCCCGGCCGAGCCGGCTTCGGCGGCCTGCGCCCCGCGGGGCGTGTCGCCTGCACTCCGCGTACCCGGACCCCTCCGCCCCACTCGCCCGATCCCCGCCCCGCGCGGGAGCCGCGAGCCGGGTTTCGGCCGGCAGCCGGGGCGCGCCGTCGGACCCCGCCCCGCGCGGGAGCCGCGAGCCGGGTGCCGGCAGGCGGCAGCCGGGGCGCGCCGCCGGACGACCGCACATCCGGGGAGGCCGCCCCGGCCTTCGCCGCCCAGTGCCTCAGGGGCGGTCCGGCCGGACCTCGCCGCTGGTCCCTCAGTCCCTGCCGCTCTTGCCGCCGCTGGGCCAGACGCCCGTCGCCCGCTGCACGGCCTTGGCGCCTGACCTGTCGACCACGCTGCGCACGACGGCGAAAATGGCGCCCTGCACGGCGGCCGCGAGCAGGATCTCGCCCCACTTCCGGTCGCGGTCGAGCGCGTCGGGCGCGTTGTCCTCGTGCCGCAGCACCTTCCACGCCTTCTGGAAGGCGAGACCGGCGAGCGCACCGCCGCCCCAGCTGAGGGCGAAGCCGACCGGCTTGTAGACGAGCGGCACCTTGCCCTTCCTCTTCAGCTTCATCTTGTTCATGGGTCCCCCTTCACCTGTTTCCGTGCCGTGCACACCTGGGCGTCCTCCGTGAGCGCGCATCCCTGCGCCTCCCCGGGCGTCCCGAGTGGCGCGTGCCCCCTCGATCACCTCGTACACCCGTACACGTGTCCGTTTCGCCGTACACCCGGTGGGCACCCGCCGCGCCGAGCGCCCGGACGTCCTCCAGGCGCGGCGTACGCACCCCGGACGACCCCGACGGAACAGGAAGAGCACACATGCAGTGGTGGCGTCGGCTGCGGTGGGAGGCGGCGGCGGTCCGGCGCTCCGCCCTCCGGGCCGTGCGAGGGCCGGGGAGTGAGCGCAACACCCTCGTCCAGTCGCTGAAGGCCGCGGCGGCGGCCGTACTCGCCTGGGCCGTGACGGGCTGGTGGTGGGGGGCGCCCATGGCCCTGATGGCGCCGTGGACGGCCGTCGCGCTGGTGCAGAGCACCGTGTACCGCTCCCTCGTGTCCGCGGTCCAGCAGGTGGCCGTCATCGGCTTCGGCGCGGTGCTCGCCGCCGGGGCGGCAGCGGCCACGGGGAACACCACGGTGGCCATGGCCCTCGTCCTGCCCCTGACGGTCCTGATGGGCAACTGGACCCGCTTCGGGACGCAGGGCCTCTACGCTCCGACCACCGCCCCCTTCGTCCTGGCCTACGGCTCCACGTCCTTCGCCGACGTGGGCCACCGACTGCTGGAGACGTTGATCGGCGCTCTCATCGGGATCGGTGTGAACGCGCTCGTCCTGCCCCCGGTGCATCTGAAGGACGTACGTGCCCACCTGTACCGGCTGCCCCGCGAGACCGCGGAGCTCCTGCGCACCATGGCCGCGGGGATGGAGCACGGCTACGAGCGGGCGGACGCCGAGCGCTGGCACGACCGGGCGCGCGGCCTCCACGGCACCGTCGCCGCGCTGCACGAAGCACGGGGCTGGACGCGGGAGAGCTACCGGTTCAACCCGGGACACCGCCTTCGCCGCCGCGGCCCCGCCCTGCCGCCGTCCGAGCGTGACTCCGCCTGGGAACGGGCCACCCACCACCTGATGTCCCTGACGCGCCTGCTCGCCGACGCCGCCGGCGGCAGCCCTTCCCTGCGCCCGCCCCACTCGGACGCGCTGGAACCGCTCGGCGAGGTGCTGCGCCGTGCGGCGGAGGTCTGCGTGCCCGAGTCGGCACCGGTGACGGTGCCCGCGCCCGGCCCCGTCGGGAGGGGCGCGCAGGAGCGTCGGGCCGACGCGCTGTCGGACGCCTGGGGCGCCCACGGTCGGCTGAAGGCCCTGGTCGTCAGCGAGGACCCGGAGACGGCCACGTCTCTGGGCGGCGTCGTGGCGGAGACCCAGCAGTTGCTGTACACGCTCGAACCGGAGGGCACGCGGTCCTGACGACCGGCGCGGACGGCCCCTGCGGCCGCCCCTCGGACAAAGGCGGCATGTGTGTCGAATGACTTGCGGGGCAGGCGGATGCCTGAAGGCCGACGCGGGCCGAGCCGCCGGGACGACGTTCCGTGGCCGGGGCACTCCCCGTAGCGGCCTCTCACCGAGGACCTCAGCAGAAGGCGGAGGACATGAATCCACTGATCGTCAGCCAGGACGCGCCCGTCACGGAAGCCGCGAGCAATCCGGTCCTGGGCGGAATCGGCCCGTTCATCGCCGGAATCGTGATCGTCGCGGTGCTCATCGGGGTCATTCCCTGGGCCATCCGGCGCCGGAGGACGCAGCCGCGACGGCCGCGGCCCTCCGAGCAGCCCGTGCGTCCGGCCGGACGCACGCACATCGAGGAGAACCGGGAACCGGACGGCGAGACCTTCCCGGACGACGGCTCCCGACTGACCCCGCATCAGCTGGGGTCCCACAGCTCACACCCCGGCCCCGAGGGACGCCGTCGCAGCGACGAACAGGGCGGCGGTTCCTTCGGCAGCGGCGGACTCGGCGGATGACCCGGGACGCGTCGCGGTCAGGACGTCTCCGCGGCATGAATCCCTGGTCCCACCGTTCCCCGCGGTGTGAACCGCCACCCGGCACCGACGGCACCAGGAGGCCATCACCCCATGAAGCACACTCAGCGGCAGACCGGCCACCCGCGCACCGCGGACGAGGAGGTCGCGCGTGAGGTCCGGGAGGCAGAGCTCGACGTGACCGAACGCGGTCCGGAACGAGGCGAGGCGGGAGACGCGCTCACCCCGAACGAGGAGGCCCAGGAGGACGCGCGCGGCGACGACCGCGATCACTAGGCCGTGTTGCGAAGGTCCCTCCTGGCCCGCGACGCCCTGGCACGCACGCTCGCTGCGTTGTCGGAGTCATCCGAGTACGTCCAGTCCGAGGATGATCCGCCGCCGTGCGATCGCACGCACCGGACGCCGCAGACCCCCTGCGGGCGGACGGAGCTGCTTCCGCCACACACCCCAGCGGGGCACGGTGAGCCCCGCCGAACGCCGTCCGCGGCGTTCGCCTCCCATCCCGACGAGGAGCACACCGATGGCCATCTCCGAGCGTTCCGCCGGCTCGCTGTGGACGGAGTACGACCCGGGGCCCGAGTACCCGTCACTGCACGAGGACGTCCGCGTCGAAGTCGCGGTGGTGGGCGGCGGCATCGCCGGGATCTGCACGGCCTGGGAGCTCGCCCGCGCGGGCCGGCAGGTGGTGCTCGTGGAGGCCGACCGGATCGCGCGGGGCGTCACCGGCCACACGTCGGCGAAGGTGTCGGCGCTGCAGGGCACGGCGTACAGCCGCATTCGCTCGGCACGCGGCCCCGACGCGGCCCGGCTGTACGCGGCCTCCCAGGCCGACGCGGTACGCCGTGTGGCGGAGGTGGCCGGGGAACTCGGCATCGACTGCGATCTGGAACGTGTGCCCGCGTACACGTACGCCGCCGATCCGGCGAAGGCCGACGGCATACGGCGCGAGGCCGAGGCGGCCGCGGAGGCCGGGCTGGCGGTGTCCTTCCTCCGGGACGCCGACCTCCCCGTCCCCGCCGCGGCCGCCGTACGGCTCGACGACCAGGTCCAGTTCCATCCCCGGAAGTACCTGCTCGCACTCGCCGCGGACTTCGTGCGCAGCGGCGGGACGATCGTCGAACGCAGCCGCGTCACGGGGCTCGACGAGGGCGATCCGTGCCGTCTGACGACGAGTGCGGGTCCGACCGTCGAGGCGCGGCACGTCGTCGTCGCCACGCACTACCCAATCTTCGACCGGGCGCTGCTCTTCACCCGTCTGGAGTCCCGCCGCGAGGCGGTCGTCGCCGGGCCGCTGCCCCCGGGGGCGGGGGAACCCGCCGGCATGCTCCTGACCGAGGAGGAGGGCACCCGGTCGGTGCGCAGCGCTCCCCACGAGAGCCACGGCCGCATGCTCGTCGTCACCGGAGAGAAGTTCACTCCCGGAGACCCGAGGGACGGCGGTGCCACCGCCCACTTCGACCGGCTCGAACGCTGGGCGGAGGAGCACTTCAGGGACTTCGCGGTCACCCACCGCTGGGCCGCGCAGGACACGTTCCCCACGGACGACGTGCCCTACGTCGGCCGGCTCCACCCCCTGACCCGCCGGGTCCACGTCGCCACCGGGTTCGGCGGCTGGGGCATGACCGGGGGAGTGATGGCGGGCCGGCTGCTGAGCGCACTGGTCACCGGGGAGTCGTCGCCCTGGGCCGGGCTCTACGATCCCGTCCGGCTCCATCCCAGCGACGCGCCCGACGCCCTGAGGCTCTGGGCCAAGACCGCCAGGCACCTGGTCGCCGACCGGCTGCCCGGCGGCCGCGCCGACTCGGTGGACGACATCCCGGACGGCGGCGGCGCCGTGGTGAGGGGCCCGCACGGCGGCCTCCACGCCGTGCACCGCGACGCATCCGGTGTACTGCACCGGGTCTCGGCCCGCTGCACCCATCTCGGCTGCATCGTGCACTTCAACGACGCCGAGACGACGTGGGAGTGCCCGTGCCACGGCTCGCGCTTCGACGTGGACGGCAAGGTGCTCCAGGGCCCCGCGGTCCACCCACTCGAACGTCAGGACGACGAGGACACCTGACGATCCCGGCCTCGCGGCCGCCGGATCCCGCCGTTTCGTCAGGAGTTCCCCGGCGGTGCGCCGGGCCGTCGCCCGCCTCCGGGACCGGGGCGACGACGGTGTCCGTCTGGAAGTGCGCGGGCGAGTTTGCTAGACGTGGGGGATGCATGAATATGACGGCAGCCCATCGACCCCGTCGCTCGGCGTGCTCAGCTGCAGCCGGCGGGGCAACGCATGGGTCATCACCCTCGGCGGGGACCTCGGTCCGGACGCAGTGGCCGGCGTGTCGCGGCGGCTCGACGACGTGCTGGAGGGAGAGAGGCGGGCCATCGTGATGGACACGAAGTCGGTGACCTCCGCCGATCCGGCCATGCTCGCCCTGCTGACACGGCTCCAGGCGGAGGCCTCGCTGTATGTCGCGGCGCCTTCGCCGCCCGTACGGGAGCTGCTGGAGACGGCCGGCCCCGGCGCCTCGGTCCGCACCGCCACCTCGCTGGGAGAGGCCCTGGACGCGGTCGGCGCCGGGTCCGCCTGACCGGCACACCGGCGAAGGCAGCGAGCGAGCCGTGCGCAGCGTGGGAGTGGAGGAGGAACTCCTCCTGGTGGACGCGGAGACCGGGGAGCCCCGCGCCGTGTCGGCGGCCGTCCTGGACGCCGCCGCGAGGGAGACGGCGGGGGAGGACCAGGTCTTCGAATCGGAGCTGCAGCGCGAGCAACTGGAGTTCGCCACCCGGCCCGGGACCCGGATGGAGGAACTCGCGGCCGAGATCCGGCGGTGCCGGGCCGAGGCGGCGCAGCACGCCGAGGACACGGGCGTCGCCGTCGCCGCCCTCGCCACCTCCCCCCTCCCGGTCAGCCCCTCCGTCGCCGTCGGCACGCGGTACCACTGGATGGCCGAACGCTTCGGGCTCACTCTCCAGGACCAGCTCACCTGCGGGTGCCATGTCCACGTCTCCGTGGATTCCGACGACGAGGGCGTCGCGGTCCTGGACCGCATCCGGCCCTGGCTGTCCGTCCTGCTCGCCCTGAGCGCCAACTCCCCCTTCTGGCAAGGACAGGACAGCCACTACAGCAGCTACCGCAGTCAGGTGTGGGGCCGCTGGCCGTCGGCCGGCCCCGTCGGGATCTTCGGCTCGGCCGACCGGTACCACCAGCAGGTGCGGGACATGGTCGGCACCGGCGTCCTCCGGGACGAAGGGATGATCTACTTCGACGCCCGGCTGTCCCATCGGTATCCCACGGTCGAGATCCGGGTCGCGGACGTCTGCCTGGATCCGGACTCGACGGTGCTCCACGCGGTCCTCGTCCGCGGGCTGGTCGAGACGGCGTCCCGCGAGTGGCAGGCGGGGGAGCCGCCGGCGCGGCACGGGGAGTCCATGCTGCGGCTGGCCGCGTGGCAGGCCGCCCGCTACGGCCTCGAAGGCCGCCTGCTCCATCCCCGGACGATGCGCCCCGCGCCCGCCGAAACGGTGGTGCGAGCACTCTTCGACCATGTACGCGACGCCCTCGACGACGCAGGGGACACAAAACGCGCCCAGGACGCGCTCGCGGCGGTGCTGAGGACCGGCAACGGGGCAGCCGTCCAGCGCGCGATCCTGGAGCGGACCGGCAGTCTGCGGGAGGTCGTCACGGAGTGCGTGCGCCTCACCGGCGCGCGGCGCGCCTGAGGCGCGCGCCGGTCAGCTGTCGCCCGCGGCGTCCTCGGCGACCCGCTTGAGCGTGCGGCCGGTTCGGGCCGACCGGGCACGGTGCGGCTGAGGGGCGTCGTGCGCGGCGGCGTTCGAGCCGCTCTTCTTCACGAGCAGCCAGCGTTCACGCCCGCCGTCCGGGCCGGTGCGGGTGAGCGCGTAACCGCCGTGGAGCTTGCGACCGTGCAGGGCGAAGGAGGCGTGCCCCCGCTCCAGCGCCTCGGCCATCGGGACCTCGCCCCCGTGGCGGTCCTCGGTGAGGTTCCTGAACGTGCCCTCGTCCCAGATGATGACCGTGCCGCCGCCGTACTCGCCCGGGGCGATGACGCCCTCGAAGTCCGCGTACTCCAGGGGGTGGTCCTCCGTCGGCAGGGCGAGCCTCTTCTCCTGCGGGTCCGACGACGGGCCCTTGGGAACGGCCCAGCTCCTGAGCACTCCGTCCACCTCGAGCCGGAAATCGAAGTGCATCGTGCTCGCGTCATGGATCTGCACCACGAAGGCGGGCTCGGCGTGAGCTCCGCGTCCCTGCCGTTCGCCGCCGCCCTCCGGCTCGGCGGTCCTGTCGAAGCGGCGCTTGCGGTGGTAATCCCGCAGTGGTTCCTTCCCCGGCATGCCGGCTTCCTTCCCTTCGGCTCGGGGCTCCCCACTCCGGGGTCTTACGGGACAACGACGGGGCGGAGACCGAAACGACGTGACCGGGTCCCGGGACGGCAGACCTGCCGCCGTCCCGGGACCCGTGGGGAAGAGCCCTACATGTTCTTGCGGGCCTTGCCCTTCAGTTCTTCCGCGGTGCCGCGCACCGTCTGCTCGGCCTCGGCGGTCTTTTCCTTGGTCTTGCCGGCCAAACGGTCCGCAGTGCCCTTGGCGCGAAGCTCCTCGTTCCCAGTGACCTCGCCGGCCTTCTGCTTGGCCTTGCCGACGGTCTCCTGGGCCTTTCCGCGAATCTTCTTTCCCTGTGCAGCCATCTGAGTCAGCCCCTTGAGCGTCCGACGTTTCTTGCGGCTACTTCATTGCTGCTACCTCGGACGAGTCCGCTCAAACGTCACCTGGCGTATTCGTCCTCGTCCTCCTCCTCATCCTCGTATTCGTCCTCCTCCTCGCCTTCCTCGGGCGCCTCGTCCTCGTCCGCGTACTCGCCGTCATCCTCTTCGTCCTCGTCGTATTCTTCCTCGTCCTCTTCCTGACCCTGTTCTTCCTCGTCCTCCAGTGCCTCTTCGTGACTGCGCACGACTTCACCGTCACGGATTTCCCCGCGCCATCCCTCGGGTTCCTCGTCGGCGAACGAGACGTAGCGGACGAAGTTCTTGAAGTCCAGCCTCAGCCGACGGCCTTGGGCCCGCCAGAGATTGCCGGTCTTCTCGAAGAATCCGGAAGGGTAGTACTCGACGACGAGAACGATCCGGGTGAGGGACGGCGCCAGGGAGTGGAAGCTGACGCAGCCGCGCGTGGTGCCCTTGGCGCCCTCGGAGGTCCACATGATCCGGTCGTCCGGGACCTGCTCCTGAACCGTGGCCTTCCAGCCCCGGGTGGAGGGCCCGACCTTGACCTTCCAGTCGCTGTGCACGTCGTCGCTGTCCTTGGAGACGCTGCGCACACCCTTGGCGAAGTCGCTGAAGTCCTCGTACGCCGTCCAGTGGTCGTACGCCGCGCGGATCGGCACGCCCACGTCCTGGACCTCGAGAATGTTCATGGACTTGCCGCCGCCGGACTTCCGTTTGCCCTTGCCGCCGCCGAGCAGGTCCTTGGCCTTTCCGACCACCTTGTCCTTCATGCCCTTGGCCTTGCTTCCGGTGACGGCCTTCATGATGCCGCCGCCGGGCAGCGGGCCGCCGCCCTGGGCCGAGTCGAGCAATTGGTCGGTGAGGCCCGAGAGTTTGTCGCCGGCCTTGTCCGCCAGGTTCTCGACCTGGGCGCCGAGGAAGTCGACCAACTCGTCGCGCAGGAGGTCGAGACCGGAGCTCTCGCCGCCCTTGGCGGCACCTGATTCCTTGGCCATGGCCTACCTCCGCCGTCCGGCCGTCTTCTTGGCGGCCGTCTTGCGCGGAGCCGTCTTCTTCGCGGCGGTCTTCTTCGCCGCGGTCTTCTTGGCTGTTGCCTTCCTCGGCGGTGTCTTCTTCGCGGCGGTCTTCTTGGCCGTGGCTTTCCTCGGCGGTGTCTTCTTCGCGGCGGTCTTCTTGGCCGTGGCTTTCCTCGGCGGTGTCTTCTTCGCGGCGGTCTTCTTGGCCGTGGCTTTCCTCGGGGGTGCCTTCTTGGCGGCGGTCTTCTTCGCCGGGGCCTTTTTCGCCGGAGCCTTTTTCGCGGCGGTCTTCTTGGCCGCCGTCTTCTTCGTGGGTGCTCGCTTCGCCGTGGCCTTCCTGGCGGCCGCCTTGCGCGGGGCGGGCTTCTCGCGTCCTCTCGCGGGCCTTCGTCGGCGCGGGGGCTCCTCTTCTTCCTGTTCTTCCTCTTCTTCTTCCGTCTCCTGTTCCTCCGGCTCTTCCTCTTCCTCTTCCTCTTCCCCTTCCTCCTCCTCTTCCTCGGCCTCGGGCTCCTCCGGCTCTTCCTCCTCCTCTTCCTCTTCCTCCTCGGCCTCGGCCTCCGGCTCCTGTTCTTCCTCTTCTTCTTCCTCCTCCTGTTCCTCCGGCTCTTCCTCTTCTTCCTCCTCCGCCGGTTCCTCGTCCTCGTACTCCTCCTCTTCGTACTCCTCGTCCTCCTCCTTGCCCTTGCCTCCGAGATGGAGTGTGCGTTCATGGAGCGAGTCCGCCAGATCCGCGAGCTTCCGGTCGGCGGCGGCCGTGAGGGCCTTGCGCCCCGCGTCCAGCAGTTCCCCTCGTATCTGTTCGTTGAGCTCGGCGACTTGTGGGACGTCCTTCAGTTTGCGCAGCCCTTCCGTCGCCAGCTGCTGCGGATCCAGGCCGAAGCGGCGCCCTGCGATGTAGGTCGCCATGGCGAACGCGAGGCGGCCCTTCTTCGCGCGCCCGAGCAGGTACCCGCCCGCGACCGCGGCCGCGAGAGCGATCTTGGTCGTGTCGTTCATGAACTGTTCCCTTCGCAAAGGGCGTTGGGGAAGGAGGGGGACGGTCGTCATCACGCTGGGGCGCCGCCCAGGCCCACCAGCCGTGCAGGCCGACGCGCACGACACATATGTCCCTATATAGTGAAATTGTAGATTCGTGCGTGGAATATGGCGCCCGCTCCGTCCCCGGAGAACGACCATGGCCCCTCCAGAGCAACCCGCGAAGCGGAAGCCCCAGAAGAAGGCCGCCTGGGTCATGCGCTCCGCGGCGCAGCAACTGGCGCAATTGCTCGGACGACCGCCCGAGTCGGTGTCCGCCATCAAGCCGACCGACGACGGCTGGGAGGCCGACGTGGAGGTCGTTGAACTGGAGAGGATCCCCGAGACGACGAGCGTGATGGCCAGCTACCGAGTGACCCTGGACAAGGAGGGTGACCTGGTGGCCTACGAACGCAAGCGCAGATACACCAGAGGGCAGATCGACCGCAGGCCTTGAGCGGTCGGCCCGGTGAAGGGAGGCGCCATGACCGTGGTGCCGCAGGGCGGAGGCGGCGTCGCCAGGGGCGGGGGCAGCAGCAGCCTCTACGACGTCCTGGAACTCATTCTTGATCGCGGACTCGTCATCGACGTCTTCGTGCGGGTCTCGCTCGTCGGTATCGAGATCCTGAGGATCGACGCCCGCATCGTCGTGGCCAGCGTGGACACGTACCTGCGCTTCGCCGAAGCGTGCAACCGCCTCGACCTGGAGGGCGGCAAGCAGCCGTCGCAGCTGACCGACCTGGTGGGGGACACCGTCGAGAAGGGGGCCCGCGGCAAGTCCAAGGGGGCGCTCTCGGGTGCCGTGGAAGCCGTGACCGACACCATGAAGGGCGGCGGCGACGAGGACGAAGAGGAAGAGGAGGAACAGGAGGAGCGGGAGCCTGCGGCACGACGGCGGCGTACGACGAGCCGGAGGCCCCGGCGTTCGAGGGAACGCGAGGAGGAGTGACCCATGGCCGTCTACGTGTACTCCATCGTGGGCAAGGAGCATCCGCTGGGGCTGGACGACATCGCCGGGGTCGGCGACCCTCCCTCCCCGCTGCGGGCCGTGACGTCGGGATCACTCACCGCGGTCGTCAGTGATGCTCCCGAGGATCTGCGCCCCAAGCGCCGTGACCTCACGGCGCACCAGGAGGTCCAGACCCGGCTCATGGCCGACGGCGCGGTGCTGCCCCTGAGGTTCGGCCTGACCGCACCGGACGACGACGCCGTCCGGGAGGCCCTGGAGGAGCGGGCGACGGAGTACGCGGACCGGCTCGGCGCGCTGGAGGGATGCGCCGAGTACAACCTGAAGGTCAAGCAGGACGAGGACGCCCTGCTGCGGCAGATCCTCGAGGACTCGCCCGAGGCGAGGGAACTCAACGCCGCGGTCCGCGGCGGCACGGCCGGCCCCGACGTCTCCCTCGCGCTCGGCGAACTCGTCGCCGGGGAAGTGGACGCGCGCCACGCGTCGCTCGCCGCAGGGGTCGTCGAGGCGCTCCGGCCCTTCTCCCGCGACCAGCAGACCTCCCAGCCCTCCGGCGAGGACTTCCTGAGCGTTTCCTTCCTGGTGGCCGAGGAGCAGGAGGAACTCTTCCTGGCCACCGAGATGAGCGTCGCGAACCAGATGGGGGAGGACTTCGAGTTCCGCCTCAACGGCCCTCTCCCCCCGTACAGCTTCGTCTGAGGGTGATCCCATGGGCCTGCTCACGCAGATCGTGACCCTTCCGCTGGCCCCCGTGCGCGGTGCCGTCTGGGTGATGGACCGGGTGCTGGAGGCGGCGGAGAACGAGTACTACGACCCCGAGCCCGTCCAGCGGGAGCTGGCGGAGCTGGAGGCGCGGCTCCTCTCCGGCGAGATCGACGAGGAGACCTTCGACCGCCGCGAGGACGAGCTCCTGGAGCAGCTGGAGGAGATCAGGGCGTTCTGGGACGAGCGGGGTCGGCCGTGAGCGATCCGCTGGCCGGCCGGATGGGCAACTATCCGTCCAGGGCCGCGCCGTACGGGCAGAGCTCCACCAGCAACCTGGCGGACATCCTGGAGCGGGTCCTGGACAAGGGCATCGTCATCGCGGGCGACATCCAGATCAATCTGCTCGACATCGAGCTGTTGACCATCAAACTCCGTCTGCTGGTCGCCTCCGTCGACAAGGCGAAGGAGATGGGCATCGACTGGTGGGAGCACGATCCCGCGCTGTCCTCGCGCGCCCGCGGGGGCGAACGGTCCCTCGCCGAGGAGAACAGGCGGCTGCGGGCCGAGGTCGAGGCCCTGCGCAGGGGCGAGGCGTTGCCGGGAGGCCGGCGCTCGGCCACGGGGGCGGATGCGGAGGAGGAGCCCGCCGAGGCCGAGCTCGTCGAGGAGGAACCCGTAGAGGAGGAACGGCCCCGGTCGTCCCGGCCGGCCCGACGTACCAGGAAGGCACGAGATGAGTGACCGTGTCTCCTACGTCTACGCCGTGGTGCGGGAGGCCGACGGGCTCCAGGAAGCCGTCGTCGGCACCACCGGGGTCGCCGGGGCGCCCGTGCGCCTGCTCCCGCTCACCGGCGGTGACGGTCTGCTGCTCGCGGTGAGCGCCGTCCCCTCGGAGGACTTCCGGGAGGAGGCACTCAAGCAGCACCTGGAGGACCTTCGATGGCTGGAGTCCGTCGCGCGTGCGCACCACGCCGTCATCGAGGAACTGTCCGCCCGGACCACCGTCCTTCCCCTGCGTCTGGCCACCGTGTACCTGGACGACGAGCGGGCGACGAACGCACTGGACGCACAGAGCGAGATCCTCGCCCGACGGCTGTCCCACCTCGCCGCCCACGTGGAGTGGGGAGTCAAGATCTACGTCGAGTCGTCGGCGGCGCCCGCTCCGGGGCCTGTCGAGCCCGCGGGCTCCGAGGAGCTCAGCCCGGGCCGGGCGTATCTGCGGACCCGCAAGGCCCAGCGCACCGTACGGGACACCGCACACCGCTCGGCGCGGACCGCGGCCGAGCGGATCGAGGAGGCGGGCCGCCGGTACGCCGCCGACCGGGCCCGGCACCGTGTGCAGCAGGGCGAACTCGCCACCGCGCCGGGCGAGAACGTCCTCAATGACGCGTATCTCGTGGCGCGGGACCGGGCCGAGGCGTTCCGCGACGAGGTGAGCCGCGCGGCGGACGACCTGGACGGGGTACGGGTCGAACTCACCGGCCCCTGGGCGCCGTACTCGTTCGCGACACCGCCGGACACGGCCGGGGCGGCGGAGTCACCGCGGGCGGAGGGCCCCGCGGCTGCGACGGGGTTCGCCGGGCCGGCGGGGAGCGGGGCGCGAGCGGCCGCAGCGCACCCGGACACGCCCGCCGGGACCGAGCGGGGCACGGAACAGTGACGGCGCCCCGGCCGCTCCCGGGCGTGTCGCCCCGGCCGTCGGAGACCGACACCGCCCTGCCGGACCGTCAGGTCGCCCTCATCGACCTGCTGGACCGGTTGCTCAGCGGGGGAGTCGTCCTGACCGGTGACGTGGTGCTGTCGATCGCGGACATCGATCTCGTACGGATCTCCCTGCGCGCACTCATCATGTCCATCCGCTCCTCGGAGGGCGGCGGCGACACGGAGGGCAGTGCCTTCCCGGGGCCGGTTCACCCCGCGGAGGACAGCGGCCTCCCGGCGCGCGGCGCATCGGAGCGTGGCGACTTCCCAGGGGGCGGCGGCGATGGGCCCTGAGGGCGAGGGGGACAGGGGCCGCCGCTTCGACGAGGTCGCGGAGGCCGCGGCCCGGGCCTTCCGGCTGCTGCCCGCCGCACCGCAGGACCTGCCCGCGTCCGGCCGCGCCGCGCCGTCACCCGCCCGCAGGATCAGCGCCGACCCCGACACGGTGGAGCGGGACCTCGTACGACTCGTCCTCACGCTCGTCGAACTGCTCCGGCAGTTGATGGAGCGTCAGGCATTGCACCGGGTCGACCAGGGCGACCTCACCGAGGAGCAGGAGGAGCGGCTGGGGGCGACGCTCATGATCCTCCACGACCGCATGACGGACCTGTGCGACCAGTACGGGCTGACGATGGAGGACCTCAACCTCGACCTCGGGCCCCTGGGCACCCTGCTGCCACCCGCCGACTGAACGCGGGCGGCCTCTGCGCGCCCACCGGAGCGGGCGGTTGGGACAGGGCCGGCCACCTTCCGCATCCGTGGGCGTGTCCGACAGGACTCCGGGTACGCGAGCGCCATGGACACCAACCCCTCGGACCAGATGGCCCGGGCCGTCCGGGAAGCGCTCGCGGACGAGCTGCGCAAGCAGACGACGAAGCAGCGCCGCGCGGCGCTCTACTACAGCGCGGCGGGCGCCGCCGGCCTCTACGCGGGCGCGGCGCTCGTCGGCTGCCTCGTACTCCTGCTCAGCGCGGCGATACCCGCGTGGGCCGCCGCACTGATCGCCGCCGTCGCACTCGCGGTCGCGGCGGTCCTGCTCAGGTCCGCCGCCCGGAAGGAGCGTGTCCCCCCGGCATCCGCCGCAGTCCCTCCCGGGACGCCGCCGATGCCTCCGCAGGCACCGGATCCCGGCGCCGGGGCACGCCCATGACGACCAGTCATGTTTCCGCCGACGACAAGCGGCAACCAGAGGGAGGACGAGGTCGCGATGACCAACTCAACCAGAAAGTCCGGTGGCGGTGACACCGGGGCGGATCGGCCGTCGACGGCGATGGACGTCATGCGGGCGGCCCGCGACCAGCTCACCGAACTCACAGGAACGCAGGTCGAGTCGGTGTCGTCCTTCGCACGGACGGAGGACGGCTGGGAGCTTGCCGTCGAGGTGGTCGAGCTCGCCCGTATCCCCGACACGACCAGCCTGCTCGCGACGTACGAGGTCTCCCTGGACCCCGACGGCGAGCTGACCACGTACCGACGGGTCCGGCGCTACGAGCGCGGGAGGGCGGATCCCTCCTGAGCGCTCCGGGCCACCGGGCCGAACGCCCCCGACCATCGGGCCGGGACCGGCGCCCGGCAGCCGCGAAGGCGGACCCGTGCCCCCGTGCACCTCACCCGTGCGCAGCTCCGCGACCGACCGCGGGACGTCCGCCGGCGTGCCCGCCGGGCGGACCCGGGGGCACCGGCCACAACGACCAGAGAAGGAGGACCGGAACCATGACGGTTGTTCCGGCACAACAGAGCCGCTCCGGCGGCGGTACCAGCGGACTGTACGACGTTCTCGAACTCGTCCTCGACCGAGGGCTCGTGATCGACGCGTTCGTGCGGGTGTCGCTGGTCGGCATCGAGATCCTGAAGATCGACGTACGTGTCGTCGTCGCGAGCGTCGACACCTATCTGCGCTTCGCCGAGGCGTGCAACCGACTCGACCTGGAATCGGGACGCAACGCCAGCCCCGGACTGCCCGACCTCGTCGGGGAGATAACCGAGTCCGGCGCACGGGGCAAGTCCAAGGGCGCGCTCTCGGGAGCCGCCCAGACCATCTCCGAGGCCTTCGAGAAGGCCCGTGACGAGAGCTCTTCGGAGAGCAGGCCCCGCAGCCGCCGCACCACGTCGCGCAAGAAGGAGGAGCAGGAGTGAGTACGTACGTCTACGGCATCGCCCGCCGCTCCCACCCGGGCCCGGCGTCGGAACTCGTCGGTGTCGGCGATCCGCCCCTGCCCGTGCGCACCGTCGCCGGCGGCGAGTTGATCGCCATCGTCAGTGACGCTCCCGAGAACCTGCGGCCCAAGCGCCGTGATCTGCTCGCCCACCAGAACGTTCTCGCGGAAGCCTCCGCGACCGGGGCGGTGCTGCCGATGCGCTTCGGCGGGGTGTCGCCCGACGACGACGCGGTGAAGGCGGTCCTCGCGGAACGCGCGGAACACTTCGAGCAGCGGCTCACGGCCCTCGACGGCAAGGTCGAGTTCAACGTGAAGGCGTCCCACGACGAGGAGGCCGTACTGCACCGCATCCTCGCGGAGAACGCCGAGCTGCGTGCGATGAGCGAGGCCAACAAGGCGGCCGGCGGCGGCACCCAGGAGCAGAAGATCCAGCTCGGTGAGCGGATCGTGGCCGCCGTGCAGCAGCGGGAGCTGATCGACGCCGACATCGTGCACCGCGAACTCACGGGCCTGACGGAGTCGGTCAGCGTCGGCCCGGAGTCCACCGGCTGGCTCGCCAACATCTCCTGCCTGGTCGCGCGGGACGACGCGGACGCGTTCGTCGCGGCCGTCGACAGGCTGGCCAAGGACAATCCGCACCTGTCGCTGCAGCTCAACGGTCCGCTGCCCCCGTACAGCTTCGTGGAGTGAACTCCCATGGGACTGCTGGGTGAGCTGCTGCTCCTGCCCGCGGCGCCGGTCCGGGGCACCTTCTGGGTGCTCCGGCAGGTCGCCGACGAGGCGGAGCGGCGGTACTACGACCCCTCGACGATCCGGCGTGAACTGGCCGAGCTGGAGCGCCGGCTGGAAGGCGGGGAGATCAGCGAGGAGGAGTTCGACCGGCGTGAGGACGAGCTTCTCGACCGCCTGGAGAAGGCGGCGGGGACCTCATGAGCAGAGGGACGGCGGCACGATGAACAACGGGCTCGCAGTGGGGCTCGCGGTCGGCGCGGGCTATGTGCTGGGGCGGACGAGGAAGGCGAAACTCGCTCTGGCCGTCGGTACCGTCGTGGTGTGCAGGCGGCTCGACATGGGGCCGCGTGAGCTGGTCGGAGTGTTCTCCCATCCGTTCCGGAGCATTCCGCAGTTCAAGGACATCGGTGACCAGCTGCGCGAGGACCTGCGGGGAGTCGGCAGCGCCGCGGTCGGAGCCGTCGTCAACCGGCAGCTCCACGGGCTGGCGGACCGGTTGCGCGAACGCACCTTCGATGTCCGGGACCGGGTGTACGGGGCGGTCGGACCGGGGGACGAGCGGAACTCCGACGAGGACCTCGAGGACGACCTCGACGGCGACTTCGACGAAGTTCACGACGAAGTTCTCGACGACGCACTCGACGACGATTTCGACCAGGACGTGGACGTGGACGCCGACGAGGGCTTTGTCGGGGACTCCGAGCAGGACCTCGAGGACGTCGACGAGGAAGTGGACGACGACCCCGACGAACGGGACCCCGAGGAACGGGACCCCGAAGGGCTCGACCCTGAAGGGCCCGACCCCGACGAGGACGGAGCCGAGAGGCCGACGCGGGCCACGGCTCCGAGGACCGAGCAGGGGAGGAGGCCGGCCGCGAAAGAGGCGACCGGCGGGGGGAAATCCACCTCGCGCCACCGCACTGCGGCGAGGAAGACGCCCGCCGAGAAGGCGCCCGCCGAGAAGGCGCCCGCCAAGAAGTCCACGACGAGGAAGACCACGACGAGGAAGACGGCGGCCAAGAAGACCACGACGAGGAAGACGGCGGCCAAGAAGACCACGCCCAGGAAGACGGCGGCCAAGAAGACCACGCCCAGGAAGACGGCGGCCACGAAGCCCGCTGCCGAGAAGGCGGCCTCCTCCCGGAAGAGTGCTTCCGCACGAGAGGGCCGCGCGGATGGCTGACGCGAGAAACGCCGGGGGCCTGCTCTCCGCCGTGGACCCGGACGCGGTCGAGCGGGTGAAGGCGGAACTGCGCAACTACGCCGTCGCCCGTGCCGAGTACCTGCTCGCCTCCCTCGGGCGCAGGCTCGGTGAGGCGGTCGTCACGCTGCACGACATCGCCGACGGCCGCAGCCCCGGCTTCGCGCGGCTCGCCCTCGACGGCGGCCGCAAGCTCTCGCAGGGCAGGAGCCCCCTGCGCGCGGCGGTGGAGATCGGCGCCTCGCGCCTGAGGGACGGCATCTCCGACCGCATCGCCAGGCGCATCACCCGCGCCGGGGGCGACCAGGGACCGGCTGTGGTGGTGGAGTCCGTCGACGTCGGCGTGCCCGTGTCCCGCGCGTACGACCTGTGGTCCCGTCAGGAGGCCCTGCCCGCACTTGCGATGGGCGTCCGGGAGGAGACCGCGTCGGACGAGAACGGCGTCGTCTGGAACTCCCGCGGCGCGAAGGGCACGGTCGACGGCGTCGTGACCTTCCACGCGATCGGGGACACGCTCACCCGCGTCCTGCTGGTCGTCGAGTACCACCCCCGAGGGCTGGTCGAGCGGGCCGGCGCGCTGCTGGGCACTCCGGGCCGCCGGGCACGCCTCGACCTCACGGGCTTCGCACGTCGCGTCGCGATGCGCAGGCGCGATGACGACGAGCGGCCCGACACGGACCACGACGACGCGACAGCCCCGGGAGAGCAGGAGCCCCACGACCCCGCATCACACGACGCCGAGACCGACCACTCCGACACGCACGACCCCGACAGGCACGACGCCGAGGCGCACGCCGACGGGACGTACAGCCACGACACGGCCCGCGCTGAGGCCGGGACCGGAGGAACCCCATGACCACCCCGAGCCGGCTTCCGGACCCCTACGGCTCCGGCGGATCGGGAGCCAACCTCGCCGACATCCTTGAACGGGTGCTCGACAAGGGCATCGTCATCGCAGGCGACATCCGCATCAATCTGCTCGACATCGAACTGCTGACCATCAAGCTGCGTCTCGTCGTCGCCTCGGTCGAACGGGCGAAGGAGATGGGCATCGACTGGTGGGAGGACGACCCGTCGCTGTCGTCCGGAGCCCGCAGGCGTGAACTCTCCGAGGAGAACGAGCGGTTGCGACAGCGCATCGCGGCACTGGAGGCGGATACCGCATGACCGAGGTGTGTTATGTCTACGCCGTGACCCGGCCCTTCGACGAGGCCGCCGCACCCCTGCACGAAGGGATGCGTGGCGTCGCCGGCGCCCCAGCGAGGCTGCTTGCCCACGACGGGCTCGTCGCCGTGCTGAGCGACGTGCCGGCCGAGGAGTTCTCCGACGTCGCCCTGCGCGAGCGGCTGGAGGACCTCGACTGGCTCGCCGCCACCGCACGGGGCCACGACGCCGTGGTGAGCGCACTGACCACGGTCACCACACCGCTGCCCCTGCGTCTCGTGACGGTGTGCCGGGACGACGACGGGGTGCGGCGGCTCTTGGACTCCGGTCGCGACCGGTTCGCCCGGGCCCTGGAACGGCTCGACGGACGTGTGGAATGGGGAGTCAAGGTCTACGCCGAAGGGGCCGAGGGCACCCAGGAGGCCCGGAGGGCCGGGAACGCCCGGCCCGAGAACGCGGCTGCGCGGGCCGCCGACGAGGGCTCCGCACAGGGCCGCCGCCCCGCGACCGGTCGCGACTACCTGAAGCAGCGGATGCGCCGCCGCGATGCCACCGAGGGCGTCTGGGCGCAGGCCGACGCCCTCTCGCGGACCCTGCACACGGAGCTCGCCCGGTACGCCGAGGCCGAGCAGGTGCACCGGCCCCAGGACCCCCGGCTGCCGGGGGCGGCGCGCGGCAATGTGCTCAACGCCGCCTATCTCGTACCGCGCGAGAAGGGGGAGGCGTTCGCCGAGGAGGTGCGGCGGCTGACACCACCCGGTAGGGGCATCCGTGTGGAGCTGACCGGGCCGTGGGCACCGTACTCCTTCGCCGTCACCACGGCCGTACCGGCCGCGGAGGAGGGCGAGGCGGAGTGACGTCTGCGAAGGATCCGGCCGTGCTGCGGGACGCACCGGCGGCCACGGCCCAGCCGGGGCCGCTCGCGCAGCGGCAGTTGGCGCTGGTCGACCTGCTGGACCGGCTGCTCGCCGGCGGCGTGGTGATCAAGGGTGACCTCACCTTGCGGATCGCGGACGTCGACCTCGTGCGCGTCGACCTCAACGCGTTGATCTGCTCCGTCGGGCCGGTGGTCGCCTCGCCCTTCGAGGACCGCGGCGGCTCCCGTACGGACGGACCGCCCGCCGACGAGCGGCCCGGAGGAACGTCATGAGCGGACGGCAGGTGGACCTCGACCCCGACACCGTCGAGCGGGATCTCGCCCAACTGGTCCTCACGGTGGTGGAGTTGCTGCGCCAGCTCATGGAACGCCAGGCCCTTCGCCGGGTGGAGACCGGCGACCTCACCGAAGAGCAGGAGGAGCGCATCGGTCTCACGCTGATGCTCCTCGAGGAGCGCATGGACGAACTGCTGGAGAAGTTCGGGCTGCGCCCCGAGGACCTGAACATCGACCTGGGCCCGCTGGGCCCGCTGCTCCCGCGCGACGGCTGACCTCCGACCCGCGGTCGACCCCGCGCGGCGGCCGCCCGACGAGCCCGTGCCCGCAGATCGACGACCCCCGGACGACCCCCGAAGGAAGGCAGTGATGGCGACCCACGACGTGGTGGAGCTGATTCTCGAAGACCACCGGACGATGGAGGACCTCCTCCGCCGGATGCGCAGCATCGAAGCGGACCGGGCGAAGGCCCTCCGCGAGTTCTCCCGGCTGCTGATCGCCCACGGCGAGGCGGAGGAGGCGAAGGTCTATCCCGCGCTGAAGCGCTACAAGAAGATCGACGACGAAGAGGTCGAGCACGGCTCGGAAGAGCACACCGAGGGCAACAGGGCGCTCCTCGCCCTGCTGGAGGTGGACGACCTGGGTGGCGAGGAGTGGGACGAGAAGCTGGAGAACCTGGTCGAGGCGGTCAACCACCACCTCGACGAGGAGGAGCGGACGCTGCTCAACGAGACCCGCCGCAATGTGCCCGAGGAACGAAGGGCCGAACTGGGCGAGGCCTTCCGGCGCGAGCGTGCGGACCTGCTCGCCTCCGACTGCGGAGCCGTCGAGAACGTCCGCCGTCTCGCCAAGGGCTGACCGTGGGCCGCCCGGAGACAGGGCGGCCTCGGAACGCGGCCCGTGCGAAGCGGGCGAAACGCCCATGTGTAGCAGACCACCCGTCGGGCAGGCGGTCAGCGAGGCGGGCTGGACAAGGATGCCGCCCCACTTCCCACTCCTGCACGGAGGAGACATGCGTGCACTGACATGGCAGGGCCGGCGCGATGTACGGGTGGAAACCGTGTCCGACCCCCAGCTCAAGGAGTCCGGCGACGTTCTGGTGCGCATCACCTCCACCGGCATCTGCGGCTCCGATCTGCACCTCTACGAGGTCATGGGGCCGTATCTGGATCCGGGCGACATCCTCGGCCACGAGGCGATGGGAATCGTCGAGGAGGTCGGCGACGATGTCACCGAACTCGACGTGGGCGACCGGGTGGTTGTGCCGTTCAACATTTCCTGCGGCCGTTGTTACATGTGCGACCAGGGTCTCCAATCGCAGTGCGAGACGACCCAGGTGAAGGAGCGCGGCATGGGCGCCGCGCTGTTCGGCTACACCAAGCTCTACGGCCAGGTGCCCGGAGGCCAGGCCGAGCTGCTGCGGGTGCCGTTCGGCGACACGCTGCCGGTCAAGGTGCCCCACGGGCCGCCCGACGAGCGGTTCGTCTACCTCTCCGATGTGCTGCCCACCGCCTGGCAGGCCGTCGAGTACGCCGATGTGCCGCCCGGCGGCACCGTCACCGTGCTCGGTCTGGGGCCGATCGGTGAAATGGCGTGCCGTATCGCACTGCACCGCGGGGCACGGCTCGTCGTGGGCGTCGATCTCGTACCCGAGCGGCTTCAGCGGGCCGCCTCCCGAGGAGTGAAGACGTTCGACCTGCGTACCCAGGGCAAGGACTTGATCGAGGCCGTCCGCGGCCTCACCGACGGGCGCGGTACGGACGCGGTCATCGACGCCGTCGGCATGGAGGCCCACGGCGCACCTGTGGCCAAGGCCGCGCACTGGCTCGTCGGCATGCTGCCCGACGCCGTCGCGGAGCGGCTGATGGAGCACGCCGGTGTCGACCGGCTGAGCGCCCTGTACACGGTGATCGAACTCGTACGTCGCGGCGGCACCGTCTCGGTGTCGGGCGTCTACGGCGGCTCCGCCGACCCGATGCCCATGTTGAGGATGTTCGACAAGCAGATCCAGCTGCGGATGGGCCAGGCCAATGTCCGGCGGTGGGTGGACGACATCCTGCCGCTGCTCGGCGACGACGACCCGCTCGGTGTCGAGGGCTTCGCAACGCACACCATGCCGTTGGAGGAGGCACCCCGGGCATACCGGATGTTCCAGGCCAAGGAGGACGGCATGATCAAGACCCTGCTGAAGCCCTGACGCGGATGTGCCACACGTCGTCCTCGGGCACGTGCGGCAGGCGCTCGGGCGCGGCGCGTCCCGGTACGTGCGGCACGTTCTCGGGCCGACCGCGGCACCCGGTCGGGCCTGGCGCGGCCGGGCGTGGCGGCCGCGCCAGGGCACGCCCGGCTCAGGCGGGCCCCCGGCGCAGCACGGTGTCGGCGGCGGTCAGGTGCAGGTCCTCCACGACGGCCATCTGGCTCTTCGCGCGTTCCCTCAGCTCGTCCAGCCGTGCCGTGTCGATCCGTCCTGTGTCCCGCGCCACCGGTGTGAGGGCGCGCCAGAGCATGTACTTGCCCTGGATGCCCATCCGCAGTGCCTCCAGTTCGACGATCGTGCTCAGTCCCGCACGGCGCAGCACGCGACCGTTGGGCTTGAGACGGGCGGCCTTCTCCGCGGCCCAGCCGGCGCAGACCTTGTACCGGTGGGGCGCGATGTCGAGCGTCCCCATCAGGTCCAGCAGGGTGCTCCGGTCCTCGGCGATGTCCTCGGCGAGACGGCGCAGCTCCGCGGCGCGGGGTGAGGAAGCGTGGGCGCGCGCGATGCGCCGCGCGAGTTCGGCGCCGGACGTGGCCCCGGCCACGTGGTCGTTCAGATAGATGCGGAGGGCGTCTCGGTGCAAGGGACCTTCTCCCAGCTGTCGGGGTGCGGCAGGGCGCTCGTGCGGCGGGCGTACGTCCACGGGGTGGTGCCCGGGGCCGGCTCGGCCCGTGCGCACGTGCTCGGCTCTTCCCGACATCCCTTCCGCCGGCCTCGAGCGGACTCACCGCGCGAGCCGACGGTCCCTCGATCGGAGTGCACGGCGGCGCGCCGGCCCCGGGCCGGTTTCACGCTCGGACGCACGGGCAGCCGCCGGGTGGCTGCCCGGGGACCGCGAGAGACCGGGCGGCTCCCACCGCCCGCCGCAGCGGAGGGCGGAAGTGAAGTAGGGACGACTCGGAAAGGATGAGTGTCATGGCGGCGAGGGACCCCGAGCGGCGCGACCCCGTCACTGCCCACCCCCAGCCGGACTTCCCGGACCAGGAGCAGGCCCATCCCGGATGGACGGGTCCGATGGATCCGCCCCCGGACCACGGGGAGACGTCCTACGTGGGCCACGGCGCCCTTCAGGACCGTACGGCCGTGGTGACCGGCGGCGACTCGGGCATCGGCAGGGCGGTCGCACTGGCGTACGCGCGCGAGGGCGCCGACGTCCTCTTCACGCATCTGCCCGAGGAGG
Source organism: Streptomyces sp. HUAS CB01 (assembly GCF_030406905.1). NCBI lineage: Bacteria > Bacillati > Actinomycetota > Actinomycetes > Kitasatosporales > Streptomycetaceae > Streptomyces > Streptomyces chengbuensis. The sequence continues at coordinate 7,483,110 of NZ_CP129137.1, forward strand.
CGGCCGACGCCCGGGAGACCACCCGGCTCGTCGAGGAGGCCGGCCGCAAGGCGGTGGCGGTGAGCTGCGACATCCGTGAGGAGGACCAGTGCCGGGCCCTGATCGGACGGGCCGTCGCGGAGTTCGGTCGCATCGACATCCTGGTCAACAACGCGGCCTACCAGATGTCCCAGCCGGACGGGATCGGCGCGATCTCGACGGAACAGTTCGACCGGGTGATGAAGACCAACCTCTACGGCATGTTCTGGCTGTCGAAGATGGCGCTGCCGCACATTCCCCGGGGCGGCTGCATCATCAACACGACGTCCGTTCAGGCGTACAAACCCAGTCCGCACCTGCTGGACTACGCGACGAGCAAGGGCGCCATCGTGACCTTCACCCAGGGGCTGGCCCGGATGGTCGCCGAGGACGGGGTGCGCGTGAACGCCGTGGCGCCGGGCCCGGTGTGGACGCCGCTGATCCCGGCGACGATGCCCGACACCAAGGAGTTCGGCAAGCAGTCGCCGCTCGGCAGGCCGGCCCAACCGGTGGAAATGTCACCGGCATATGTCTTCCTGGCCTCCGACCGGGCGCGTTTCATCACGGCGGAAATCCTCAACGCCACCGGGGGCACTCCGCTGCCCTGACGCGCCTCACCACCGGACCCCGCGGCGGAGTTTCCCGGCACTGGCGAAGGGCAACCAGGCAATATGGTGCAAATCGGATACACGATGATGACGGAGCAGGCCGGCCCGCGACAGCTGGTCGATCACGTGATGCACGCGGAGGACGTGGGGTTCGACTTCTGCGTGACCTCCGACCACGCCTTCCCCTGGCTGCGGGCCCAGGGGCACTCCCCGTACGCGTGGAGCGTGCTGGGTGCGGCGGCGCAGGCCACTTCCGAGATTCCGCTGATGACCTTCGTGACCTGTCCGACGATGCGCTATCACCCCGCCGTCGTCGCACAGAAGGCGGCCACGCTCCAGCTCCTGTCGGGGGGGCGGTTCCGGCTCGGACTGGGATCGGGGGAGAACCTGAACGAGCACATCGTGGGGGACTGGCCGCCCGCCGGTGTGCGCCTGGAGATGCTCGGCGAGGCGGTCGAGATCATCCGGGAGCTGTTCCGCGGGGAGCACGTCAGCCGGCGCGGAGGGCACTTCACCGTGGATTCCGCCAAGCTGTGGGACCTGCCCGACGAACCGCCGCCGATCGGCATCGCCGTCTCGGGCGAGCGCTCCTGCGAACTCGCGGGACGGCTCGCCGACGTCATGATCGCGGACCAGCCCGAGCGGTCCCTCACGGAGTCCTTCGAGCGGGCCGGAGGAGCGGGCAAGCCCCGCATCGGGCAGATGGCCCTCTGCTACGACACCGACCGCGAGGCCGCGGTGCGGCGGGCGCACGAGCAGTTCAAATGGTTCGGCATGGGCTGGAAGGTGAATTCGGAACTACCACACCCCGACGCGTTCGAGGCGGCCACCCGGTACGTGCGCCCCGAGGACGTCGCCGAGGCCATTCCGTGCGGCGATGACCCGGAGGCGGTCGTGGAGGCGGTGCGGGGCTTCGTCGAGGCGGGTTTCACCGAGGTCGCCCTCGTCCAGATCGGCGGGAACACGCAGCACGACTTCCTCGAATGGGCGGAGGACAAGCTGCTGCCCCAACTGCACGCGCTCGGCGGGGACGAAGCCGTGGCGGCGTAGAGGCGGGGTCGACGGAGCTGTGGCGGCGTTGAAGGCCGCGTCCTGGGGGTCGCGATCTCCTGAAGGCTCGCCAGGGCCTCCGGCCCCGAGGACGGTCCATTCCTGAGCCGACGGCGTCGCCCTCCTGCCGCTCGGCCGCAGGGGACGGCGTGCTGCTCCTCAGCCCAGTGGACTGTCGTCCAGCGACCCCAGCAGCTCGGCCGCGTCGCGGTACAGCGCCGTGGCCCCCGCGGCCTCCAGCGCCGCCCTGGGGATTCCGCCGCTCAGCAGTCCGACGCAGGTGACTCCGGCCCGCGTGCCCGCCGCCATGTCCCAGACCGTGTCGCCCACGAACACCGATTCCTCCGCCCGGGCCTCGGCGAGCCCCAGGGCCTGCAGCACGGGCTCCGGGGCGGGCTTTCCGGACGAGACGTCGTCGGCGCTGGTCGTGTTCAGGACGGCCTCGTCTGCGTCGATGGCGCGGCGCAGCGCCCCGAGCTCGGCGCCGCTCGCGGAGGTCACCAGAACGATCCTCCAGCCCCGCCCGGCGAGCGTGCGCAGCAGATCGCCCGCGGACTCGAACGCCTCAAGGCGTTCGAAGTACGTCCCGTACAGCGTCCGGTGGGCGTCACTCAGGGCGTCGTCCTCGTCCCGGTCCCGTCCCTCGCCGAGGAGGTGGGCGATGAGGTCCGTGGAGCCGAGGCCCACGGCCCGGTGGACCGCGTGCATCGTCACCCGGTGACCGGCCTGGCGGAAGGCCTCCCACCAGGTGACCGTGTGCAGGTGGTTGGTGTCGACGAGGGTGCCGTCGACGTCGAAGAGTGCCGCCCTTGTCATGGTCTCCACCTCTCCGTGCGCGCACTCGCGCACTCGCGCACTCGCGCAGTCGGGCCGCGCCGTGTCCTGCTCCGAGAGTCCGGTCCCTTGCGCCTCGTGGTCCGGTCCGTTCGCGCTGCCCGGGACCGCGTGGCCGGTGCGGACGGGGCGCCCGTCGTGAGGGCGGGTACCCGTCAGGGCCGTCGGCAGTCCGTGGGACGGCGTACCGCCGCCCCGCCCCATGATCGTCCCGGGCCGCTGAGTGGATGCCGCCTATTGGGGCATAAGCCATGAAGTGTTTGTAAAGCTTTATATATGTGTCATTCATCCAGGAGGCGTGATCATGTCGAAGAAGTCGCGAGAGCCGTCGCACGGCGAGGGCCCCAGCAGGTTCAAGGGCCAGGACCAGCACGGCTGGGCGGAGGACGTCGACGACACCGCCCAGGACAACCCCAGCGGACACCGCTCCTTCCACCCGGATACGTATGCGGGTGGCTCGAAGAAGAGCCGGCGGCCGACGGAGGAGGAAAAGGCGGCATCCCTCGAGGGCACGACCGTCGAGAGCGACACCCGCAGGGGTGAGGACCAGGGCGGCAAGCAGGGCCAGAAGGGCATGCGTGACACCGGCCCCCGCGGGAAGTCGCAGCGGCCGAGCGGGTCGAAGAGCTCGTCGGCCTTCAGCGGGGTGGACCCCCAGGACCCGGACACTCCTCACTCTGGACGCTGAGGTTCCCTGCGCGATGCCCGCACCACGGACAGGCGGGCGGAGGCCACCATGACGCAGCTCGGCGGCGGAGCATCGCACGGTTCCGGCGGTGTGCCGCCGGTCCCGCAGCTGACCGACGACCATCTGGAACGGTGGAGAGCGGGCTCCGTCAGGCCGCACGCGTACCAGGGCGGGCCCAGGAACTGCTGAGCGCCGTTCTCGAGGCCAGCAAGGGGCTCCGGCTCGAATCGACCGACGTGCTCCGCCGGATCATCGACGCCGGCCGTGGCCTCGTACGGGCCCGCTGCGCCGCCCTCGGGGTGCTGAACCCGGCTGCTGCGGGCCGGTTCGCCCAGGTGGTCACGTCCGGCTTCGGTGCGGACATCCCCGCCTCACCGGACGGGACCGACTCGCCCCTGCCGCGCTCCTGAGCGGGCTCGTCCGCGACCCGCGCCCGCTGCGCGCCGAGGGCGGTCCGCCGCTCGGCCGCCGTCACGACGGTCCCGACGAGCGGGTGCGGACGCCCGGACTGATCGGTGTGCCGATCCGGGTGCGCGAACAGCTCTACGGCCATCTCCGCCCGGCCGCCACGGACCCGGGTGACACCGTGCTGCTGCACACCGACGGACTGGTGGAGCACCGGGCCCGGTCCATCGACGACGGCATGGACCAGGCGGCCCGGGTCGCCGCCGCACTCGGCGGTGAGCCGCTCGCGGACCTCTGCGACGAACTGCTCACCCACCGCGAAGGTGCCTTCCACGACGATGTCGCCGTGTTCGCCACCCGCCTGACGCGGTGACACCCCTCCACACCGGTGTGCCGCGGTTGCTCCGTCGATGCCCGCGCCCGCGCCGACCGCCTCGACGCGGGCGCGGGAGCGCGGTCGGGCGCCGGGGGGTCCTGTCGCTCCGTCAGCGCTCGGCGTCGGCGGGCAGCGGCGACGGCTCCTCGGCCCCGACTTCCGACGGGTCCCCGTCCGCGGAGTCCGCGACGGACCCGGCCGTGGCCGGGGCGTCCTGCCTCTGCGTCGGCGGCTCCGGCTCCCCGGCTGCGCGGCCGCCCTTCCGGCGGCGTCCCGGCAGGAGGGCCGGGGCCGCCCGCAGGACGCGGGCGAGCACGTGGGCGCGTCCCGCGAGGACCGGCCCCAGAACGGCGAGGACGAGGACGTAGCCGGCGATGAACGGGGCCAGGCGGGGATCGAGGCCGGCGCTCGCGGCCATGGCGGCCAGGATCAGCGCGAACTCCCCCCGTGCGAGGAGCGTCGTGGCGATGTCGGCGGCGGGTCCCGGCCCGTGGTGGTGGAGCCGGGCGACGAGCAGACCGGCGGCCACGTTCATCGCGATCGTCAGAGCCACCGCGGCGGCGACCGGCCCGGCGACGGAGGCGATGTCCCCCGGGTCGACGGCGAGCCCGAACGCGAAGAAGAAAATGGCGGCGAACGCGTCGCGCAGGGGATGCACCAGTTCACGGATACGCGGCCCCGACGGGGTGCCGGCGAGGATCAGGCCGACCATGAAGGCGCCGATGGCGTCGGCGACTCCCAGGACCTCGGAGATCCCGGCGATGAGGACCGCGGCCCCGAGGAAGCTGATCACCAGCAGTTCGTTGTCGCGGACCGAGATCAGCCGGCCGATCAACCGGGTGCCGTATCGGGCGGCCGCGGCCAGCAGCAGGAGGAACCCGAAGGCCTTGGACGCCTGCAGAATCGTTTCCGTTATGCCCTCGGCGCCGCTGATGACGGGTTGCAGGGCGGCCAGGTACAGCGCCAGGAAGATGTCCTCCACGACGATGACGCCGAGGATCAGCCGGGTCTCGGGCCGCCCTATGCGGCCCGTGTCGATGAGGATCTTCGTCACGATCGCGGAGGACGAGATGCCGAGGACTCCGGCGAGTACCAGCGCCTCCCTGGCCCCCCAGCCCAGTGCGAAGCCGAAGCCGAGGCCCGCGCCGACGTTCAGCAGCAGATAGGTGCCGCCGGCGGCGAGCAGACGTCTGCCGCCGCTCCTGAGGTCGTCGAGATGGAACTCGAGGCCCAGGTAGAACAGCAGCAGCACCAGGCCGAGCGCGGACAGCATCTCGAAGTCGTGTGCGTCCTCGACGAGGACGAGCCCGGGTGTGCGGGGGCCCAGCAGGATGCCGGCGAGCATGAAGAGCGGGATCGTCGGCAGACCGATCCGGCTGCCGACGCGAGCGAGGAAGGCGGCGGCCAGGAAGGCTCCGCCCATGGCGAGCAGGGTGTCAGCATGCCCCACGGGTCACCACCTTCGACGGCTCGGAGGAACGGATGTGTGGTGATGGACGGGGGTGGATACGTACTCCTTTGTTCGTGCGGCGGTCGTTCGTGCGGCGGTCGTGCCAAGTGGGGGAAAACCGCCAAGCGTTGGGCCGCGGACGTGCCTGCCAGGGTGCGGCGGCGGCGTGCCCTGTACCGGACGGGCCCGGCGGCCGGGCGATCACACGGCGGTCATGCGGTCATCGGGCTCGTGCGGTGGCGCGGTCCTCGGTGCAGGTGATGGTGCGGTCATCGGGTTCGTGCGGTTCGTGCGGGCGGTGATGCCGGTCAGCGGGGCCGTGGACGGCGCCGGCGCCCGGCCGGGTGGCGCGGCGCGGTGAGGAACTGCGCCGCCATCCCGGCCAGCACCAGTCCCGCGGCGAGCATCAGGCCGTGCGGCAGCACCAGTCCGGCGACCAGCAGCGCGAGCGCGGCCGCGAGCAGCGCCCACGCCGGCCGGCGCCGGCACTCACTCGGTGGGCAGGGGTGCCTTGCGTCCAGACCGCGGGCGAAGCGCCGGTCGCTCAGCCGCATCCGTTCGTCGAGGTCGTGGAGGGTCTCGTCGCCTGGACGCGTCATGGCTGCTCCTCCCGGCCTTACGGTGGTCACCGCGGTACCGCCACCGTCACACGGCCGGGGGTGCCGGCACATCGGGGCCGGCACCCATCTTTCGTGGTCGGGAGGGGGAACGGCCGGGCGGGAGCACGGCCGGAGCGCCGGTCAGGAGGGGCAGCCCGAATCGGCGATCACGAAGTGGCCGGGGGAGACCTCCTCGAGGGTGTGGGTGACGAAGACGTTGTACAGCCCCATGTTCTGACCGGAACCGTTGGCGTAGACCGTGCCGAGGACCTGATGGGCACGGCCGGCGGCCACATGGTTGTAGTTGTTGTCGGTGTGGCAGGCGTGGGGCGCACCCGTCGTCGTCACCCGCACCGGGGCCGACGGCGCGCCGGCGGAACCGCCCCCGTCCACGGCCGAGACGGTGTACGTGTACGTCGTGCCGGGGGAGAGACCCGCGTCGGTGAACGAGGTCGACGACGGGGTGCCGGCCACGGCCCCGTCGCGCAGGACCCGGTACGAGGCCGCACCCGCGACGGCGCCCCACGTCAGGGAGACCGACGCGTCCGAGACCGCCGCGACGGACGGTGCGGACGGCGCGGGCAGCGTGCCGCCGCCGTCCGGAGCGGCGAGCCCCCAGGAACGGCCGATCCAGTAGGAGCCGCAGATGTTGGCGTCCAGCACGTACGCGCCGGCGATCCCGCACTGGGCTTCCCCGCTGCCGGGATCGACCGGCTGCCCGTGCCCCATGCCGGTCAGGGAGTACGACTCCACAACGGCCCGGCCGCCGCTGCCTCGGTACACCTTGTGCGGATGGCCCTGCACCGTGTCGCTGACGTCCGCGACCGTGTCCGTCCCGTGCACGTCGGCCCACTGCTCGACGAGCTCGTTCATGTTCATCGGCGCCACGGTGCCGTCCGCCGTGCCGTGCCACACCGCCATCACCGGATACGGGCCCGTGTACGACGGGTACGCCGCCCGGACCTTGTCGCCCCACTGCCGTGCGCCGAGGTCGGAGCCCGGGCTCATACAGCCGAACGCAGCGGCGACGGTACGGGCGCAGTCGAAGGGGACGCCGGCGACGACCGCCGCCCCGGCGAAGACGTCCGGGTAGGAGGCGGCCATCACCGCGGTCATCGCGCCGCCGGCCGACAGACCCGTCACGTACACCCGGGAGCGGTCCGTGCCGTGGTCGGCCGCCATCCGGTCGGTCATCTGCTTCACGGACAGCGCCTCGCCCTGACCGCGTGAGAAGTCGGCCGACTGGAACCAGTTGAAGCAGGAGTTGGCGTTGTTGGCGGACCGCTGCTGCGGGAGCAGCAGCGCGAAACCCCACTGGTCCGCCCAGCGCGTCCAGCCCGTCTCGTTGTCGTACGCGGCGGCGGACTGGGTGCAGCCGTGCAGGGCGACCACGAGCGGGCGGCCCGCCGGCAGACCGTCGGGAACGTACCGGAACATCTGCAGATTGCCGGGGTTGGAGCCGAAGCCGGTCACCTCCGTCAGACTCGCGGCCTGTGCCGGAGCCGGGAGAAGGCCCAGGAGGAGTGCGAACAGGGACAGGAACAGGCCCCCCGCGACCCGCGAGAGCGACGGCCGTGACGGCCGCCCGCGCACGGGCCGGAAACCGAGGGGAAGGGAACGTGCGGGATGTGGACTCATGGTGCCGCCTTGGTCGTTCGGCCGGACGGGAGCGGCGGCCGCACCTCGGTGCCGGTACGGGAGCCGGACACCACTGCGCAGCCCCCGGGTTACGCGGAACGTACGACCGGTGCGACGGGGCCGGTAATGGCGGCGCGCACCACCCCGCACCCGCCCGCGATGTGATCCGTCACCGTTGCAGCCGTGCCCCTGGGGACCCGCGACCGACACCTGTCCCACGGCTCCCTCCGGGGGACATGCGCGTCGACCACCACGGCACGGGAGCACCCGTACACAGCCGATGGCCCTGACCCGGGTTCGGGGCAGGGCCGTCGGACGTGGGCCGGTCGGGGAGGACCCCCGGGGTGACCGGTGGGCTCAGACGCCAGTCGGTGACGCCGGAGGGAGGCCGTCGATCACCGACACGGTGTCGCCGAGTTCGTGGGCGACGTCGGCGCGGGTGCCGTCCGGGGGCACCGCCACCCCGAAGGGCAGGTTGCCTACCGGGGTCGCCGTGACGGTGTGGGTTGCCGTAGTGATCACGGACACGGTGTCGCGAGAGGTGCATTGCGGTGGGGCATGAGGCCCTTCCGGGAGCCGGTGCCGATGTCGCCATCCCCACCGAACCCGGAAGGCCCTCACCCGTTCACGCTCCCTCAGCCAAGACCTGCATCACCCGTCCACGACCTCCCGGGACATAACACCCGGCCCCCGGGCGGTGCCGGGCTGCCGACGGTGCCGGGGTCCGCGGACCGGGAGCGGACGTGCCGTGCGGTGGGTCCGCGGGTCGGGAGCCGACGGTGCCGGGGTCCGCGGGCCCGGACCGGAGGAGTCACGCGGTCCGCGGGTCGGGGCTCCTCAGGGCTCGATCAGTCCCACGCGGATCGCGTACCGCGTGAGCTCCAGCCGGTCGCGCAGCCCGAGCTTCTGGAGCAGGTTGGCCCGATGGCGCTCGACCGTCTTGGCGCTGATGAAGAGGATGTCGCCGATCTCCTTCGAGGTGTGTCCCTCCGCGACGAGCTTGAGGATCTCCTCCTCCCGCTCGGTGATGGGCTTCGCCGGGAGCGCGTCGCCCTGCCGGGCCCGGTCGAGGTACTTGCGGATGAGCGTCGTCTCGGCACCGGGGTAGATGAACGGCTCGTCCCGGATGGCCGCCCGGCAGGCGGCGACCAGGTCCCGGTCCGCCACGGACTTGAGGACGTATCCGCTGGCCCCGGCCCTGAGGGCCTCGAAGAAGTACTGCTCGTTGTCGTACATGGTCAGGATCAGGATGCGCAGCTCCGGCCGGAGGCGGGACAGCTCGCGGGCCGCCTGGAGCCCGGTCTGGCGCGGCATCGCGATGTCCAGGATGGCCAGGTCGATGTCCGTGGAGCGGGCCTGGGCGACGGCCTCGGCGCCGTCGTCGGCCTCGGCCACGACGGTCAGGTCCGGTTCGTTGTCGAGGATGAGCTTCACCCCGTGGCGTACGAGGGCGTGGTCGTCGGCAAGCAGAATGCGAGCCGGTGAGGTCATCGGGCGTTCCCCTTCGGGTCGGTGACGTCGAGCCGTACCTCCGTACCGCCGTTCCGGCCCGGGCCCACGGTCAGGTCGGCGCCGATCAGCAGGGCGCGTTCGCGCATGCCGCGGATACCGGCGCCCTCGGGGGCACTGCCGATGCCCTTGCCGTCGTCCCGCACGAGCAGCCCCACACCGCCGGCAGGCAGGGTCCGCAGGTGCAGTTCCACCTGGCCCGCGCCGGAGTGACGGGCCGTGTTGGTGAGCCCTTCCTGGGCCACGCGGTAGAAGACCAGTTCGGTCACATGGTCCAGAGACGGAAGCCCGGGGCCGATGTGCAGCCGCACGTCCAGGCCCGGGGTGGTGAATTCCGCGGCCAGGGCCCGCAGGGCGCTGTGGAGGCCCAGCTCCTCCAGCACCCCCGGCCGCAGCCTCCGGGCGATGCGCCGGATCTCGTCCAGGCTGGCCCGCACGGTCTCCTGCGCCTGGTGGAGGTCCCCCCGTACGGGCTCCTCGGCGCGGTCGGCGGCGTGTTTGATCTGCAGCAGAACGGCGGTGAGGGTCTGGCCGATCTCGTCGTGGAGCTCCTGGGCGACGCGCCGCCGCTCGGACTCCTGCGCGGAAAGCACCCGGCCGCTGCTGGTGGCACGCTCGGCCTCCAGACGGTCGAGCATCGAGTTGAACGTCTTCGTCAGCTCCGCCATCTCGCCGCGGCCCGTGACGACCGGCCTGGCGCCCGGCCGCAGCAGATCGGCCGTGGTCATGGCGCGGGTCAGCCGCTGCAGCGGAGCGAGCCCGATCCTCAGCAGGACCGCGTTGGCGATCAGCATGGCGACCAGCCCCGCCCCGATGACCGCCGCCTCGGCCAGCAGCACGGGCGTGGAGACCGTGACCGGTCCGAGGAGCAGCAGGACCGCCACGACCAGCACGGCGGCGTTGAGGAGGAAGATCCGCCAGTACAGCGACATGCGCGCGCCTTTCTCGGTGGGCTCCCACCTCCACTATTGCCTTCCCGCCGGCGAGGGGCCTCCCTTGCGTGCCCGAGGTGCGCCGGGACCTGCGGCCCCCAGGTCAGCCTCGCCGCCCCGCGGGTCCCGCGTCCATACGTGCTGACACCCATGTTCGAGCCCGGCGGCGAGGTGGCACCATGGCACCTCGCCGCGTGCCCCGCCCGCACGGGCAGGCGCCGCCGTACGCACATCAGTCCGCAAGACCAGAGGGGATGGGCCGTGCCTGCCTCACGGATGAGCACCACGCCACTGCCCGGCATCGGTGTCCAGTACGACCTCACCACGCGTGAACACCGTCATCTGTCGGTGATCGCGCATCGGGACGGCACCCGGACGGTGAACGTCTACCGGGCCGACGACCCCGACGCCTGCGCCCAGTCCCTGCACCTCTCGCCGGCGGAGACGGCGTCGCTCATCGACGCGCTGATGCCGGACCACCACAGCCCGAACGTGCTGCACACCACGGACCTCGGCCTCGTCGCCGAGCGCATCGAGCTGTCCGCCCACTCGCACTGGAACGGCCGGGTGCTCGGCGACATGCGGATGCGGACGGAGACGGGAGCGTCCGTGGTCGCCGTGCTGCGCAGGGCGGAGGCCATCCCGTCGCCCACCCCCGACTTCCGGCTCGCCGGCGGCGACACCCTGATCGTCATCGGTACCCGTGAGGGCATCGAGGCGGCAGCGGCCATCCTCGGACGGGAGTGACCCGCGTGCACTCCGCCCTCTTCCTGATCGAGTTCGGTGCGATCATCCTCGGCCTCGGACTCCTGGGCCGTTTCGCCGGCCGCCTCCGCTTCTCCCCGATCCCGCTCTACCTGCTCGCCGGTCTCGCCTTCGGCGAGGGCGGACTCCTTCCGCTGGGAGCGAGCGAGGAGTTCGTCGCGATCGGCGCCGAGATCGGCGTCATCCTGCTGCTGCTGATGCTGGGTCTGGAGTACACGGCCAGCGACCTGGTGTCCAACCTCAAGACCCAATATCCGGCCGGCCTGGTCGACTTCACCCTCAACGCCGTGCCCGGTGCCGTCGCGGCGCTGCTGCTCGGGTGGGGGCCGGTGGCGGCGGTGGTCCTCGCCGGCGTCACCTGGATCTCGTCCTCCGGAGTCATCGCCAAGGTCATGGGCGACCTCGGACGGATCGGCAACCGCGAGACGCCCGTCATCCTGAGCATCCTCGTCCTCGAGGACCTCGCCATGGCGGTCTATCTGCCGATCGTCACCGCCCTGCTGGCCGGTGTGAGCCTCGCCGCGGGCAGCCTCACCCTCGCGATCGCCCTCGGCGTGGCCGGAGCGGTGCTGTTCGTGGCCGTGCGCTACGGCAGGGTCATCTCGCGCTTCGTCTCCAGCGACGACCCCGAGAAGCTGCTGCTGGTCGTGCTGGGGCTGACCCTGCTCGTCGCGGGCATCGCCCAGCAACTGCAGGTCTCCGCGGCGGTCGGCGCGTTCCTCGTGGGCATCGCCCTGTCCGGGGAGGTCGCGGAGGGCGCCCACACGCTCCTCAGCCCGCTGCGGGACCTGTTCGCGGCCGTGTTCTTCGTCTTCTTCGGCCTGCACACCGACCCCGCCAGCATTCCGCCGGTCATCCTGCCCGCGCTCGCCCTCGCCGTCGTCACGGCCTGTACGAAGGTCGCGACCGGGTACTGGGCCGCCAAGCGGGCCGGCGTCGGCGTCAAGGGCCGCTGGCGCGCCGGCGGCACCCTGGTCGCGCGCGGTGAGTTCTCCATCGTCATCGCGGGCCTCGCCGTCACCGCCGGCATCGAGCCGGCCCTGGGCCCGCTCGCCACGGCGTACGTCCTCGTCCTCGTCGTCATCGGCCCCCTCACCGCCCGCTACACCGAGCCCCTCGCCACCCGCCTCACCGGGCGCGGCAAGCCGGCGGGGACGGCCCCTGCGGTACGGCAGACACCGGAACCCTCCACGGACGGCCCCGCCCGCGACGCGGACGCAGAGCGGGAGGTGCTGTCGGAGCGGGACGCGGTGGACCGCGCCTGAGCGACGGGGTGTCCGCGGAGACCCTCCGGTGACAGCCCTGCCCGGCGGCAGGGGTGTCCGGACCCCGTGACGGACGTCAGAAGGGCCCGCCCGGCACGGGCGCCCGGCAGGTGGAGGCACCGTGGTGCGAGGGCGGGAGCCCTTCGGCCGTGGCGCCTCCGCATGTCGGGGCCGGTACGCACGCGGACCGGCGCCCCGGCGACGGTCCCGGAGCCCTCGGCCCGTCCGTTCCGGAGGCACGCGGTCCGGGTGCCCTCGGCGCCAACGCAGTTGCCTTGACGCCTGAGCCGCAGGACTACGCCGTCTTGTCTTGGGCTGACTCTCGGTGCCAGTGGATTTCGGTCACCGCCTCCGAGGCCTCCCGGCGGACCTCGGAGTGGGGGTGGTGGAGGGAACCGCTCGACGAGCGGTAGCGCTGCCTGGTCGTGAGTGCAGCCGAGGACGGCCAGGACGTAGGCGAGGAGCAAGGGAAGTCCCGTGCCCTGCGCACGAAGAGCGCGTACGGATCACGCGCGGGGCACGGCCCGGAGCCGGGGGCCGGGCGGATGCGGGAAGCCGGCTCCTGCTGACGATCGATCTCTGCGAAGGCGGACTACGCGGTGCGCGCGGCGCTCTACCCGGCCGCGGCCGGGGAGGACGCCCGGGGGAGGCCGAGGCGATCGCCGCCGGCAGGGCATCCCGCACACGTTGCTGGAAGGCATCCGGGAGGTCTGCGCCGGGCCGGCCCGGTGACCGGCAGGCGCGGCGGCCGCGGAGGGTACGGGCTCGCCCGGCCCGCAGACACCGTCGGCGTCGCCGATGTGATCCGCGCCGTCGACGGGCCCCTCGTGTCCGTGCGCGGGATGCCCCCGGCCGAACTCTCGTACCCGGCACCGGCGGAGGCACCGCTGCCGTTGTGGATCGCCCCGCGCGTCAACGTGCGCAGGATCCTCGGCGAGGTCCCTCGCCGACGTCGCCGCCTCGGAGTTGCGCGGGGAACTCCTCGGCCTCGTCGCCGACCCCGGGGCGTGGACCGATCCCTGACGCCCGGTCAAGAGCAGGCCCGGGGCCGTTTCGGAGTCGTGTCCCGTCCACCGTGTGAGACGTCCCCCGGGATGGGAGCAGGCCCCCTTGACGTGCCTACCGGGGCGCCGGACACTCCCAGGCAGGATTCCCCAGTGAACGGGTGGGAAATGACAGGGCGCCCGGAGCCGGCCGACAGCGGTGCTTCGTGCGTCCGCCTGCGCTCCCCCCTGCTGACCTCCCGCCGCCACATCGATCTGCAGCGTGTCTGCAGTGCGGCGCACCACCTGTCCTGAGACCGGCGCGTACCCGCGGGCACCACCTGGTGCACCGCACCACGCCCCGGCGGCTCCCGCGCGCCCGCCGCCTTCCGCATGCCCCAGGACCAGAAGCAGGACCGGAACGGGAGAGACACATGTCCGCAACCCCTTCGAGCATCACGCCGTCCGTCCCGTCCACCTCGTCGTTCCGGGGCCGGATCGGCTGCGACGCGCGCAGTGGGCACTACCCCGTGCCCCGCCGCTACCGGCTCCATCTGTCGCCGGCCTGCCCGCACTGTCTGCGGATCGCCGTGACCCACTCCCTGCTCGGCCTCCACGACGTCCTTCCGGTGGTGCACCTGCCCGCCGTGCCCGACGGGCCGGACGGGGGCCACGCCGCGCTGCGGCCCCTGTACGAGGCCAGTGCCCACCACTACGCCGGTCCCGCCGCCGCGCCCGTGCTCAGTGACGACTGGACGGGCCGGATCGTCAGCACGTACACCCCCGACATCCTGCGGGACCTCGCACTGCACTTCGGCGGACAGGGCCGCGGGCGGGTCGCGCTGCATCCGCCGGGTACGGAGACCGGGGCCGAGGCCGTCGAACGGCTCTGCGAGACCGTGGCCGAGGCCGCGCAGTCCGCCGGGCGGCCCGGTGGTGACGCTGCCGCGCGCGGGACCGCCCTCGGCTCCCTGATCGGTGCTCTCGGCTCACTGGAGGAGCTGCTCGGTTTCCGGCTCTGCGTCCTCGGCGACGAACCGACCGCCGCCGACGCGCTGTTGTGGGTGACCCTGGTGAGGCTGGACACCGTGGACCGCTGGCACCTCGACGCCGCGGCGGTGCACCGGATCGCCGGACATCCGCGGTTGTGGGCGTACGCTCGGCGGTTGGCCGGCCACCGGGCGTTCGGCCCCCATCTCGACCTCGACGGCATCGCCCGCAGGCACCACGCCCAGTGCCGTGGTCTGGAGGCGGCCGGGGCGGCCGTCCAGATCCTCGACTGGGCGGCACACCTGCCCCGCGGGAACCCGTCCCGGCCCCACTGAACGGGACGGCATCCGGGCCCGGTCGCACCGCGTGGCGAACCGGGCCGGGCCGGCCGAACGGGACGGCACCGCGGCCCGGTTGACCGGGGGCGGGACCGGCCCCGGCGCCGGGCGGGAACGGGGCCAGGGCCGGGGCGGACCGCAGGGGAGTGTCAGACCGGCGGGGTCGGGTTCACCGGCGTGGTCATCGCGTCCGTGGCGACGCGCGGACCGGGGATCGGCAACTCGGGCTGCGGGACCTCCGTCTGGTGCACGGAGACGATGCGCCGGGGAGCGGGCACACTGATGCCCTCCGACCGGTAGCGCTTGTGCAGCCGCTTGATGAACTCGTGCTTGATCCGGTACTGGTCGCTGAACTCACCGACCCCGAGGATCACCGTGAACCCGATACGGGAGTCACCGAACGTGTGGAAACGTACGAGGGCTTCATGGTCGGGAAGGCCCCCCGCGACCTCGGCCATCACGCTCTTCACCACCTCGATCGTGACGCGCTCGACGTGCTCGAGGTCGCTGTCGTAGCCGACACCCACCTGCACGTTGAGCGACATCTGCTGCTCGGGACGGTGGTAGTTGGTCATGTTGGTGCCGGACAGCTTCGTGTTGGGGATGATCACGAGGTTGTCCGAGAGCGTACGCACGACGGTGTTGCGCCAGTTGATGTCGACGACGTAGCCCTCCTCACCGCTGCTGAGCTTGATGTAGTGCCCCGGCTGTACCGTCCGGGACGCGAGGATGTGCACGCCCGCGAAGAGATTGGCGAGTGTGTCCTGGAGAGCCAGCGCCACCGCCAGACCGCCGACACCGAGCGCGGTGAGCAGCGGCGCGATGGAGACCCCCAGGGTCTCCAGCATCACCAGGAAGCCCATGGCCAGCACGACGACGCGGGTGATGTTCACGAAGATGGTGGCCGAACCGGCGACTCCCGACCTGGACTGCGCCAGGGCCTGCACCATCCCGGCCACCACCCGCGCGACGGTGACGGTCGCCGCCAGGATCAGCACCGCCGTCAGCGTCATGGTGACGTTGCGTCCGACCCTGGACGTCAGCGGGAGGGCGGAGGCGGCGACCGCCGCGCCACCGGTCACGGCGGCCCAGGGGACGATCGTCCGCAGGCCGTCGACGATGATGTCGTCGCCGCTCCACCTCGTTCTCCCGGCCCGGACGCCGAGCCATCTCAGGATCACCCGCAGCAGCACGGCGGCCGCTGTGCCGGCCGCCAGCGCGATACCGGCGACGATCAAGTCGTGCAGTGTGAGGGCCCGGGTCACTTCGTGCCTCCCGGTGCGTGGGGGAGGGCGCGGCCGGGTGAGTTCGCCGCAGTGAACCGGATGTGATGTGTCGTCACGTGCCACCTGTGCGTGTCGGGGGATGCCGTGGTGCGTCGCGCCGGGCCGATCGGATCCGTCCGGCGCGACGAGTCATCCTGCCGCATCTGCCGTACCGTCACATGATCGGCCCCCGTGGTGCGTCCGCGCCCGGACGCACCGTCATCGGGAGCGTGAGGGCGGCGCCCCGTACGGGATTCCGGGCGCGGCTCCGACTCGCCCCTCGGCCTCCGGGGTGTGGCTCCGGTGCGGCATCGACGGCACCCCACCCGGGACGGCGGCGCCCGGCCGGTGGGCGCGGGGTGCGCCTCTGTGGGCGATGCGGACCGCCCGGAGCCTCGGCTCGGCCTCAGGGGCGCCGGGACCCGCGCCGGCCCACGGCTCGGCCGGCGGTCGTGACGACGGCAGGTGGTCCATGAATCGGAGACGATCGTCACATATCAAAAATCATTGATGATCTTAAATCATCAGGTAGATTCCATGTCGTAGTCACCAAAGACGCCTGCACTGCCTCAGGGGTGCGACAGTGCGGGGGCCGCCTCCTCCGGGACGGGGTGAGAACGGCCATGGGGCACGGCTGCGCGCCGAGCCCACGCGGGGCGGTGTCCGTGCATGCGATGGGGAGCGTGCACGGGCACCGCCTCTCGTCGT
This sequence comes from Streptomyces sp. HUAS CB01, assembly GCF_030406905.1. NCBI lineage: Bacteria > Bacillati > Actinomycetota > Actinomycetes > Kitasatosporales > Streptomycetaceae > Streptomyces > Streptomyces chengbuensis. The sequence continues at coordinate 7,499,531 of NZ_CP129137.1, forward strand.
TCCTCGGGTGGCTGCTGGGTGGCTGCTGGGTGGCGTACGGGGTGCGCCGCCGCGTCACTGCTCGAAGCAGACGGGGTCGCGCGGCGAGGTGCGCACCCGTGCGAGCAGGCCGCGGAGTGCGGTGGTCTCCTCCGGCGTGAGGTCGGCGAAGAGTCCCTCCTCGACCTCGGTGACGGCCTGATGTGCCTTGGCCAGGAGGCAGCGGCCCTCCTCGGTGATCGCCACGATGTGGCGCCGGCGGTCCGAGGGGTCCCTGCGGCGTTCCACGAGATGGGCGGACTCCAGGTCGTTGAGGACCCCGACCAGGATGCTCGGGTCCACCTCGAGCGTCGCGGCGAGAGCCCGCTGGCTCATGAATCCCGACGTGCCGAGCAGCATCAGCGTCGTGCCCTGGCGCACGGCCAGGCCGCAGGACCCGAGGGCGTGGTGGACGCGGCTGTTCGCAATGGCGCCGTTCCGGGCCAGCAGGAATCCGAGCCGGTCCAGGGGGTCGCTGTCGGCCGCCGTGACGGCCGCGATGTCGTCCACTGTCATCCGATCATGTTATCCGTGGGGGCAAATGATTGCAACATGTTAATCATCCTTATCTCACCATCATGCGTCAGAGCGTACGGCTGGACAGTGATAGGTGTCGGTCGTGCGGCATTCCGTGCATGAGGCAACCGTCACATCACTTAAATCATTGACATGACTCAACGGTCTGATAGCTTCAATGCAAGCGCGATGGCCTGGAGCCCGCAGCCGGTCGACGCACCGGCGGCGGCTCCTCGCAGAACCTCGAGCACCGCGCCTTGTGGACGGATCCCGCCTACGCGGCGGATCCGTCGTTCGACGCCCCGACAACCGGGCGTAGCAAGGAGAGACCACGATGAACAAGCTGATTCGGCGCATGGCCGCCACCACCGCCTCCGCGACCCTGGCCGGCCTCGCCCTGATCGGCACCGCGGGCACCGCGTCCGCGGACTCGCGTCCCGCGGCCCCCGCGCAGCGGAACGCGAACACCACCGTCACGGACCGCGGTGACGACGGCCGCCAGGACCGGGAACAGCGTCGTCCCGACCGCGACGGACGCTGGGAACACGACGGACGCGGGGACCGGCACGGCCACGGCCACGGCCACTGGCGTCACGGCAAGGACGGTCACTGGTACTGGCACGGTGACGACCGCCGCACGTACTACCGCTACGACGGCCACCGCTTCGCCCGCTGGCTCGACGGCAGGTGGGTCATCGTCCTGCTCGACCGCGGGCCCGCCGCCGACCGCTGGTACACCGACCAGATCCTCGACGCCTGGCAGAACGACGGCCGCCGCGTCTGAGCGCGGGCCGCGCCGAGGGGCGGAGAGGCCGCGCCGGTGCCGTCGACGGGTCCGCTCCGTACGGTCCGGCACCGGCGCGGAGCCGGCGTGCCGCTGCCGGGCGCGATGCCCGGGGTCCACACGCCGCCGGGGTGCGTCGCGCGACGCCCGCCCGTCGCGCCGTGGGTGCCCCCGTCCGCCTCTCGGCCCACGCGTCCCCCCGGCTGATCCCCGTCCGCCGTCGTGCGGGCACCTGTGTCTCGGCCCACGCTCCTCGGCGGCCTCCCGTCGCCGGTGCGCCGGCTTCCGTACTGCTCTCACTTCCGGAGTCCACCATGCTCAAGAGCACCGTCATCCTCGCCATCCAGCACCTGCGCACGACCCCCGACTCCGCGGGAACCGGCCGTCACCGCGGCCACCGCGCCACCGAGCGCCTCGGCTTCCTCAACCTTCCCGGCCATGGCAGGCACCGCCGTGAACTCGCGATCGACCTCCGGGCGGACGCCACGCCGTGCTGAGCGGCCGGCCCTCAGGCGGCGAACGGCTGGGCGATGGACCCGCCGGGCCACGAGGCGATCAACGTCGCGCTGGTCCTCGGCACGCACTTCCCCGGGCCCGGCGCGGAACACGTCGCCCCCGACGGCGACGCCTACCGGCTGGTGACCTGACCTGCCCTTATCCGTGCTGATCCATGCTGATCCGTTCTGAGCCGGCCCTGGCCGCCGACGTGATCCGACGTGATCCGACGTGATCCGGCGCGACCAGGCCGGGACGGGCCCGCGGGCCGGGGTGCCGTCCCGGCGTGCGCCGTCGGATCAGGCCGGGGTCGGTTTGCGGATCGGGCCCGGGTCACCCGGCCGTACCGGGCTGCGGCGCGGGGGAGGGGAGCCGTGGCGGGAGGCCCGGCGGCACGATCCACGGCTCGGTGGGGTGTCTTCGGCCGTGCGTGGACGGTGATCCGGGCGAGGTCCGGGTGTCGTCCTCGCCGGGCCGGGGCGCGTCCGGGGGCTCCGCGCCGTCGGCGGCCCCCCGGGACCGGACGCGGAACAGGCAGCTGAGCGGATCGTGGGTGTGGGAGTCGAGCCAGTATGCGTCGACGCAGGACGCGGCCGGAGTGGGTGCGGTCTCCCTGGCGATGGCGTTCATGCCTGGGGAACGACCGACTCCGCCCGGGGGAACGAGACCCGCCCGCGTCGCAACCGAAACGTCATCAGGGGTTCCCGCCCGGGCGGTGCGTGAGCGCCCGGCCACTCCGGGTGGTGCCGGGCGGTGGAAATGCCGCGCCCGTGTGATGCCGGGCATAGGAGGCACGTCACGTCCTAACGGCGGTAGTAGCGCGCGGAGCCGGTCGGCCTTCGGGGAGCGGGTCGAGCGCATGAATTCGGACATTTCTCCGTAGAGCGGTAGTACGTCACATCTTTGCGTCCGGGCGGGGGTGCCCTCCACGATGGCTGACGTTCCGGGGAGTGAGTGCCGGGCCGAGCGGGTCGCCACCCGCGCCGACCGCTCAGCTCCTGCCGAACCACCGTCGGTTCCTCCCCCTGCAGTCCATCATTGGAGTCCCCCCGCATGACCGTTCGCACGCAGACCACCACCGGCCGCATCGCCCGTCTCCGCAAGCTCTCCGTCGCCGGCATCGCCACCGCGGGTGCCGCGGCTGCGGCCCTCACGCTGGCCTCGTCGCCGGCGCACGCCGTCGAGCAGGCTTCGGCGAGCGTCGCGGCCGGGAAGGCTGTGGCGGCCGAGGCTCCGGCGAAGAAGGCGAAGAAGGAAAAGAAGCAGTACAAGGACAACCTCGACGGCTGGATCCGTGAGGCCCTGGACGTCATGAAGTCCGAGGACATCCCGGGCAGCTACGAGGGTCTGCACCGCAACATCATGCGCGAGTCCGGCGGCAACCCGAACGCGCAGAACAACTGGGACGTCAACGCCCAGAACGGCACCCCGTCCAAGGGTCTGCTGCAGGTCATCCAGCCCACCTTCGACGCCTACCACGTCAAGGGCACCAAGCACGACGTGACCGACCCGGTCGCCAACCTCACCGCGGCCGCCAACTACGCCGCCGACCGCTACGGCTCCATCGACAACGTCGACTCCGCCTACTGAGCCGCTCCGGGTCCCTCCCGGAGCAGGCCGGGCCCGGGCCGGCGGTGAAGCCCCCGAGTCCGTGCCCGCTCACCCGGGCCGCCGGCACCTCCACGGTGCCGCCGGCTCCGAACGGCGAATGCGCGCCCCTGTTCCCGCCACCGAGGCGGCGACGGGGGCGCCTTTGTCTTCCCGTTGTCCTTCCCGAGCGCTCGCGGACCTTCCCGCTCGCCGGCGGACGTTCCCGTGCGCCCGCGGACCTTCCTGCTCGCCGGTGGATCGTCCCTTTCGTTCGCGGACCTTCCCGCTCGTTCCTCCTCCGGCCGCATCCGGGGCCGGCCGGGAACTCCCGCGGCGGACACGGCCCCGGCGCCGATCGTGGGCGGGGCCGCCCCTCCGGTGAACAGGGAACCGGTGGAGATGAGGCGTTGTTCTCCCCGATGTCGCCAACGCCCTCTGGTAAGGCGTCACTTGCGCCGCGATGCTGAAGCGTCGCCACGTGCGCACCGGGCGTACGTGGTCGTCCGCCTTCACCGGAGTCGCCGTGCTGTCACCTGGATGGAAGCCCGCTGGATGGAAACGATCCGCTGGTTGGAGACGATCCGCGACCGTCATGGCAGTGTGCTCGGCGCTGGCGGTCGGAGCCGCCGCGCCGGCCGCCGCAGGATCCGCACCCCCACCCGAACCCCTCCCGCGGACCGCCGCCCAGATGCTGCGGCCCGTCTCCCCGCCGGCCGCGAGCCACGCGGACCGCACCGGCGCCGATCCGGCGGGCAGGGGCTTCGAGACCTTCACCGTCGCCGACGGCGACGGGCTCGAAACCGCCCGGACCAGCCGCCCGCTGGCCCCAGGCGTCGAACTGACCTCGTACGACCGGCTGGAGTCCGACAAGTGGCTCCGGGTCGACTCCCTCTCCGTCGACCTCACCCGGGGCACGAAGGTGGACTACCTCCACCCGGGCACGGTCGCCGCCCGCAAGACGGTGTCCCTGATGGCCGCCGAGCACGATCCCGGACCCGGACGGCGTACCGTCGCCGCGATCAACGGGGACTTCTTCGACATCAACCAGACCGGCGCCCCCAACGGCATCGCCCTCCACGACGGCCGGCTGGTCAACTCGCCCGCCACCGGCTACCACCGGGCCGTCGGATTCGGCCCCGGGGACGCCGGCCGCATCCTCCAGCTCTACTTCGACGGCACCCTGACCCTCCCCGCGGGCACCCGCCCCCTCGCCGCGCTCAACGCGGCCAACGTCCCCGCGAACGGCGTCGGCGCCTACAACGCCCAATGGGGCGACGCGGACCGGGCGCTCACCGTCGACGGGGCGCAGCGCACTGCCGAAGTGGCCGTCACGGACGGCGAGGTGACCGCACCCGCCGGTGCCCCCGGCAAGGGGCCGGTCCCGCCCGGTACGACCGTGCTCGTCGGCCGGGACGCCGGCGCGGACGCGCTCACCGCACTCGCCGTCGGCGACCCGGTCACACTGGAGTACCGCCCGCGTGCAGCCTCCGGGGAGGTCCCGCGCACCGCCATCGGCGCCAACGAACTCCTCGTGGTCGACGGCGAGCCCGTGGACCACGAGGGCGGCGGCAACAACACCGCCGCCCCCCGTACCGCGGTCGGCTTCTCCCGGGACGGCGGCACCATGCGGATCCTCACCGTCGACGGCCGCCAGGCCGACAGCGGCGGGGTGACGCTCACCGAACTCGCCCTGATGATGCGGCGCGCGGGCGCCCACAACGCCATCAACCTCGACGGCGGTGGCTCCTCCACCCTCGTCGCGCGGGAGCCGGGCAGCGACACCGTGCAGGTCGAGAACAGCCCGTCGGACGGCACCGAGCGGACCGTGCCCAACGGTCTGGCCCTGACCGCGCCCGACGGCAGCGGAGAGCTGAAGGGCTACCGGGTCGAGACCGCCATGGACCCCGGGACCGCGCCCACCGCCGATCCGGTCCGGGGCGGTCACCCCGAACGGGTCTTCCCCGGCCTCACCCGCCGTCTCACCGCCGCCGGTCACGACGAGACGTACGGACCCGCCGAGGGAGCCCCGCGCTGGTACGCGGAGAACCCCCTGGTGGGACGGGTCGGCACGGACGGGGTCTTCACCGCCCGGCGCAGCGGCGACACGGACGTCACCGCACGGCGTGGGAACGCCCGCGGCACCCTCCGTCTGACCGTCCTCGACGACCTGCACCGCATCCGGCCGTCGACACGGCGGGTGGGCCTCGCCGACGCGGAGACGACCGGGCGGTTCGGAATCCTCGGCTTCGACGCGCACGGTACCAGCGCCCCCGTCGAACCCGCCGATGTCGAACTCGACTACGACCGCTCCCTCTTCACCATCGCCCCGGACACCGAAGGCGGCTTCACCGTCAGGGCGCGCGGCGCCGAGCCCGCGGCCGGCCGTGTCACGGCCACGGTGGCGGGCCGGAGCACGGTCGTCGCCGTGACCGTCGGCCTGGCCGCCCGGGAGATCGCGCCGTTCGACGACGCCGCGCACTGGACGTTCACCGCCGCCCGCGCCACCGGCTCGGTCGCGGCCACGGCCGACGGTCACACCGGCACCGGACTGGACATCGCCTACGACTTCACCCAGTCCACCGCGACCCGGGCCGCCTACGCCCTTCCGCCGGCCCCGATACCGGTCGACGGCCAGCCGCAGTCGTTCGGGCTGTGGATCAAGGGCGACGGCAACGGGGCCTGGCCGACCCTGCATCTGAAGGACTCGGCCGGCTCCGACCAGTTGCTGCGCGGCCCGTACGTGACCTGGACGGGATGGCGGCACGTCGAGTTCGCGGTGCCCGCCGGCGTCGCGCACCCCCTGCGGGTCCACCGCTTCTACCTCGCCGAGACCGCCGCCACCCGCTCGTACACGGGGAGGATCGTCATCGACGACCTCACGGCGAAGGTGCCCCCCGCAGTCGAGCTGCCCGGCGAGCCGGTCCACCGGGATCGGCTGGTCGGATCGGCCGCGAGGACCGAGGGCAGGGACTGGCGGTTCGCGGTCGTCTCCGACGCGCAGTTCGTGGCCCGCAGCCCCGACAGCCCCGTCGTCGCGCAGGCCCGCCGGACCCTGCGGGAGATCAGAGCCGCGCGGCCCGACTTCGTGGTGATCAACGGCGATCTGGTGGACGAGGGTTCGCCCGATGACCTGGCGTTCGCCCGTACCGTCCTCGAGGACGAACTGGGCGGCGAACTGCCCTGGTTCTACGTACCGGGCAACCACGAGGTCATGGGCGGCAGGATCGACGACTTCGTGGCCGAGTTCGGGCCCGCGCAGCGGACGTTCGACCACGAGGGAACCCGGTTCATCACCCTCGACACCTCCAGCCTCGGGCTCCGCGGCGGCGGGTTCGCCCAGATCAAGGAGCTGCGTGCCCAGCTCGACGCGGCGGCCGCCGATCCACGCATCGGCTCGGTGATGGTCGTCCAGCACGTGCCGCCGCGCGACCCCACACCGCAGAAGGGCAGCCAGCTCGGCGACCGCAAGGAGGCGGCCCTGCTGGAGAGCTGGCTCTCCGCCTTCCGCCGGTCGACGGGCAAGGGAGCGGCCTTCGTCGGCAGCCATGTCGGCACGTTCCACGCCGAACGCGTCGACGGAGTCCCGTACCTGGTCAACGGCAACTCCGGGAAGACGCCGTCCACTCCGGTGGACGAGGGCGGGTTCACCGGCTGGTCACTGGTCGGCGTCGACCGGGTGTCGCGTGCCGAGCAGGCGGTGGCGCGGCACGCGCCGTGGGCCGGAGGGCCGGACTGGGTGACCGTCCAGACCCGCGCACACGTCGACGGGCTGACCCTCGACGCCCCGGCGTCACTGCCGGCCGAGGCCGAGGCGCCCGTCACGGCCACCGTCCGTCAGGGCCAGAGCGCGGGTGCCCGTGAGGTGCCTGCCCGCTTCCCGATGAGCACCGACTGGAGCGGCTCGCCGAACGTGTACGTGGGTGATCCCGGCCGTGCCGGGCCGTGGCACGTCGCCGCGTACGACCCGTCGACGGGCCGCCTCACCGGACTGCGCCCCGGGACGGCCGTGCTCGTGGTGACGGTGAACGGGACGAGGGCCGAGTCCCGTGTCACCGTGGCCGCATCGTCCGGGTAGGGACACGGGCGCGAGCACGGGTACGGGTACGGGCGTGAGCACGAGCACTGTCGGGCATCGACGGCCTGGCCGCTCCGCACCGTCACGCGTCTCCGACCGGTCCGGGTCGCCGCCGGCCGCCATGCGGCCTCCGGCCCCGGGCCGGCCGAGGCGGGCACAACACCCCAGGTGCCGAAGGAAATCCGGGTGACGTGCGGTCGCCCCACTCCTTAACCTCGGCGCCATGAACACCGCCCAACTCCTCAATGTCGTCGATGTCGAGGCGACCTGCTGGGACGGCACACCGCCCCCCGGCGCCGTCAGCGAGATCATCGAGATCGGGCTGACCGTGGTCGACCTGCGGGCGGGTGAGCGGGTGGCCCGGCACCGGATCCTCGTGCGCCCGCGACGGTCCACGGTCAGCGCCTTCTGCACCGAACTGACCGGCCTCACCCAGGCCGAGGTGGACACGGGCGTCGAGTTCGCCGAGGCCTGCCGGCTGCTCGCCGCGGAGCACGCCGCCGGGGTGCGGCCGTGGGCCAGTTGGGGGGACTACGACCGCAAGCAGTTCACCGGGCAGTGTGCCGCGACCGGTACGACGTACCCCTTCGGGCGCCGGCACACCAACGCCAAGGCCGTGTTCACCGAGGCCCACGGCCTGCGTAAACGCCCGGGTATGGCACAGGCGTTGAGGATCGCCGGACTCCCTCTCGAGGGCCGCCACCACAGTGGTGAGGACGACGCCTGGAACATCGGCGCACTGGTGCTGTCGCTGGCCGGGCGCGGCGACTGGCCGGGATGAGGGCGCTCGCGGGCCGCGGGAGCGGAGCGGCGGCGCCGGGGCGGGCGTGGCGAGGCCCCGCCGTGCGGATGCGGCGGGGTCCCGCGGCGGTGCGCAAGGGGGAGGAGCACCGCGTCGTCCCCGGCGGGCGGGTGCCGGGGATGCGCACAGTACGCGCCAACCTGGCGGGAAAGGAACCCTTGTGCAGGCACTCGCCGCACATGGTGCCCACCGACGCGTACACCGGGTGTCCACCCGTCCTTCCGTCGCTGCTCCGGAGCCTCGACGGGACTGACGCGACACCACGGCGGCGAGCCGTCCGGCGCCCACAGCGCCCACCGCCGGCGTGTGATCGACGGGACGCGAACGTCGTCGGTCCGACGCGCCTGCCCGACGTGGGCGGCGCCCGCTGACGGCGCCCGGCCCGTGCGTCTGGAGCGACCGGGCACCCCGAGCGCATCATCGAAGGGGAGGGGGCCGGTGGGGGAGCCGACCGGCGAGGAGCGGCGATGAGGCTGTGGTGTCCGGGACCACGCGGGACATCCGGAATCCCTGGGAACGCGGCCGGGCGACCGGGCCTGCCGAACGGCTCGATGCCCGGGCGGGCGCCTCCTGAACCGCCGCGTCCGGAACCGCCGTGGGACTCCGGTCCGGGGCCGTCGTGGGGACGCTCGGAAGGCCCGTCTCATGAACCGCCGCGTGAGTCGTGTCCGGGCCTCTCGCGGAGGGCGTCCGGGGAGCCGCCGCGTGAGTCGTGTCCGGAACCGTCACGGAATGCGTCTCCGCAGCCATGGCCAGGACGCTCGGAAGGCTCGTCGCCGCAACCGCCGCGTGAGTCGCGTCGGGAACCCTCGGGGGAGTCGCCTCCCGGGTCTTCCGGCGCGAGGTCGGGAGGCGCGTCCGGGAAGCCGTCCCCGGAGCGGCGTCCGCAGGTCCCACCGGTGCCCTCGCCTGATCGAGGAGCCCGCCGCGAGCCGGGCGGAGCGCGACCGGGTCCCGAGGACCTGGTTCGCGCCGCGCGGGCCGCGGGCGTGCGGGACGAGCGGGTCCTCGAAGCCCTGCGGAGGGTCCCGCGGGACGCCTTCGTACCGCGCGCGGAGGCAGGATCCGCGTACCGGGACGCCCCCGTTCCCCTTCCGCACGGTCAGGTGACCACCCAGCCGTCCCTCGTGGCCCTGATGGTGGAGGCGCTCGGACTGACCGGTGGTGAGCGCGTCCTGGAGATCGGCACGGGCTACGGCTTCCAGACCGCCGTCCTGGCCCGGCTCGCCGGCGAGGTCGTCAGTGTGGAGCGCCTGCCGGACGTGGCGGGGCGGGCCCGCCGCCGGCTGGCCCGGGCGGGCATCGGCAACGTCTCCGTGAGCACCGGCGACGGCACGCTCGGCGTGCCGGAACGGGCGCCGTACGACGCCGTCGTCGTGTCCGCGGCCTTCCCGGAGGTGCCGGGGCCGCTCGTGGGCCAGTTGCGCACCGGCGGCCGGCTGGTCCAGCCGATCGGTCCGGGCGGGCGCGAACAGGTGCGCCAGTACGAGCGGACGCCTCGGGGCCTCGTCCTGCGCCGGACCGTCGTGTCGGCCCGCTTCGTCCGGCTCTACGGAGTGCACGGATACCCGCCCGGCACGGAGCCGTGAACGCCCGTCGGGCCCCGGGCCCACCGGCTCGCGAGTTCGGCTTCGCGCGGGCCGAACCGGCCCTGGCGCACACCGGTTGGCCCGGCGCAGGAATCCTGCGGCCGTCGTCCGGCTGGTCCCGGCGCCGACGAGTCCTCGCGCAGAACCTTCACGTTGCGTCGGCGGACGCGCGTGATCCCCGCGCCGTCGATTCCATGGAATCGATTCCCCCGGACCGCCCCTGACACCGTCCGGCCTCGGACGTCCGGTGGGATCCGGCACCGGCCCGGCCTGGATGTGTGCCGCCCGCGACGCCCCGCCCGCCGGGCCGTGACACCGTGTCACGGCCCGGCGGGCGGGAGCGCGTCCTGGCTGCGTCCCGGCCGTGTTCTCCGCCACGGCCCCGCTGCGGCCCGGGGCCCGCCGCCCCGCACGGCACCCGGCGCCGCCCGTTCAACGATGTGACTACTCATGCCGTTGAGTACCCTGCGAGGGTACGGAACGGGAAACGACACGGAGCGGGAGGCGGAGCCATGGCGTTGCGCCATGCGGTGCTCGCGGCGCTGCTGGACGGGGAGTCCAGCGGCTACCAGCTCGCCAAGACCTTCGACCTCGGCGTGGCGAACTTCTGGCACGCCCTGCCGCAGCAGCTCTACCTCGAGCTGACGAAACTGGAGAAGGCCGGTCTCGTCGAGGGCCGCCAGGTGATCCAGGAGTCCCGTCCGCCGAAGCGGCTGTTCACCATCACGGAGGAGGGACTGGAGGAACTGGCGCGCTTCGCGGAGACCTCCGTGAAACCGTCGTTCATCCGCGACGACCTCCTGGTCAAGGTGCAGGCCGTCGACAGCGCGCCGCCGGCACCGGTGATCGAGCAGCTCGACGAGCGGGCCGCGATGGCCGCCGCCAAGACCGCCATCTTCGAGCGCTTCCTGCGGCGGCTGCGCGGGGACCTCGACGAGGACACCTTCCTCGCGACCGCCGACCGCGTCGGCCCGTACCTGACCTGCCTGCGGGGTCTGCGCTTCGAACAGGAGACGGCCGACTGGTGCGCCCGGACGGCGGCGGTCCTCCGGGCGCGGCAGAGCCGGTCGGTGGAGGGGGGCCTGCGCCCGCGGGACGCCTGACGGCCGTTCTGTCCGGGGCCCGGCCGTCTGCGGCTTTCCTCTGCCGCCTTCCGCCGGCTCGCCGAGGTGCCCGTTCCCCTGCCGCACTCAGGCACGCGCGCGGCCGCCGGCGCCTCGCACCGACCGGCGCCCTGATCGCCCACACTTCGGCCACGTGGCTCGTGCCTGTCGCCCCGCAGATGGTCGCCCGGTGGCCGGTCGTCCGTCGGCCGTGGGGCCGGCGACGGACGACGGACGACGCGGGCTGCCTCCCGGCTCACCCGGGCCCGGGCGTCAGGCCAGCTTCTTCAGGACCTCGGCGGCGACCCCGGCGGACGAGGCCGGGTTCTGGCCCGTCACCAGATTGCGGTCGACGACGACGTTCGCGGCCCAGGGCTCGCCCGCCTGGACCTGCACACCCGCCTCGGTCAGCCGGTCCTGGAGCAGCCACTTCGCGCGGTCGGCGAGGCCGGCCTGGGTCTCCTCGGCGTTCGTGAACGCGGCGACGCGGTAGCCGGCGAAGGCGTTCGAGCCGTCGGCCTGCGTCGCGGCGAGCAGGGCGGCCGGGCCGTGGCAGAGCACCGCGAGCGGCTTCCCCGAGTCCAGCGCGTCGACGAGGAGCCGCCCGGAGACCGGGTCGACGGCGAGGTCCTCCATCGGGCCGTGGCCACCCGGGTAGAACACGGCCGCGAACGCGTCGAGGTCGACGTCCTCCAGCTTCACCGGGCGCCGGAGTTCGTCGAGCGCCGAGAGACCGGCGGTGACCCTCGCGGCACCTTCCGGGCCGCCGTTGACCTCGGGTGCCAGGCTGCGCTGGTCGACGGTGGGCACCACGCCGCCGGGGGTGGCGACGACGACCTCATGACCGGCGGCCTTGAACGCCTCGTACGGGGCGACGGCCTCCTCGGCCCAGAAACCGCTGGGGTGGCGGCTGCCGTCGGCGAGGGTCCAGTGGTCGGCGCCGGTCATCACGAAAAGGATCTTCGACATGCTTGGTACTCCCAGTGAGGAGCGGGCCCTCTTCTTCACGGGCCCGGAGATGCGTGCGGTACCGACCGTAGACCCGCGCAACCATAGGAAACCAATGGATGAGTCGATCCCTGCCATAGGCTTTCCAATGGATTGTGAAGGCGCTTCCGGGCCGGGGGAGGGCTAGGGTTCCTGGCGTGAGACATGAAGAAGACGCCGGTGGCGACCCGGTCGGGCGAGGGCACCGGCCGCGCCGGCCGGTCCTGCACGACCCGGTCCTGCACGACCCGGTCCCGCACGACCCGGACCCGGACCGCCGGGGCAGGAGCAGCGGCGGGGCTCCGGGAGGCGGCCCGGGGCCGGACGCGCCTTCGCCCGCCGTGCACGCCGATCTGAACCTGCTGCGCACGTTCCTCGCCGTGTACCGGTCCGGCTCGTTCACCGCCGCCGCCCCGCTGCTGGGTCTGTCGCAGCCCACCGTGACGACACAGATGCGCGCGCTGGAACGGCAGTCCGGACGCGAGCTGTTCGTACGGCTGCCCCGAGGTGTCGCGCCGACCCCGGTGGCCGACGAACTCGCCGCCCGCATCGCCGCGCCCCTGGACGCGCTCGCCGCCGCGACCGGGACGGGTGCCTCCGAAGGCACACCCGCCGAGCCGGTCCATCTCGCGGGCCCGGCCGAACTGCTGTGCAGTCGCGTGCTGCCCGCCCTGGCGCCGCTCGTCGCCGAAGGCGTACGGCTGCGCGTGACCATGGGCCTCACCGACGCGCTCCTCGACGAACTGCGTGCCGGCCGCCACGACCTCGTCATCGCCACCACCCGGCCGCGCGGCCGGACCCTCTCCGCCGTGCCGCTGATGGACGAGGAGTTCGTCCTCGTCGCCGCTCCCGTGTGGGCGGAGCGGATAGGGGGCGGCGTGACCCGCGAGGGGCCGTCGGCCCTGCACCGTGTCCCGCTGATCACGTACGCCGAGGACCTGCCCATCACCCGGCGGTACTGGCGCCATGCCTTCGGTACCCGCCTCTCCTGCCACGCGGCCGTCACCGCCCCCGACCTCCGGGGCGTGGTCGCCGCCGTCACGGCCGGTGCGGGCTTCGCGGTGCTGCCGCGCTACCTCTGCCTCGACGAACTCGCCTCCGGGGCCCTCGTCCTCCTGCACGACCTCGACGAACCGCCCATCAACACCTGCTACCTGGCAGAGCGTCCCGGCGTCCCGGACAACCCCCGGGTGGCGCCGGTCCGCGACCGACTCGTCGAGGCGGCCCGCACCTGGTGAACGCGGACGGCGCCCGGTGGACGCCGCCCGGGCAGGCTGACGGCAGCGGTCAGCTCCGGCCCTGCGGAATCGCGGTGCGTCCGCCTCAGGAGGGCCGGTCCCGGTGCCCGTTCGCCGTCCGCCGCCGTTCACGGTCGTGCTGCCGGACGACGTCCGCCGTCCACGGGCACATCACCAGCCGGTCGATCATCGCGGCATCGAACCAGCGGAACATGACGCCCTCGGTGATCGGCAGCGCGTCCGCGTCGCCGTTCCACCGACCCAGGAACACCTGGATCTCGCCCTGGGTGACACCGTCGGGACCGGTGCCGGGGACGACGGTGTAACGCCGGAGGCCGGGCAGCGTCAGGCCCGCCTCCTCGCGCAGTTCCCGGCCGATGGCCTCCTCCAGGGACTCCTCGCCCTCCGGCCTCCCACCGATCAGGCTCCAGGTGCCGGGATGACAGATGCCCGGAACGTTGTCCCGGAGATGCAGCAGGTACCGGCCCGCGTCGTTCACGAGCAGTACGGCCGTTCCGGTGCGGCGCGGGGGCCGTTGCGACCCGAGCCCGCCGTACGGGACGGCCCCGTCCACCGACACGGCGCCGCCTGCCGGCACGGCGTCGCCCGGCGACTGGGTCCCGACGGCCGGCGCACTCCCGTCCGCGGGCGCCCTCCCGACCGTCGGCACGGTCCCGTCCACCGGCACGGCGTCGCCCGGCGGCAACGGCCGGTGCGGTTGCGGGGCGTGCGCTGCCGACACCTCGGCCCCGGTCGCAGGCTCGGCCGCGCCCCCGGACCCGGCGCGTGGACCCGGCACCCCGGGCGCCGCGCCCTGCGGAGTCCGAACACCGGCCGACGGCAGGTGTGTTGCCGGGTGTCCGGCTTCCGGTTCCTGGGCCGCGTGGATCCCGGCCGGCGTTTCGTCGGGTGCCGGATCTCCCGGTGCCCCGCCGGGTGAAGCCCGAACCCCGGCCGGCGGCTCCTGGAGCGCCGTGTGGCGCCCGAGGCCCGGTTCCCGGTCCGCCCGGGCCCCGCCCGGCCGTTCCCGCGACTCCGCGCCTCCGGGCGCACGGTCCCGCTCCGGCGGGACCCCGGTCGCGGCCGCCTCCGGGAGCGGACCCTCGCGCCGCCCCGCCCTCGGTGCGTACTGCGCCGCCTGCGTACGGAACATCGACGCGTAGCGCCCGCCGGTCGCCATCAGCTCGTCGTGGGTGCCGTGCTCCACCAGCCGCCCCTGGTGCAGCACATGGATGGTGTCGGCGTGGCGCACCCCGGACATCCGGTGGGTGACGAGCACGATCGCCCGCCGTGGGCCGGCCAGTTGACGGATACGGTCGAAGGCGGCGATCTCCGCCTCGGGGTCCAGCGCGGACGTGGGCTCGTCGACGATCAGCAGGCTGTCCGCCGCGCAGGTGCCGGTACGGAAGTGCGTACGGGCGAGACCGATCTTCTGCCACTCCCCGCCCGAGATCTCGGACGCTCCCCGGAACATCCGGGCCAGCAGTGTGTGCAGCCCGTGCGGAAGCCGTGCCACCAGCGCCGCGGCGCCCGCGAAGCCCACCGCCCCGGCCAAGTCCCCTTCGGAGGCGTCCCGTCGGGGCCTGCCGATGCGGATGTTCATGCCCGCGGTCATCGGCCAGCGCTCGAAGTCCTGGGTGAGCAGGGCGACCCGGTCGAAGACCTGGGCGCGGTCGAGCCGGGTCACGTCGACGTCCGCCCAGCGCACGGTGCCGCTGCCGGGCAGCAGCAGACCGGCCAGCACCTTGATCAGGGTGCTCTTCCCCGAGCCGTTCTCCCCGACGACAGCCGTGACCGACCCCATCGGGATCGTCAGCGACACCCCGCTCAGGGCCGGTGCGTCCCGGTCGGGATAGCGGTACGTGACGTCCTCCGCGCGGATCTCGCCCACCCGCCCGGGCACGTCCGCACCGCCCTCGGGGATGGTGTACGCGGCGGCCTCCGCCAGAAAGCGGTCGTGGTCGTTGACGTACAGGGCCTCCTCGTGGAGCTGGTTGACGTTCATGACCAGCGCACCGAGGTTCGCCGAGCCGGAACGGACGGCGATCACGGCGGTGCCGGCCACCGCCAGTTCCATGTGCCCGGCCACGATCAGCCAGCCCATGAACGTGTACGTCCCCACCATGGCGAGCCCGGACATGCCCGCCGCCACCAGTTCGGTGAACGCCTTGTCGGTCGCCAGCCGCTTCTGCTCCCGTTCGGCGCTCTCCGCCATGTCCCGGTAGCGGTCCAGCAGGAAGCCGCCGACCCCGTGGACCCGGACCTCCTGCGCGGCGGTCCGCGAGGTGAGCAGGCTGCCGAGCAGACGACCCGCCCGCATGTGCTCCACCCACACCATCACCGACACGTACCGCTCCTGGGCCACCCGCATGGCGCCCCAGCCGCGCGGGGCCGCGATCAGCAGGAGCATCGGCAGCAGCGCGGGGTGCAGAACCGTCAGTACCCCGCCCGCGGCGATCAGCGAGATGGTTCCGTTCACGGCGGCGACGCAGGCGCCGATCATCCGGCGGGCCGAGGCCGCGCCGTACTGGGCAACATCGATGAGGCGGCGGAACTCGGGGTCCTCGATCGCCTCCAGTTCCACCGCCGCTGCCGCCGCCAGGTACTCCGTCGTCGCCAACCGCTCCACCAGCGGCTCCAGCCGGCCGGCCCGTGACGTGGACCAGCACGCGAGCCCCGCGTTCACCACACCGACGACGCCCACGGTGACCAGCGCGGGCAGTGCCGCGTACAGCCGGTCGACCGGCGCGCCGCCGCTCAGCAGGGCGTGCATCACCGCGTTCACCGCCAGCAGTCCCACGGCGGCGGCGATGCCCTGCCCGATCTCGCTGACCGCGACCGCGACCAGCGCCGGTCGGTCCGCGCGCCAGGCCCGGCGCAGCGTTCCGCCGACCAGCCGCGGCATCGCCCGCACCGCGGACAGCGTCGACAGCTCCAGCCGCGCCCGTTCGTGCTCCGCCCAGCCCGTGTCGTACCGCAGCGGCCCGCCGAACAGCTCCCGCTCGCTCGCGGAAACCGCGGCCCCGGCCGCCCTCACCCGTCCGAACACCCTCATGGCGCCCCCTCCCGTGAGGCCATGGATACCCCGCTTGAACGGCGCCGCGCCGGGCCGCGTATAGACGGTGGGGCCCAGGCCGCTTCCTGGGCCCCGCACACCTGGTGACACCGTGTCGGTACGAACTTGGGGCCGCGGATGAGGCACGCACGACGAAACCTTCAGCGGATCGCCCGGCTGGCGGCGGTCGGCGGGCTGGTCTGCGGCTCGCTGATGGTCTCCGACGCCATGGCCGGGGAGACGAGAGCGCCGGGGACGGCCGCCGCCCCCACCACGCGCGCCGCGGACCCCGGTGGGGGAGTGGTCGGACGGCTCGGCACGTCCCGGACCGCCGGGAGCTGGATCGGGGACGACGGCCGCCCGGTGGTCGCCGTGACCGACCAGGGCGCCGCGGCCGAGGTGCGCCGTGCCGGTGCGAACCCCAAGGTCGTGCGCCACAGCATGGACGACCTCCGCTCGGCCACCGAGACCCTGAGCGGCGCACCCCGGGTGTCGGGCACCGCATGGGCGGTGAACTACCGCACCAACGAGGTCGTGGTGCGTGCCGACCGCACCGTCTCCGCCTCCGACTGGTCGCGGCTCACGGAACTCGCCGAGGACATCGGCGGCTTCGTCCGTATGGAACGGAACCCCGGCACCTTCACCACCCGGCTGAACGGCGCCTCGCCGATGTTCGGCGGGAACAGCCGCTGCTCCGCCGGCTTCAACGTCACCGACGGGCAGCAGTCGTTCATCCTCACGGCCGGGCACTGCGGGCCCGTGGGCACCACCTGGTTCGGCGACCGCGGCCGGAACGACCGGCTCGGCAGCACGGTCGCCGGCAGCTTCCCGGGGGCCGACTTCTCCCTGGTGCGGTACGACGACGGCGCCGCACCCGACCCGGCAGGCGCCGACATCGTGGCCATCGGAGAGGACCGGGGCGTACGGATCACCGGGGCCGCCGACCCCGCCGTCGGCCAGGAGGTCTTCCGCAGCGGCAGCACCACCGGGCTGCGCTCGGGTCAGGTGACCGCGCTCAACGCGACCGTCAACTATCCGGAGGGCACGGTCGGCGGGCTGATCGAGACGACCGTCTGCGCCGAATCCGGGGACAGCGGCGGCCCGTTGTTCGCCCAGGGCATCGCGCTCGGCGTCACCTCCGGTGGCACCGGCGACTGCGACAGCGGCGGCACGACGTACTTCCAGCCGGTCACCAGCGCCATGGCGTCGCTCGGGGTGGCACTCAGCGGCCAGGCTCCCGGAGCGCAGGGCGGCACGGGCGCGCAGCCCGCGGCGCCGGCCGACCCGTCGGCACCCGCCACCGACGGCCCCGCACCGGGTGCGGGAGCCGGAGGCGGTGCCGCGCCGCCGTGGGGCGGTACGTCGGGGCCGGGAATCGTCACCGACATCGCCGCCGAACTCGGCCCTCTCGGCGCCGTCGCCCCCGGCATCGGCGTCATCGGGGCGAGCCTCGTCCTGCTGGTCGTGAGCCGCTGGATCCAGACGGCCCAGGGCCGCAGGAACTACCGGGAGTACTACTCGCAGACCTGGGCCTGACCCCGCCGTCCACCCCACCTCCCTTGACGCGACGATGTGACGGGCATCACCTGCCGTGCGCGCTTCTTCGGCAGTGGCGCCGGGAGGTACGTTCCCCGTCATGACGGACGATCTTGCGTACGCGGGTGTCGCCGGACAGGCCGCGGCCGTGCGCTCCGGTGAGGTGTCGGCACGGGAGCTCACCCGACTGCTGCTCGACCGCATCGAACGGTACGACGGCGCCCTCAACGCCTTCACCGCCGTCATGGTGGAGGAGGCGCTGGCGGAGGCGGGCCGCAGGGACGCCGCCGCCCCGGACGAGCGCGGCCCACTGCACGGCGTACCGGTGGCGATCAAGGAGGAGAACGACGTCGAAGGCCGTGTGACGACCTTCGGTACCGCCGCCAACACCCGTCCCGCGCCGGCGGATTCCGAGGTCGTGCGCCGACTGCGCGCCGCGGGCGCGGTGATCATCGGCAAGACGAACATGCCCGAGTTCGGCCTGTTCCCGTTCACCGAGTCGTCGGCGCACGGCAGTACCCGCAACCCCTGGGCCCCGGACCGCTCCCCCGGCGGCTCCAGCGGCGGATCGGCCGCCGCGGTCGCGGCCGGACTGGTCCCGACCGCCATCGGTGGCGACGGCGGCGGCTCCATCCGGATCCCGGCGGCATGCTGCGGCCTGTTCGGTCTGAAGCCCACGCGCGGGCGGGTGAGCACCGCGCCGCAGCCGCACCTGTGGTGGGGGCTCGGCGTACTCGGTCCGCTGACACGCTCGGTGCTGGACTCCGCCGTCGTCCACGACGCGATCCGCGGCTCCCTGCCCGGGGACATGTTCCGCGCCGGCGAACCGGCCGGCCCCTTCGCGGCCGCCGCGACCGCCGAATCGCCCCGGCTGCGGATCGGCTGGTCCACCCGGCCCGTCGCGCGAGGAGTACGCCCCGCGCCGGAGGTCGTCGAGGCCGTGACGGCGACGGCGGGCGTGCTGGCCGAACTGGGCCACCACGTCGAGGAGATCGATCCTCGCTACCCGGACCCCACCGCCGCGTTCGTGCCGCAGTTCTTCGCCGGGCTGCGCACCGAGGCGTTCGCGATGGACGACTACGCCCGGCTGGAGCGCCGCACCCGCGAGACCGTCCGCCTCGGCGCCTGGGTCCGGCCCGGTGTCACACGCTGGGCCATCCGCCAGGGGGAGAGGACGGCGGTCAGGGCGAACCGCGTGTTCGACCGGGTCGACGTGCTGCTCACCCCGACGATCGCCGGACTCCCGCCCGGGGAAGGCAGGTTGACGGGTACCGGCACGGTGCGGGCGGCCCTGAGGTCCATGCCGATGATCGCGTACTGCGCGCTGTGGAACGTCACCGGGAACCCGGCGGCCTCGGTTCCCGCCGGGTTCACCGCCGGCGGCCTGCCCCTCGCCGTCCAGCTCGTCGGCCGCCGCGACGACGAGACCACCCTGCTGTCCCTGGCCGCCGAGCTGGAGAAGGCCCGCCCCTGGGCAGCTCGCAGGCCGCTGCCGGCCTGATCCGCCGGCACCGTTCCGCGTCGGTGTTGTTCGGCGTCGGCACCGTCGCCGCCGGGTGCCGTGCCGTGCCGCGTCGGTCCGTTCGGCGCCTGTGCCGATCCTTGCCGGGACCGCTCGCCGGCGACGAACGGGGACGGGCGGGTCGGCCGAGGCGTCCCCGTCCGGCGCGCCGGGCGCTTCGGAACACGGGAAGCCCACACGTCAAGTGACGTTCTGTTCGGCCCAGATGGTCTTGCCGTCCTCCGTGTAGCGCGTGCCCCAGCGTTCGGAGCACTGCGCCACGAGCAGCAGCCCCCTGCCGCCCTCGTCGGTCGTACGGGCGTGGCGCAGCCGGGGCGAGGTGCTGCTGCCGTCGGACACCTCGCAGGTCAGGACGTGGTCGCGGATCAGACGCAGCCGTACCGGCGCCCTCGCGTACCGGATCGCGTTGGTGACGAGCTCACTCGCGATCAGCTCGGTGGCGAACGCGGCTTCGTCGAGCGCCCACGCGGACAGCTGGCGGGTGACGAGCGAGCGGGCGGTGGAGACCACCGCCGGATCGCTCGGCAGGTCCCAGCAGGCGACCCTGCCGGGCCCCAGGGCGTGCGTGCGGGCCACCAGCAGGGCCGCGTCCTGCCGCGGATGGGCGGGGACCAGCGCCTCGAGCAGCATGCGGCACGTCTCGCGGACGGATCCCGGGGCGCGCGCGAGCGCGCCCAGGAGCCGTGCCCGGGCCGCCTCACGGCCGTCACCCGCGGCCACGCCGCCCTCGCCCGCGTTCCCGTCGTCACCGCCCTCACCCGCGTTCCCGCCCTCGCCCGCGTTCCCGCCCTCGCCCGCGTTCCCGCCGGACCCGTGCGCCGGGCCCGGTGCTTCCGCCTCTGCCGGCAAGGCGTCCGCCCCGGGCGCGACTCCTTCCGACGGGCGGCCGTCGTCGGCCTGTCCGGCCGTGCCGGTGGGCGAGCCGTCGTGTCCGTCGGCCTGTTCGGCCGTAGCGGTGGCCGAGACGCCGTGTCCGGGACCGTCGGCGCGGCCCGGCGCCTGCGCGGCCGGGGTCTGCGTGCCGGGAGCGCGTTCTCCCGAGTCGCCGTGGGCCTGTTCGGTCCGCCTTCGGGTCGATCCGTCCTCTCCGTACCCCTGTTCTCCCGACCGGCCGCGCTCGTCGGCCTGTTCGGCCTGTTCGGCCTGTTGGGCCTGTTCGGCCTGTTGGGCCTGTTGGGCCTCTTCGGACGCCCCCGCGGCCGGCTCTTCCTCTCCGTGGACCCGTTCCCCCGACGCGCCCGCCCCGGGTGTCCCCTCCGCGGCCTCGGGCGTCGCGCCACCCCGGGCCTGCAGCAGCCCCGGGGTGTACAGCACGAGCACCGCGTTCTCCGGCAGGTCCACCTCCGTTCCGCGGAACGGGGGCCCCGGGCGGCCCAGAGGTGCGCCCGCCGGGACGTCGAGGAACCGGACCGTGCCGTCCGGGTGCGCCACGGCCGGGGCCGGATGGCCGGCGCTCGCCATGGCGCAGCGCTGTGAGATCGGGTCGTAGATCAGGTACAGGCAGGTGCAGCCGGCCTCCTCGCCCGTGGCCGGGGCTCCGGCCGCCAGGGCGGCCGGTATCGCGTGCTCCTCGCTGCCGTCGGACCGCCGCCCGCCGAGGGGGTCCTCCGGGCCGTCGCGCCCGTCGAGGCGGCGCACCAGGTCGTCCATGCGCGCCAGCAGTTCCTCCGGTTCCAGGTCCAGGTCCGACAACGTGTGCACCGCCGCTCGCAGGCGCCCCATGGCGGCGGCGGTGGCGACGCCCCGGCCGGGGACGCTGCCGGCCACGAGCGCGACCCGCGCCCCCGACAGCGGGACGACGTCGACCCAGTCGCCGCCCGCGCCCGCGTGCACGTACTCGTGTGCCACCTCCACCCCGTGGTGGTGGGGGAGTTCCCCGGGCAGCAGACTGCGCTGCACCGCCATGAGCGAATTGCGCTCGCGCAGATATCGGCGCGTGTTGTCCAGGCACACCGCCGTGCGCCCGGCGAGCTCCGTCGCAAGGGTCAGATCGTCGTCCCGGAACGGTCCCTGCGCGCCCCAGCGGTAGAACGTGGCGAGGCCGAGGACCCGGTCCTGGGTGACGAGCGGTACGACCATCAGCGAGTGGATCTTGTCCTCGATGATCCGAGAACCGCGCACGGGGTCCTGGAGCACCCAGGCACTGTCGGCTTCCACGGAATCGACCAGCCGCGGCCGGAGATCGGTGAGCGCGTCGAGGGACGGGGCGGCGGGCGGAAACGTGCTGATCTCACCGTCGGCGTACACACCCGCCGGCTCCGCGGGACTGCTCGCGAGGGACGCGGCACGGCGGAGCACGGCCCCGGGGCGCACCGGCCCGGGAAAGAGCTCTTCTCCGGCCAGCACCTCCTCCAGGACCTCCACCGCCATGCTGTCGGCGAACCGCGGCACCGCCACCTCCGCCAACTCCTGCGCCGTGCGCATGACCTCCAGGCTCGTCCCGATCCGGGCCCCGCCCTCCGCGAGCAGCATGAGCCGCTCCTGAGCCCGCTGGCGTTCGGTCACGTCGATCGCGGCGTCGGCGACCCCGAGGACCCGGCCGGCGGCGTCCTCCAGCCGGAAGGAGGAGCTCGAGTAGACGTGCTCGTGGTCGGGGTCCCCGGGCGGCCTGCCGTGCTTCTCCCAGCCGATCACCGGCCGGCCGGTGCGGAGCACCTGCCCCATCACCCGCTCGGCGAGTTCCGCGCTGAACTCGGGCCACGCCTCCCCGGGCCGCTTTCCCAGGGCCTCCTCGACGGCCAGTCCCTGCATTCCCTCGGCCGCCGGATTGATACGGATGAGGCGGAGCTCGGTGTCCACGACGAACAGGCCCACCGGGGAGCGGCTGAACAGCGCCTCCAGCAGTGCCTTGTCGAGCTCGGTCTCGGGCGCCGGTCCCGCCGTTGCGGGACCGAGCAGCACCTCCCAGGCCGTGTTGGGCCCGCCGGCCGCCCGGGGACGGATGCCCACGCGGCAGGCGAGCAGCCCGCCGTCCCGGTGCCGCAGGAGTGCGGAACCGACGTCGGTGCCGGCCTCGGTGCCGGAGGCCTCGGGAGCGCCGGCGGGGGACGGGCGGGCGCCGGACGCCGGGGCCGCTCCGTGGGCGGCGGTCTCGTGCGCCCCGGCCAGCAGTTCCACGGCGGGGCGGCCCAGGACCTGGTGCGCCGGGTAGCCGAGCAGCTGCTGTGCCGCCGAACTCCACCCGGTCACCACACCCCGCGCGTTCACCACGACCTTGGCCCAGCCCTGCGCCGCGGCCTGCTCGCGCCCGTCACTGCGCCGGGTGACGCCGCTTGTGCCCATCGCAACCAGCCTCGCCTGAGTCGAAGGCCCGTCCGCTCCCGGTCTCTCGTCCCAGTCTCCTCCACGAAGGGGACGTCACCACTGGGGACGGGGCGGTCACACCGCGGCGCCGCGCGGGGGCCGGAAGCCGCCGCCGGACCGGTTCGCCGCCCCGGCCGACGGCCCCGCCCGGAGGCGTTCCCGTCCCGCGCCGGGCCGGGCCGGCACCGACCGGAAGAGACGATTCCGGGGGTGTTGTCGTGGGCACGTAGGAAGGATGACCGAACCCGCCCTGCGGCATCCCGCGCCGCCGCCGCCGCCGCCCGCCCGCTCCCGCCGTGCCCTGCTCGCGGGATCCGTCGGCAATTTCGTCGAGTGGTACGAGTTCGGCGTCTACGGCTACTTCGCCACCGTGATCGCCGCCAACTTCTTCACACCCGAGGGCGGCAGCGACGTCGAGGCCCTCGTCAAGACGTACGCCTCCTTCGCGCTGGCGTTCTTCTTCCGGCCGATCGGGGCCGTGCTCTTCGGCCGGCTCGGCGACCGCATCGGCAGGCGCCCCACACTGATCCTGGTCATCGGTCTGATGACGCTGGCCACCACGCTGATCGGTCTCCTGCCGACCTACGCCACCGCCGGTGCGGCGGCCCCCTGGCTGCTGACCCTGCTGCGGGTCGTCCAGGGCCTGTCCGCGGGCGGTGAGTTCGGCGGGGCCGTATCCCTGATGACGGAGTTCGCCCCGCCCGGCAGGCGGGGCCTGTACGGCTCCTGGCAGTCCTTCACCGTCGCCCTCGGCCTGCTCGGCGGCGCCGGTGCGGCCGCCCTGCTCGCCACCGTGCTCTCCGACGCGGCCCTGAACGACTGGGGCTGGCGGGTCCCGTTCCTGCTGACCCTCCCGCTCGGCCTCGTCGCCCTCTGGCTGAGGCTGCGGCTGGAGGAGACGCCCAGCTTCCGCGGCGCGGAGGCGGACGCCGCCGGAACGCCCCCGCCGTCCCGGGGCGAAGTGGCGCGCGCGATTGTGCTGGGCGCCGGGCGGATCATGGGCTGGGCGGCGGCCGGGTACACGTTCCTCGTCGTCCTCCCCTCCTACCTGCAGTCCACCCTCGGTGCCTCGTTCCGCGAGGCGCTGGTCGCCACCGTCCTCGCGAATCTCGGCTTCGCCGCCTCGATCATCCCCGCGGGGCTCCTCAGCGACCGCTTCGGCCGCCGGGCCGTGATGCTCACCGGCGCGGGCCTCGTCGTCCTGCTGGCCCTGCCGCTGGTCGACCTCCTGCAGGACCCGGGCGCCTCGACCGCCGCGAAGGGCGGGGCGGTGCTGGTCGCGGGAGCCGTCGTCGGGCTCATGGCCGGCCCCGGTCCGGCGATGCTGGCGGAGATGTTCCCGACCAGGGTCCGCTGCACCGGACTGGGCGTGGCCTATGCCTTGTCCAACGCGGTGTTCTCCGGATGCGCCGGGCTCGTCATCACCGAACTCGTCAAACGCACCGGCGACGCCGACATCCCCGCTTACTACGCGGCGGGCGCGTGCGCCGTCAGCGTCCTCGCCCTGCTCACCCTGCGCGGCGACGACCACCGGCGGCCGCTGCGATGAGGGTCGTCGGACTGATGTCGGGCACGTCGTACGACGCGATCGACGCGGCCGCCGCCGATCTCACGGTCGAGGACGGCGCCCTGGTCCTCGCCCCGCTGGGCATGGTGAGCGAGCCGTACGGCGACGAGGTGCGGGCACTGCTCGCCGGAGCCCTGCCGCCGTCCGCGACGACCCTGGCGGACGTGTGCCGGCTGGACACGCTCGTCGGGCGGGCCTTCGCGGACGTCGCCGTACGCGCCGACCGCGAACTCTGCGGCGGGACCGCGGAACTGTTCGCCTCCCACGGGCAGACCGTCTTCCACTGGGCGGAGGACGGCCGGGTGCACGGCACGCTGCAGATCGGCGAACCGGCGTGGATCGCCGAAGCCACCGGCCGGCCCGTCGTGTCCGGCTTCCGGACCCGGGACGTCGCCGCCGGTGGCCAGGGCGCCCCGCTGGTGAGCCTCGTCGACCTCATGTGGCTGCGCGGGCGGCCCGGCGTGCCCGCCGCACTGAACATCGGCGGCATCGCGAACGTGACCGTCCTGCCCGGCGGCGGACCGCCGGTCGCGTTCGACACCGGGCCCGGCAACGCGCTCATCGACGCCGCGGTCCACGAGCTGACGCACGGGCGGCTCGCCTACGACGCCGACGGGGCGCTCGCGGGCGCCGGCCGCGTCCACGAGCCCCTGCTGCTCAGCCTGCTCGACGAGCCGTACTACCGCAGGCCCGCCCCCAGGACCACCGGCAAGGAGCTCTTCCACCGCGGCTACCTGCACTCCGCGCTGGAGGGCTTCGGCGGGCTCGCGGTCGAGGACGTCGTCGCGACCGTGACCCGGCTGACCGCGCGGACCGTCGCCGGCGCCGTCCGGCCGCTGGGCGCGACCGAGCTGATCGTCTCCGGCGGAGGCACCCGCAATCCCGTGCTGGCGGCGATGCTCCGGGACGAGCTGACGGGAATCACCCTGCGGACGTCGGACGAACTCGGCCTGCCCTCGTCCGCCAAGGAGGCGTGCGCCTTCGCCGTCCTCGGCTGGCTCACCCTGCACGGCCTGCCCGGCAACGCGCCGTCCTGCACCGGGGCCCTCGGGGCCCGGGTCCTCGGTTCGATCACCCCGGGGAGCCGCCCCCTCCGGCTGCCCCGGACACCCGCCGAGGCGCCCGTCTCGCTGGTGGTGCGGGCGGAGCCGGCCCGCGATGACGGACCGCCCGGGAAGCACGTGAGCGCGTTCCCGGCGGCCGATTAGCGGCAACCGCGTGCGTGCACTGGCCCGGGCCGCCGGCTGGTGGAAAGCTGGCGGCCCACAGACTGTCGCCGCTCACCGACGGGTGGAGGCCCGACGGGTGGAGGCCCCATGACTCTCCGACGACTGGTCGTGCTCAGGCATGCGAAGTCCGCCCGGCCGCCGGGCGTGGCCGACGCGGAACGGCCACTGGCCGAGCGCGGGCTGCGCGACGCGCCGGCAGCGGGCCGCTGGCTGAGGGACGCCGACTGCGTCCCGGACCTGGTGCTGTGCTCACCCGCCGTCCGGGCCCGCGAGACCTGGGACCTCGCCGCCGGGGAGCTCCCCACCGGCCCCCGGACCCGCCATGACCCGCGGCTCTACGGCGCGGACGCCGAGGATCTGCTCGCCGTCGTGCGGGAAACCCCGGACGACGTGGCCACGTTGCTGGTCGTCGGCCACAACCCCGCCCTCGAGGAGTTCGTGCTGCTGCTCGCGTCGGAAGGGCTCGGCGACACCCTCCAGCGCGTCGAGGAGAAGTTCCCGACCTCGGCCATCGCGGTGCTCACCCAGCAGAAGGCGTGGCCCGAGGCGGCCCCGGGGGGCTCCCTGCTCACCGACGTCGCCGTGCCGCGCGGGTGACCCGCCGCGGCGCGGAGGTCCGACCGCGGCGAGGGTGACCGGCTCGGTGCGGGTGTCGGGCCTCGGTGCGGGTGACCGGCTCGGTGCGGGTGACCGGCTCGGTACGGGTGTCGGGCCTCGGTGCGGGTGACCGGCTCGGTACGGGTGTCGGGCCTCGGTGCGGGTGACCGGCTCGGTACGGCAGTCGGGCCTTGGTACGGGTGTCGGGCCTCGGTCCGGATGGCTGACTGCGGCGCGGGTGGGCGACCCCGGTACGGGTCACCGACCGCGGCACACGCGCCGCGCGTCCGCTCGGAGCCCTGCGGCGGCGGCCGAGAAGGCGGCTCCGGGAGACGCCGCCGGCAACCGTGCCGGCCGCCGCCGGCCGCTACGGCCGCTCGAACGCCTGGAGCACCCCGCCGACGCAGAAGCAGACGGCGCCGGTGAGCGTTCCCCAGTCGGCGATGTCCGTGTTCACCAGGGCGCCGGTGGCGGGCACGGTGAAGTCCGCCAGGGCCGCGATCATGAACAGCGCGGAGCCGAGCTGGTTGACGGCGACGATCCACCAGCCGAGGTCGTGCGGCAGGACTCTCGGCGACCCGTGGCTGACCTCCATCAGGGCCAGCCGGCCGGAGACGAGGAAGAGCAGACAGCCGATCATGTCGGGGGCCCAGATCAGCCGGTTCGCCTGCTGGGCCGTCAGCCCGTGCAGGAACGAGTCCAGCAGGTTGACGCCGAACACCAGCGTGCCCGCGAACAGCAGGAACGTGCCGACCCAGTCGATCCGCATCGGTTCGTACCGCCACCAGCGCCAGCGGCCGGACTCCAGCGTCCCGGCCGTACTCCCGGGCCGCGGCGCGTTGATCGCCTGGAGCAGCGAGGCATAGGCGCCGCCGGTGAAGAACAGACCTCCCACGAAGTACACCGACGCGCTCGTCGTCGCACTCGTGGAACGGAGGGCGAGCGCCGCGCCCAGCGCGAAGAGCGCACCGCCGATGACGAAGGACAGCGAGGCGATGAGGTTCAGCCGGCCCAGCCGGACCAGAGTCGCCCGGTCCGCCCGCTGCGGGACCGGCTCGCCGCGCTCGGCGGCCCTGACACCGAGCGTCCCGCGTCTGCGCGCCGCGCGCGACTCCCACACCGCGAGACCGCCTTCGGCGAGACGCCAGGTGAGGCGGGTCGTGAACGGTCCGGCGCCTTCCGCCCGTGCCTCGAGGTGTCCCACACGGGCCAGCGTACTGATCATTCCGCCCGGATCGTCCGAGCGTGCGACCGAGTGCTCGTGTCGTCGTGAAAGGTGCCCGGCGATCGGTCTTCCGTCCCTCAAATGCCCACGGGCGCCTGGATGTTCTTCCGCCCTTCGGCAGGAGACGTCGAGCTCGCCCGCACCGGTGGAGCGGATCGACCGGCAGGGAACCTCGGCGACGGATCCGACGGGACCTCGGCGACGGACCCGGCGGGACCTCGGCGACGGACCCGGCGGGACCTCGGCGACGGACCCGACGGGGACCCGTCGGCGCACCCTCAGGGGGACCGCCCCGGCCGGGCGCGACACGCCGCGTGGCGCTCCCGGCCGGTACCGGGCACGGTGGGACGGGCGGACCAGACTGTTCCGGGGCCGCCGGGCACGCGGCCCGGAACGGAGGCCACGGCGATGAACTCTGCACCGCCGGACCCGGCGTGCGAACCCGACGCACGGCGGCTGACCCGCATCAATCTGCGGCCGATCGCCTCGCCGCTGCCGCTCGGCTTCTACACGGTCGCGATCGCCTCCGCCCTCGGCGCCTGTCTCCAGCTCGGCGCGTTCGCTCCCGCCGACCGCGGCGCGGTCGGCCTGACGATCGTCCCGGCCTTCGTCCTGCAACTCCTCGTCAGCGTCCTGGCGTTCGGCGCCCGGGACGTCCTCGCGGCCACCGTGATGGGCTGCTTCGCCGGTCACTGGCTCGCCAACTCCCTCGTCCTGGCGGCCACCCCGCCCGGCGGCAGCAGCGTCCTCGGTGTGCTGAACCTGGTCTTCGCCGTCTTCGCCGTCCTCATGGCCACCGTCATGGGCCCCCGCCGGGCCGTCTGGCTGGTCCTCGTCGCGGCCGTCCCCTGGTTCGTCCTCTCCGGCACACACGAGATCGTCCGGGCCGGCTGGCTCGGCGCCTGCGCCGGCGCGGCCGGGCTGGTGCTCGCGCTCGTCGCGCTCTACACGGCCTACGCGATGATGCTGGAGGAGCTCCGCGGCGAGGATGTCCTGCCCGTCGGCCGCCACGGCCAGGCCCACACCGCGGTCCGGGGAGATCTGACCGACCAGCTCCGCGACATGGAGCGCCAGGCCGGCGTCCGCCGGACGCTGTGAGCGCGGTCCGTCTCCCGCGCCCCGGCCGGCGCCTCCCCCGAGCGGCCCAACCCCCGCGCTGCGCCCCGGCCGGACAGCGTACGGGCCCCTACGGTGTGCCCTCGGAAGGGCCGGTGATCCATGGTGGTGTCGGGACAGCAGGGTCCGGGGACGACTCCCGAGGCGGCGGCGACCGCCGCGCGGGCGGGCGACACGGCGGCGGCGCGACTCAAGGAACGCATCTACGCGACCATCACGCTCACCGCCGTCGTGGTCGCCCTCAGCGAGACGGCGCACCCCGAGCACCTGGAGTCCGCCCTCACCGTGGCCGTGACCGCGCTGGGGATCTGGCTCGCCACCCTCGTCGCCGACGAGCAGTCGCACCGGGCACTGACGGGGCGCGGGGCCACCGTGCAGGAGATCCGGGCGGCGCTGCACGTCTCCAGCCCGCTGCTGCTCACCGCGGCGGGACCGCTCGTGCTCATCGGGGTGTCGGCGCTGGGTGCGCTGGACCTGGGGACCGCGCTGCTGCTGAGCGCGGCGGTCGAGGTCGCCACCCTGTTCCTGTGGGGCTGGCGGACCGGCCTGCGGATGGGCAACGGCCCGCTCAGCGCCGTCCTCTCGGGAATCGTGGACACCGTCATCGGGGTGAGCGTCATCGCCGTGAAACTGCTCGCGGGCCATTGAGGCCGCATCGCACCGAATGTCCTCCGACGAGGCATCAGCAGCGGTCCGAGGGGGCACACACCGGACATCTCGCCCGTGTCCGGCGGTGAACGCGGCACTGAGTGCCAAATCAGCGAGCAAGGTCACAGCCGTCTCCTCTGCAGCTCATCCGTAACCCTGCCCTAGCATCCGAGCATGACGGTTCTGCCTGATGACGGGCTTACGCTCGCCGCCGAGTTCCCGGACGCCACCCAAGAGCAGTGGCAGCGCCTCGTCGAGGGTGTGCTGCGCAAATCGGGCAAGGACGTGTCGGGCGCGGCGGCGGAAGAGGCGCTGGCGACAGCCCTGGAAGACGGGCTCGTGGCGAGCCCCCTGTACACCGCGCGGGACACCGCGCCCGACGCCGGCTATCCCGGCTTCGCGCCCTATGTGCGCGGCGGCCGGCCCGTCGGCGGCTGGGACGTGCGCCAGCGCCACGGCCGGCCCGAGGCGGGCCGCACCAACGAGTCCGTGCTCACGGACCTCGAGAACGGCGTCACCTCGCTCTGGCTCACCGTCGGCACCGCCGGTGTGCCGGTGACGGGCCTCGCCCGGGCCCTCGACGGCGTGTACCTCGACCTCGCGCCCGTCGTCCTCGACGCCGGCCCGGAGACCGCGGCCGCCGCCGCCGAACTGCTGCGGCTGTACGCGGAGCGCGGCGTCGCCCGCGAGGAGGCGCGCGGCAACCTCGGCGCCGACCCGCTGGGCCTGTCCGCCCGCACCGGCGACCCCGTGGACACCGAGCCCGCCGTGGAGCTCGCCCGCCGCATCCACGACAGCCACCCGGGACTGCGGGCACTCACCGTGGACGCCCTGCCCTACCACGAGGCCGGAGCCTCCGCGGCCCAGGAACTGGGCGCGTCGCTCGCGACCGGTGTCGCCTACCTCCGGGCCCTCACCGCGGCCGGACTGACGACCGGGGCCGCCCTGCGGCAGTTGGAGTTCCGCTACGCCGCGACCGCCGACCAGTTCCTCACCGTCGCCAAGCTGCGCGCCGCGCGCCGGCTGTGGGCGCGCGTCGCCGAGGTGTCCGGCGCCGCCGGGGACACGGGCGCCGCGCAGCGCCAGCACGCGGTGACGTCGCCGGTGATGATGACCCGGCGCGACCCGTACGTGAACATGCTGCGCACCACGATCGCCTGCCTCGGCGCGGGCGTCGGCGGCGCGGACGCCGTGACCGTGCTGCCCTTCGACCACGAACTGGGCCTGCCGGACGCGTTCGCCCGCCGCATCGCCCGCAACACCTCCTCGATCCTCCTGGAGGAGTCGCACCTCGGCCGGGTCGCCGACCCCGCCGGCGGCTCCTGGTACGTCGAGCGGCTCACCGACGAACTCGCCCACGCCGCCTGGGCGTTCTTCCAGGAAGTGGAGCGCGCGGGCGGACAGGGCGAGGCCCTGCGCTCCGGCCTGGTCGGCGAGCGCATCGCCGCCACCTGGGAGGAGCGCAAGCGCCGGCTCGCCAAGCGCCGTGAACCCGTCACGGGCGTCAGCGAGTTCCCGTTCCTGGCCGAGAAGCCCGTCGAGCGCGAGCCCGCCCCGGAGGTCCCCCGCAGCGAGGGCGGCCTGCCCCGTGTGCGCCGCGACGAGGACTACGAGGCCCTGCGTGCCCGCTCCGACGCGCACCTGGCCGCGACCGGTGCCCGTCCCCGCGTCTTCCTCGCCGCGCTCGGCCCCGCCTCCGCGCACACCGCGCGGGCCGCGTTCGCCTCGAACCTGTTCCAGGCGGGCGGCGTCGAACCGGTCCACGACCCCGTGACGGTCGACGCCGCCACGGCCGCCGACGCCTTCGCGCGCAGCGGCGCCGCGGTCGCCTGCCTCTGCTCCAGCGACGCCCTGTACGAGGAGCAGGCCGAGGAGGTCGCCAAGGCCCTCAAGTCGGCCGGTGCACAGCAGGTCTACCTCGCCGGCCGGCCCGGCGAGCACGCCGGTGTCGACGCCTACGTCTTCGCGGGCTGCGACGCCGTCGGCGTCCTGTCCTCCGTTCTCGACCGCATGGGAGTGGCCCCGTGACGCAGATCCCCGACTTCTCCGAGGTCGCCCTCGGTCCGGGCACCCCGCCCGCCGGGGCCACGGAGGAGCAGTGGCGCGCCGCCGTGAAGGAGTCCACCGGCAGCAGCGCCGACGACCTGGTGTGGGAGACGCCGGAGGGCATCGGCGTCAAGCCGCTCTACACCGGCCGCGACCTGGAGGGCCTGGACTTCCTCGGCACGTACCCGGGCGTGGCCCCGTATCTGCGCGGCCCGTACCCGACGATGTACGTCAACCAGCCCTGGACCATCCGCCAGTACGCGGGCTTCTCCACCGCCGAGGAGTCCAACGCCTTCTACCGGCGCAACCTCGCCGCCGGCCAGAAGGGCCTGTCGGTCGCCTTCGACCTGCCCACGCACCGCGGCTACGACAGCGACCACCCGCGTGTCACCGGCGACGTCGGCATGGCGGGTGTCGCCATCGACTCGATCTACGACATGCGGCAGCTCTTCGACGGCATCCCGCTGGACAGGATGACCGTCTCGATGACGATGAACGGCGCGGTGCTGCCCGTGCTCGCGCTCTACATCGTGGCGGCGGAGGAGCAGGGCGTACCGCCCGAGAAGCTGGCCGGGACCATCCAGAACGACATCCTCAAGGAGTTCATGGTCCGCAACACCTACATCTACCCGCCGCGCCCCTCGATGCGGATCATCTCCGACATCTTCGCGTACACCTCGCAGAAGATGCCGCGCTACAACTCCATCTCCATCTCCGGCTACCACATCCAGGAGGCCGGTGCGACGGCCGACCTGGAGCTGGCGTACACCCTCGCGGACGGGGTGGAGTACCTGCGCGCCGGGCGCGAGGCGGGCCTGGACGTGGACGCCTTCGCGCCGCGCCTGTCGTTCTTCTGGGCGATCGGCATGAACTTCTTCATGGAGGTCGCCAAGCTGCGCGCGGCCCGGCTGCTGTGGGCCAAGCTGGTCAAGCAGTTCGAGCCGAAGAACGCCAAGTCCCTGTCCCTGCGCACCCATTCGCAGACCTCCGGCTGGTCCCTCACCGCACAGGACGTCTTCAACAACGTCACGCGCACCTGTGTGGAGGCCATGGCGGCGACCCAGGGCCACACCCAGTCCCTGCACACCAACGCCCTCGACGAGGCACTGGCGCTGCCCACGGACTTCTCCGCCCGTATCGCCCGCAACACCCAGCTGGTTCTCCAGCAGGAGTCCGGCACCTGCCGGGTCATCGACCCCTGGGGCGGCAGCGCGTACGTCGAGAAGCTCACCCACGACCTGGCACGCCGTGCCTGGCAGCACATCCAGGAGGTCGAGGCCGCCGGCGGCATGGCGCAGGCCATCGACGCGGGCATCCCCAAGCTGCGGGTGGAGGAGGCCGCTGCGCGCACCCAGGCCCGGATCGACTCCGGGCGGCAGCCGGTCATCGGCGTCAACAAGTACCGCGTCGAGAACGACGAGGCCATCGAGGTCCTCAAGGTCGACAACTCCTCCGTGCGCGCCCAGCAGATCGCCAAGCTGCGCCGCCTGCGCGAGGAGCGCGACGAGACCGCCTGCCAGGACGCGCTGCGCGCGCTGACCGAGGCCGCCGGACGGGACTCCGGGACCGGCCTGGAGAGCAACCTGCTCGCGCTCGCCGTGAACGCCGCCCGGGCGAAGGCCACCGTCGGCGAGATCTCCGACGCCCTGGAGAAGGTGTACGGACGGCACGCGGGCCAGATCCGTACGATCTCCGGCGTGTACCGCAGCGAGGCAGGGGAGTCGCCCTCCGTGGAACGCACCAGGAGCCTGGTCGACCGCTTCGAGGAGGCGGAGGGCCGTCGCCCGCGCATCCTCGTCGCCAAGATGGGCCAGGACGGCCACGACCGCGGCCAGAAGGTGATCGCCTCCGCGTTCGCCGACCTGGGCTTCGACGTGGACGTCGGCCCGCTGTTCCAGACCCCGGCCGAGGTGGCCCGGCAGGCGGTGGAGGCGGACGTGCACGTCGTGGGCGTCTCGTCGCTGGCGGCCGGTCATCTCACCCTCGTCCCGGCGCTGCGCGAGCAGCTCGCGGAGGAGGGCCGCGACGACATCATGATCGTCGTGGGTGGGGTGATCCCGCCGCAGGACGTGCCGACCCTGCTGGAGATGGGCGCGACCGCGGTCTTCCCGCCGGGCACGGTCATCCCCGACGCCGCCCACGACCTGGTCGAGCGCCTGGCCGCGGCGCTGGGCCACGACGAGCTGTAGCCGCGGATGGCCAGGGAAGTCGACATCGACGCCTACGTCAAGGGTGTGCTCGACGGGAAGCGCGCGGCCGTCGCCCGCGCCATCACGCTCGTCGAGTCCACCCGGCCCGACCACCGCGCCTCGGCGCAGCGGCTGCTGACCGAACTGCTGCCGCACAGCGGCAACGCCCGGCGGATCGGTGTCAGCGGAGTGCCGGGGGTGGGCAAGTCCACCTTCATCGACGCCTTCGGCACGATGCTGACCGGGCTCGGCCACCGGGTGGCGGTGCTGGCCGTCGACCCGTCCTCCACCCGCACCGGCGGCTCCATCCTCGGCGACAAGACGAGGATGGAGCGGCTGGCCGTGGACCCGGCGGCCTTCGTCCGGCCCTCGCCCTCGGCGGGCACACTCGGCGGGGTGGCCAAGGCGACCCGCGAGTCCATGGTGGTGATGGAGGCGGCCGGCTACGACGTCGTCCTGGTGGAGACCGTCGGCGTCGGCCAGTCCGAGACGGCCGTCGCCGGGATGGTCGACTCCTTCCTGCTGCTCACCCTCGCCCGGACGGGCGACCAGCTCCAGGGCATCAAGAAGGGCGTCCTGGAACTGGCCGACGTCCTCGCGGTCAACAAGGCGGACGGGCCGCACGAGCGCGATGCCCGCACCGCCGCGCGCGAACTGGCGGGCGCGCTGCGGCTGATGCGTCCCCCCGCCCACCACTCGGCCGGAGCCGGGGAGACCCCGTCGGCCGACGCCGTCTGGACCCCGCCGGTGCTGAGCTGCAGCGCGCGGGAGTCGACCGGGCTCGACACGGTCTGGGAACGGTTGGAGCAGCACCGCGCCCTTCTCGACGCGGGCGGCCGTCTCGCCGCCAAGCGCCGAGACCAGCAGGTCGAGTGGGCGTGGGCGATGGTCCGGGACGAACTCCTCGGCCGTCTCCGCGCCCATCCGGCCGTACGGGCCGTCGGCCCCGCCCTCGAACAGCAGGTCCGCGACGGTGAACTGACGGCCACTCTCGCGGCGGAACGCATCCTGGAGGCGTTCGCCGAGGAGGCGTGACCCGGCGCGTACGCCGCGTGTGGCCCACGGTCCGCACTTTCGCACATCCGTGCGATGCGTACGTCCGGCCCGGAGCGGGGGAGTCGGGCGGCTGACGTCCGCCGGCCCCGGAGACGGGCGGGCCCGGCAGCATCCCGCCGCCGGGCCGTTCCGCGTTCCCCTTGGACGGCGTGGACGGTGGGGATCGCGACGGCCACGTCGACTGCGGGGTGCGGGAGGGCCGCATGGACTGTGGGCCGTGTAGCGAGCGGGGTCCGTCGGGCGCCACGGCCGGCGGGCCGAGCCGAGGTGACGGGTCGGCGCCGTGGACGCCCCGACTTCCCGACGCCCTGCGGAGGGCTGCCCGTCGGCCGGGGGCCCGGCCCGCCGCGGGCGTACGCGCGCTCAGCGCGCCAGGGCCAGCATCGCCAGCCGCCGCCAGTTCAGCCGGGGCCGGGCGAGCGGGACTCCGGGCCGGTGGCGGGGGACGCGGACACGCAGCGCCCCGGGCCTGACGGTGCACCGCACCGGCACGGCCATCATCAGGGCCTCTCCGTCCACGCCGACCTGCACCTCCGGCGCGTCGGCCTCCACGACGACCTCGTGGGCGGTGAGGGCGGTGAACCCGGGGGAGCGGTCGCCGCGCAGCAGCCCGGCGGCCTGGGCGGCACTCTCCACCGTGACGCTCACGACGCCCAGAACGCCCCGGTCGAGGCGGTCCCGGCGCGCGGGAGCGGCCCGGTCCCCGGCGCGGTACGGGTTGTTGCTCACGAGTACGGCCTGCGGGGAGGCGAGCGTCGTCCTCGCCGCCCGCACGGTGAGCCGCGGGCCCGCGCGGTGCGTCAGCACGTCGGGGAACAACTGCAGGGCGGTCCCGACCTTGTCGTCGCGGTACGCGTCGCTCTGTACGACCAGCGCGTACGCCCCGAACGAGGCGTTGTTGACGAAGACCCGGTCCCCGGCCATGCCCAGGTCGACGGTGAGTTCGACCCCGTCGGTCAGGGCCTCCAACGCCCGTGACGGGTCGTCCCGGTCGAGCCCCAGATCCAGTGCGAAATGGTTCCGGGTCCCGGCCGGGACCACCACGAACGGGACGCCGTGCTCCGCCGCCACGCCCGCCACCAGCGCCTGCGTACCGTCCCCGCCGGCCACGCCGAGCAGGTCGGCGCCGTCGGCGACCGCCGCGCGCGCCACGGACGCGACATCGCTGGGGTGGTCCGGGTCCAGCAGGAACACCTCCGCCCCGGCACCCTCGGCCTTCTCCTTGAGCCCGAAGCGCTCCACCTTCCCGCCGCCCGAGCGCGGGTTCATGATCAGGAACGGCCGTGCGGCAGGGGCCACCGCCACCGTGGGCTGGGCCTTGCGCCGCGCGTCCAGGGCGAGCGCCTCCCACCCGGCCCAGGCGGCCACCGCGCCGAGGGCGAGACACAGCAGCATGACCCACAGCACCCCCGAACGGACCTGCAGCCAGACGACGGTCAGCGGGGCGGCCACCGCCAGCAGCACGGCCAGCACCCGCACGAGCCCCCGCCGGGTCAGCGCCCACCACAGGGCAGCCGCCGTCACCACCGTCCCGGCCAGCACCAGGAGCACCATCGCGACGCCGCCGAGACCGGACGCCACCAGCAGCACGACGGCCGCGGCGGCCGCGAGGACCGCGAGCCGTGCGCTCCAGCGCTGGGCCCGGACCGCGCGTGTCTTCCCGTCGTCCTCCATGGCACCTCCGGTCCGTGTCCGTCCTACCGCCATTGCACAACCGCACGGAGAGAGCCGCCTCTCCGGCCGCCCCACGGCCGTGTGGCATTGGTTCCCGCGGGCGTGTGCGCCCCGCCGGCCCCTCGGCCCTCGGAGCTGTCTCGTCGTCCGCGCTCGCGTTGGGTGCCTCGCCCGTGTCGGCTTCGCGCCCGTGCCGGCTTCGCGCCCGTGTCGGCTTCGCGCCCGTGCCGGCTTCGCGCCCGTGTCGGCTTCGCGCCCGTGCCGGCCCCGGCGCTCGCGTTGGTTCCCGCGCCCGTGTGCGTCCTGAGGGGGTGTCGGCTTCCGGCGGCGGGTGCGTCCCGCCGGCCCGTCGGTCCTCGCAGACGTCTCGGCTCACGCGCTCGCGTGGGGTGCCTCGCCCGTATGCGCCCATCGGGCGTGTGCCCCACGGCCGTGTGTGCCCCGAGCGCGCGTTGGTTCCCGCGCCCGAGTCGGTGCCTCGCCCATGTCGACGCCGCGGCGGTGTGCGCCGAGCGGCCCATCGGTCCCGCTTCGACTGCGCCCGCGTGTGCGTCAAGCAGCACCTCGGTCGCGCTCTCGCTCCCGCGCCGTGTCGGCCCTCGCTCCCGCGTCGGTTCCCACGCCCGCGCCCCCTGATCGGCCCGGGCGCGTCGACCTTCGCGCCCGTGCCCGCGCCGGCCTCCGCAGCCGCCTCCGCCCCGCGCCTGCGACCGTGTACGGCCCGGTGCGCGGTGCCCGGCGCGTGGCCGTCCCGGGCGGAGGCGTGCACACCGTCCGGCCCCACGCCCCGCCCGCCGTTGGCGATCATGAATGGCCGCTGGGATCATGAGGGCTGACGAACGGACGGCACGGCGGTGGAACCCATGGCCGAGGACGCCCAGCTGCACCCCAGCGGCGACCCGCTGCTGGCCGCGAAGTTCGCGGTACCCGCCGTACCGCCTGCCTTCGTGGCCCGGCAGCGACTCCTGGACCGGCTCACCGAGGGCGCCCAGGGCCCTCTCACGGTGATCACGGGTCCCGCAGGCGCGGGCAAGACCACGCTCGCCGCCTCCTGGTGGGAGGCCGACCT
Organism: Streptomyces sp. HUAS CB01; assembly: GCF_030406905.1. Lineage (NCBI taxonomy): Bacteria > Bacillati > Actinomycetota > Actinomycetes > Kitasatosporales > Streptomycetaceae > Streptomyces > Streptomyces chengbuensis. Next base: position 7,536,560 of record NZ_CP129137.1, read on the forward strand.
GGCGCCCGGACCGGTCGTCTGGCTCACGGTGGAGAGCGACGACAACGCGCCGGGCGTGTTCTGGGCCTATGTGCTCGGTGCCTTCCGTTATCACCGGGTGCCGCTGCCCGACGGCGTGGGCAGCCCGTCGAGCGCCGACAACGTCGACCACTCCCTGATCGTGCGGCTCGCCTCCGCCCTCGCTCAGCTGCCGGAGCCGGTGGTGCTCGTCCTCGACGGGCTGGAACACACGGGCGTCCACGACATCGCCGCCGAGCTGGACTTCGTCCTCTCCCACGCCGGGCCGTCGCTGCGACTGGTCCTCATAGGGCGCGTCGATCCCGCGCTGCCCCTCCACCGCTACCGAGCCGAGGCACGGGTATGCGAGATCCGCCGGTCCGAACTCGCGTTCACCCCGCGGGAGACGGCGCAGCTGCTGCGCTGCCACGGGCTCACCCCCTCCCAGGAGAGCGTCGGGGCCCTCACCGACCGTACCCAGGGGTGGGCCGCCGGGCTCCGGCTGTGCGCCCTCGCGATGCAACGGACCGAGGACGCCGAGCACTTCGCCCAGTCGTTCGCCGCCTCGCAGAACGCCGTCGCCGACTATCTGACGGCCGAGGTGCTGGCGGCCCAGCCGGAGGCGACGCAGGACCTGCTCATCCGGACCAGCATCCTCTCCCACGTCCATCCCGGGCTGGCCGACGCCCTCACCGGACGGGACGACGGCGAGCGCATCCTCGGCAGGCTCGTCCGCGACAACGCGTTCGTCGAGCCGATCGGCGACACCTCCTGGTACCGCTGCCACCCGCTGTTCGCCGAGGTGCTCCGGGCCCATCTGCGCAGCCGCAGCCCCGCGCTCGGCGCGCCGCTGCACCGGGAGGCCGCCCGCTGGCTCGACGGTCACGACAGGCTGACCGACGCGATCGAGCACGCGGCCGCGGCGGACGACTGGCCGTACGCCGCCGGTCTCCTGGTCGACCGGCTCGCCGCCGGGCGCCTCCTCACCGGACCGGACAGCCATCGTCTCGAACGGCTGTTCAGTGCGATGCCGGACGGACTGCCCGGCACGGCGCCCGCCCTCGCCGCAGCCGCCTGTGCCCTGGCCCGCGGCGACGCCGCCGCCGGGCGCAAGCACCTCGCGGGTGCCCGTCCCGGCGCCGACGCCGCGCCCGAGAGTCTGCTCACCCAAGCGCTGCTGCGGCTCCTCACCGACCCCGGCACCGGCACCGACCCTGGCACCGGCACCGACCCTGGCACCGGCGCCGGCACCGGCGCCGGCACCAGGGGCCCCCGGGCATCCGCCTCCGCTGAGGACGGTGACGACCGCGAGCCTGCCGCGGCGGACCCGGGCCCGGACCGCGGGACCCCGGACCCCGACCGCGAGGTGCGGACGCTGATGGACCGGGTCGACCGCGACCGGCTCGCCCGGCACCCCGAGATCGAGGCGCTCCGGAGGTACGGCCGCGGCCGCGCCCTCCTCGCCGCGGGACACCGGTCCGAGGCACGGGAGGCGTTCGCCGCCGCGCTCGACGCCGCCACGGACGAGCAGACCTGGACGGTCCGCTACCACTGCCTCGGGGCGCTGGCCCTCGCCGAGGCCGTCGACGGACTGCTGCGGCCGGCCGAGACCCACGCCCGGGACGGGCTCAAGGCCGCCGAGGAGCACGGCATCCCCGTCGACCGCCGCACGGCACGGTGCCATCTCGCGCTCGCGTCGGTCGCCGCCGACCGGGGGGACCTCACCGCCGCCGGCCGGTACCTCGCGGCCGCCCGGGCCCAGCCGCTGGTCCGCGACGTACCGGCCGCCGCCGAGGCCGCGGTGCTCCGCTCCCGCCTCGAACTCGCCCGCGGACGTGCGGCGGCGGCACTGTCGGCGCTCGACGAGGTGCCCGTTTCCGCCGACGGTCCGGCCGCCGCCGGGGGAGAGGCGGCGGGCCGGATCGCCGTCGCCCGCTGCTCCGTCCACCTCGGACGCGGTGATCCGGCGGCCGCGCTCGCCGCACTGGGCGAGGCGCCACCGGGCGGCCCCGCCCTTACGGTCGCGTCGGCCGCCGCCCGGCTCGCGGCCGGGGACGGCGGACAGGCGCGCCGGCTGCTCGCCGGGCTCCCCGGCGGCGACCGTGTCCCCCCGGCGGTCCGGGTCCGTGCGCAGCTCCTCGAAGCGCAGTCGACGGCCGTCGAGGGGGACGGCGCGAAGGCGGCGGCGCTCGTGGCCGTCGCCGTACGCACCGCGCGGCCGCACGGACTGCGGGCCCCGTTCACCGAGGCCGGCCCGTGGCTGCGGCACCTGCTGTCCCGCGCGTCCGGACTCGCGGACGCCCGGGCCTGGCTGACGGGCCGACCGGCGGACGCCGAGAAACAGGCCGGTCGCGGCACCGGCACCGGCGACGGCAGTGGCTCCGGCACGGGGGACACCGCGGACGCGGTTCCGCTGCTCGTCGAACAGCTCAGCCCCCGGGAGCGCGATGTCCTGCGGTGCGCCGCCGAGATGATGTCGACGGACGAGATCGCCGCCGAGCTCTTCCTCTCCGTCAACACGGTCAAGACGCATCTGAAGAGCGTCTACCGCAAGCTGTCGGTGTCCCGACGCAGTGAGGCCGTGCGCCGTGCCCGGGACGCCGGCCTGCTCTGAGGCCCGTCCGGCCCGCGCCCGGCGGCCGTGCTCCGGGCCGTCCCGTGAGGCCGCGTACCGGGTCACCTCGCTCGGGTGATGCGGCCCGGCCGCCCCCGGCGGGACCATGCAGCAAGAGCCCTCAGCGCACGGGGAAGTGCTCGCATGCGATACGAGTTCCGCGTCTCCGGTCATCTGTCACCGGCCGTCGCCGGTGCTTTTCCCGAGCTCGACGAAGTGACGGTGCCGGAGGAGACCGTTCTGTTCGGGCCCGTCACCGACGAGGCCCATCTGTACGGACTGCTCGTACGCTTCCAGGATCTCGGCCTGCACGTGGTGGAACTGCGCCGGCTGCCCGACTGACCCGCGCCGCGGGCCAAAGGGCCCCGCGCGGAGCGGCATGCCCCGCGACGGGCCGGGCGCCGCTGCGTGCGCCTCCCGCCCCGCGACCCGGGCCGCTCGAGAGGTGGCGGACGTCGGGCAGAGGCCCTGGCGGGTTCGCCGCAGAGGCCGAGGGGGCAGGGGGGAAGGCCCGTGTCGTCAGCCGGCCGGTTCGCCGTCGGCGACACGTTCCCGCAGCCCCGGGTCGCGGCCCGACGCCTTCGCGTACCAGGCCCCGTACCGCTCGCTCAGCAGGACGGACGTCACCCCGTGCGCCAGCACGCTCAGGCCCACGGTGACGGCCACGACCCGGCCGGGCAGGGCCGCCCCGGCGCCGTACTCCTTCACCACGAGCAGAGCCAGGACCAGCGACGCCAGACCGCGTGGCCCGAACCAGCCCACGTACGCCACGGTCGGCAGCCGCAGTCCGCTGCCGGCCAGGGCGAGCGCGACCGGCACCATCCGCACCACGGTGAGACTGAGCAGCGCGTAGGCGACGGTCCGCCGGTCCAGGTGCTCCAGGGCCGGGCCCAGCAGCACGGCGCCGAACACCAGGAAGCTCATCGCCGCGAGCAGCGCCGCCACGTTCTCGGTGAACTCGTGGCCCCCGGCGAACCCATGGCTCCGGGCGCCCTCCGGAGACGTCTCCGCCGGTACGTCGCGGCGCATCAGGACGGCGAAGGCGATCCCCGCCGCCCAGACGGCGATGAACCCGCTGCCGTCGACGAGCCGCGCGAGCGCGAAGGAGGCCAGGACGGTCGACAGGATCATCAGCTGGTTCCCCTCCCTGCTCACCCATCCGGCGGAGCCCGCCCGTCTCAGCAGCAGGGCGGCCGCGACCCCGCAGGCGACCCCGAGTGCCGCGCTGAGCACCAGCGAGCGCCAGAAGATGCCCACGTGGTCCTCCTCGGCGGCGCCGGGCAGGGCGGCGAGCAGCAGGACGAAGACGGGGAGCACGATGCCGTCGCCGATGCCGCACTCGGCGTTGAGGCCGCTGCGCACGAGCGGCGGTACCCGCGGCGAGGAGAGGGCGGTCCGGCACACCGCCGCGTCGGTGGGCGCGAGGATCGTGGCGATCAGGGCCAGCTCCCACACGGTCAGCCCGGGCAGCAGCGGCCAGGCGAGCAGCCAGCCGGCCGCGATCGTCAGCGGCAGGCCGATGGCCAGCAGCCGCACGGGGAGGAAGCGGCCCCGGTGCAGCTGGCGGCCGCGCAGGCTCATGGCGTCGGTGAACAGGACCAGCGCCAGGGCCGTCTCGACCAGGACGAGCACCGGCCCCGCGCTGTGCTCGAGGCCGAAGAGGCCGAGCCCCGCGGGCCCGATGAGCACCCCGCATGCGGTGAAGAACAAGGGGGCGGTGACCACCGTGGCGGCGATGCGCCGCGACACCAGCGCGTATCCCGCCGTGACCACCGCCACGGCCACCCCGGTCAGCGCGTTCCCGCCGCTCACGTACCCATCACCCACCCGGCCAACGGCACCACGGACCGGTTCATCGTCGGGCACGGCGCCGTACCGCCCCGGCACCGACACGGCCCGGGCCCGCCGGCCCCCGTGGTCCGGCAGGGCCTCCGATTCACCCGTGCGGGGTGAGGGAACCGTCCGCCCGCCGCCCCACACTGACGGCGAGCGGACTCCGAGGTCCGACGGCTACGGCAGGAGGACGGCTATGCACGACACGGTCTATCTCGCTTACGACTATCCGGTTCTGGGCGCGTTCTGGACCGTGATGTGGCTCTTCCTCTGGGTCGTGTGGCTGGTGCTGCTCTTCCGTGTCTTCGTGGACATCTTCCGTGACCACGAGATGAGCGGCTGGGCCAAGGCGGCCTGGCTGATCTTCGTGCTGCTGATCCCGTTCCTCGGCGTGCTGGTCTACGTGATCGTCCGCGGCAAGGACATGGGCAGGCGCGAGATCAAGCACGCGCAGGAGCAGCAGGAAGCGTTCAACGCGTACATCCGGCAGACCGCCAAGGGCACCGGAACGGGGGACGAGCTTGCCCGGCTCTCCGAGCTCAAGGCCAAGGGTGACCTGAGCGAGGAGGAATTCCAGCGAGCCAAGCAAAAGCTCCTGAGTTGAGGACGAGGGGACATCATGACCCAACCGACCACCGGACACTCCAAGAGCTACTTCGCCTGGGCCGGAGGCCTGACGATGTTCGCGGGAGTGGTCCTGATCATCGCCGGATTCCTCGATTTCTTCCGCGGAATCATGGGAATCGCGAACGACGACGTGTTCGTGGCGACGCCCGGCTACGTCTTCCGATTCGACCTCACCGCATGGGGCTGGCTGCATCTGATCTTCGGGATCGTCGCCGTCGCGGCCGGTTTCGCCCTCTTCAAGGGCGCCCTGTGGTCGCGGATCCTCGGCATCGCCCTCGCAGGGGTGCTGCTGGTCGTCAACTTCCTCTCCCTGCCGTACTACCCGCTGTGGTCCCTCGTCGCGATCGCCCTGTATATCGCGATCATCTGGGCCCTGTGTGTCGGACGGTCGCCGGAGGAGAAGATCTGACGGGCGGCCGGGACCGCCGGCTCACCGGGCCGGCGGTTCCGCCCGCAGCGCTTCCAGCATCCGTGACAGTGCCGCCCAGGTGTCGTCCAGGTCCGTCGGGCCGTGGGAGGAGGCCAGCCACAGGGCGGCCTCGTTCATTGCCCCGGACAGCAGGCGGGTCAGGGGCTCCACCGGCTGCGGGGGGATCTCTCCCGCGGCGGTGAGGCCGGCGAGCGCCTCGGTGAGATGGCGTGCGGACGCCGCCTCGTCGAGGGCCCGCCACTCGTTCCACCCGAGCACCGCGGGACCGTCGAGCAGCATGATCCGCTGGACCTGCGGGTCCGTACCGGCGGTGAGGAACGCCCGGCAGCCCGCGGTCAGCTGTGCCCACGGGTCGTCCTCGGCGCCTGCCGCCGCCGCCACCCGGCCGGCGACCTCCTGCTGCACCTCTTCCAGGACGGCGCGGAACAGCGCCGCCTTGCCGTCGAAGTGGTGGTACAGCGCGCCCTTGGTGACCCCCGCGGCGCGCACGATCTCCGCGAGGCCCACGGCCGCGTAGCCCTCGGCCGCGAACAGCCGGCGGCCCTCGCGTACCAGTGCCCCGCGTGTCAGCTCCCGCTGCCTGGCCCGTGTGGTGTGGTGCGCGTCCGGCATGGTTCCCGCTCCCGCCTTTTGACATACCGATGGTACGCGAATAGCGTACTTCACATACCATCGGTATGCGAAAGGAAGGTCCGCCATGCTGACCAGCTTCTATCCCGTGATCTGCACGCCCCGGATCCAGGAGTCCCGCGCCTTCTACATCGATCTGCTCGGCTTCGCACCGACGTTCGAGGCCGACTGGTACGTCAGCCTCCGGCGCCCCGGCCCGCTCCCGTACGAACTCGCCCTGCTCGACCCCGCCCACCCGACACTGCCCGAGGCCTACCGCACCCCCGTGCGCGGACTGCTGCTCAACCTCGAAGTCGAGGACGTGGACGCCGAGTGGGAGCGACTGGTCGTGGGGGAGGGGCTGAAGCCGGAGCTGGAGCTGCGCGACGAGGACTTCGGGCAGCGGCACTTCATCGTCGCCGACCCCGGCGGCGTCCTCGTCGACGTGATCACCCCCATCCCGCCCTCGGGGGACTTCGCCGCGCAGTACGTCCCGGCCGGCGACCGTCCGGATGCGCCGACGCGCACTCGGACAGGTGTGCACAGCGCGCGCGACCAGGACCCCCGGGCTGCAATGGACGGGTGACGGCCACCCCCGACGACTGCCTCGCCCGCAACGAGTGGATCTGCGGCGACTACCTCTCCAGCCGCCGCGAGATCCTCTGGGACGCCACGCTCCAGCACCTCCACCTGACGTTCGTCTCCGTGGCCCTGGCGCTCCTCCTCGCCCTGCCCCTGGCCGTCGCGTCCCGGCGGTGGCGCTGGACCGCCGGCCCCGTGCTCGGGGTGACGACGATCCTCTACACGATCCCTTCGCTGGCGATGTTCTCGCTGCTGCTCCCGGTGTACGGGCTGTCCGCCTCACTGGTCGTCGCCGGACTCGTGCTGTACTCCCTCACCCTGCTGGTCCGCAACATCCTCGCGGGTCTCCGCTCCGTACCCGCGGAGACCCGGCAGGCCGCACGCGGCATGGGCTACGGGCCGGCGCGGCAGCTCCTGGCCGTCGAGCTGCCGCTCGCCCTGCCCGCCGCCATGGCCGGGCTGCGGATCGCGACCGTGTCCGCCGTCTCGCTCGTGACCATCGGCGCGATCGTCGGCTTCGGCGGGCTGGGCAACCTCATCTACTCGGGGATGAACACCTATTTCAAGGCCCAGGTGCTGACGGCCTCGGTGCTCTGCGTGCTCATCGCCGTGGCCGCCGACCTCGTGCTGCTGGGCGTCCAGCGGGCGCTCACCCCGTGGACGCGGGCCGCCGCATGAACACGCTCGCGCAGACCTGGGACTGGCTGACCGGCTCCGCCAACTGGTCCGGCGAGAACGGGGTGTGGCGCCGGCTCGGCCAGCACCTGTACCTGACCTCGGTCTGCCTCGTGATCAGCTGCGCCGTCGCGCTGCCCGTCGCCCTCGTCCTGGGGCACCTCGGCAAGGGCGGCGCGCTCGCCGTCAACATCTCCAACGTCGGCCGTGCCGTGCCCACCTTCGCGGTCCTCGTCCTGCTGCTCCTCAGCCCGATCGGTACGTGGGGCGACTGGCCCACCATCGTCGCGCTGGTCCTGTTCGCCGTGCCGCCGCTGCTGACCAACGCCTACGTCGGCATGCGCGGTGTCGACCGGGACGTCGTCCGCGCCGCGCGGGGGATGGGCATGACGGGCGGCCAGACGCTGTTCCGTGTCGAACTCCCGCTCGCGACACCGCTGGTCCTCACGGGGGTACGGATCGCCGCCGTCCAGCTCGTGGCCACCGCGACCGTCGCGGCGCTGGCGGGCGGCGGCGGGCTGGGCCGCATCATCACGGCGGGCTTCAACCTCGCCTCCACCCCCCAGGTGGTCGCCGGCGCGGTGCTCGTCGCCGCCCTCGCGGTGGTGGTGGAGGGTGTCTTCGTGGCCGTGGAACGGTCCGCCCCGGCACGGACCCGGGCAGCGGCGCCATGAGCCGGCTCCTCGCCCTGCTCGGCGCGGCCCTGCTCCTGGCGGTCGCCGCCTGCACCACGGGCCCCTCCCTGGAGGACCGAGGGCAGGTGACCGCGCCGCCCGGTGACAGCAGGCATCTGACGATCGGCTCCGCCGGCTTCACCGAGAGCGACCTGCTCGCCCGGATGTACGCGCTGCTGCTCGAGCACGCGGGGTACCGGACGAAGGTCATCTCCGTGACCAACCGGGAGATCTACGAACCCGCCCTGGAGAGCGGCCAGATCGACGTGGTCCCCGAGTACGCCGCCACCTTCGCCGACTGGCTGGGCGCCAAGGCCCACGGCCCCGGCGCCACGGCCGCCGGCTCGCCCGACCTCGACGCCACCATGAGCGCCCTGCGCTCGCTCGCCGACCCGCGCGGGTTGAAGGTCCTCGACCCGGGGCGGGCCGTGGACCAGAACGCCTTCGCCGTCACCGAGGAGTTCGCCCGCGCCCACCGGCTGCGGACCCTCGGCGACCTCGGCCGATCGGGCGTCCCCGTACGCCTCGCCGCCGGTGACGAATGCGTGCAGCGGCCCTACTGCGCGCCCGGGCTGGAGAAGACGTACGGCATCCGCATCAGCGGTATCGACCCCAAGGGCGTCGGCACCACACAGGCCAAGCAGGCCGTCCAGTCGGGCCAGGACCAGATGGTCCTCACCACCACCACGGACGCCACCCTCGACGACTTCGGCCTGGTGCTCCTGGAGGACGACAAGAAGCTCCAGAACGCCGACCACATCGTCCCCGTCGTCAACCGGGCCCGCGCCGGCGGCCCCCGGGTCACGAAGGCACTCGACAAGCTGAACTCGGTCCTGACCACGGAGGACCTGGCCCGTCTCAACGAGCAGGTGGACAACTGGCGCCGGCTGCCCGAGGACGTCGCCCGGCAGTACCTGCGGTCCAAGGGCCTGCTCCCGAAGTGACCCGGGCGGCGGCCGCTCCGTACCGCCCCCGGGCAACGCCCGCCCCGCCCCGGACGGCTGCTTGCGACCGGCCGGACAGGAGCCCGGACCGCCCCGGACGGCAACGCCCGCCCCGGACGGCCGGTCCCGCAGTGGCTCAGGCGTCCGCCACCGAGTCGAAGTCCACCTGGTCCCTGGCCACGCCCCGGGCCTCGGAGTCCACCGAACGGCGCAGTGCCTCGTGGAGTTTGGCCGGTGTCAGCACGCCCGCGAACCGGGCCCCGTCCACCACGGCCACCCATCCGGCGTCGTGCTGCAGCATCTCGCTGAACGCCTGCTTCAGCGGCGCCCCGAGCGGGACCCACGCCTCCATCCGGCGGGCCAGCTCGCCGACCGTGCCCCGGTCCGCGGCGCGCGCCAGCGACTCGGCCGACACCCAGCCGTGCAGATCGCCCCCGGCGTTGAGCACGACGGCCCAGCGCGCGTCCGCCGCCCGCAGCCGGGCCGACGCGGCGCCGGCGGGCTCGTCCAGACGCGCGACCGGCGGCTGCTCCAGGCCGTCCTCCTCGATCGTGGTCACCGAGAGGCGCTTCAGCCCCCGGTCCGCGCCCACGAACCGGGCCACGTAGTCGGTCGCGGGCGTGCCGAGCACCGCGCCCGGCGTGTCGAACTGTTCGATGCGGCCCTGCCCGTAGACGGCGATGCGGTCGCCCATCCGCACCGCTTCCTCGATGTCGTGGGTGACCAGCAGGACGGTCTTGCGGACCGTCGCCTGGAGGTTCAGGAATTCGTTCTGCAGCCGCTCCCGCACCACCGGGTCGACCGCGCCGAACGGCTCGTCCATCAGCAGCACGGGAGGGTCCGCCGCCAGCGCCCGGGCCACCCCGACCCGCTGGCGCTGACCGCCCGAGAGCTGTTGGGGATAGCGGTCGCCGTAGGTCTTCGGGTCGAGGCCCACCAGATCGAGGAGTTCGGCGGCCCGCGCCCGCGCCCGGCGCTTCTTCCAGCCCAGCAGGGACGGCACGGTCGCGGTGTTGTCGAGGACCGTCCGGTGCGGGAACAGTCCGACCTGCTGGATGACGTAGCCGATCCGGCGGCGCAGCCGGACCGGGTCCACCCGGGAGATGTCCTCGTCCCCCACCAGGATCCGCCCCGACGTGGGTTCGATCAGCCGGTTGACCATCATCATCGTGGTGGTCTTGCCGCAGCCCGAGGGGCCGACGAGAGTGACCAGTTCGCCCTCGGCGACCTCGAAGGACAACCCGTCCACGGCGGTCGTGCCGTCCGGGTAGACCTTGCCGACCTCCTCGAACCGGATCATGCGTCCACGCTAGGCGCGCCGTGCGCGACGCGCACACGGGCCGGGTCCGAAGCGGGCCGCCCGCGCACCATCGGGGTCAGCCCGCTGAACAGCGTCTCTTTCGCTGACTCTTGCGGGCCGGTGGAGCCCCTGCTATCCATCCGTTAGGAAAGTTTCCTTCCAGTCATCCCCCCACTCGCGGAGACCCCATGAGACCCGCACCCTTCTCGTTACGCGCCCTGCGCACCACGGCCGCCGCGGCCCTCGTCCTGCTCCTCGGCCTCGGAGCGGCCCCCGCCGCACCGGCCGCACCCGCCCCCGCACCGGCCGCGAGCACGCCCGTCGACGCCAACGGACAGCTCACGGTCTGCGGGACCAAGCTCTGCAACCGGCACGGAAAGCCGATCCAGCTCCGCGGCATGTCCACCCACGGACTGCAGTGGTACGGCCAGTGCGTGACGTCCGGTTCGCTGAACGCCCTCGCCGGCGACTGGCGGGCCGACGTCCTGCGCGTCTCCATGTACATCCAGGAGGGCGGCTACGAGACCGACCCGCGCAGGTTCACCGACCTGGTCCACTCGGCCATCGAGCAGGCCACGGCCCGCGGCCTGTACGTGATCGTCGACTGGCACATGCTCAGTCCGGGCGACCCCCACCACAACCTCGCCCGCGCCCGCACGTTCTTCACCGAGATCGCCCAGCGCCACCAGGGCAGGAACAACCTGCTGTACGAGATCGCCAACGAGCCCAGCGGCGTCTCCTGGGCCCGCGTCAAGGACTACGCCGAACAGCTCATCCCGGTCATCCGCCGCCACGACCCCGAGACCCCGGTGCTCGTCGGCACCCGCGCCTGGTCCTCGTTCGGCGTCTCCGAGGGCGCGGACGAGACCGAGGTGGTCCGCAACCCCGTGAACGCCTCGAACATCATGTACACCTTCCACTTCTACGCCGCCTCGCACCGGGAGGAGTACCTGGACACCCTCGCCCGCGCCGCCGCCCGGCTGCCCGTGTTCGTCACGGAGTTCGGCACCCAGAACTACGCGGGCGAGGAAGCGAACGACTTCGCCATGTCCCAGCGCTACCTCGACCTCATGGCGAGCCGGAAGATCAGCTGGGTGAACTGGAACTTCTCCGACGACCATCGCAGCGGCGCCGTCCTCAGACCCGGCACCTGCGCCGCCAACGGCCCCTGGACCGGGACCGGCCCCCTGAAGCCCGCCGGGGTCTGGATCCGCGAGCGGGTCAGGACCCCGGACGACTTCCCGGCCGGCTGATCCTCGGTGCGACCCCCGCCCGGCCGTGTGATGCACTGGGCGGGCGGGGAACGCACCATCAGCCACCACACAGCAGGAGCGCGCAGTGACCAGCTACCGGCAGCCGGGCCTCGTCCTCACGGACCGCCACTTCACCGTTCCCCTGGACCACGACGACCCCTCGGGGGAGCAGATAGCCCTCTACGGCCGCGAGATCGTCTCCAGCAGCCGGGCCGGAGCCGATCTGCCGTGGCTGGTCTACCTGGAGGGCGGCCCGGGCTTCGGGGCGCGGCGGTTCCCCGGCAAGCAGGCCTGGCTGGGACGCGCGGTGCAGGAGTTCCGCGTCCTCCTCCTCGACCAGCGCGGCACCGGACTGTCCTCGCCCGTCAACCGGCAGACGCTCCCCCTGCGCGGCGGCCCCGAGGAGCAGGCGCGCCATCTCTCGCACTTCCGCGCCGACAGCATCGTCCGGGACTGCGAGGCGGTCCGCGCGCAGCTGACGGGCGGGGCCCGCTGGACGGTCCTCGGCCAGAGCTTCGGCGGATTCTGCGCCACCCACTACCTCTCCACGGCGCCGGAAGGGCTGAAGGCGGTGCTGATCACCGGCGGACTGCCCTCCCTGGACGCCGGCGCCGAGGACGTCTACCGCGCCGCGTACCCCCGCATCCAGCGCAAGAACGAGGCGCACTACACGCGCTACCCGCAGGACGTCGACCGTGCCCGGCGCATCGCCGAGCACCTCGTCTCCCGGCGGACCGTCCTGCCCGGCGGCTACGTCCTTACCCCCGAGGCGTTCCAGTCCCTGGGCATCCAGCTAGGCACCGGGGACGGCAGCCACCAGCTCCACTACCTGCTGGAGAACGCCTTCGTGCGCACGGCCGACGGCGACGAGCTCTCCGACGCCTTCCAGCAGGGCGTCCTCACCGCGCTCTCGTACGCCGCCCATCCGCTGTACGCCGTGCTCCACGAGGCCATCTACGCCCAGGGCCAGGCCCCCACGGCCTGGGCCGCCGAGCGGGTGCGCGCCGAGTTCCCGCAGTTCGACGCGGAGAAGACGCTCGCGGGCGACGGACCGCTGCTCTTCACCGGCGAGTCCGTCCACCCCTGGCACTTCGTGACCGACCCCGCCCTGCGGCCCCTGCGCGAGGCCGCGGAGATCCTGGCCGCCCGCACCGACTGGCCCGCGCTGTACGACGCCGAGCGACTGGCCGCCAACGAGGTCCCGGTCGCCGCGGCCGTCTACCACGACGACATGTACGTCGACACCGCCCACTCCCTTGTGACAGCGCGCGCCATCCGGGGACTGCGCACCTGGGTCACCGACGAGTACGAGCACGACGGCGTCCGGGCGTCCGGCTCCCGTGTGCTCGACCGGCTGCTCGCGCTGGTGCGCGACGAGGTGTGACGGCGGGTGCCGTGACCCGGCACCGACGAGCGGGCGCGAACGGCGGCGGCACGGGTCCCGACCCGTGCCCGGAGTGGACGCCGGCACGCGCGACCGCCGCGGATACGCTGCCCGTATGACCGAACTGACCGAACCTCAGCTCGCACCGGTGCCGGACGACTGGCAGCGGGCGCTCGCCGTCGTCGCCCACCCCGACGACCTCGAGTACGGCTGCGCGGCGGCCGTCGCCGGCTGGACGGACGCGGGCAAGGACGTGACGTACCTCCTCGCCACCCGGGGCGAGGCCGGCATCGACACCCTCGACCCCGCCGAGTGCGGCCCGCTGCGCGAGCGCGAACAGCGGGCGAGCGCCGCGGTCGTCGGGGTGGGAGCGGTGGAGTTCCTCGGCCACCGGGACGGTGTCATCGAGTACGGCACGGCGCTGCGCCGTGACATCGCGGCCGCGATCCGGCGGCACCGCCCCGAGCTCGTCGTCACCCTCAACCACCGTGACACCTGGGGCCCGGCCGTCGGCGGCGCCTGGAACTCGCCGGACCACCGTGCCGTCGGCCGGGCCACGCTGGACGCCGCCGGTGACGCGGGCAACCGCTGGATCTTCCCCGAACTCCTCACCGAGCACGGGCTCGAGCCGTGGAACGGCGTCCGGTGGGTGGCGATCGCCGGCTCGTCGACCCCGACCCACGCCGTGGACGCGACCGCCGGACTGGAGCGCTCGGTGCAGTCGCTGCTCCAGCACCGCAGCTACATCGAGGTCCTGACGGACAAGGACCCCGAGGCGTACTGCCGGGAGTTCCTGGTGGGCAACGCGGAGGCGGTGGCCCCCCGGTTCGGCGGCAAGCCCGCGGTGGCCTTCGAGCTCTTCGGCCGCTGACGGCCCGTCGGTGCCCGTACGGGGCGCGGCATGTCCCGTCGCGGCCCGTACGGCAGGCCGTCGACCCCCCGGTTCGGCCGGGCTGCCCTGCCGTTTGTCGCCGAGGCCCCCGGGTAACCGCCGCGTGAGCCGCGACGGAGCGTCCGCAGGGAGCGATGCGATGACTGAGATGGGCACGGCCCGCACCGGCACGGTCACCACGAAGGTACCGGCCCGTCTCGACCGGCTGCCCTGGTCCCGGTGGCACTGGACGATCGTCATCGGGCTGGGCACGGTGTGGATCCTGGACGGTCTCGAGGTCACCGTCGTCGGCAACGTCGCCGGGCGCCTCGCCGAGGAGGGCAGCGGTCTCGCCATCAGCGACGCCCAGGTCACGGGGCTCGCCGCCGCGCTGTACGTGGCGGGCGCCTGCCTCGGGGCGCTGTTCTTCGGCCGGCTGACGGACCGGTACGGGCGCAAGAAGCTCTTCCTCGTCACGCTCGCCGTCTATCTGGCGGCCACCGCGCTGACCGCCCTGTCGACCTCGGCCTGGTGGTTCTTCCTCTTCCGCTTCCTCACCGGCTTCGGCATCGGCGGGGAGTACGCGGCCATCAACTCCGCGATCGACGAGCTCATCCCCAGCAAGTACCGGGGACGGGTCGACCTCATCATCAACGGCAGCTTCTGGCTCGGTGCCATGGCGGGCGCCCTGCTCTCCGTCCTCGCCCTGAACACCGACATCTTCCCCAAGGACATCGGCTGGCGCCTCACCTTCGCCCTCGGCGTCGTCCTCGGCCTCGTCATCCTGCTGGTCCGCCGCAACGTGCCGGAGAGCCCGCGCTGGATGTTCATCCACGGCCGGGAGCGGGAGGCCGAGGACCTGGTGGCCGAAGTCGAACGCGACGTCGAGCGCGGGACGGGGAAGCCGCTGCCCGAGCCGGAGACGTCGATCACCGTCAACCAGCGGCACAGCATCGGTTTCGGCATGATCGCCAGGACGGTGTTCCGTTCCTACCCCAGGCGCGCGGTGCTCGGGCTCGCGCTCTTCATCGGCCAGGCGTTCCTCTACAACGCCATCACCTTCGGCTTCGCCTCCATCCTCATCACCTTCTTCGACGTCCCCACCGGTGCGACCGGTTACTACTTCACCGTGATCGCTCTCGGCAACTTCCTGGGTCCACTGCTCCTCGGGCCCCTGTTCGACACCGTGGGGCGCAAGCCGATGATCGCGGGCACGTACATCACCTCGGGCCTGCTGCTGTTCGCCACCGCCTGGCTGTTCGACGCCGGCCGGCTGGACGCCCTGACGATGACCGCGTGCTGGTGCGTCGTCCTCTTCTTCGCCTCGGCCGGGGCCAGTTCCGCGTACCTGACCGTGAGCGAGATCTTCCCCATGGAGACCCGGGCGATGGCGATCGCGTTCTTCTACGCCGTCGGCACCGCGGCGGGCGGCATCTCCGGGCCGCTGCTCTTCGCCGAGCTGACGTCCAGCGGAGTCGTCGCGGACACCGTCCTGGCCTTCTGCGTGGGCGCGGCGCTGATGACGGCGGCCGGGCTGGTCGCGCTGTTCCTCGCGGTCAAGGCGGAGGGCAGGTCCCTGGAGTCCATCGCCACCCCGCTGTCCGCGCAGACCGCCCGTGGTGCCGCCGCACCCGTGGTGGGTGCGGCGGGCGGGAGCGGACCGGCGGCGCGGACCTGAGGTGCCGGTCCGGCGCCGCGGGTGCCGGACGGGCCGCCGCGCCGCGCCGTCCCGCCGGCGGCGGAGGTGCGCGACGGCGGGTGCGGACGGCCCGGACCGGATCCCCGACGGGCCGGCGGCGTCCCCGACCGGGCCGGCCGCTCCGGGGAAGGCCCCCTCATTCCTCCGTGGGCAGCCAGGCGCCGTGCAGCCCGAGCGGGACCCTGACGGGGATGCGCACCCGGGCCACCGGCCCGGAGGCGGGATCCTCGGCGGAGAGGACGAGCAGCCGGGACGTCCCGTCGCTACGGTCGGTCGCGAACACCAGCCAGTGGCCGCGGTCGTCGCCCGTCCGACCGGGCGAGGGCGCGAACACGGGCTCGCCGACCGAGTCGTTCCCGGCGCACCACTTCCGCACGCCGGCGCCGCCCGACGGAGCGGATGTGTCGTACCAGGAGATGCCGTCGTACTCGCCCGGCAGCAGGTCCACCGTGCCCGACTCCGTGGCGATGGCGATGTGCCGGTGCCGCCTGCCGAGACTGCGGTCGTCGATGCGCGGGAACTCCATTCGCGCCTCGTCGAGCACGGTGCGCCGCATCGTGCCCGAGGCGGGGTCGATCACGGCCCGCACCAGGGCGCTCCTCGCCGGTTCCGATCCGGGCCCGCCCGGTCCGAGGCTCAGCTTCGACCACTGGACGTACTCCAGCACCACCTCGTCCCGCGGACCGGGCCCGGCGTCGTACGCGTTCGCCGTGTGCCAGATCCAGAACGCGTCGTCGTGCGCCCAGCGAACCGGTGAGCCGTCGCGGGGGAGGAGCGCGACCCGGGTGCCCCGCTCGGGCCGCCAGGCGAGGAGCGAACCACCGCTCACGGCCGCCGCGATGTCGAAGAAGGCGGGCGCGAGCACCACCACGAGGTAACGATCCGTCAGCGCCATGTCGTGGATCATCACCGGTTCGTCGGCGCCTTCGACCGGAGTGGGGCCCCGCCGCACCGAGCCGTCCGGACCGATCAACGACCAGGTGAGGTAGGGCGGTTCGATGTCGTAGCAGAAGACGGCCATCTCGCCCGTGAGGGGATCGATCTTCGGGTGGGCGGTGATGCCGGCCGGCAGCCGTCCGTCGAAGGTCTCGCGTCCCACGGTGTCCAGTCCGGGCGTCATCCGGAACGGGCACGCGGACTCGGCGAGCGCCAGTATCCGCCCGGCGTGCCGGACGACGTTGATGTCGGGCAGGTCCTTGAAGGTGTTCGCCAGCCCGGGGCACACCTCGTCGGGACCGGGCATGATCATGGACTCCAGGCCGCCCCACAGCGCGTGGCCCGCCTTCTCCTCCGCCCGCAGGGCGGGAGTGCGGACGAAGCGGTTGCGGTAGCGCGCCCTGCCCCCGGAGAGCCACACCCCGTGGACCATCCCGTCGCCGTCGAGCGGGAAGAGGTACGAACCGATGGGCGAGAAGCGCGGGTTGGGGCCGTTGCGCAGGTACACGCCGTCCAGGTCGTCCGGCAGTTCGCCCGACACCTCCAGGTCGACCGCGTCGACCTCCTCGGTGACCGGGGCGAACAGCCCCGACAGATGGGGGACCCGGGTCGGGTCGAAGGCGGCCGGCGGAGCGGTGTGCCCGGTCATGACGGATCTCCCGGCGGTGGATCGGGTTCCCGACGGTGATTCCCGCGGCGCCCGTGCCCGCGGGCTCCCGCCGCGGCGCTCACTCGGCATCGCGGCGCGACTCGGTGGCCCGCTCGCCGTTCGCGTCGAGCTTGAACGCCCGTACGAGCAGGACTCCGAGGACGATCAGGGCGATGCCCAGCCAGGTCGGCCCGGAGCCGAGGGCGAGCACGACGATCCCCACCGGTACGAGATAGCCGGCGAAGGGCATGAACAGGGCGCCCACGGACGTAGGGCTGCCGCGGGACGGCCTGCCGCCGTGGATGCGCTCCCGTACGACGGGGGGATACCACTCGGTGAAGCGCAGGGCGACGATGATCGCCCCGATCTGGATGACCCAGTTCGTCCAGATGTTGTCGGGCTGACGGAGCACGAGGTCGCCGACGAGGCCCGCCACGGCCGCCACGAGGAAGGCCAGGCCCCACACGGCGGTGATCACGTAGTTGGTGTGCAGGAAGCCGCGGGTCTTCCACAGCGACCGGTCCACCTGTTCGCGCGCGTACTGCACGGTGAAGGGCTCCCGGACGGCCATCGAGCCGAAGGCGATGGCCACCAGCGCGAAGTTGGACAGCTCTCCCGAGTACGTCTCCAGCCAGTGCAGCGTGCCTGCCGATGCGAAGAGGCCGACGATCGCCAGCGCCGCGAAGAAGACGACGTCGGAGACCTCGAGGATCTTGACCGACGTACCGGGGCGCCTCAGCCGGTCCACGACGAGGACGAGCAGGGCGATAGCCAGCGAGACCGCCACGGCGAACTCGAACCGGCCGGGGCCGACCAGGACCGAGAACACGATCCACGGGAGCATCCCGACGACGGGGCTGTCGAGGAAGCCGGAGAGACGGCGCCCCGCCTCGGTGTCAGCGATCGCGTTCATGGACACGCCCTTCGGGAGACGGCCTACTGTCCAGCGTGCTCCCGGACCCGCCGTCCCGCGACGCGGCCGCACCGGACCCCTCCGTCCCGCGACGCGGCCGCACGGGCCCGGCGTGCGGGCGCGGGGCGGGAACGCCGACGGTGACGAGCGACGGCCCCGGCCCGGTGCGGGCCGGGGTCCCGGCGCGGGGCGCCGAGCGGGGGGAGGGAGTCGGGCGCCGGCCGGAAGGGGCTGTTCCCAGAACAGCAAGCGACCGCTTAGTATGCGGCCGAGCAGTGGTACGCCCTACACACCGCGGAGGCCCAGAATGCAGGCATGGCGAGTGCACCGGAACGGCGAGCCGGGCGAGGTGATGCAGCTCGAGGAGACCGGCCGCCCGGAGCCCGGCGAAGGGCAGGTCCTGCTCAGGGTGCGGGCCGCCAACGTCAACTTCCCCGACGCGCTGCTCTGCCGTGGCCACTACCAGGTGACACCCCCGCTGCCCTTCACGCCGGGCGTGGAGATCTGCGGCGAGACCGAGGACGGCCGCCGCGTCATCGCCACCCCGGCCCTGCCCCACGGCGGCTTCGCCGAGTACGCCGTCGCCGACGCGGCCGCGCTGCTCCCGGCGCCCGACGCCCTCGACGACGCCGAGGCCGCGGCGCTGCACATCGGCTACCAGACGGGCTGGTTCGGACTGCACCGCCGCGCGAACCTCCAGGAGGGCGAGACGCTGCTCGTGCACGCGGCGTCCGGCGGCGTCGGCAGTGCGGCGGTCCAGCTCGGCAAGGCCGCGGGCGCCCGCGTCATCGGCGTCGTCGGCGGGCCGGAGAAGGCCGCCGTGGCCCGCGAGCTCGGCTGCGACCTCGTCGTCGACCGGCGCGAGGACGACGTCGTCGCCGCCGTGAAGGACGCCACCGGCGGACGTGGTGCCGATGTCGTCTACGACCCGGTCGGCGGCGATGCCTACGCCAAGTCGGCCAAGTGCGTCGCCTTCGAGGGCCGCATCCTCGTCGTCGGCTTCGCGAGCGGCGGCATTCCCAGCCCGGCGCTCAACCACGCGCTGGTGAAGAACTACTCGATCGTCGGACTGCACTGGGGCCTGTACAACCGGAAGGACCCCCGGGCCGTGCTCCGCTGCCACGAGACCCTCACCGGTCTCGCCGCCGAGGGGCTGATCAAGCCCCTCGTCAGCGACCGCGTCCCGCTGAAGGACGCCGCCCACGCCGTCCAGCGCGTCGCCGACGGCACCACCACCGGACGCCTCGTCGTCGTCCCGGAAGGAGCGGCCGCATGACCGACGTCGCCGAACTGCGTGCGCGCACCCGCGAGTTCCTCGCCGCGCACCCGCCCGCGGCCACGCCCCGCGGTGACTTCCTCGCGGCACGCTTCGACGCCGGGCTCGCCTGGGTGCACTACCCGGCCGGACTCGGCGGACTCGACGCGCCCCGCTCGCTGCAGGCCGTCGTCGACGCCGAGCTGGAGGCCGCCGGCGCCCCCGACAACGACCCCCGCCGCATCGGCATCGGCCTCGGCATGGCCGCCCCCACGATCCTCGCGTACGGCACCGAGGAGCAGAAGCGGCGGTTCCTGCGACCGCTCTGGGTCGGCGAGGAGGTCTGGTGCCAGCTGTTCAGCGAACCAGGCGCCGGCTCCGACCTGGCGGCCCTCGGCACCCGCGCCGTCCGGGACGGTGCCGACGGCGACTGGGTCGTCAACGGCCAGAAGGTGTGGACCTCCAGCGCCCACCTCGCCCGGTGGGCCATCCTCATCGCCCGCACGGACCCGGACGCGCCGAAGCACCGCGGCATCACCTACTTCCTCTGCGACATGACCGACCCCGGTGTCGAGGTCCGGCCGCTGCGCCAGATCACCGGCGAGGCCGAGTTCAACGAGGTCTTCCTCACCGATGTGCGGATTCCCGACGACCGCCGTCTCGGCCCCGTCGGCGAGGGCTGGAAGGTCGCGCAGACCACGCTCATGAACGAACGCGTCTCCATCGGCGGCATGCGGCTGCCGCGCGAGGGCGGAATGATCGGGCCGGTCGCCGCCACCTGGCGCGAGCGCCCCGAGCTGCGCACCCACGACCTCCACCAGCGACTGCTGACCCTGTGGGTGGACGCGGAGGTCGCCCGGCTCACCGGCGAACGGCTGCGCCAGCAGCTCGCCGCCGGCCAGCCCGGCCCCGAGGGCTCCGGCATGAAGCTCGGCTTCGCCCGGCTGAACCAGGAGATCAGCGGCCTCGAGGTCGAACTCCGCGGCGAGGAGGGCCTGTTGTACGACGACTGGACCATGCGCCGCCCCGAGCTGGTCGACTTCACCGGCCGCGACGCCGGTTACCGCTATCTGCGCTCCAAGGGCAACTCGATCGAGGGCGGCACCAACGAGGTGCTGCTCAACATCGTGGCCGAACGGGTGCTCGGACTGCCCGCCGAGCCCCGCAACGACAAGGACGTCCCCTGGAAGGACCTCGCGCGATGAGCACCCAGCCCGACCTTCTCTACTCCGAGACCGAGGACGACCTGCGGGCCGCCGTGCGCTCCCTGCTCGACGACCGGTCCGACCACACGGCCGCCCTCGCCCGCGCCGAGGAGGGGTCGCCCTACGACGAGGGGCTGTGGCAGTCGCTCGCCGCCGGGATCGGCGCCGCGGGACTCCTCGTGCCCGAGGAGCTCGGCGGCCAGGGCGCCGGTCACCGCGAGGCCGCGGTCGTCCTCGAGGAGCTCGGCAGGGCGGTCACCCCCGCGCCCTACCTCACCAGTTCGGTCATCGCCACCGAGACGCTGCTCGCGCTCGGCGGGGCCGGCGACGGGGCGACGGGGCTTCTGAAGGGCCTGGCCGCCGGCCGGACCGTCGCGGTCCTCGCCCTGCCCCTCTCCGCCTCCGCCTCCGCCGGGGCCGGCCGTCCGCCGGGACCGACCGTGACGGGTGTCGCCGACGCCGCCGCCGCCGACGTACTCCTCGTACTCCGGGAGGACGGCCTGCACGCCGTGGAACGCGGCGACGCCACGGTCGAACCGCTCACCCCGCTCGACCTCACCCGCCCCCTCGCCTCCGTCACCACGGCGGAGGGCTCCGGCACCCGGCTCGCGGACGCGGAGCAGGCCCGTGCCGCGGTGCGCCGCGGACTGCTCGCCGGGGCCGGGCTGCTCGCCTCGGAGCAGCTGGGGGTCGCGGAGTGGTGCCTGGAGGAGACGGTCCGGTACACGCGCGACCGGTACCAGTTCAACCGGCCCGTGGGCTCGTTCCAGGCGCTGAAGCACCGGATGGCGCAGCTGTGGCTCGACGTCGCGGGAGCGCGTGCCGCGGCGCGGAACGCCGCGGACGCGCTCGCGACGGGGAGCGACGAGGCGCCGCTCGCGGTCTCCGTCGCCCAGGCGCACTGCTCCCGGGTGGCGGTGCGCGCCGCCGAGGAGTGCGTCCAGCTCCACGCCGGCATCGGCATGACCTGGGAGCATCCGGCGCACCTGTATCTCAAGCGGGCCAAGGCCGACGAGATCGCCCTCGGCACCCCGGGCCGCCACAAGGAGGTGCTGGCGGAACTCGTCGCGCTGCCCGGTCCGCGGTGAGGCGGCCGGACGTCCGGGGCCGGTCCTCACCGAGCCTGACCGGGTAAGGAGCTGGGACGGGTGGCGGAAGCAGCTCCGTCCGCCCGCGGCGCGGGGTCTGCGGCGTCCGGTGCGTGCGAGCGCACGGCGGAGGGGCATCCTCGTACGGGACGTACTCGGATGACTCCGACAACGCGGCGAGCGTGCGTGCCAGGGCGTCGCGGGCCAGGAGGGACTTTCGCAACCGGCACAGCAGTCGAGGACTTCGGCTGACCCCCGGCTGCGGGTGCGCGGCCTCGTCGCCGAGCCGCCGCGCGCCACCGGCCGCCGCGCCGGGGCCGCCGAGCGGGTGGCCGAACTCGCCCCGGCCGTCGGCCTCACCGACGACCTCGCGGCCGCCGCCCCCACGAGGTCAGCGACGGCCGGCTCCAACGCGCCTGCCCCGACCGGGCCCTGGTGCTCCGCCCCCGCCGGCTGAGCTGCGACGAGACGACCGCCGTGCTCGACGCCTCCACCACCGCGGCCCTGGTCGCTGTCGTGGGGGACTACCGGGCGGCGACCGCGGCAGGGCTGCTCGCCGTCGGCCACGACCGCACCGCCTGCGGCGCTGGTGCGACCGCACCGCCGACCGGGCGGACCTCCGGCCGCCCGAGAACGGGCGGAACCGCGCGGACGGGAGCCTGCGTCCGGGCTGACGGTCACCGGCGCCCGCCGGGCGCAACCCCGTTGAGCGGCAGATGACTTCTGGCCGAACTCTTTCCCGGCCCCCTGCCCCCGGCGGCCCCACGGCACCGATACTCGCCCTGTCCCGGCACCCCGCCCGCACCGCAGAGCCCGGAGGCACCATGGTCCCCACCACCCGTCGCCGCGCCGTCACGACCTTCGCCGCGGCCCTCGCCGGAGCCCTTGCCACGACCGTGCCCGCTCAGGCCGCCGTACGCCCCGCCGGGGCGAGGCCGGTCGGCGTGCGCCCGCTGCGCCGGGCCCACGCCCACAACGACTACCTCCACACCCGGCCCCTCCACGACGCGCTGGACCACGGCTTCACCAGCGTCGAGGCCGACGTCTTCCTGGTCGACGGCGAACTCCTGGTCGCCCACGAACCGGCCCAGCTGGACCCCCGACGCACGCTGGCACGGCTCTATCTGGAACCCCTTCTCGCCCGGATCAGGGCCAACCACGGCTCCGTGTACCTCGGTCACCACCGCCCCGTACAGCTCCTGATCGACATCAAGAACGACGGCGTGAACACCTACCGGGAACTCCACCGCCAACTGGCCGCCTACCGCATGATCCTGACGACGTACGCCCACGGCCGCGTCCGTCCGGCCGCCGTGACCGCCGTCGTCTCGGGCGACCGCGCCGCCCGCGCGCCCATGGAGGCCCAGCACCTCCGCCACGCCTTCTACGACGGCCGCCTCGACGACCTCGCGGCCCCTGCCCCGGCGCCCGCCTCCTTCATCCCGCTGGTCTCCGGCAACTGGACCCAGAGCTTCACCTGGCAGGGCGACGGACCGTTCCCGGAGGCCGAGCGGGCCCGGCTGGACTCCATCGTCTCCACGGCGCACTCCCGCGGTCAGCGCGTCCGCTTCTGGGCCACCCCCGACGCCCCGGGCGCCGCACGCGACGCCGTGTGGCGCGAACTTCTCGCGGCGCGCGCCGACCACATCAACACCGACGACCTGGCCGGTCTGCGGCGCTTCCTCCGCGCCCACGACCGCTGACCCGCGCCAACACCCAAGGTCAACAGCCGATTTGACGACCACCCGATCGGCGGACACGCCAGTCGTCCGTCCGGCGCCTCCACTCCGCCACACTGGCGCCCGAATGCCGCACAACCCCGGTGCGGCGGAGGGAGGCCGGCCATGGCCATTTCGGTTTCGGTGGTACTGCTGCTGCTCGTCCTCGCGGTGATCTTCCTCCGCAACGGCGGGCTGAAGCTCTCGCACGCACTCGTGTGCGCCCTGCTCGGGTTCTTCCTCGCGGGCACGAGCATGGCGCCCACCATCCACGACGGTGTCTCCGCGACCGCCGAGGTCGTCGGCAAGCTCAGCCCCTGACCGCTGCGGCGTTCGGCGGCCCCAGCCCTCGGACCGCCGAGGTCGCCGGTGAACTCGGCCCCTGAAACCGCGGCCTCCGGCAAGCCCATCCCCCGACCACCGCGCTTCGGCGGGCCCTGACCCCGGTCGCGAGGCGGCCGTCTCCGGGCGACAGAGTCCTCCTTCGGGCGTTCAATGGGTCCATGTACGCCGCGAAGCGTCCGCGCCGTGGCCGCCCGCTCGCCGTGTCGGGCCTGGCCGCGCTGCTCCTCGCGGCGACGGCCCTGACCTCGGGCGCCGCCGACCCGGACACCCCGCCCGGGCCCACGCCGACGCCGTCCGAGGCCGCCCCGAAGCCGCCGTCGGACCAGCCCCCACCGCTGCTCACCCGGGCCGACGTGGACCGCGCCGTCGCCCGGCTCGACGGCGTCGTCCAGGGCATGATGAAGGAGACCGGCGTCCCCGGTGTCGCGGTGGGCGTCGTGCACAAGGACCGCGTCCTGTACCTGAAGGGCTTCGGCAGGCGGCACGTCGGCGAGCCCGCCGCCGTCGACCCCGACACCGTCTTCCAGCTGGCCTCGCTCTCGAAGCCGATCGGCTCGACCGTCGTCGCGGGAGCCGTCTCCGGCAAGGGGACCGACGGCCGGAGCGCCGGCTGGGACGAACCGGTCGCCCGGCACCTGCCCGGCTTCGCCCTCAAGGACCCCTGGGTGTCCGGCCACGTCACCGTCACCGACCTCATGTCCCACCGCAGCGGACTCCCGGACCACGCGGGGGACCTCCTGGAGGACCTCGGCTACGACCAGGCGTACATTCTGAGCCATCTCCGCGACGAGCCACTCGCTCCCTTCCGCGCCTCCTACGCGTACACGAACTTCGGCTTCACCGCCGGCGCGGAGGCCGTCGCCCGCACGAGGGGTGTCAGCTGGCAGAAACTCGCCGAGGACACCCTCTTCCGGCCCGCCGGCATGGACTCCACGAGCACCACCTTCGCCGACTACGAGAAGGCGGCGAACAGGGCGGTGACCCATGTGCCCGGCCCCGACGGCACCTGGCAGGCCAAGTACGTCCGCGACGCGGACGCCCAGGCGCCCGCCGGAGGGGTCAGCTCCAGCGCGACCGACATGATGCGGTGGCTGCGGCTGCAACTCGCCGGAGGGAAGCTCGACGGCGAGCAGATCATCGACGCCGCGAGCCTGCGGCACACGCATCTCCCGGAGATCGTCTCCCAGCCGCCGACAGCCCCCGCCGGGCGCACCGGCTTCTACGGTCTGGGCTGGAACGTGAACTACGACAACCAGGCCAGGCTGCGGCTCAGCCACTCCGGGGCCTTCGAGCTCGGCGCCAACACCAATGTGACCATGCTGCCCGGCGAACAGCTCGGCATCGTCGTGCTCACCAACGGCAAACCCGTCGGGCTGGCCGACTCCGTCGCCGAGGACTTCTTCGACACCGCCCAGTACGGCAAGCCCACCCGTGACTGGCTCGCCCTGTTCTCCGCGCTGTACACGCAGATGGACGAGGCCGGCGTGTCCCCCACCGACTACGCCGCCCCGCCCGCCGCGGCCAAGGCCGCCCGTCCCGACAGCGCGTACACGGGCACGTACGACAACGCCTACTACGGCAGGGCGACCGTCACCACGGGCCCCGACGGCCTCGTGCTCGAACTCGGCCCGGAGCCGAAGCGTTTCCCGCTGCGCCACTACGACGGGGACACCTTCAGCTTCGAGACGACCGGCGAGAACGCCGTGGGACTCACCGGTGTCACCTTCGCCTTCGGCGAGGGAGACACGGCGGGGAAGCTGCGCGTCGAGTACCTCGACGAGACCGGCCTCGGCACCTTCACCCGCCGCTGAACGCGCCGAACGGCCCCCCGGCCCAACCTGTTGCACGATCATGAACGGCCCGTGCAACCGCCCGCGCGCGTGGACACTTCGTGGCCATGGCTCCGGCGTCGGACGGCGGCGCGACTGACACACCGTCAACAAGGAGCCGTGTGTCCCGGAGAGCACTCGCCCGCGTACTCGCCCTCGTCGTGGCCCCGTCCGTGTGCACTGCCGCCGCCGCACACGGCCGACGAGATCCCCGACCCCCCGGACACCGGCTGTCAGCTCCTACGAGGGGGCACCGGCCACGGCCCGCCCCGTCCCCGGCACGCCGCCGCAGCAGCACCCGTCCCCGGCGCGCCGCCGCCGCAGCACCCGTACCTCGCGCCGAACGGCCGCACCGGCATGCTCGCGGCCGCGGCCGGCAGCGGCACCACCCGGCCCCGCTCGGCGACGAACCGTCGGTCACCAGCCGGCGGATCGCCCCGCTCGGCGGGTCGCGACCGCAACCGCGACCGCAACCGCGAGGACGGGTAGCGGGACGCCTGCGCAGACGGATGCCCGGCACCGCGCGCGGAGCGGTGCCGGGCATCCGCGGGAGGATCAGGTGAACGTCGGCAGCTCGCCCTCGGTCGTCGTGGTGTCGATGACGGCGAACGGCGCGCCCTGGGGATCGATCACGGCGGCGTGGCGTCCGAAGGGCATCGTCATCGGCCCGAACACCAGCCTGCCGCCCAGCTTCTGGACGGTCGCCACCGCGGCGTCGCAGTCCGCCACGGTCCAGTAGACCTGGACGTAGGAGGGCACCTCGGCGGGGAACTCCTCGTCCGTCATCCGCATCCGGCCGAGGACGGGGTCGCTGCCCAGGTCGAACACCTTGAAGTCCATCCCGGGGTCCGCAACGGCCTTCGCGCCGTAACCGAACACCGCGGGGAAGAACGCGTCGGACTTCCCGGGCTCACGGGTGAAGATCTCCGCCCAGCAGAAGGAGCCGGGGACGTTCGTCGCCTCGAAGCCCTTGTGGGTACCCGGCTGCCAGACACCGAAGGCGACCCCGCCCGGGTCCTGCGCGAGGCACATGGTGCCGAACTCGCCCACCCGCATCGGCTCCATCAGCACGGTGCCGCCGTTCTGCCTGATCTTCCCGGCGGTGGCGGCGGCGTCCGGGGACGCCAGATAGAGGCACCACTGGGACTGGCCCTCCTGCCCGGGCATGGGCGGGACCACCGCGGCGACGGCCTTGCCGTCCGCGTACGCCTGCGTGTAGTTGCCGTACTCCGACGACGACTCGCCGAACGTCCAGCCCAGGACCTCGCCGTAGAAGGCCTTGGCCCCCTCCAGGTCGGAGAACATCGCATCGGCCCAGATCGGCGTGCCTTCGGGTGCGTCTGCCATGACGGTGACTCTCTTCCGTGCGGGATGTGAGGCTCGGAGGCTCCCCGCCGGCCACGCTAGCCACCCTCGCGCCGTCCCGCGCGGCGACGCGGCGCCCACCGCCGGAAGAGCCCCGGGCGCCGCCGGGGGCTCACCTCCGCGGTGCACCGCTCACACGGCACGGCCGGGGCGCCGCGGATCCGACGGCGGGTTCACGTACCGAGCACCCGGGAGCGGATCAGGAACCGCACGCCCTCGGGGGCCTCCAGCGAGAACCCGCTGCCGCGCCCCTCGACCACGTCGACGATCAGACGCGTGTGGCGCCACACCTCGTACTGGCTCACCGACATCCAGAAGCACACCGGCGCTGCGACACCCTCGACGGTCAGCTCCGCCAGGAGCACGTCCGAGCCACCGGTCCGGAACTCGCCCTCCGGATAGCACATCGGAGCGCTGCCGTCACAGCAGCCTCCCGACTGATGGAACATCAAGGGCCCGTGGGCCGCGGTCAGCCGTCGCACCAGGTCGGCCGCGGCGGGGGTCAGCTCCACGGGCGCGACCGCATCCGTCCCGGCGCTCACGACACGACGTCCGGGGTGCGTGCCGCCTGCCCGCGCACCGGGCGTCGCTTCACATGACGCAGACACACGTTCCGCCCCTTCCCCGCCGCGCTGCTCCGCGCGGCGCGCAGGCGGCCCAGTCAACTCCGCGCGACGTTGCGACGGGGTTGCACGCGCCGGCACCGCGGGCTCCGCCCGCCCAAGCCCGCGTCGCACCCGCCCTCGCTGCCCCACGGGATCCCGGCACGGGTACGCCCCGCCACCGGGGCCGTCATGGCCGGACGTGTGCCGCGCATGTCCCGAACGGTGGCCTTCACCGCGGCGGGACCGCCGGCGAGCCCGTCCCGGACGACCGTGCCGGGGTAGCGCGCCGGACACCGCGAGGATCAGCGGGACGACTGCGCCGGCCAGCCGGCGGGGTCGGGCCGTGGCACTGGCCGCGACGACGGCCTGCGGGCCGGTGCGAGCGGATTCCTCGTCAAGGACGGACCGGCGGACTCGCTGGTGGTGGCGATCCGTGCCGTCGCGGAGGGCGATGCGGTCGTCTCCCCTCGTGTCACACGCAGACTCCTGGACGCTTCGCCCGGCTCGCGGAGCAGAGCGCGCCCGTTCCGGTGCCGCGCGGCCTCGACGCGCTGACGGGACCTGAGCTGGACGTGTTGCGGGCTCTGACACGGGGGTTGTCCAATGCCGAGATCGCCAGGGATCTGCACGTCAGCGAGGCGACCGTGACGACGCACGTCGCTCACCTCCACGAGAAGTACGCGCTCAGGGACCGGGTGCAGGCGGTCATCCTCGCCTACGACACCGGACTCGTCCGGCCCTCGGGCACCGGGTGACCGGCACGGCCGGGCGCGGTCGTCACCCCGCGGGCTCGGTGGTCGTCGCGAACCCCCGGCGGCGGAGGTGCAGAGCCAGGAACTCCATCTCCACGAGCGTGCCCGTGAGTTCGCCGTCCGACAGCAGGCGGGCACGTTCGCGGGCCTCCTGCAGCGACAGGTCCGCCGCCTCGCGCAGTGCGGCCATCACCCGGGCCGCACGGGCCTCGCCGTCCGTCAGGCGAAGCCGAGCCGGTCCGTGGGCACGCAGCAGCGTCCGTCTGATCCAGTGGGGCGTCACCGGTCCGGTGTCGCGGTCGCACCCCGCGCGCGGGCAGTTCTCGCACCGCTCCTCGCCGCCCCACCAGAGCCTGTCGCGCTCGATGAACTGGCCGACGTCGCGGCGCAGTTCGCCGCCGCAGTCCTCGCACACATCCGTGACGACGGTTCCTTGAGTGATCACCCGGTCCCCCCAGCCGGCCGTTCCGCCCGCAGGGCGTCGAGCAACTCCCGTTCGCGCGCCGCGCCGAGTCCCGCCCGGCGCTCCCGGTCCAGCCCCTGACCGCGTTCCCACACCAGCGTGTCCGCGAGCAGCTCCGTCCTGGGCCGGTGCCGGAGCCCGGCGGCACGTGCCGCGGACCCGTCGCGGGCCGAGAAGCCCTCCCAGCCCGGCTCGTCCAGCCACATCGGCAGCGAATCCGGACCCATGAACCCCGCGACCTCGTGGGCGCGCAGCCACGCCGAGCCGGCCGGAGCCACCGGACCGGTGTGCCCGCCGGCGGCGCGGGACAGCTCGATCCACTCGCCGAGCGGAACGACCGGACCAACGGCGTCGTACGTCCCGCACCGCCCGGCCTCCGCCGAGTCGAGCAGCCACGCGGTGAGGTCCCGCACGTCGATCGCCTGGGTCGGCATGGCGGGCGCGTCCGGAACCAGCATCGTGCCGCGCGGGTCGCGCGCGGCGCGGGCCGCCCAGTAGCCGGAGCGTCCGCTGTGGTCGCCCGGCCCGCCGATGAGTCCGGCGCGTGCGACGAGGAGCCGGTCGCCCACGGCGGCGGCCGAAGCCCGTTCGCAGGCGACCTTCGCCTCGCCGTAGAGCGTGCGGTCCGCTTCGTCCCGGTCGGCCGGAGCCAGCAGGGCGGAGGACTCGTCCGCGCCCGCCGCGGCATGGGAGGCATAGGCGCTGACCGATGACACATACGTCCAGTGACGCGCCCGCCCGGCCAGGGCGTCCAGCGCTCCGCGTACGAAGCCCGGCTGCCACGACACCTCGAGGACCGCGTCCCAGTCGCGGTCGAGCAGAGGCTCGTACGCCGAGGGGTCGCGACGGTCGGCCGCCACCAGGCGGGCGCCGTCCGCGACGTCACCGCTCTCGCCGCGCGCGAGGCACGTCACCCGATGCCCCCGCTCGAGCGCCCGCAGCGACAACTCCCGGCCCACCCAGGCCGTTCCTCCCAGCACCAAGATCTCCATTCGGCCACCCAAGCACCATGCGCCCGGCCCGCCCAGGGCGGTTCGCCGACAGCGGACGTCGAACGAGCCCCGCCGGAACGGCCGATGGAGCACCGTGTGCCCCAGCCGCTCCGGCGGGCACACGCCGCTCCATCGGCGACCGGCCGCGTCAGTGCCGGACCGGCTCGGCGGTGGCGTACTCCGCGTCCGGACCGGCCACGTCCGTGCCCGTCGCGCCGTCCGGGCTCCGCCGCAGCCGCTCGCCGCGGAGGCCGGCGATCCCCAGCCCGTAGGAGGAGAGGTCCCGCCGTCGTCCGCAGCGGTGAGAAGGCGCGCCCTCCGCATCAGGTGTCTCATCCGGACGGACGAGGAGAGCCCTCGGCCGTCCCGTTCCTCGATCGTCAGCCGTCAGCCGTCAGCCGTCAGCCGTCAGCCGTCAGCCTCCAGCCGGTCCAGCAGTCCCGGCAGGTCCGCGAAGGAGTCCAGCACATGGTCCGGGGTCCCCGACGCGTCCCGGTGGGTCTCGGGCCGGTACTTGCCCGTCCTGACCAGAACGCCGGTCAGCCCCTGGCGCTGGGCCGCGAGGACGTCGGACTCGATGTCGTCGCCCACCATGAGCGTCCCGGCGGGATCGGCGCCGAGACGTGCCAGCGCCGTGGCGAAGAAGGCCGCCGAAGGCTTGCCGAGCACCGCGGCCTCCGTGCCCGCGGCCCGCTCCAGACCGGTCAGGAAGGCGCCCGAGTCCAGCTGGAGCCCCGCCTCGGTCCGCCAGTACAGATTGCGGTGCATCGCGACCAGGCGTGCGCCGCGCTGGAGATGGGCGAACGCCCGGTTCAGCGCCGCGTAGCCGAACTCGGGGCCCGCGCCGCCGACGACGACCACGTCCGCCGGGGTGTCGTCCTCCGGGCCCATGACGGTGACCCCTTCGAGATCCCCGGCGATGTCACCGCTGTTGAGCAGCAGACAGCGCGCACCGGGGAAGTGCCGCGCGAGATGGGCGGCGGTCGCGGCGGGAGCGGTGAGGATCTCGCCGTCGGTCACGGGGAAGCCCGCTCCGGACAGCGTGGCGGCGATGGACTCCCGCGTGCGCGCCGTGGTGTTGGTGACCAGGGCCAGCGGAACGCCCCGCTCCCGCAGCCGTTCCATCGCCCCGACCGCGCCCGGCAGGGGCTCCCAGGAGACGGTGAGCACACCGTCGATGTCGATGAGTACCGCGCGTCGCATGCAACCGACCGTACCCATCGGCACGGGACGGGGCACCGCGACAGGGGGCCGCGGTGCGAGCCCGGCTCGGGGGGTACGGGCTCGCACCGCGGCGTCAGGGGCGCCGCCGTCAGGAGGCGGCGGGTCCGAGCACGACCGGGAGCTCCGTCAGGCCGCGGAACGCCGGGAACGGGACCTCCATCCAGGCCGGCGCGGCCTGCGGGTCGGCCAGGGCGATCCTCGGGAACCGCCCGAACAGCCCGTTCAGCGCCAGCTGCATCTCCAGCCGGGCCAGCGGCGCTCCGAGGCAGTAGTGACCTCCGTGCCCGAAGCCGATGTGGGCGGCCGTGCCCTGGCGGTGGACGTCGAACTCGTCGGGGTTCTCGAACTTCAGCGGGTCGCGGTTGGCCGCGAGCAGCGAGATCTGCACCAGGGAGCCCTTCGGGATCCGGGTGCCGCCGATCTCCACGTCCTCGGTCGCGTACCGGAAGGTCGCGCTCTCGACCGAGCCGTCGAAGCGCACCAGCTCCTCCACCGCCGGCCCGGTCAGCTCCGGGTCCTTCTGCACGGCGCGGAGCTGCGCGGGGTTGGCCAGGAAGTGGTACACGGCGTTGCCGATGAGGTACGCGGTCGTCTTGTGGCCGGCGAACATCAGCAGGAAGGCCGTGGAGACGAGTTCGTTCCCGGTGAGCCCGCCCTCCTGGTCCTGCGTCGCGGCGAGGGCGCTGAGCAGGTCGTCACCCGGCTTGGCGCGCTTGCGCGCGATGAGTTCGGTGAAGTAGGCGTGGAGGTTCTCCTCCGCCTGCTGCTGGGCCCGCTTGAACTCCTCGCCGAAGCCCGTCTGCGCCACCGTCGTGGACAGCTCCTGCATCAGCGACCGCTCCTCCGGCGGCACGCCCAGCAGCTCGCAGATCACCGTGATCGGCACCGGGAAGGCGAACGCCGGCAGCAGGTCGAACGGTGTCCCGGTCGGGCACGCGTCGAGCAGCTGGTCCACGATGTCCTGGATCTTCGGCCGCAGTGCCTCGACCCGGCGCGGGGTGAACTCGGAGTTGACGAGCTTGCGCAGCCGGGTGTGCTTGGGAGCGTCGGAGTTGAGCATGTTGTCGTCCAGCGCCACCGACGAGTCACCGAAGATCCTCCGGTACGCGTCCATGGCCCCGTACATGTCCTTGCTCAGCCGGGGGTCCGACAGGGCCGCGCGGGCGTCCTCGTACCGGGTGATCAGGTACGTCTCGATGCCGTGCGGCGGTGTCATCGGGCAGACGGGTGCGGTGTCCCGGAGGTGGGCGTACACCGGGTGCGGGTTCCGCCGGAACTCCGCGGTGCACCGCTCGGCTGCGGCGACGGGGTCGTGCGTCGTGGTCACGGACGGCTCCTGAGGTCGAAGAGGGCCTCGGCGTTGCCGCCGAGGATGCGCTGCTGGGCCGCCTTGTCGACGGGCAGCTTCTCGATCATGCGGATGAGGTCCTCGAGCGGCACGGACAGCGGCGGCGAGTCGGTGCCGAAAAGCATCCGCTCGGGTCCGAGGACCTCCGCGTTGAGGCTCAGGTGCGCCGGGCTGAACGGGCTGGTGTCGACGTACGTGCGCTGCAGTGCGGCGCCCGGGTCGGGCGACGCCTGGACGGTCGGCTCCGGGCCCCCCGCCGGCCGGCCGGCCGGGGGCCGTCCGGCCCCCGTACGGCCGGCCGCCGGCGGTGCGGAGGGCGGCGCGCCCCCGCCCCAGTGCCGGGGGCGCGCCGCCATCTGCAGGCGTTCCGGCAGCAGGGCCATGGCACCGCCACCGGTCGCGCCGATCAGTCGCAGACCGGGGTACTTGTCCAGCCACCCCGCGAAAGCGATCATGGCCATGCCCATGGTGACGTCGCCGAAGCGGCCGATCTGCTCGACGAAGGCGATGTTCTCCACCCGCTCCGTGCCGATCGGTTCGGCCGGCGCGTGCACCATGACGGGTACTCCTGCCTCGGCGGCCAGCGCGAAGAAGGAGTCCGCCCGCGGCGAGCCGAGCAGCTCGCCGTGCACGCTGGAAGTGGTGATCAGGCCGACGAAGGCGGGGTCCGCCAGCGTCTCCCGTACCCCTTCCAGATGGTCGTCGTCCCCGAACGGGTTCGCGTACACGTACCCGCGCAACTGGTCCGGGAACTTGGTGATCAGACCCGACATCCACGCGTGGAAGCCACGCAGCCGGTCGCGCGGTTGCTTGTAGTTGTCCACGCCCGGGACCCGCGCCATCGCCCCGGCGCCGACGGGGCTGCCGATGATGGTGAGGTCGATTCCGGCCTGGGCCCGGGCGGCGAGCATTCCGTCCACGTCGGTCAGGCTGGGGGGCATGGGGAAGCGTTCGGCCGCCTCCGGCGGGGACAGGTGTCCGTGGATGTCGATGATCATTTGTCGGTTCCCGGTTTCCGTGTGAGGGCGCGGGTGACCGCGGCGCAGTCCTCGTCACCGAACCCCTGCTCGGTGGCGCGGACATGGGTCTCCGCGGCCGCCGCGGTGAGCGGCAGGCTCAGGCCGGAAGCTGCGGCCTGCTCCTTTGCGAGCATGAGGTCCTTGGCCATCAGCCGCAGCCGGAAGTCCGGCTCCTCGAAGCGGCCCGAGGCGAGGCGCCGGGACTTGAACGACATGACCGGTGACGCGAAGCCGCTGCCCGCTATCGTGCGCAGGACCTGCTTCCGGTCGAGTCCGGAGGCGTCCGCCAGCTCGGCGGCCTCGGCCATCGCCTGCACCTCTATGCCCATCAGCAGGTTGAGGAGCAGCTTCATCCGCATGCCGGAACCGAGTGCGCCCAGATGGACGACCTCCTTGGCCAGCATCTCCAGCAGCGGCCGGCCGGCCGTGAAGACCCGCTCCTCGCCGCCGACGAACAGACGCAGTTCGCCGTCACGGGCGTGGTCCCGGTTGCCGAGCATGCCGACGTCCAGGACGGAGGGCGCGTCCCCGGCGAGGCGGACGACCTCCTCGGGCGCGACGGTGCTGGCGCAGATCAGGGAGCCGGGATAACCGCCCCGGGCCAGGATCCCGTCCGGGCCGCGCAGCACGGTCCGCAGGGCGTCGCCGTCGGCGACGGTGCAGATGGCGGCACTCGTGCCCTCGACCGCCTCGCTCGGGCGGGACGCGGCGAAGGCGCCCGCTCTGGCGAGCGACTCGGCACGCTCCGGGGTGCGGTTCCAGACGCGCACCTGTATGCCTTGATCGAGGAGGCGTGAGGCCAGGCCGCTGCCCATGGTGCCGAGACCGAGGACGGCGACGGGGCCGTTCGTGGTGTTCGTCATGACGTCTCCTTCACGGTCTCCTTGACGACCCGGAACCTCAGGGACTGCGTCGAGTCGACCCACTCGCGGAGCGGGGCCACCAGGGCACGGTGGTCCTCGCTCTGCTGCCAGGCGAAGAAGTGTTCGGGAGTCTCCCACTCGCTGGTGATCACCCACTGGCGGGAGTCGTCGACGGGCTCACCGAGCCGCTCGACGATGTGGCCGGGGGTACCGGCAACGGATTTCCGGAGTTTGTCGTACATCTCCAGGAAGCCCTCTTCGCCGCCCTCGATGACCCGGACCGCGAAAACCACGGACAGCCTGTCGTTCTGTCGGCTGTTCTGCACAGTGCCCATGTCTCCTCCTGATGGTGAGAACCGGCGGGACACGCTTTCTAAGGACTCATGGCCCCCGGGGGGCTGCAACTCCGAATGGCCGACACCCCAATGGGCGCAGGGGTTCTCGCTCCGTGATTAGTCCATGCGGGTGAGTGACCAAAGGGCCCCGGACGTGGGGTTCGAGGGTCCTCCGGGACCCCATGAACCGAGTTCTGTTCCCCTTTTGACGACCGGTCGCCACACAGGTGGGCGGCTTGCCCACCGTTCGGCCGTACGAAAGACGCCCGATGGGCCAATGACCTGGTCAGACGCCTTCGCCGGCGCGGGGCGCGGGCGGGAGGGCTCCACCGGGTCTCGGACGTCGGCCGGTCGGGTGTCCTCGCCGTGATGCGGCGGGTCAGCCGGTCGGGCGCTTCCGCGGGGTCTCGGTGGGCCGCCCGTTCGGGCGGTTCCGTCGCGGCTCGGGGACGGCCGTTCGGGCCGGCGCCGCCGGCTCGACGGGCCGGCAGCTCGGGCGCCGCCGGGCCTCAGTGGAACAGCCGCTCGGGCGCCGCCCTGTCCGTCGCCCGGCGCTGTACCCGGTTCCCCACCGTCACCGCGACGCACAGCACCGCGGCGGCCGCCGCCAACTGGGCCAGCGCGACCGTGAACAGGCCGACCGGGACGGTCGCGAGCACCGCTGCCGCGGCGCCGATCCGCAGCCAGGGGCCGCCCAGACGCAGGGTGCGGCGGAACCACGCGTGTCCGCACAGGAAGAGCGCGAGTCCCACCCCCACGTACAGCGCCCCGGCCGGGGTGGCGGGCTCCAGGGCGTGACCGGGCACCTTCTTCACTCCGGCGGCGAAGACGACCACGCCGAGCAGCAGCGGGATGTGCGCGTAGTTGTACGCGTTCACGGCGGCGACGGCGCGCGCCGTGTCGCACTCCCGCGCCAGCGCCTTCTCGGCCCGCACCACGTCCGGCCGGAAGTACACCCACCACAGACAGGCGGCGACGACCAGCGTCAGCACCGCGGTCGCGACCAGGGAGAAGTCGAACGGCAGTCCGGAGGCGCCGATCGCGATCGCGATCAGCGCCTCCCCGAACGCGATGATCATGATCAGCCCGTGGCGCTCCACGAAGTGCTCCGGCCGGATGGTGAATCCGGCGAGCCGGCCGTGCAGCCGCGGCGCCAGCGCCTCGATCAGCAGCGCCACGGTCCACAGCAGGAACTGCGCCGTACCGCCGAGGAACGCCCCGAGCAGCACCAGTGCCGCGCTGGTGAGGTTGAACGGCGCCAGCCGCAGGATCGCCCGGCTCGCCGCGGCGCTGCTGGTACGCGAGAACAGTCCCGCGTGGACGACCACGACCAGGGCGTATCCCGACGCGAACACCTTGGCCTCGGCGCCCTCCTCGAAGGCCCGGGGAATGGCGAGCGCCATCACCAGGAACCCCACCATGCTGGCGAACAGCAGCAGCCTGCGGCGGTCCGTGCACGGCGGGAGCTCGTTGGTGAGCCACACGTAGGCGTTGAACATCCACCAGATCAGCCCGAACACCACCACCGCCCAGGCGGCTCCGCCGAAGGTGGTGTCCTCGACGAGCACCTCCGTGAGCTGGGTGGCGGTGAAGACGAAGACGAGGTCGAAGAAGAGCTCCAGGGTCGTGGCACGCGCGGGCTCGGCCCTGTCGGCGGGCGTGGGCGGCATGGACATCACCGGTTCCCGCCGGAACGGTCCCGCTCCTTCGGCCCGGGGGGGCCGCCGCGCCCGAACCACCGGCCGCCGAAGACCGGTTCCCCGGCGAGCCGGAGCGCCGGAGCCGTCAGACGCGCGGCCTGACGGTCGAGATGGAGGAGGTATTCGTACACCCACCAGGACCGGCACGAACGCGGCACGATCCCGGACAGCGCCGTGTCACCCTCCGGCTGCCCGCCCACCGGGGCCCGCACCTCCGGGGCACGCTCCAGCTGGTCCCCGAGCCGGGTGTAGAACGTGGCGAGCTGCGAGGCGAGGCGGCCGAGCCGGAAGCGGTCGGGGTCCTGGTCCAGCACGACCTGCGGCTGCCGGGCGAGACCGCTCGTCGTCATTTGCAGCCAGACGGCGGACGAGGACAGGAAGCACAGGTCCGCCCCCTCCAGACCTCGGGAGCCCGGCTCGGCCAGGTACCCCCGCATCGAGTCGTGCATGTGGCGGGTCGCGGGCGACGACGAGGTCAGCCGCACCGACGGGCGCTTGGTGACGAACCCCAGGGCCCAGCCGGTGGACGCCGTCAGGTCCCTGCTGCCCAGCCGGAACACCTCGGCCATATTGCTGCGCAGCACACCCGCGGCGCCGCGCGGCCACATCAGCGCGCCGACGAGCAGGCTGACAGCGGCCCCGACGGCCACGTCCTGGAGACGGACCAGCCCCAACTGCCAGCCCGAGGGGGAGAGCAGTGTGTACAGGCAGAGGACGACCACGGTGAACGCCGCCTGGCCGACCACGTCGGGCAGGGTGCCGGGGCTGAACGCGGCGAGCCACACGACGACGGGGAACACCGCCCACACGACGGCCGGGTCGCTGCCGGCGAGCCCGATCAGGACACTGCCCACGACGACGCCCGCCACCGTCCCCAGCAGCGCGACCACCGCCCGGGACCCGGTCGACGCGACGCTCGAGCGCAGCACCGCGAGCACACCGAGCAGCGCCCAGAACCCCCGGTCGAGCCCGGCCAGATGGACGACGACGATGGTCAGCGCCATGGCGACCGCGGAGCGCAGCGCGTTGACGAACCAGATCGAGTCGATGGTCGCGGAATCCCGCCAGGCCGTGACCACGCTGCTGTCCCGCGCCCGGCCCGCCATGCGCCGCAGGGAGGACCGGCACGGGTCGACGGCCCTGCGCCAGGCGACGCCCGGCCGGTACGAAGGCGGCCGGCGTACCGCCCGAAGGGTCTCCACCGCCGTCGTCGACGCCGCCTCCGCGATGTTCACGGTGTAGAAGGCGTGGGAGACGAACGTCCCGGACGGCGGGGCCTCGTGGTCGATGCAGTCCACCCGCGTCCCGTACGCCGCCAGGAGCCGCCGGACCTCCGTCACATCGGGCTCCGGGCCCTCGGCTTCGAGGAAGTCCGCGGTCCTGCGCAACAGTTCCGCCGACGCCTCCAGGAGCTCGGACTCGGGTCTGTCCGCCCGGCTCAGACCTCCCACGCACCGGTTCGCGGCCTCGCCGATCAGCCCCTTGGCCCAGAGCAGCGCCCCCACGACGTCCGTCAGCGACCGGTCGGCGGACCGGGTGCCGCTCGGCTGGTGCATGCCCGAGGTGAACTCCGTCAGCATCGTGCGGACGGCGTCCCGCGAGACCTCCGCCTCGCCGGGCCCCGCCGTGTCGCGCAGCAGCGCCGACAACTGGTCGCCGAGCGCGCGCGTCGTGTGTGCGACGGAGGAACGGAAGGCGTCCTCGCCGACGGGGGCGCGCAGCAGCAGCGTGGCGACACCCCCGGCGGCGACCCCGAGACCCCAGCCGCCGACCCGTACGGGGAGTTCGGACAGCGGCGCCGGTGTGGAGGCCGCCAGCACATAGCCCAGCAGCGCGGCCGTCGCGCCCGACCCGCCGTGCGGGCCCTCGATCGCGAAGTAGTAGGCGAGGAAGGCCAGGGGGAGTGTCACGAGCACGGCGGAGAGCAGGCTCAGCGACGCCAGACAGCCGACGGCCACCATGAGTCCGCCGACGCCGAGCAGCAGCGAGAACGCCAGGGACTCCGAGGCGCGGGTGCCCTCGAAGGACGCGATGACGAGGGCGGCGAACGCGCCGAAGGCCGCGAAGCCCGCCAGCCCCGGGTCGCCCACGACCAGCAGCCCCAGGGCGAGCACCGCGGGCAGCACGACGGCGGCGCGGCAGCCGCGGAGGACCGCGTGCACGGGGAAGCGGCCACGCAGGCCTGTCCGGCGAGGCTCCTCCGGCAGTTCCTCGAGGGAGGGCGTCACTGAACGTGTCATCGGACTCCTCTGCGTCACATGAGGAGGCTCGGCCTCGGTCCGACGAGACTCAGTCTGCGCTTCCGCCGGAGCTTCCGCCTGCGCTTCCTCCTGCGCTTCCGGCGCGGCACCCGCGAGCGGGTGGCGGGTCGGCGGGCGCGTCGCCCGGGTGCTGCCGCGCGCCGAGGGCCCTTGCCCCGCCCGCAGACACCGGCGCGTCCGCCCCCGCCCGAGGTGGGCCTCCCGGTGGCGCCCGCGCGCCGATCGCCGCCGCGCGCCGTGCGCCCCGTCCGCAGGCGCGCACGCCGATGCCGCGCCCGGGGTGCCTTGTCGGCAGGCGCCCGCTTGCCGCCCCCGCCGCCGGGGTGCCGGTTCGGCGGAGATTCCCGCATGCCGCCCCCCGCGCCGGGGTGGCCCGTGCGCAGGCGACGCCCGTGAGTTGCTCCCGGGCGAGTGCCCCGTCCGCAGGTGCCCGCACGCCGCAGCCGGGTTGTCCGTCCGCAGGTGGTGTTCGGCGGGCTGCCTGCGCCGGGGTGCCTGTCCGCAGGTGGCGTCCGGCGGTTTCGTCGTGCGCCGGGGTGCCGGTTCCGCGGGGCGAGACATGCCCGCGTGTGGGGGCGCCCGACCGTAGGTGGCGTCCGCGGTTTGGTCGTGCGCTGGGGTGCCCGGTTCGGCGGGCGATGCGGCATGCCCCCGTGCGCCGTGTGTCCCGTCCGCAGGCGGTGTCCGGCGGGTTGCCCGCGCCGGGGTGTGCGTCTGCAGGTGGCGTCCGGCGGTTGTGCGCCAGGGTGTGCCCGGTTCGGCGGGCGATGCGGCATGCCCCCGTGCGCCGTGTGTCCCGTCCGCAGGCGGTGTCCGGCGGGTTGCCCGCGCCGGAGTTCCCGTCCCGTAGATGGCGCCCGGCGGGTTCCCGCGCCGCGGTGCCGGGTTCGGCAGGCGATGCCCGCACGCCGCCCGCGCCGGGGTGCCCCGTCCGCGGAAGAGGCCCGGCGGGCTGCCGCCCCCGCCGGAGGCCGGTCGGCGGACGACGCCCGGCGGGCCGCCCCCGCCCAACGGACCGCTCCCGGCCGGGGAGCGCCCTCCGCAGGCGCCCGCAGGACTGTGAGCGCATCATGTAGAGATGGCTAAGGCGACGATCCTGACCGTCGACGACGATCCAGGAGTCTCCCGGGCCATCGCCCGTGATCTGCGGCGCCATTACGGCGACCGCTTCCGCGTGCTGCGCGCCACCTCGGGGGACGAGGCCCTCGAAGCCCTGCGCGAGGTCAGGCTGCGGGGCGAGGCGGTGGCCGTGATGATCGCCGACTACCGCATGCCCACCATGAACGGCGTCCAGTTCCTGGAGGCCGCCATGGACCTGTTCCCCCGCGCGCGACGGGTGCTGCTGACCGCGTACGCGGACACGGGCGCGGCCATCGACGCGATCAACGTCGTCGATCTCGACCACTATCTGCTCAAGCCCTGGAGCCCGCCGGAGGAGAACCTCTACCCCGTGCTCGACACCCTGGTCGACCTCTGGGACGCGGCCTCCGACCCGGAGACGCCCGAGACCAGGCTGGTCGGCCACCGCTGGTCCGCCCCCTCCTTCGCCGTGCGGGACTTCCTCGCACGCAACCTCGTGCCGTACCGGTGGATCGCCGCCGACGAGCCCGAGGGGGTCCAACTGCTCGAGGCGGCCGGACTCACCGCCGCGGACGTCCCCCTCGTCGTCACCGCCGATGGCAAGGTCCTGCACGCCCCGACGGAGGCGGAACTCGCCGCCCACGTCGGCCTGCGTACGAGCCCCGCGGCCGACTTCTACGACGTCGTCGTCATCGGCGCCGGCCCCGCCGGGCTGGGCGCCGCCGTCTACGCCGCGTCCGAGGGCCTGCGCACCGTGCTCGTCGAGCGCAGCGCCACCGGCGGACAGGCGGGCCAGAGCAGCCGGATCGAGAACTACCTGGGGTTCCCCGACGGGGTCACCGGCGCACAGCTCACCGACCGGGCCCGGCGGCAGGCGGCGCGCTTCGGCGCCGAGATCCTGAGCGCCACCGAGGTGGTCGCGCTGGAGGCCGCGGGGTCCGGGCGCGTCCTGCGCTTCGGCGACGGCACGTCGATCGGCGCGCACACCGTCGTGCTCGCCACGGGAGTGACCTACCGGCGCCTGGCGGGCGCGCAGCTCGACGGCTACTGCGGCGCCGGTGTCTTCTACGGCTCGGCGGCCTTCGAGGCTGCCAGCTGCCGCGGCGACGACGTGTACGTCGTCGGAGGCGCGAACTCCGCCGGGCAGGCGGCGGTCTACTTCTCGCGCTTCGCGGCGAAGGTCCACGTGCTGCTGCGCGGCCCGAACCTGGCCCAGTCCATGTCCGCGTATCTGATCCAGCAGATCGAGGCCGTGCCCAACATCGAGATCCACCCGTGCACCGAGGTGGCCGCCGGTGGCGGGGAGGGCCATCTGGAGCGGCTGACGCTGCGGGACAACCGCACCGGTGCCCTCACGGACGTCGACGCCACCTGGCTGTTCGTGTTCATCGGCGCCGAGCCGCAGACGCAGTGGCTCGACGGGCTGATCGCGTGCGACGACCGCGGGTTCGTCCTGACCGGCCCCGACCTCCCCGAGGCGGGCGGGCGTTCGCCCCGCTGGCCGCTGGTGCGCGCCCCGTACCACCTCGAGACCAGCGTGCCCGGCGTGTTCGCCGCGGGGGACGTCCGCGCCGAGTCGGTCAAGCGGGTGGCCTCGGCGGTGGGCGAAGGAGCCATGGCCGTCACGCTCGTGCACCGCTATCTGGAGGCCCAATGACCGCCTCGGTCTCACGGGAGGTGCTGACCCCGGACGAACTGCGCACCCTGTTCCTCTTCGAGGCCCTCGACGACGACCAGCTGGCGTGGCTGGCCGAGCGCGGACGCGTGGAGGTGCGCGAGGCGGGAACGCCCGTCTACACCCAGGGCGAGGGGGCGACCTGCTTCTTCGTACTGCTCTCCGGCACCGTCGCGCTCAGCCGCCAGCTCCACGGCGACGACATCGAACTGGGCCGCAGCGAACAGCGGGGCGCCTACGGCGGTGCCACACAGGCCTACCTCGGCGACCGCGTAGACCAGGTGTACCCGAACACGATGCGCGCCGTGACCGACGTGGAGCTGTTCGTCCTGCCCGCGACCGAGTTCGCGACCGCGATCCGGACCTGGTTCCCCATGGCCCTGCACCTGCTCGAGGGACTGTTCCTCGGGCTCCGGGCCAGCGACATCATCGTCGGGGAACGGGAACGGCTCGTCGCCCTCGGTTCACTGACGGCCGGCCTGACCCATGAGCTCAACAACCCCGCGGCCGCGGCCGTACGCGCCACCGACACCCTGCGCGACCGGGTGACCCGCATGCGGCACAAGCTCGCACTGATCGCGGACGGTCGGGTGGACGGCAAGCGGCTCCACGAGCTGGTGGAGATGCAGGACGCCGCGGTGCAGCGCGCCCGGACCGCCCGCCAGCTGACGGCGATCGAGGCGGCCGACGCGGAGGACGAACTGGGCGACTGGCTGGACGCGGCAGGGGTGGAAAACGCCTGGGACATCGCCCCCACCTTCGTCTCCGGCGGCATCGACGCCGACTGGCTGGCCGAGGCCACCGCGGAGCTCTCCGGCGAGAACCGGCGGGCGGCCGTGGGCTGGCTGAACTACACCGTCGACACCGAGATGCTGATGGGCGAGATCGAGGACGCGGTCCGCCGCGTCTCCGGACTCGTCGACGCGGCCCGGCAGTACTCCCAGCTCGACCGCGCCGCCCAGCAGCCCGTGGACGTCCATGAACTCCTCGACGCCACCCTGGTGATGCTCAAGGCCAAGATCCCGGCCGGGGTGCGGGTGGTGAAGGAGTACGCGGAGGGCATGCCGCTCGTCCCCGCGTACGGCGCGGAGCTCAACCAGGTGTGGACGAACCTCATCGACAACGCCCTCGCCGCGATGGGCGGCGACGGCACCCTCACGCTCGCCACCTGGCACGAGGACGACCACGCGTACGTGGAGGTACGGGACACGGGCACCGGGATCGACCCCGAGATCCGCCCCCGCATCTTCGAACCGTTCTTCTCGACGAAACCGGTCGGCGAGGGGACGGGCCTCGGGCTCGACATCTCGTACCGGATCGTCGTCAACAAGCACGGCGGCGACATCCGCGTCGCCTCGCACCCGGGCGACACCCGCTTCCGGGTCTGCCTCCCCGTCGTCCGGCCCTCGGGGGACGAGCCGCTCTGAGGGCCGGACACCGGACATCGCCGGGCCCGCCGGTCGGAGCGTCCCGGCGCGGGGCCGGCGAGTGGCGATCACCCGCCCCCGGCGCGAGCCTGAGGAGAACGAGCGCCGGCGACGGGCACCGGGCCGCGCCGGCCGCACCGCGAAGCGACCGAGGAGCGGCGCCATGGCGGACGACCGGATTCCAGGGATCGACCCGACCGTACCCCCCAGTGGCACCGGCTGTGCCGAATGCCTGGCCGGGGACGGCCCGGGGTGGTGGATGCATCTGCGGCGGTGCGCCGAGTGCGGGCACATCGGGTGCTGCGACTCGTCGCCCTCCCAGCACGGCACGCGCCACGCCGTGGACTCGGGGCACCCGTACCTGACGAGTTTCGAGCCGGGCGAGGACTGGTTCTGGAACGTCCGGACCGAGCAGTACTACGAGGGCGGACCCCGGCTCGCCGAGCCCAGCGCCCACCCGCTCGCGCAGCCCGTGCCCGGCCCGGCGGGAGCCGTGCCCGCCGACTGGGAGCGGCACCTCCACTGACGTCCGGCGTCGGCGGGGCCGCCCCACCCCGCGCCCGCCGCCCGCCGACGGGGGTGCCGGGCTCCCGGGAGCAGCGTGCCAGGGCGGTACGCCCGCCCGGCTTCACGGTGTCCGGCGGGCGTCCGGCCCCGCCGCCCGCGTCCGCGGGCGGGTGTTCCCGACTGCAGGGAGCGCGACACGGCGGTACGCCCGTCCCGGGAGGCGTGTCCGCGACACGGCGGTACGTCCGTACCGGGAGGCGTGTCCGCGACACGGCGGTGTGCCCTCCCCGGCGGGCGTGCGGGACACCGCGGTACGCCCGTCCGGCAGAGGACCGTTCCACCGGGCCCGACCCGTGTCGCGTCATCGGTCGGCCGAGCCGTCCGAGCCGTCGGGGATCCGGCGACGCCGTCAGGGATCCGGCGACGCCGTCGGGCCTCCGGCGAGGCCACCGGAGGCGACCGGCGCGAACAGGACCGCAGACCGGCGACACACTTTGCCCGCCCGCCCGACGCATCCACCTCCCGCGCCCCGCCCCGCTGCCCGCCCCGCGCCGCTCTACTGCTCGTACGACTCCACTTCGCTGATCGGGCGTGGCGCGACCTGCTGCGGGTCCTGACCGGCCTCCGCGCTCGCCCTGCGCCGGCGCAGCAGGTCCCAGCACTGGTCCAACTGACGCTCCACGGACTCCAGCCGCGCTCGTTCCTCCGGACCGAGCCCTGCGCCGGGGGCCTGGTCGCGGAGCCGGTGCTCCTCCGCGACGAGGGCGTCGATGGTCTGCAGAAGGTCATCCGCCATCTCTGCCTCCTCAGCCGGATCCCGCACGGGTGCGTACGCGGAGGTCGTCCCCCCAATTGTCGGCGACAGCCGCTGCCGCCGCGAGCGAAGGCGCCGGGTTCCCGTTCCCGGGCGGACCGGTGGTGCGGGAAGCCCGGCAGGGCCTTCTCCCGGGGGTCGCCGCGTACCCGTGCCGGTGCGGCCGACCCGGAACGGCGGGCCGCGGCTGCCGCGCCCCGGCCTCGGTCAGCCGCGCAGCGCCGCCGCCACCACGGACCGTGCCTCCTCCTGCACCCGCGTCAGATGGTCGGGCCCGAGGAACGACTCGGCGTACACCTTGTAGACGTCCTCCGTGCCCGAAGGGCGTGCCGCGAACCAGGCGTTGGCGGTGGTCACCTTGATGCCGCCGATGGGTGCGCCGTTGCCCGGCGCACGGGTGAGCACGGCGGTGATCGCCTCCCCGGCCAGGGTGTCCGCGGTCACCTGCTCGGGGGAGAGCCGGCTCAGCACGGCCTTCTCCTCACGGGTCGCCGGTGCGTCGACCCGTGCGTAGGCCGGCTCGCCGAACCGCT
Source organism: Streptomyces sp. HUAS CB01 (assembly GCF_030406905.1). Classification (NCBI taxonomy): domain Bacteria; kingdom Bacillati; phylum Actinomycetota; class Actinomycetes; order Kitasatosporales; family Streptomycetaceae; genus Streptomyces; species Streptomyces chengbuensis. The sequence goes on from NZ_CP129137.1 coordinate 7,580,953, forward strand.
CGGTGAGCGACGCGTAGTGGCGGCTCGGCGACGTCCCCGTCACGGCCAGGATCTCGGACGCGAGCAGGGCCAGTACGATGCCGTCCTTGTCGGTCGTCCACACCGAGCCGTCCCGGCGGAGGAACGAGGCGCCGGCGGACTCCTCACCGCCGAAACCGAGCGAGCCGTCGAGCAGTCCGTCCACGAACCACTTGAAGCCGACCGGCACTTCGCGCAGCTCCCGGCCGAGGTCGGCCGCCACCCGGTCGATCATGCTCGACGACACCAGCGTCTTGCCGACCGCCGCACCGGCCGGCCACTGGGCGCGGTGGCTGAACAGGTACGAGATCGCGGTGGCCAGATAGTGGTTGGGGTTCATGAGCCCGCCGTCCGGGGTGACGATGCCGTGCCGGTCGGCGTCGGCGTCGTTGCCCGTGGCGACCTGGAACCGGTCGCGCTGCTCGATCAGCGACGCCATCGCGTGGGGGGAGGAGCAGTCCATGCGGATCTTCCCGTCCCAGTCCAGCGTCATGAAACGCCACGCCGGGTCGGTGAGCGGGTTGACGACGGTCAGGTCGAGCCGGTGCTGCTCGGCGATGCGGCCCCAGTAGGCGACGGACGCCCCGCCGAGCGGGTCGGCCCCGATGCGCACACCCGCGGCGCGCACCGCGTCGAGGTCGAGCACGGACGGCAGGTCGGACACGTAGGAGCCCAGGAAGTCGTACCGGCCGGTCGTCGCGGCGGACAGTGCCCTCGTCCAGGGGAGCCGCCGCACGTCCTTCAGCCCGCCGGTGATGATCTCGTTGGCGCGGTCCTGGATCCAGCCGGTCGCCTCGGAGCCGGCCGGGCCGCCGTTGGGCGGGTTGTACTTGAAGCCCCCGTCCGACGGCGGGTTGTGCGAGGGCGTGACCACCACGCCGTCGGCGAGACCGGAGGCGCGACCGCGGTTGTGCCCGAGGATGGCGTGCGAGACGGCCGGGGTGGGGGTGAAGCCGTCGGCCTCGTCGATCAGCACGGTGACGCCGTTGGCGGCGAACACCTCGACGGCCGTGACCTTCGCGGGCTCGGACAGCGCATGGGTGTCGGCGCCGAGGAACAGCGGCCCGTCGATGCCCTGCCCGCTGCGGTACTCGCAGATCGCCTGGCTGGTGGCCGCGATGTGGTCCTCGTTGAAGGCCGTGGCCAGGGAGGACCCGCGATGTCCCGAGGTGCCGAAGGCGACCCGCTGGGCGGGGTCCGCCGGATCGGGGTGCAGGGCGTAGTACGCCGTCACCAGCCGGGGCACGTCGATGAGGTCCTCCGGCCGCGCTGGCTGTCCCGCGCGCTCGTTGGGCATCCGTCCACTCCTCCGCTTCGGTGGGTGCGATCAGGGCAGGTGCCATGATCGCTCGTCAGTCGCCGTTCGTCCGGCTGCCCCTCCGCACGCACGTGCCGGTGGGCGCCCCGAGTCGGGCATGCCCAGCGTGCGCCCGCGCACGCGCCCGGCACGGGCGATTCTCCGGAATCCGTCCCCGCCCGGCCGCCCGTCGCCCGGAACGTCGTCGAACCGCCGGGGGCGGAATCGTCCTGATCACCTACACTCGCCGGATGGCGAAGTACTTCGACGTCCATCCCGAGAATCCCCAGCGCCGCACCATCGTCACCGTGGCCGACACCATCCGCTCCGACGGCCTCGTCGTGTACCCGACGGACTCCTGTTTCGCCCTGGGCTGCCGCATCGGCAGTCGGGAGGGCATCAACCGGATCCGCTCGATCCGCAACCTCGACGACCGTCATCACTTCACCCTCGTGTGCAGGGACTTCGCCCAGCTCGGCCAGTTCGTGCACGTCGACAAGGACGTCTTCCGCGCGGTCAAGGCGGCCACCCCCGGCAGTTTCACGTTCATCCTGCCGGCGACCAAGGAGGTGCCGCGCCAGCTCCTGCACCCGAAGAAGAAGACGGTCGGCGTCCGCATCCCCGACCACGTCGTCGCGCAGGCGCTCGTCGAGGAGCTCGGCGAGCCCCTGCTGTCCAGCACCCTCCTCCTCCCCGGCGAGGACGAGCCGATGACCCAGGGCTGGGAGATCAAGGAACGGCTCGACCACGTGGTGGACGCGGTGCTCGACTCGGGCGACTGCGGTACCGAACCGACCACCGTCATCGACTTCTCCGGCGGCGAACCGGAGATCGTGCGCCGGGGCGCCGGCGACACCGAGCGGTTCGAGTAGCGCCGGGCACGGGCCGGGCCCCGGACGTCGCCGCGCATACCGTCCGAGGGCCCGCCGCCGCGCCGTTGCCGGGTCACGCCCTGCCGTGCGCCTTCTGCGAGTGCCGTGCCAGGGAGTCGAGGACCACCGCGGCGAGCAGCACACCCCCGGTGATCACCGACTGCATCGGCGTAGGGATGCCCAGCAGGACCATGCCCGACGCGATCGACTGGATGACGAGCATGCCCAGCAGTACGGACCAGGTGGTCCCGCGCCCGCCGAACAGGCTGACGCCACCGATCACGGCCGCGGCGATCGCGTTGATCAGCAGGATGCTGGAGCCCGACGTCTGGCCGACCGCGGCCACCCGGGAGGCCAGGAAGAGCCCGCCGACGGCGGCCAGCGTCCCGGACACCATGAACGCCGAGATCCGCAGCCACACCACGTTCATGCCCGCGCGACGGGCCGCCTCGGCACCGCCGCCGATGGAGACGATCTTCCGTCCGTAGAAGGTGCGCCGCAGGAGGAAGTCCAGGCCGACGACGAAGACCAGGAAGATCAGCAGGGCGAGCGGCAGGCCCTGGAACCGGTTCAGGATCCAGGCGGCGGCGAACGCGACCACCGCCACCGCGGCCGTGCGCACGGCGATGACGCCGAGCGGCCGGTACATCACGCCGACCGACCGGCGCCGCCGGGAGTCCCGGTACGACGCCAGGAAGAACACGGCCACGCTCAGGGCCGCCAGCCCGTACGCGACCGCCGCCTCCCTGAAGTAGTAGCTGGTCAGGGCATGGACGAAGCCCTCCTCGGGGAGGTTGACGGTGCCGCTGGCGCCCAGCACGTAGAGCATGAGCCCGTTCCAGGCCAGCAGCCCCGCCAGCGTCACGACGAACGCCGGGACGCCGAGCCGGGCGGCGAAGAACCCCTGGGTCGCGCCGATCGCCGCGCCCACGAGCAGGGCGGCGAGGACGGCCGCCCACTCCGGCATGCCCTGGTTCACGTTGAGGACGGCGAAGACGGCCGCCGTGAGCCCGCTGACGGAGCCCACGGACAGATCCACGTCGCCGAGCAGCAGGACGAAGACCAGACCGAGCGCGATCATGCCCGTGCCGACGATGTCGACGCTGAGGTTGGACAGATTGCGCGGTGAGAGGAACTGCTGGTCCAGGCTCTGGAAGATGATCCACAGCACCGCGACCGCGACGACCCCCGGCATCGGGCCGAGCTCGCCGCTGCGCATCCGGCGGGCGAAGGCGCGGGCACGGCCTCCGAAACCCCCGTCGGCGTCCGTACGGCGCTGGTCGGCGGGCTGCGGACCGCCCCGGGCCGGCCCGCCGCCCGCCCGTGCGACCCCGGTGCTCTCCGACGCTCCGGTCCGCTTCACCGCAGCACCTCCCCCCACCGGTCCCGGCGATGGGTGACGGCGTTGTCGGTGGCGCCGGTCATGGAGGAGACGATCTGCTCCTGGGAGGTGGTCGGCACGCTGAAGAAGCCGTTGTTGCGGCCGAGGTGCAGCACCGCGACCTGGTCGGCGACGGCCTTCACGTCCCCCAGGTTGTGGCTCACCAGGAGCACGCCCAGACCGCGGTCCCGCAGCCGCTCGAGCAGGTCGAGGAACTGGGCGGTCTGCCTGACGCCCAGCGCGGCGGTGGGCTCGTCCAGGATGAGCAGCCGGGGTTCGCTGAGCAGCGCGCGGGCGATGGCGACCGTCTGCCGCTGGCCCGCGGACAGCGAGGCGACGGGCACCCGGAAGCTGGGGAGGCGCATCGACAGCGACTCCAGGACGTCCAGCTCCTGGGCCCGTCGCTCCATGGCCACCTCGTCGAGGATCACGCTCCCGCCGAGCTCGTGTCCGAGGAAGATGTTGCCGACGACGTCGAGGGTCTCGCACAGCGCGAGATCCTGGTAGACGCTGGTGATGCCCAGGGCCTGGGCGTCCCGGGGGCGGGAGATCCTCACCGGGCGGCCGTCCCACTCGACGACGCCCTCGTCGGCCGGTCCGACCCCGGTGATCACCTTGACCAGGGTGGACTTGCCCGCCCCGTTGTCGCCGACCAGGGCCACGACCTCTCCGGCGTGGATCTCCAGCTCGATGTCGGACAGTGCCCAGACGGCGCCGAACCGTTTGCTGATCCCGCGCATCGCCAGGAGTGGCGCCCTCGGCACGTGAACCATCTCCTTCGCCCGTCCCGTCGCTCCGGCCGGGGCGCCGCACGTCGTCGGGGTGCGGAACCCGTCCGGCTATCCGGTGAGACCCGCATTCCGGCAGGCGGCCTCCATCGCCGGGGTGCAGATCTGGTCGACCGTGTACAGGCCGTTCTCGACCACCGTCTCCTCGACGTTGCCCCGGGTCACCGGCACCAGGGGCCCCAGGACGGCGGGGATGCCCTCGTCGGTGTCGTTGCGTACGCGGTCCTTGGCGATGTCGTCGAGCTTCTCGCCGCGGCCCAGGGCGACGGCCATCTCGGCGGCGGCCTCGGCCTCCGCCTCGAAGGACTTGTAGACGGTCATGTACTGCTCGCCCTTGACGATCCTGCGGATCGCGGACAGGTCGGCGTCCTGCCCGGTGACGGGCGGCAGCGGCTTGACCCCGGCGGCCTTGAGCGCCGTGACGACACCGCCCGCCAGCCCGTCGTTGGCCGACAGGACGCCGTCGATGCGGTCCGGGCCCAGCTCGGCGATCGCGGCGGACATGTTCCGGAAGGCGTTCTCCGGTATCCATCCGCCGGTGTAGTAGGACCTGGCGATCTTCACCTTGCCCTCGAGCACGGACAGCGCGCCCCGGCGCAGATCCCGGGTGTTGGGGTCGGTCGGGTCGCCGTTCATCATCACGATCTGGCCGCCGCGGGCCTTGGGGCCCATCGCCTTGAGGAGCTCCTGGGCCTGGATCCTGCCGATCTCCTCCGAGTCGTAGCTGGAGTAGGCCGAGATGGGCCCCTGGGCGAGGCGGTCGTACGAGACCACCGGCACGTTCGCGTCCCGGGCCCGGGCGATCGACGAACGGAGCGCCTTGTCGTCGACGGGGTCGAGGATCAGGACCTTGGCGCCTTTCGCGATCATGGACTCGATCTGCTGCTGCTGTGTCGCCACGTCGGCGGACGCATAGGCGTGCAGCAGCTTGCAGTCGGGGCACAGCGCCTTGACCTTCGCCTGGATGAGGGGCTTGTCGGCGGTCGCCCAGCGGGCGGTGTGGACGTCCGGGAGCAGCAGCCCGATCGTGAAGGCGTCCTCGCCGGAGGCGTTCCCGGTGTCCTCGCCCGCCTCGCCGGCCGTTCCGCAGGCGGTGAGACCGGCGAGCGCGGCGGCCGCGGTGGCGGTGGCCAGGGCACGGGCCGTACGGCCCCGCGTCCACGGCGTCCTTCCGCCGCGTCCGCGGCGGCTCCGCGCGCGGTGATGTGGAACCGGCATATTCCCCAATGTAGGGGAAAATGGGAGAAACGAACTGCCGGGCGAGGGCCGCCGGCCGCCGTCGGGGGCGCGGGCCGGGAGCGGTACGGCGGTGCACGGAGGGGCTCGTGCGGGCCGGCCGTCCTGGCCGGGGCCGTTCGGCGGTGGCGCCGGTACGGTCCGTCAGCCGTTGCCGGGTGCCACCGGCCGGGATTCGCCGTGGACGAGGTGCACGACCTGGTCCGCGATCGTGTCGAGGACGCCGGATGCGGCCGTCTCGTCGCCGAGCACCAGGAAGTTCAGGGTGAGCCCGTCGGTCATGACGGCCAGATAGTGCGCGAGGACCGCGACCGGGACGCGCAGTTCGAGTCCCATGTCGTGCCGCAGTTGGTCGATGAGCTCGATGAACGTGTCGGTGTACAACTCGTACTGACGCCGTGCCAGGTGCTCGAACCCCGGCTGGCGCAGGGCGTACTGGGTGAGCTCGTAGGTGAGCATGTGTTCACCGGGGTTGGCGCGCACGTGGTCCCAGTAGGCCTGGAAACCCGCGCGGACGGTCTCCCGCAGGGTGGTCTGGGGCCGGATCGCCTCGCGCACCACCGCGATGTAGTGCTCGGTGATGGCCTCGATGACGGACTCCAGCAGTTCCTGCTTGGAGTCGAAGCAGTAGTGGAAGACACTCAGCGACACCTGCGCCTCGGCGGCGATGGACCGTGTCGTCGTCCGGGGGACACCGTCACGGGTCATCGCCCGGATCGCTGCCTCGATCAGCTGTCGACGCCGTTCGGCCGACGGCATCCGTGCCATGCGGGTCCTCGTTCCTGTGCCGTGCTGCGGTGCGTTGCGGTGCGGTGCTGTGCTGTCTGTGCGGTGCTGTTCCCCGCCCGGGTTTCCCCCGTCGTTCCGGGCAGGCGTTTCCCGTGTCCGGAACGGGGTGCGCGACGGGTGCCGGGGAAGCTGCCGGGGCCGGCCGGATCGGCTGATCCGGCCGGCCCCGGCCCCTGACGCCCCCCGCCGGCGGGCTCAGCTGCCGTAGACGCCGACCTCGCGCAGGGAGTAGCCCCACTTGGTGCCGCGTTCCAGCCCCTGGATGCGCACATGGCGCGCCGTCGTCCCGTCGAAACGGGCCGTGTCCAGGCCGCCGTCACCGGCCGTCGTGGACCACACCGGCCGCCAGTTCGTGCCGTCCGACGACACCTCGACCCGGTAGGACTTCCCGAAGGCGCGTTCCCATTCGAGGGTGACCCGTTTGACCAGGGCCGGTGCGCCGAGGTCGATCCGGATCCACTGGTCGTCGTTCCAGTCGCTCGCCCAGCGGGTCCCCGCGTTGCCGTCGACGGCCCGGCCGGGTGCGTAACTCGTGAACAGGCTCCACTCCGACGAGCTGGCCGTGGCCGGGGCGCTCGCGGCGAGGTTCACTCCGGCCCGGTGCCGCTCCGACCCGCCCCAGGTGCCGAGGTAGGACTCGGCGCCCCGGAAGAGGTCGTCCACGACGCCCTGGCCGCCGACGATCCGCACGTCCTCCAGCCAGTCCGGGACGAGGCCGTAGTGCGCCGCGCCGTCGGTGTTGAGGTCCCAGGTGCGCCGGCCGGTGGTCTGCCGGTCCAGGACGGAGCCGCCGTCGGCGCTGCGGAAGGGGTAACGCACCGGGTTGGGGGTGTCGGCCCCCCGTGGGCCCGGCCAGCCGCCGACACCGTTCATGTCGCTGCCGAAGCCGTATCCGGCACCGTACTTCTCACGCAGGGCGTCCGTGCGCTCGGCCTCCGCGCTGAACGCCTCGGAACCGTGCATGTACTGGGCGATGAAGCCGCCCAGCCGGTAGACGCGCTCGGTCCAGTCGATGTCCATCCAGCTGTGCGAGGAGATCACGCCGGGGTACGACTCGGCCTCGAGGATGTCGAGCACCCGGCCCGTGGCCTTGACGCTCATGTGGTCGATCTCGAGCATCATCTTGCGTTTCATCATGCCGCGCACCGCGTACTCGCCGAGTTCGGTGAGCCCGCGGGTGTTGCACTGTGCGTCGGCGGCGTACGACGGGACCTGCACGCCCGGCGGGAGTTCCTTCTCGGCGTTCGGAGCGGCGGCGACGCCGATCGGGTTGTCGTGCTGCGGGCCGGCGCACTTCTCCGTCTTCCAGAAGGTGCCCGTCGACAGGAACTGGCCGACGTTGATCGCGGTGCCGAGCGTGCCCGAGTCGAACCGGACGCCGCACAGGGCGTTGTCGAACTTGTGGCAGAGGAACATGCTCCGTACGCCGAGCTTGTGGAGCTCGTCGAGACCGCGGTCGATGTCGTCCCTGCCGCACTGCGGCACGTCCAGGATCTGCTTGCAGCCGAAGGGCTCGGAGGTCTCCACCCCGAGGACCACGGCCAGTTTGCCCTGCTCGATGACCTGCCGGGCCTGTGCGGAGTCGGTGACGATCCGGAAGAACCCCTTGCCCGGGCCGCCGTAGACCTTGTCGATGTACGCCTGCATCTCGTAGGTCTTCTGCGCCTGCAGGCGGATGGAGGTCATCTCGTCGCAGCTGCGGTCCTTGAAGAAGTAGACCGAGCAGATGACGCCGTTGGTGACCAGGTCGTTGACGAGGACGCGCTGGCCCCCGCGCCAGGCCCGCTCGATCCAGGCGTAGTAGTTCTGCTGGTGCGTGAGCGAGTCGTGGGCCGGCCAGTCCTTGAACGTCGGCCAGCCGTTGGGGTCGTGGCGGCCGTCCCCGCCCCTGGTGATGAAGTCGAAGACAGCGAGGGAACCGTCGGGGTAGTGCTCCGGGCAGTCCTTGAGCGCGTCGGCGATGCCCTGTTCCGAGAAGGCCTTGCCGCAGATGAGCCGTCCGCCGAACGCCTCGTTCGACATGATGTGGTTGTGCGCGTCGACGAAACCGCGCACCTTTCCGTCGGGGCCGGTGCCCTTGAAGGGCTCGCCCGTGACATTGATCCCGGAGTCGGGCGCGGGCCGGGCGGCCGGGACCCACCAGCCGGACTCGGCCGAGGACCCGGGGGCCGTGCCGAGGACCAGGGTCAGCGCGGTGAGGAGCAAGGTCACCACCGCGAGGGGTCCACGGCGGCGACGCAAGTGCCGTTTCATCGTCATCTCTCAAGCCTTCGGTGAGCGGACGGCCGGGGCCGGGGGCCGAGTCCGTCCGGAGCCGGGACCTTCCGCCGAGATCCCCCTGTCATGACCCGTGCAAGCGGTGCGACGAGGATCGCGACTGTCACACAAAGAGTCAATAGTCCGGGACAACCGACCTGATGACCGAGGCGGCCGCCAACGACCGTCGCTATCGCGGCAGTTCGGGACGGGCGCATCGGGTGCGGAGCGGATCGGCGCCCCGTCTTCCGTGTTGGCCCATCTTTCACCGCCGTGACATCCGCACGGCTTGGCGCACCGCCCCCGGCCGTGGATGCTGAGCTGGACATGTCAACGGCGCAGCCCGTCCCGGCGCGCGCCGCACCCCCACCGCGGTCGTCTGGAGAACGCAGTGAAGAGAAGGTCACGCATCCGCAAGGTCCCCGTGGTCCTCGCCAGTGCCGTCGCGCTGGTCGTCGCCACCCCCGGCAGCGCTCTCGCCGCCCCTCCCACCGCGCTGCCCGCGAACGCGAACGCACTGGAGCAGACGTACCAGCCGGCCTACGACTACGACACCGACGGCTGCTACCCCACCCCCGCCATCGGCCCCGACGGCACCGTGAACGGGGGCCTCAACCCCTCCGGGGCCCTCAACGGCCAGTGCCGTGACTCCTGGGACCTCGACAACACCAACGGATACGCGCGGCAGAAGTGCAACAACGGCTGGTGCGCGCTGATCTACGGGCTCTACTTCGAGAAGGACCAGGCCGTGGCGGGCAGTGGACTCGGCGGCCACCGCCACGACTGGGAACACGTCGTCGTGTGGGTGCAGAACGACCAGGCCCAGTACGTCGCCACGTCGGCCCACGGCTCGTTCGACGTCCACCACCGTGACCGGATCCGGTGGGACGGCACCCACCCCAAGATCGTCTATCACAAGGACGGTCTGAGCACCCACTGCTTCCGCCCGGCCGACTCCAACGACGAGCCTCCGGAGAACCACCACCGCACCTGGCAGTTTCCCCGGCTGGTGGGCTGGGACGGCTACCCCGCCGGCATCCGGGAGAAGCTCAGCCGGGCCGACTTCGGCAGCGCCGTCTTCGGCCTCAAGGACGGCAACCTCAACAGCCATCTGGAGAAGGCCAAGCCGGCCGGCATTCCGTTCGACCCGCACGCCTGACCCGAGCGCGGCGCCCGTCCCGGAGGGGCGGGCGCCGGACGCCCCGCGTCAGCCGGAGGCGACCGACCGCAGCACGAGAAGGGCGATGCCGTCCCTGCGGGGGCGGGGCCGTGCCGCAGGAGTCCGGCGAGGAGGCCGTCGAGGCCACTGGTGGCGGAGCGGGCGAGCCGGCGCGCGAGACGGCCGACGGACGGCGACGTCTCCCGTCCCGCGGTGCCGACGGCACGCGCTCCGAGGACGACCCCGGCCGGCCCTGTCGCGGCCTCTGTCCGGCGACCCCGCGCCGCCCGCCCCGTGGCCGGGCACAACCGTGCCGGAGCACGCTCCGCCCGCCCGCCGGGGCTGGAAGGGTCACAGAAACTTCACGGACACGGGCGTTCTCCGCGCCCTCCTGCGGCAAAGCGAGCGGAAAGCCGCGAGGAGGAGACCCATGATTCTCACTGCCGTGCTCATACCGCCCGCGCTGCTCCTGCTGATCATCGCGATGGACCGCCTCGAGGACCGGATCCTCTCCGCGCCGGAGGCCCCTCGGCACGCCCGGCCCCGCGGCCGCCTGCGTCTTCTGCCCGGACGCGGGCCCGGGAACCCGCCCGATGCCGAGGGCGCCGACGACGCCCTCCCCGAGGTGGCGGCCTGAGGCGGGACAGGGCCCGGCAGTACGCCGGCCATCTCCGGACGGGGACGGCCGGCGCGGCCCGACGCCGTCCGGGCTCAGCCCTGGGTGAGCCCGACGCACTCCGTGACGACATCGCGCAGGTTGCCGGTCCGCTCGAGCAGCGCCCGCTGCACCCGTGCTCCGTTGCCGCGGGCCAGCAGCGCGTCGACACCGTGGCGAGCCGGTACGAGGTCGCCTGTCGCGTCCAGGGCGTCCTTCACATGGTCGAGAAGCGCGCGCACGACACTCTCCGCCGGGGCGGGCCGCATCGTGAGCGGATGCATGAGCTCGTGCTCGAGCCCGTACCGCCCGGCCTGCCACTCGGCCATCCGCAGCAGCGCCACCCCGTGGCCGGCCGGCGGCTCGCCCTTCTGCCACTCTCCTGCGGCCGTCTCCACCAGACCCCGCGCCAGCGTGGCGAGCAGCACCGTGGTGGACGGATCCAGGCATACGTCGGCGACCCGGATCTCGACGGTGGGGTAACGGTGGGAGAGACGGGCGTCGAAGTAGATCATGCCCTCGTCCCGCAGGACACCGGTGCCGAGCATGTCCCGGACCTGCGCGTGGTACCGCTCCGGTGAGCCGAAGACCTCCACCGGGCCGGCGGAGGGCCAGCGGCCCCAGACCTGGCTGCGGTAGCTGCCGTACAGGGTGTCCTTGCCCTGCCAGAACGGGGAGTTCGCGCTCATCGCCATGAGCACGGCCAGCCAGGGCCGGATGCGGTCGAGAACCGCGACGCCCTCCTCGTCGGACTCCACGGAGACGTGCACGTGGCAGCCGCTGGTGAGCTGCTCCTGCGCCGTCAGACCGAACTTCGCGCCCATCCAGCGGTGCCGTTCGCCGAATCCCATCGAGGGGCTGACGGGCAGCGGGGACGTGGCCAGTGCGGCGACCGCCCCACCCACCCGTTCCGCGTGGCGGGCCGCCTCGGCGCGCCAGTTGCGGATCTCCTCGGCGATGTCGCGCATGGAGACGTGCGGCCGGGTCGCGAACTCGAGCTGCTCGCGCTGCAGTTCCTCCTCGAACACCTCGTCCTTGTCCTCACGGACCGCCTCCCGGGAAGCGGCGGCCAGCACTGCCGTCGACAGGGCTCGGGGCTCCCCGCTCTCGGCGTCCACCAACAGCAGTTCCTCTTCGACACCCACACTGCGCACGCCAACTGCCTTTCCGCGGCCCGGGCCGCAGTCGTCCACTCTCCTCGGGCCACCGGGCGCGTGGTGTCCCACCCGCCGGGTCGGCCTGGCGGACGGATGCCCCGGGAACGGTCGGCGACACCTCGGGGCGGGGACGCGAACCCCGGCGACGTGCCCGGTCACCCGTTTGCCCGCGGCCGCGGCGGGACAGACGACCCGGCGACGGGACAGGCTGGACCGTGCCGTGTCGTGCCGCCCGCGCAGCGCGGACGGGCGGCACGACACGGCGAGCGGAACGACAGGGCGCGGGGAACGACGCAGGTCGGACGGCGCGCGGAACGACGCAGATCGGACAACGATCGGAAGAGGAAGGTCGCCATGTGCCGGTGGCTCGCCTACTCGGGTACGCCCGTGCAGCTCGAAACCATTCTCTACCGGCCGAGGCACTCCCTGATCGACCAGAGCCTGCACTCCCGTCTCGGCGTCGAGACGACGAACGGCGACGGCTTCGGCCTCGGCTGGTACGGGGAGGAGACCGAGACCCCGGCCGTGGTCCGGGACACGGGGCCGGCGTGGAACAACCGCAACCTCCGGGAGATCGCGGCCCATGTGCGTTCGCCGTTGTTCTTCGCCCACGTCCGCGCCTCCACCGGCTCGGCCGTGCAGCAGACCAACTGCCACCCGTTCCGGCACGGCCGGTGGATGTGGATGCACAACGGCGCGATCACCGACTTCCACCGTCTGCGGCGTGACCTCGCCCTGGCCGTCGACCCGGTGCTGTTCTCCTTCGTCGAGGGCTCCACCGACTCCGAGGTCATGTTCTTCCTGGCCCTCACCTTCGGCCTCGACCAGGACGTGCCGGGCGCCGTGGCGAGGATGGCCGGGTACGTCGAGGCGGTGGGCCGCGACGAGGGCGTGGAACACCCGCTCCAGATGACGATCGCGGTGAGCGACGGCGAACGGCTGTGGACCTTCCGCTACTCCAGCGAAGGGGCCTCCCGTTCCCTGTACTACAGCAACAGGGTCGAGACCCTGCGATCCCTCCATCCCGACGCGGAATTCCTCCGGGACGTGTCCGAGGGCACCCGCCTGGTCGTGTCCGAACCGCTCGGCGACCTCCCGGGTGCGTGGAGCGCCGTACCCGAGAGCAGCTACAGCGTCGTCCACGACGGGGAACTCGATCTGCGGCCCTTCGCCCCGGAGCCCCCCGGCCGGAGCTGAACGGCCGGGACCGGGGCGGCACGGCGACCCGTGCCGTCGCCCCGTCCCCGGGCGCCCCTCGGCCCGGCCGCCGCCGCCCGTCATCCGGTACGGCCACGCACCCCGGGGCCGCCGATCGTCCCCGCGGCCGCTCAGCGGGAGCAGACGACGGTCACCAGGGTGAAGGACGCGAAGAACGGTCCTTCCGAGAGCGAGGTGAACCACTGGCGGCCCCGCGCGGCGTCGATGCGGCCCTCCCCGATCGCGCGCTGCATGTTGCGGCCCAGCCCGAGCATGTGGTCGGCGTCCGCGAAGTCGCGGAAGACGGGCGTGGTGGCGAGCACGGCTTCCACGGCGAAACCGGCGCGGGAGGCGTGGCGTGCGAGGCCTCGGCCGATGGTGGCGTTGCGGACGACTTCGGACGCGGTGTAGCGCGTGAACGCGCGGCTCGTGTCGAGATCCTCCGCGTCGACGACCAGGGTGTCCCAGTCCGGTTCCGCGAGACCGATCAGGGCTCCGTGGCGCGTCGCCGTGCGCAGCTGGGCCAGAACGCCCTCCGGGTCGGCCACGTGCATGAGGACTCGGTCGATCCTGGCCCGGTCCGCCGTCCCCGGCTCGACCGGGAGCGCGTGGGCGTCGCCCTCGCGGACGTCGACCACCGGCAGGTGGGCGGTGCGTTGCCTGGCCCGGTCGAGCATCGCCGGATCACGGTCCACGCCGATCACGGTGCCGCCGTCCCCGACCCGTTCCGCCAGCGAAGGCAGATCCGTCCCCGGGCCGCAGCCGACGTCCAGCACGGTATGCCCCGGCCGTACGTCCAGGAGGTCCAGCAGTTGCTGCTTGTACGCCCTGCCGGCCCCGTCGGCGGCGGCCCGCAGCATGTACGCGGCCTGGTCGGGTGAGGGCGTACCAAGGGTCGTCGGCATGCCCGTGAGTAAATCATCCGGCAGGAAAGGGCGGCAGGACCCGGGCGCGGCAAGGCAGTCGCCCGCGGCGCGGCCACGAGAAGGACAACCGCTGGGGGTTCCCGCCCTCGGAACGTGCGCCGGCCCTGTGTCCGGGCCGCCCCCGCGCCGTGCGACCTGGCGGGATCGCCGAGGTCCACCGCACCGGGATCCGGCCACGCCCGCCGCATGAACTCCCGTACGTGCACCACGTGGTACGCGTGTCCCATCAGCAGCCCCGGACGCGTACCCGCCTGCCCCCGTGCCGGTCGGGCGGATGGATGACGACGAGCGGTGGCCCCACCACCGCTCCCGCCGCTCGCACCGGCGCCGTACCCGGCATCAGCCCGTGGGCTCCGTCGTGCCGGGTGCGCTCGGAACGGGATCGGCCGTGGCCCGCACTCCGGCAGCGGTCCGGCCCTGGATGCCCAGTCCCACGCGCGTGAGTGCCGCGACGACGGCGTCGCCGAGGACCCGGTCCGCCGCACCGGTCGACTCGGGGTCGTCGCCGGTCCGCCAGGAGACCTCGACCGCGTCACCGTCAGCACGGACGTGCAGGAAGCCGGACATCGCGAGTCGGGCGGTGAGCGGGAGACCGGCCCGGAGCAGTGCGGTGCGTACCGTCGCGACGAGAGGCGAGGGATCGGGCTCCTCGACCTGGGGACACGGGATGAAGAACTGCGCGGTGCCGGTGGTCTCCATCAGGCGCCGCATCACACCGCCGGCCGTCGTGACGACGACGGTCCGCCCGGAGGCCAGGGCTCGCTCGCGCAGTTCGACCAGCATCCGCAGACCGGCGGTGTCGCAGTACGACACCTGGGAGAGGTCGAGGTCGAGCCCCTCGGAGGACGCCTGGAGCGCCGATACGAGCGTGGTCTCCAGCACTTCGGCGTCCAGCCCGGTGATGGGGCCGCACACCGTCACCGTCGCCCGCCCCCGGGTGCCGTCGGTGACCGCGGCGACCACGGAGGCCGGTTCGGCCCGGGTGGGCGACCTGTCCAGACCACGGGGCCAGAAAGCAATCACGAGACACCTCCGGGAAAGACCTGCTTCCCACCCATGATCGGGACGGCGGCCCGTTGGGGCAGCCCATGGGGCGAACCGATCCGTCGGTAATGTCCGTAAAGCGAAGTATCGGCCCTGCGTGCGGTGGCAGGTGCCGAGCGGGCCAGTGCGGTCCGGCCGACCGCGCACCGGACGAGGAACGGCGGAACTGCCCCTCCCGCGGTGTCTCCCCGTCAGGCCGTCGCCTCGCTCGACGACGGGCAGTCAGGCGTGCGCAGGGCGAGGACGGCGACGTCGTCGTCGTTGTCATCGGGCCGCACCTGGGCGAGCAGTGCGTCGTTGAACGACTCCAGCGGGCGCCGGGCGAGGGCGGCGGCGTGCCTGGCGAGCCGGTCCAGCCCGTGGTCGACGGAGTGACGCCGGGATTCGACCAGCCCGTCGGTGTAGAGGACGAGCGTCGCACGTGGCGGGAGCGTGAGGACGGAGTCCGGGCGGGGACGGTGGCCGCCGGTGCCGAGGAGTACGCCGTGGGCGCCGGTGAGGAAACGGGTGCGGCCGTCATGGCCGACCAGGAGCGGAGGCGGATGGCCGGCGTTGGTCCAGTGCAGCCGCCACAGCCCGTCGTCACCGCTGACCAGCCGCGCCAGGATCAGGGTCGCCATGGGCACGTCGGCGATGTGCACCAGTGCCTCGTCGAGCCGGGTGACGACGGTACCGGGCGACTCGGACCGCGCCCAGGCGAAGGCGCGCAGCATGTTGCGCGCCTGCGCCATGCGGCCGGCGGCCTCGAGGTCGTGTCCGACGACGTCCCCGACGGCCAGGGCGGTCGCACCGTCCGCGAGCGGGAACGCGTCGTACCAGTCGCCGCCCACCTGGGAGGCGTGCGGAGCGGGTACGTACCGGGCCGACAGTTCCAGCCCCGGCACGACGGGCATCTGCGGCAGCAGATGGCGCTGCATCGTCTCGGCGACCCGGCGCTGCCGTTCGTACAGCCGGGCGTTGTCCAGCGCCAGCCCGGCGCGGCGGGCGACGTCCTCCAGGAGGGGCAGGTCCGCGCGGGAGAACGGTTCGGGCCGTTGCGAGCGTCCCAGCGTCAGGGCACCGAGCACGTCCCGCAGTCCGCGGATCGGGGCGATGGCGGCCGTGTGCATCCCCGTCGAGGTGAAGAGGCGATGCTGCTCGACGGCTATGCCCGAGTCGGGAGGCCCCTGGTAGGTCGACGGACCGGCCAGGGCGGACGCCGCGCCGCGCAGAGCCCGGGAGAGCGGCATGGTGGACTCCTGCGGCACCGGAGGCATGGGGCCCTGGAGGTCCTCCCGCTCGACGAGGACGCCGTCCTCGTGCTGCACGACGAGGGCACGCCGTACCTCGTCGCCTTCCGTGATCAGGTCCACCACAGCCCAGTCGGCGAGCAGCGGCACGGTGAGTGCCGCCAGCCGTCTCAGGGCCTCGTCCACGTCCAGCGTCGAGGTGAGCTGGGTGGTCGTCTCCGCGAGGAGGGCGAGGCGGTCGAGTTCCGTCAACGGGGTGGAGAGGTCCTCCTCGTCCCCGCGCGCGGGAGCCGGTCCCCGCGGATGGAGCAGCACCAGGGCTCCCGTCCCCCGGTGCACGGAGCACGGCGTGATCACCCAGGAGAGCCCGAGCAGCGTGCCGTCGCCGCAGGCGAACCACCCCAGATCGCTCTGTCCGGTGCGTTCGGTGAGCAGGGCCTCCCGCAGCCGGCAGCCGCTCCGGGGCAACGGCCGTCCGTGGCGGTCCCGGTGCAGCAGGTCGTGGGCGTCCTGTCCGACGAACTCGTCGTGCTCCCTGCGGAAG